>NZ_JBARXZ010000188.1:0-49514 GCF_049647605.1 Mycobacterium sp. | reverse complement strand
CGTTACACCTCGCCGAAGCCGCTGCCCGGATGAACGATCTGGCCCAGGCTGGGGTGACCGACGCCGACCGGGTGCGCATTCTCATTCAGATCACCGGCGCCGCAGCCCAGGCCGGTGCCAGTGCCACCGCCCGACCCGCGCGGGCCCGGGCGGTGCAGTTGGCCGCCGGCAGCGGGGACCCCAGCCTGGAACTGGCGGCGCTGACCTCCTACCGCGCGCCGATCTCGTGGACCGTTGCCGGACTCGGGGATGACGCGACCGCCATCGAACTGCCATTGCGTCGGGCCCTCGCCGATCACCGTGACGCCGACCCGACGACCAGGGTGTGGCTGCTGGTGGCCCTGATCTTCGAAACCGAGAACGCCGCTGCCGCACACGGTATGCACGAGGTATTGGCCTGGTCGGCGGAAGCCCTGGAGATCGCCCGTACCGCAGCCGATCCGACGGCGCTGTGCGCAGCCTTGAACGCCAGAGCTTACCTGTCGTTGGGCCCAGACCTGGCCGCGGAACGGGAAACACTGGCGGCCGAACTGCTTTCGGTCGCTCGAGACAACGGCCTGCTCGGCTATCAGGCACTGGCGCACTGGTTCCTGTTCATGTGCGCCTCGGGCCGAACCGACCTGGCCGAAGCGATGCGCCAGGCCGATCTGGCCGTCGAGCATTCCACCAGTGGCCAATTGGCGGCATTGGTACACGTTCTCCAGGTGTATCAGGCGGTGCTGCACGTGCTCGCAGGCCGGCTACCGGAGGCAGAACGGGCCTACCGCCGACTGGCACAGCAGATGGCCGATACCGGCATGGCGCGCACCGCAGAAGTGGCGCTGGTCTTCGAACTGGTACTGGCCTTCGCCCGCGACGATCTGAGCGGCCTGACCGAAGCCATGATCGCCGTTCACCGAATCAACCCCGACGCCATGAACGAAACGCTGGTGCTGTGCCTGCTGGATTCGGGGCGCGTCGACGAGGCCCGACACCAGTGGAACCAACGGATTCCGGTGCAGCGCAACTACTATTGGCTGGCGCGGATGGCGTTGTTTGCCCGCGCCGCCGTCCGGCTGGGTGACCTCGACGAGTGTGCTCGGGCCTACCGCGAGTTGCTCCCGTGGGCGGGCCGTATCGCCGGGATAGACTCCGGCTCCGTGGCATTCGGCACCGTCGATGACGCGCTGGCGCTGCTCGCCGATGCCTTGTCGCGGCCCGAGGACGCGGCCCGGCACCGCGCCGACGCTCACGTGGTGTTGGCCCGGGTTGCTGCCGACGTCAGCCCCAGATCGCCTTCTCCATCCGGCGGTAGCGCGGCCTGACCGCGGCCAGCAGAACGCCGATCATCGGTCCGGCTTCGGCTTTCAGGGTGTCGAATTCAGCCGGGGTGACCGCCGCAGCGATACGTGGCAGTTCGAACGACATCCGCGCGGCCTTGCGAATCCGCGCCTCGGCATCCTTCCAGTCCTGGACCGAAAGATAGCGCCGGATCACCGGGAAGGTGTCACGTTCTTCTTCGGCGATGTGTTCCCGCAGCATGTTCCGCATCTCCACCAGCCGCGCCGCCAGCACCGCGGCGGTCTGCCGTGACGGATCGGCGCCAAAACCTGTGGTGGCGACCTCGAGGCCGTCGATCTTCGGATCGAGCGCCTCGTGATCCTCGGTCAACGGCGAGAGATCGACGGCCGAACCCGCGCGCTGTTGGATCACCGGCCACAGGATGTCGTCCTCGGCGCAGTGGTGATGGTGGATGGACCTGCCCATCAGACCCAGATAGCGCACCAGGGCCCGCACCCGGCGGCGGGTGATCGGTACTCCCCCGTCGGCCATCGCCATCGCGACCCCGGTCGTGCGATCAAGGTCTCGCAGCATCACACGGTGTGCGATCTCCATACCGAGGGTGTCCGGGACTGTGGAGGTGACGGACGAGTCGATGTTCATAGTGCGCTCCTGTTCGACGTGGTTCAGACCAACCGCTGAGGTGACCTCACTGTCGCTGCGGGCACTTGCCGAGGACTTGTCCGCGACTTGCCGGCGGAGCAGCCGGACCAGATCTCACAAACTGTCTACACAGCAACATCCCAGCATTTAGCCTGTCTCCGGACTACAGGGGGAATCAATGCACATATGCAGGGCGATGGCGGCTGCGATCGGCGCGACAGTAATCGGGTTGAGTGCGTCCGCATGCGGCGGGGGTAGCGAGGCGGCCAAGCCGTCGACAGTGACCGTGACGAGTTCGGTCGTGGTGACCGCACCGGCCGCGGCCCCGGCACCACCACTGGCCGATGGGACAGCAGCGCCGGTTGCGCCCGCGGCTGGGGCACCCGCGCCACTGGAGGCGTCTTGGACGATGCCAAATCTCATCGGCCGGAATTTGCAAGATGCCCAAGACTCCATCCAAGCGTTGACGGAGTTCCAGAACGCATTCAGCACGTCGACCGACCTCACAGGTAAGGGCCGCGCTCAAATCATGGACCGGAACTGGCAGGTGTGCAGTTCCACGCCCGCCCCCGGGACCACGATCACCGCGGCCACACTCATTGACTTCGGTGTGGTTCGCATCGACACGGAGAGCTGCCCGTGAAGCACAGCCTGTGCTGTTTCCAGGAGTGCAAATGAGCTTGCGCGCGTTCGTTCTCGGCTTGAGTGGGCTATTGATCCTCGTCGGTGCAATCCTGGTCGTTCTCAACCGTTTACGCGCGTTCGAGACCTGCAGTACAACAATCGACTTCTACGGGATGAGTGAAGTCTGCACCCAGTCACCTACCCTGCTCATCGTCGGCATGATCCTCACCGGCCTGGGCTTACTCACCGCCATCGGCGCGGTTCTCGTCGACTGACCGCGGCCGCGGCTCAGCGGTGTCCGTCCGTGCGCACTGCGTGCCAGACCAGGTCCGAAACCGAACGGCAGTAGTCGTCGTCCACCAGTTCGCCGGTGAACAGAACGCGCATGTTGATCGGAGCGAAGAGCATCTCCAGCGCAATGAAGACGTCGACACCGTCACGTAGCTCGCCCCTCAGCCGGGCACGGTCCAGGACAACCCGGACGGTGCCGGCACGGAGCCGCCAGGCCGTTCGGCGAAGGTCGACACTCGGCAGTTTCTGATCCTCGATGAGGTGCGCCATCTGGAGGGTGCGGCCCGGCTCCGAGTCCAGGTAGTTGGCCATTCCGGTCGCCAGCCAATACAAGTCGGTGCGCAGGTCACCACTGTCGGGTGGCGCCATGTCCTCACCGGGCCACCGTGCCAGCACGTCGAGAATGAGTCGGTTCGGACAGTCACCCCAGTGCTTGCGGATCACAGCCGGATCGAGGCCGTGGCGATCGGCCATCGTCGAGACGCTGAAGCGGTCGATTCCCCACTTGACCAGTTCGTCGCGCGCCGCCTCCATGATGCGGCGCAACTCCTCGGCCGACATCGAACCCTGATCCGCCACTCGCTCACCCCGACCCGTTTAGGTTTCCCACCGCCAATTCCCAGCAACCCCACAGAAATGGTAGCGGCACCGCGACCTGCGTGAATACAACGCCCTGTCTACGACAAAGCGTGCCCTGGCCGAGGTCGAGGCGGGTCGTCGACAGCGGAGCCGGTAATTTCCACCCAAGCCATGTTCATACTGGTCAGCGGCTTGTTGAGCTGCTCCAGATCGTGCGATCCGAGTGACGAGTCCCGATGTGCACCGTGGTGGGCGCTTTGCCGCGGTCGATGCTAACAGGGGGTACCTCTGCAAACTCGGCACTTGGACAGCCTGTTCAGTTCGACGTCCGCGTGTGGCCGCGGCCAGCTACGGCCGTCACTGTGAGGGTGCGCACACTGCGCAGAGGCGTACGTGGTTCGAACAAACCGTCAGACAGCCGACACCCCGGCCCGGCGCATTGCAGCCGAGATGTGTTCAAGATCGATGGTCAGGTGTGCTCGTGCGATCGCGTCGGCGTCGTCACCGCGGCCATCGGCAATGGCATCGACGAGCTGTGTGTGTTCCTCCATCGCCCGCGCTTCCATGTCACGCATGGTGGCCGCATCACCCCAGCGGTGTGTCGAGGTGCCCACACCGTTCGACGATTCCAGGGTCACGAGGAGCTGTTTGAGGGTTGCGTTGTGGGCGGCGTCCATGATGGCCAGATGCAGGCGGCCGTCGGCAAGCTGCGCATTCAAGCCGCTCTCGGCGTCGCTGTAGTCCTGCAGACGGGCGGTCAGAGTCTTGATGTCGGCGTTGGTGCGCGACTCTGCGGCGGCCCGGCACACTGCCCCGTGCAGTCGAGCGATGGCCTCGCTGCGATCCCGCAGCTCGTCGAATCGCAGGGTCAGGGTGCGTGCTACCGCCGGAGTGGACGACTCAGGCCATTGGTCGAGAACATAGGAGCCGCCGCCTCGTCCTCGTCGGGTTTCCAGCAGTCCACGCTCGACCAGCCGGGCCAGCGCCGCTCTGACGGTCATTCGGCCGACCCCCAGCGCTTCGGCCAGTTCACGTTCGACGGGTAGACGGCCGCCCGGCAGGTACTCGCCGATAGCAATCGCAGTGACCAATCGGTCGGTGACCTCATCGACGCGCGACGGGGACTCAAGCTGCTGGGCCAGCAACCCCGGTGAAGGCGTGTCACCTACGGGCATACAGACCATCCAATCTCCTCGATGTCACCGCCATGTTAATTACAAACAATGGGCTTGCCGCGAGACCTTTTATGACTCATTCTGAGCTCATGCCCGTCGAAACCCGCACGATTGCCTTTCGTGAACATGAAACCTGGGTGAAGATCACCCGTCCTACAGATCCGCGACCTGGCGCGTTGCCACTGGTCGTCCTGCACGGCGGCCCCGGAATGGCTCATGACTACGTTGCCAACATCTCGGCATTGGCCGAAGAGACCGGTCGCACCGTGGTGCACTACGACCAAATCGGCTGTGGCAGAAGCACTCACCTGCCGCACGCGCCGAAAGACTTCTGGACCCCGGAGTTGTTCATCGAGGAGTTCCACACCGTGCGGGAGGCCCTCGACCTCGGGACGTACCACCTTCTCGGCCAGTCATGGGGCGGAATGCTGGGCGCCGAGATCGCCGTGCGCCAACCTGCAGGGCTGGCATCACTGGCGATCTGCAACTCCCCCGCCGCCATGGATCTGTGGGTCGCCGGGGCGGCCGAGCTGCGCGCCGAACTGCCCGCCGAGACGCAGGCGGCACTCCTGCGTCATGAATCCGACGGGACGGTCACCCATCCCGAATACCTCGCCGCAGCAGCAGAGTTCTACCGCCGCCATGTGTGCCGCAGCGAGCCCACGCCGCAGGCTTTCCTCGACAGTGAAAGGCAAATGGAAGCCGACCCCACCGTCTACCACACGATGAACGGCCCCAACGAGTTTCACGTCATCGGGACGCTGAAGAACTGGACGGTGATCGAACGCCTCCCGGAGATCGTCGCGCCCACTCTGGTACTTGCCGGCGAATTCGACGAAGCGACGCCCACCACGTGGCAGCCCTTCGTCGACCACATCCCCGACGTCAGCTCGTATGTCTTTGCAGAGTCCAGCCATTGCACCCATCTCGAGCAACCGGAGAACTTCCGTGCCGTTGTCGCCACGTTCCTCGACAAACACGACCTGGCCAGTGCGGGCCGGGCGTGATCTGACAATCCCACTCCCGACAGGAATCCACGATGGTTGGCACCACTGATCCCCTCACCACTGGCGAAGGCCAGCGCACGCTCGAATCATTCGGCTACAAACAAGAACTCAACCGGTCCATTTCCACATTCGACCTCGTGGTCTACGGCCTGGTCTTCATGGTGCCCATTGCTCCGTGGACCATCTTCGGCACCGTCTACAACAGCTCTTCGGGAATGGTCCCGCTGGTCTACCTCATCGGGCTGGTTGCGATGCTGTTCACCGCAGCCGCATATGCGCAGATGGCCAAGTCGTTCCCGCTGGCGGGATCGGTCTTCTCCTATGTCGGGCGCGGAATTCACCCCACCGCAGGATTTTTCGCGGGATGGGCAATCCTGCTCGACTACCTTCTGGTACCGACACTGCTCTATGTCTTTGCCGCGGAATCAATGGTCGGGCTGTTCCCCGGAACCCCACGGTGGCTATGGGCGGTCATCTTCGTGGCCGTGAACACTGTCGTCAACCTTCTGGGTGTCAGCTCGCTGAAGATCGTCAACCGACTGTTCCTGGCCGTCGAGCTGGTGTTCGTGGTGATCTTCGTGGTGATAGCCGTCCGCGTCATCAGCGGACACAGCGTGCCGGACATCGGCTGGAGCACCACACCGATCTGGAACTCCAGTGCCGTCAGCGCCTCGCTACTGGCCGGCGCCCTGTCGATCGCCGTGCTGAGTTTCCTTGGCTTCGACGGTATTTCAACGCTCGCCGAAGAATCCACCGGGAAAAAGAACCCGGCCGGCAAAGCCATGCTCATCGCGCTCTGCCTGGTGGCCACACTGTTTGTCACCCAGACCTGGCTGGCCAGCTTGCTCGCCGGCGGTCGAGAGTCGTTCAGTGACGACGAGGTGGGCAACGCGTTCTTCCTTCTTGTTCAGGCCGCGTCCAACACCGGCTGGATGAACGCCTTCTTTGTCGTCAACGTATTGGCGGTGGGTCTGGCGAATGCCATGGCCGCGCAGGCGGCCACCAGCCGGCTGCTGTTCTCGATGAGCCGTGACCGGCAGCTGCCGTCTTTTCTGTCCAAGATCAGCTCACGGCAGGTGCCCGTTGCCGCGATCCTGGTGGTGAGCGCGCTGAGCACCATGCTGGTGCTGTTCTTCGTCGGACAAATCGGTCTCATTGCGTCGCTGGTGAACTTCGGCGCTCTCTTCGGCTTCTGCCTGCTGCACATCTCGGTGATCTGGTACTACCTGGTGAAGCAGAAGTCCAAGAACTACCTGCTGCACCTGGTGGTGCCGACCCTGGGCTTTCTGATCATCGGCTACGTGCTGATCAATGCCGACGCGTTGGCCAAGATCGGTGGCCTGGTCTGGCTGGCGATCGGAGCGGTGATCTTCGGGATCAACGTGGTTCGCCGGCGATCGAACGTCACCGCCTAGGTTGCGACCGCTGGTCGTCCGGTGCCGGCCGTCGATCGCAGTGCATCGTCACCGTGGCCTACCAGCCCGCGGCGGTGACCGGGCCGGCTGTGCAGGTGACGCAGCCGCTAGAAATCATATCGGAGGATATCGATCATCCGTCACGGAGTCGATGAACTCTGCTCGATGACAGGCGGATTCCGCGGAAGGTCCTCATTCCGCAGGGTGCCCGGGTAACACGGTGAGGCGGCAATAATGCTCGGTGGATACTCCGGCGGATAGCTGGCGGCGATTTGCAAAACGTAGCCATCAGGGGCGTATCCGAAGCGGTTGGGCTTCGCGTAGCCATCGCGCTCGATGACCTCCCACCCCCAGCTTTCCCATACCCGCCCCACGTCATCAACGAGCTGATGGAAGTCGATCTGCGCCGAGGTCTGGATATCTCGCCAGTCCGAAAAGCGCACCGGTGCGTCAGGCCCGCTGGGGTTGTCTTCGCAATAGTTGGTATCGCCGCCGGCGATGTATCTGGTGCCATCGAGACTGCTCCCTGGCGGCAACGCGTTCACCGTCTCCTGCAAGTAGCGCAGCACCGTGTCCTGCGCTTCTTGCTGGCTCGTCGGGATCTTCGGTGATGGCACGTTCGGTGTCGGTTCCATGGGACCTCCCGGGATCAAGGTAACGCTGGACGACTCAGCAGGGGGCGGCGGATCAGCGGCCGGACCATCGGTCGAGCAAGCAGCGAGCGCGCCGCACGCGAGGAGTGCGGCGAGAAATCCTGTCGGACTTGGCATCAGCACCTCAGGGGTTGAAGGTCGGTGGCGTCACGTCGGTCCTTCCGGCGATGATACGACCCATGTTGATCAGGGCCGGATTGTTCATGTTGTCCCAATAGCTGCTGTGGGCATCGACCGATGGCAGACCGAATGGCCATGTCTCGCCTGGTGCTGCCTCGAACGGGATGGCCCCGAACTTGCCCGACATCGGATCAGGCCCGAGCGTCGCGCCCGTGACCGCGCCGATGATGTCGTTTTCGGCCCGGGTCGCGAACACGTGGGCACCGTCAGGCAGATTGAGGTTGCTTGCATGGTCAGTAAGCACCCCTGGGCTCCCCACGGCCACAACATTGTTCGCATCCAACTGCCCGTCGAGTGCGGCGGCACCCATGATGGTTGAGCCGTAGCTGTGTCCAATGACCGTGTTGATCGAATCCCCACCGGCGGTCACGTTGTCATGGGAGGCACGCAGACCGTCTTGGAAGCTCTGCAACGTACCGGCGCCATTGTGGGCGTAGTTCGGCGAGGCAGCGTTCCACACCTCCATCGGCCGGTCGTAGCCCATCCAGGTCGCCACCGACACGTCGCCTGGCTGCAGTGACCGGTCGGCATTGAGTGTCGCCTGGTACATGAGTTTCGATTTGTCGGCACTGAACTCGAAGCGGCCGAGATCCTGGCCCGTGCCCGGAACGAAGGTCGCAGACCGCGTGGCGTCATCCGGGTTGTTGAGGGAGACCGCCGCACGCCCCTGATCATCGAGCACACCAAGGAATCGCGGAATCCCATCCGATGAATCCAGAGCCTTGCGAACTTGCGCGTACTCATTGCTTGCTTTGTTGGCCGCGTCCCACTGAGGCTTCCAGGTCTGCCATTCGGGCGTCGAGCGGAACGGCGCCTCTCCACCCGCCCAGTCCGGATGCGCAGCGCGCAGTCGATCCAGCTCGGTCTGCGTCGCCTGTTGCAGCTCGGTCAGGTGCCGTTCGTTGAACAGATGCCGGTCGTCAAACGGCATGCCGTCGCTGTTGCCAATGAACGGGTTCTGCTCGTACAGCAGCTCTTTCTGCTCATCGGTGAGCTTGTCCCAAAAGTCGTTGAACTCTTGGGGGTCTTCGGGCAGCGGACCGCCTTCAAGCGCTGCTTGCACGTCCGGATCGCTGGCATGTGGCGATTCGGGGATTGGCACTGATCCACCGGCCATATCGATGGCGTTGGCCAGCGCCATGTCCACGAGGTTGGCTTCGGCGATCAGCTTGTCCACTCGTGGCTGGAGCTGCTGCTGCTTGATGAGGACTTCCATCGGGTTGCCGCTGGTGCCGGGTCCTGGCACCACTTGCCCGGACACCGGGTCGATCTCCATACCGAGCGCGGCGGCATCGGCTTTGAGGGTGGCCAGCTCCGATCTGATGCGTTCGATTTCGTCTGCCGCACTGCGGGCAGCATTGGCGACCGCCAGCGCTTCTTGCCCGTGTGCGTCCAGGTCAGCACGGGTCTTGCCGATAGCTTCCTTAGCGGCTTCGGCCGCCTCGCCGCCCCACGTCGTGAAGGCAGGCAACTGCGCCAGGCCATTGGCGGCATCCTGGACCGCTTTGGCGCGGCTGCTGGCAGCGTGGAACACCTCGCGGACGTCGCCGGCATCCCAGCGCTCGATGTCGGCGATAGTGAGGGTCACGGCAATCCGCTACATCCGGCTAGCGATGGCATCCGCTTGCTGCCCCGGCACTTTCAGTGCTTCGGCGTGCCGTTCTTCCATGGAGCAGAACTCCTGCGCGCAGGTGTGCAGGCCCTGGGCGTGGTCACTGAGGCGCGTCAGGAGGGTGGTGGTCGTGATCGACCATGCCGCCATGCGGAGCGCCATGGATGCCGCTGATTGGCCCTGCCAACCACCTTGGGCACTTTCGATGCGGCTATCCGCCGTGCAGTGCTTGGCGGCCACATTTTCGCCGTGACCGGTGACCGCCACCCCAGATGCCACCAGATCTTCGATGCTCACCTTCAGTGCCACAGCGCCCCCTCCCGGCGTTTGTGCTGCTGGGACATGCTTAGCAGCAAATGGAAGGTGGGGTAGTCAGTTGGTCATACCTCAACCTGGGAAACGAATGCGGACAGTTCGCTGGGCAAGTAGCATCGCTGCATTCGCAGGCTCTTGCCACTTCGGGGATGGCTCGCGGCAACATCTCTCTATCAAGGCGGGAGTTCGCGCTAGTTCCGCTGGGGCGTTTTCACGCGGACCGAATGCCCAGAGCCGCGCTGTGGTTGTCGATCGCTTTGGTGATCTCGACGATGGCGCTCATCGCAGTCGCGGTTGCTTTATGGACGCGGGAGGATCCACCTTCCGCCGCCACCCAGGCGGCTAGCACGACATCTCCGCAAGAGTGGATCGAGGCCATCTGCGCTACCGGTACCTATCAGAATGGCAGAGGCGGGAACGTGCTGACCGGCTCGACGGGAGCTGCAACCTGTTATACGGAAACGTCCCAAGCCTCGGTATTCGTCGGTACCTACGAGTCGCAGTTCCGCTTCGAGAACGCCGCTGCGAACTTCTCGCAGAACGGCGCCTACGCTGCCCGAACTGATGCGTCGGGACAGTTGTGGGTCTTTACTCACCGGATCGCCGAGCCGACCTGCAGCAGCTGGCCAGGTTTGGGTTCTCGCTGCGCAATGGGTGAGCCAGTTGCACCAAGTTCCTTTGCGAGAAGCTCAATCCTCAGGAGGCCGATATGACCACACCTGGCTGGTATCCCGACCCAGGAACGTCGGCCGGCGAGCGCTATTGGGATGGGTCGGCCTGGACGACGCAAACACGGAGCCCCAGTAGCGGTTTCGTTCCACGTTCCCGCAGGCTGCCAGCTCCCCCTCTCGTGATCGGGCTGAGCGTTGCACTTGCCGTCGTCCTGCTTCTTACGACGGCCGGCGTCGTTGCGCTCCTTCGCTCCAGCGACCAAGCAGGCATCCAGGATCCTGCCGTAGCTGGACCGTCATCGCTGACTGGTACGAGTGACGACTGGTTAAGCACTGTGTGCGCACCTGGCATGTACATGGATGGCGGGGTGACCATGCCAGAATCGACCAGCACTGGGATCTGCCTGCCGCGCGCAAATGAGAGCCCCGTATCGATCGGTTCGTTTCGCAGCGATTTCTCCGCCCGAAATGTCGGCACGCTGCTCACAAACCAAGGTGGCAGCTATGCGACCGGTGCGGATGCAACGGGCACCGTCTGGCTGTTTGTCTCATCCTGGCAAGACGACGGAGCGACCTTGCTACCCCTTGCCGCCTACGGTTTCACAATGCACTGACGATCACGCCGATCCAAGCCGCACCAAAGCCGCTGTTGCTAGATGATCGCTGGAGGGAGCCGAACAGGTGACAGACCCCGACTCACCGCTGACGCCCGATGGGCGGGACACTCAGTACATCGATCCGAGCTGGCCGACCCCGCTCCCGTCGATGCGCGTACCAGACGCTCCCGAAACGGGACCAGCACATCTTGCATCGGCGGGCGGGCGCGGGCGTCTGCGGCTCGTCGTCATCGTCAGCATTCTGGGAGCAACGCTCGGTGGAGCTGCCACTGGTCTCGTTCTACTTAGGGGTACCGGCGGAGAGTCCGCGCCGCCGCGGGTTGAGACACCGGCAACCCCTGAACTACCTCGTGTCGCAGCGCCTCCTGGCTCGACCACCCGCTCACCACCCTTGGCACCTTCGCCGAGGGTAGGAGCCACAACTGACCTCTCTCCGAACGCTGGCCCTGATGTCATCGTTCGCACACCGTCAGGTCGAGCAAGATGTTTGTTGAATACTGCAGAAGTCGTCTGTCAGTCTTCGGGCGCGGTCGACGAAGGGAACCGTGGATTCGTCCAAGCTCCGCTCAGTGAGTCAGGTATGCACTTCGTCCTTGCTGCCATCGACGCGTCCGGGAACTTTCAGTGGGCGAACGGCAACATCCCGGGTGCGTACCCAGAAAACGACCACGTGCTCACCTACGGCAGCAGCTACTCCGCGATGGGGTGGGTCATCCGAAGCTCGCCAGCCGGCACAACATTCACGAACAGCGGGACGCAGCGTGGCATGTTCGTGAGCATCGAGAACGTCAGTACATTCTGATAACAATCGGCCACGTGCACTTCGAAGCCCAATGTCGCGACAAGCTAGCTTGTTCGCGGCGATCGCTCCCAGTTTGTGGGCTCTGAGATTGACGAGATCCATTCGCAATTGCCGAGAACGCCGGGAACCTCCCGGCTGGCAAACCAGCTAGCCGCCCTGGTCGCTAGCCCAGTTGTCGAGTAGCTCGCGTGGGAGTTCACGTCGAAAAATCTGCAATCTTCTCAAGTACTTGTAGTCAAGTTACGCTCACGAAACGCGGCCGAGAGGTCAGCTCGAACCGGGCGGCGTCGGCAGATTGCCAACGAGTTCGGCGACTGGGATGGGGCAGGCATCCTCCAAGCCCATAGGTAGCATGACTATCAATCCAGAGACCATGAATCCCAATACCTTGAATCCTGGAGAGATTCCTCGTACCTCGTACCGTAGGCGCACCCAGGCGGACGTTTCCGTCCGGGACGGCACGCAGCATTGGGGAGGCGGGTGAACGGTATGGGCGGCGGCGATGGAATCGTTGGCGGCGGCGACGGTTAGCAACAAGACGACGTCACCGACCACGAACTGCAGCCAGAACTCGCGGAACTTCGTGCGTTACAGGACCGGGTCGCAAGCGAATCCGGCCCCTCAAACGCGAATGTCACCGCCGAAAGCGGTGACATTCGCGACCAGAGATCCTCTTCTCGTGCCAGCGGCGTTGAAGAGGTCGCTCTTTTGAGTAACACCCATATGGTGGAGCTAAGGGGATTCGAACCCCTGACCCCCACACTGCCAGTGTGGTGCGCTACCAACTGCGCCATAGCCCCTTGTGCGATTCGAAGTTACACCACTGGTGAACTCCAGCCAAAATCGCTGGTCACGGAAGCTCGCCACCGCCTTCCGGACCCAGTGGTCGCGCCGGGGTGTGGGCGGCTTCCGGTGTGGGTCGTGTCTCCGGCGCAAACACCCACCCGAGTGCGGCCGCCAGCAGGATCGCCCCGCTGATCGCAAACGCCCACCCGAACGACAGGTACTGCGCGATCAGCCCCACCACCAGTGAGCCGCCGATCGAACCGACGTCGGCCGTCATCTGGAAGGCGGCGACAGCGGTGCCGCCGCGCGCCTTGCTGCCGATGATGTCGGCCACAGCCGCCTGCTGCGGCGAAGTGAAGATGCCCGTCGCGAACCCGGCGATGAAAGCCGACACCAGGAACGGGATCAGGCCATCGGTGAGGCCCACGATCATCGTCGACACCCCCGCCACCGTCAGCCCGACAATCAGCAGCACCCGCCGCCCGGTCCGGTCCGACAGCCGCCCGCTGGGCACCACCGCACAGACGTTGCCGATCGCGAACGTCGCCAGCGCCAGCCCCGCCACCCCGGCACCCCGATCCAGCACCTCGGTGACAAACAGCGGCACCAGGGCAATACGCAGACCCCACGCCGACCACCCGGTGGCGAAGTTCGACAGCAGCGCCGCACGATAGGCCCGGTTACGCAGCGCCTGGCGCACCGTCACCGTCTCGGCCGTCTCCGCCTCCGGCGCGGCCAACGACGACCGGCGCAGGCTGATGAACACCACCGCGGCGGCGATCAGCAGCGCCGCGCCGTAGATCAGGAACGGCGCCGACAGGCCCAGCCCGACGGTGAGGCTGCCCAACACGGGCCCTCCGACCGACCCGATCAGGAACGCCGACGAGAACATGCCGGCGACCCGACCACGGGCGTTGTCCGGGCTGATCCGGATCATCAGGCCCAGCGCGGAGATGAAGAACATCGTCGACCCGATCCCGCCGAGCGCCCGGAACAGCAGCAGCTGCCAGTAGGTCGCCGCGAACGCACACGCGCCGGTGGACACCGCCACGATCACCAGCCCGCTGACGTAGATCCGGCGCTCCCCCAGCCGCTGCACCAGCGTGCCCGCCGCCGGCGCAAACGCCAGCCGCATCAACGCGAAAGCGGTGATGACAAACGTCGCCGCGCTGATGCTGACACCGAAGTTGCGCGCATACTCCGGTATCACCGGCGCGACCACCCCGTAGCCCAACGCGATGACCGCGTTGGAGAAGATCAGAATCCAGACTTCGCTGGGCAGCTTGGGCTTGGGCTGGGGCGACCCGGCGTCCGACGAGGTGTCGGACGAACAGTCGCCCTCCGAGACAGAACTCACGAGATGACTGTATTCACCACCTCACGGGCCGCCTCCTGCACCTGCGCCAGATGCTCAGGCCCCAGGTAGGACTCGGCGTAGATCTTGTAGACGTCCTCGGTGCCCGATGGCCGCGCAGCGAACCAGGCGTTCTCGGTGGTGACTTTCAAGCCACCGATGGCCGCGCCGTTACCGGGTGCGGTGGTCAGTTTGGCGGTGATGGGCTCACCGGCGAGCTCGGTGGCTTCGACCTGGTCCGGTGAGAGCTTGGCGAGTCTGGCCTTCTGGTCCCGGTTGGCGGGCGCATCGATGCGGGCATAGGTCGGGGCACCGTACTGCTCGGCCAGCGTCAGGTAGCGCTGAGACGGGGTGGCGCCGGTGACCGCCAGGATCTCCGAGGCCAGCAGCGCCAGGATGATGCCGTCCTTGTCGGTGGTCCACACCGTCCCGTCCTTGCGCAGGAACGACGCGCCCGCCGATTCCTCGCCACCGAATCCGATTGTGCCGCCGATCAATCCGTCGACAAACCATTTGAAGCCGACCGGGACCTCGACAAGTCTGCGGCCGATCCCCGCCACCACCCGGTCGATGATGGAGCTACTGACCGCGGTTTTGCCGACGGCCACCTCACCCGGCCAGTCCGGCCGGTGCGTGTACAGGTAGTCGATCGCCACCGCCAGGTAGTGGTTGGGGTTCATCAGCCCGCCGTCGGGGGTGACGATGCCGTGCCGGTCGGAGTCGGCGTCGTTACCGGTGGCGATCTGGTAGGCCGTGTTGTCTTCATCGAACTTCCGGATCAGCGAGGCCATCGCATTCGGCGAGCTGCAATCCATCCGGATCTTGCCGTCGGTGTCCAGCGTCATGAACCGCCACGTCGCATCCACCAGCGGGTTGACCACGGTGAGATCCAGGTTGTGCCGTTCGGCTATGGCAGCCCAGTAGTCGACGCTGGCGCCGCCGAGCGGGTCGGCCCCGATGCGCACCCCGGCAGCCCGGATCGCATGGATGTCGACAACATTCGGCAGATCGGAGACGTAGGCATCCAGGTAGTCGTGGCGTTCATGGGTTCGCAGTGCCCGGGCCAGCGGGACCCGCTTCACACCTTTGCCGCCCTCAGCCAGGATTTTGTTGGCGCGCTTGGCGATCCATCCGGTGGCGTCGGTGTCCGCCGGACCGCCGTTGGGTGGGTTGTACTTGAAGCCCCCGTCCCGGGGCGGATTGTGGGACGGGGTGACGACGATGCCGTCGGCGAGGTCGGCGTCCCGGCCCGCATTGAACGTCAGGATGGCGTGACTGACAGCCGGGGTCGGCGTGTAGCGGTCGGCCGAGTCGATCATCGCGACGACGTCGTTGGCCGCCAGCACCTCCAGCGCCGTCACCCAGGCGGGCTCGGACAGACCGTGGGTGTCACGGCCGATGAACAGCGGTCCGGTGACGCCCTGGGAGGCGCGGTACTCGACGATGGCCTGAGTTGTCGCCAGGATGTGCGCTTCGTTGAAGGCGCCGTCGAGCGCGGAGCCGCGGTGCCCTGAGGTACCGAACGCCACCTGCTGGGCGATGTCCTCGGGATCCGGCTGGATTGTGTAGTAGGCGGTGACAAGATGCGGGAGATCGATCAGGTCTTCTGGTTGTGCCGGTTGACCGGCACGAGGATTGGCAGCCACCCGGTCAATTCTGCCCACTCTCGCGGCACTTCGCGCGCAGCTGGACACATTGGACCGCCGCGGCGGCTTCAGCGCCCCGTTTGTTCAATCACCCGTCACACTGTGTGCTGTGTTCGGTCATGACAACCGCGAACTTGCCGCCGTGTTCTTCGGCGGCGCACTGGGCACATTGGCGCGGGCCGTGTTGGTGACGGTGGCCGCACCACGTCCCGACCAGTGGCCGTGGGCAACGTTTGTGGTGAACATCGCCGGCGCGTTCCTGTTGGGTTACTTCACCACCCGCCTGCTCGAACGGCTGCCGCTGTCGAGCTACCGGCGGCCGCTGCTGGGTACCGGCCTGTGTGGCGGGCTCACGACGTTCTCCACGATGCAGCTCGAGACGCTGCGCATGATCGAGCATCACCACTACGGTTTGGCCGCCGGCTACGTGACGGCCAGCATCGTCGCCGGTCTTGCGGCAATGCACCTCGCGACGGCATGGGTGCGACGGGCGCGGGTGCGGTGAATCCGGCAATCTGGCTGGCTGTCATGGTCATTGGTGGGTTCGGGGCGACCGCTCGGTTCCTGCTCGACCGGGCCGTGTCGCGTCGCGTGACCCGGCCGTTCCCCTACGGCACGCTGGCGGTGAACATCAGTGGCGCGTTGGCGCTGGGATTCGTCAGCGGGCTGGTGCTCAGCCACGAGGCGGCGCTGCTGGCGGGTACCGCGCTCATCGGCGCCTATACGACGTTCTCCACCTGGATGCTGGAGACTCACCGCCTTGCCGAGGACCGCCAGATCCGGCCGGCGCTCGGCAACATCGTGGTCAGCGTCGCGCTGGGTATTCCGGCGACCGTGTTCGGCCAGTGGATCGCGGGTTTCCTGTGAGCCGGCCGGACGAGGCGTTGACGCTGACGGCCTTCTTCGCCGAGCGGGAACGCAGCGCCGGCCGGTTCCTGGCCGAGGTCTTGTTGGAGCTGTTCCACAGCCGCGGTATCGCCAGCAGTGTGATGTTGCGCGGTATCGCCGGATTCGGACCCGCCAATGTCATCCGTAGTGATCGATCGCTGAGTCTTTCCGAGGACCCGCCCGTGACCGTCACCGCCGTGGATACCGCCGAGCCGATCGCCGCGCTGGCCGATCAGGTGGCGGCGATGACCGGTCGCGGACTGTTGACCGTGCACCCCACCAGCCTGGGCTCACCGCCCGCTGACACCGGGTCGGTGCGGGTGACGCTGTATCTGGCGCGCCGCCAGCGGGTCGACGGCGAACCGGGTTACGTCGCGGCCATCAGGGTGCTGCAGCGCTGCGGTTTCGCCGGCGCCGAAGCGTTCCTCGGGGTCGACGGCACCGTGGCGGGGCAGCGCCGGCGGGCACGATTTTTCAGCAGCAACAGCACGGTCCCCCTGGTGGTCTCGGGCGTCGGCAGGGCCGCTGCGGCAGCCATCGCGATACCGGAGCTACAGGCCCTGGTGCCGCACCCCCTGCTGACGGTCGAGCCGGTCCTGGTGTGCAAGCAAGACGGCTTGACGCTCGCCACACCGGCCGACCTCCCAGGTTCGCAGTTCCAGAAGCTGACGGTGCGCACCACCGAGGACGCCTACCACCACGGCCGGCCGATTCACCGCGCCCTGATCCGTCGACTCAAGGAAGCCGATGCCAGCGGGGCGACCGCACTGCGCGGCCTGTGGGGTTTCCACGGCAGCGAGGAGCCGCACGGCGACAGGTTCCTGCAGCTGACGCGGCAGGTGCCGGTGTCCACGGTCATCATCGACACTCCGCAGAACATCAGCGCTGCATTCGCCATCGTCGACGAGTTGACCGCCGAGCGCGGATCGGTGGTGTGCGAAGCGGTGCCTACCGTGCTGGCTCTGCGCGATGACCACGGCCCGGGTGCGAGGTAAGCGTAGCCTTGCTTTACCCATCGGTGTAACGTCCCCGCCATGGAGACGTCAACCCCGGAAGCGGTCAGTGCCGCCCTCGAGGAGATCCTGCGCGACGACCTGAACATCGATATCAGTCGTGTGACGCGTGATTCCCGCCTGATCGACGACGTGGGGATGGACTCGGTCGCTTTTGCCGTGGGCATGGTCGCCATCGAGGACAAGATCGGCGTCGCGTTGACCGAGGAAGATCTGTTGACCTGCAACACCGTTGGTGATCTCGAAGCCGCAATTCTGGCGAAGGTACCGGCCGGCCGGTGAGCGCACTCGCGACCGCATTGTCGCAGGCGATGACCGGATCCACCAATGCCCTGACGCTCCTCGATCAGGGCAGCGGCACCTGGGTCCGACACCCGTGGCAAGAAGTACACACCAGAGCCGAGAACATCGCCGAACACATCCTGGAAGGACCCGACGGTGCCGTCGGCCTCGTGGGCGAGCCGACGGTCGAGTTTGTCGCCGGCATCCAAGGCGCCTGGCTGGCGGGTCGGGCGCTGTCACTGCTGCCCGGACCGGTTCGCGGCGCCGACGGCCGGCAATGGGCCCACAGCACCGCTGAGCGCTTCCGGAGCATCGGTGTCTCCCAGTTGTTCAGCCACGGCAACCAGCTGGATCTGTTACGGGCCAGCGATCTCGGGATCTCGGTGTTCGACGTCGCCGCGGTCGGCCATGCACGACGCTCCACCACACTGGCTGCGCAGACCAGCCCAGAAGGCACGCCGGCGGTTCTTCAGGGTACCGCCGGGTCCACGGGAACCCCACGGACGGCGATGCTTTCACCCGAAGCGGTGCTGAACAACATCCAGGGCCTCCTCCAACACATCGAGGTGGACCCCGAAAACGACGTCGGCTGCACCTGGCTTCCGCTCTATCACGACATGGGACTGGCCTTCCTGCTCACCGGGCTCCTCACCGGCGGGCACATGTGGTTGGCGCCTACCAGCGCCTTCTCGGCCTCGCCGTTCCGCTGGCTGACCTGGCTGTCGGAGAGCCGCGCAACCCTCACTGCGGCACCGAATTTCGCCTATTCGGTGATCGGCAAATACGCCCGCCGGGTGCCCGACGTCGACCTCGGCCGGCTCCGATTTGCCCTCAACGGCGGTGAACCGATCGACTGCGACGGCTTCGAACGGTTCCTCTCCGAACTCGGCCGCTTCGGCCTCGACCCCCGCGCCGCGGCACCGTCCTACGGCCTGGCTG
Organism: Mycobacterium sp.; assembly: GCF_049647605.1. Taxonomy (GTDB): domain Bacteria; phylum Actinomycetota; class Actinomycetes; order Mycobacteriales; family Mycobacteriaceae; genus Mycobacterium. Next base: position 30,742 of record NZ_JBARXZ010000188.1, on the reverse strand, counting down.
AGTCGACATGCGCCGTCACCACCCCCAAGCCGGGAACCGGGTTGCTGTACGACCAAATCGTAGATCCAGAAACACATTCCACCAAAAAACACGCGGTCCTCGGCGAACCGCTCCCTGGAATGGAAGTCCGCATCGTGACCACCGAACGCTTCGGAGACGGCGTCGGCGAGGTCGAGATTCGCGGCTCCTCGATGATGTCGGGCTATATGGGCCAGCCATCACCGGCACCCGATGAATGGTTCCGCACCGGTGATCTCGGATATCTGAGCGACACCGGCCTGGTGGTGTGCGGGCGGATCAAGGAACTGATCACCGTGGCCGGCCGCAACATCTTCCCCAGCGACGTCGAACGCGTCGCCGCACAGGTGCGTGGAGTCCGGGAAGGAGCTGTCGTCGCCGTCGGCACCGACGCGGACTCCACCCGGCCGGGACTGATCATCGCCGCCGAATTCCGCGGTCCCGACGAAGCGGGCGCCCGCAGCGATGTGGTGCAGGCAGTGGCCTCTCAATGTGGCGTGCTACCGGCCGATGTGGTGTTCCTGGCACCTGGATCGCTACCGCGAACCACTTCGGGCAAGCTGCGCCGACTGGAGGTCAAGCAGCAGCTCGAGGCCGCCCGAGTATGACCACACCGCTACACGGCCCGGACATCACGCACTACCGCGAACTGCTCGCCGAAGTGTTCGACGAGACGATCATCGCCTGGACTGCCGAAGCGGAGGCATCGGAACGCTTCCCGCGCAAGATGATCGAGCGCCTCGGAGCCGAAGGGGTGTTCCGCGGCAAGTGGGGCCCGGCCGGCGGTCAGCATCCTGACGTCGCGAAACTCAACGAATTGGCGTTCCGCCTCGGCCGTCTCGGTTCGGCGGGCATTGGTGTTGGTGTCAGCCTTCACGATTCGGCCATCGCGCTGCTGCGCCGGTTCGGCAGGTCCGAGCATCTGAAGACCATCTGCGAGCAAGCCATCGACGGCGATGCGGTGCTGTGCATCGGGGCCTCCGAAGAGTCCGGTGGATCTGATCTGCAAATCGTGGAGACCGAGGTCCGTTCCGTCCGTGACGGTTACGAGATCCGCGGGATCAAGAAGTTCGTGTCCCTGTCCCCCGTCGCCGACCACATCATGGTGGTAGCCCGCGGCGTCGACAACAATCCGGGCAGCAAACACGGCAACATCCTGGTGATCGCGGTGCCCACCGCCCAGGTCGAGGTGCAGAGGGCGTACCGCAAGGTCGGGGCCGCCCCGTTGGATACCGCCGCCGTGCACATCGACACCTGGGTACCCGCCGACCATCTGATTGCCCGGGCCGGTACCGGTTTGGCAGCCATCTCGTGGGCCCTGGCCCATGAACGCATGTCGATCGCCGGCCAGATCGCGTCCTCGTGCCAACGGGTGCTGGGGGTGACCCATGCCCGGATGGTGCAGCGCCGTCAGTTCGGCGCCACCCTGTTCGAACATCAAGCACTGCGCTTGCGGATGGCCGATCTGCAGGCCCGCACCGACCTGTTGCGCCACAGCCTCAACGGCATTGCGGCACAGGGACGTCTGGATTTGCGTTCGGCGGCGGCGGTGAAGGTCAGCGCGGCACGGCTGGGCGAAGAGGTGCTTTCGGAGTGCATGCACATCTTCGGCGGCTCCGGCTACCTCGTCGACGAGACCCCGCTGGGCCGGTGGTGGCGCGACATGAAACTCGCCCGGGTCGGCGGCGGAACCGACGAGGTGTTGTGGGAGCTGGTCGCCGCGGCGATGAAACCGGATTTCGACGGATACTCCGCGTTGGTCGGCGGGTCCCCGCAGTAGGAGCTACGCCGGCCGGTTCATCGCGTACAGCGCCATCCGCCGGTTCGCCATCTGGTGCTCACCGAGGAAATCGCACTTCGCGTACTCACAGAGCCGGCGGGCACCCACATTGCGGTGGTCCGGATCGAACATGATGCGCTTGCATTGCGGTTCGATGGTGAACAAACTGACGACCAGACGCGGCAACAAGATCGGACCGAAGCCACGATTGACGATGTCGGGGTCGGCGATCGCAGCGTGCAGGCCCAGATCGTAGGGATCGGCTTCATAGCGTGGCGCTATCGAATCCTTGGCCGCGCGGTAGACCTCGACATAGCCGTGCGGCTCACCCTTCAGACTGCCGATCAGCGGGCGGGAGTAATCACCGGCAAGCTGTGCCCGCAGATAGCCATGCCACCACTGCACCGGCCGGTCGTACTCCCACGCCTGCGCCAGATGCGGCCGATTCATCCACTCCGAGATCATCGCGGCATCTGCATCGGGATCGACAATCCGGATCGAGTACGGATCCGGCAGCTGCGGGATCGGCGGAGGCGGCACCAAACGGACCGCGTCGCTGAGATCGGTGAGTTCGCGGGGCAGGATGGGCAGCACGTCAGTCATGGTGAGCGCAGAGCCTACCGGAGCTGGTGAGGCTAGGGTTACCTTAGCCCGCGGGGGCGACGGCGGCGGACCGGTCGGCAAGAACGGTGAGCAACACCGCGGAGTCCTCGATCGCCGCCAGCGCATGCCGCACCGGCGGGATCACCAAATGGTCACCGGCGCGGCCCTCGCAACTCAGCTCGCCCGCAGTCAGTCGCACGTGTCCACGAAGCACCTGCAAGGTGGCCTCGCCAGGACTCTCGTGTTCACTGAGCTCCTGGCCACCAGCCAGGGCGATCACCGTCTGCCGTAGGAAATGCTCATGCCCACCGTGCAGAGTCCGGGCAGCCCGCCCGCTGTTGTGCTCACGTGCAACTCCCAACAGCTCCTCGACGAGGGCGTTCAGCGATATCGCCTGCATTGCCGTCTCCTTTGCTCAGATCGTCTGGGTCAACCGGCGAGTAACAGCAATCCCGCGGCCGCCAGTGCGATCACTTTGATCATCTCCAACATCACGTAGGCGTAGTGGGCCTGCGACCTCGACCCTGCCTGCAACGCGGGCCCACCCGCAAGCACCGTGTTCGACCGCCGCGACAACGCCGGCCGAACAGCCAGGACCTGAACTGCCAGTGCCCCCGCGGCCGTGACAGCGGCGGCCACCCCGAGCACCGGGACGCCACCGACCACAGCACCGGCCACCACCACCGTCGCCAGCACCGCCTCGACACAGTTGAGTGCCCGAAACACCAGCCGCCCGATGCCCAGGCCCACCGCCAGCGTCACCCCCGGCGCCCGGAACTTCAGCGGGGCTTCCAGGAACGAGATCGCCAGAACCATGCCCAACCACACGAACACCGCCGCGACCGCAAGAGACCAGCCCACGCCCATGTCGCCAGTTCAGCATTGGTATCGACTGAGCAGCAAGGGTCTTCGGTCACCGCTTTCCAGGCGGGGCCTCACAACACGACCGGACCGATAGACGACACTGGACCGATGGACGGCGACGCATGACTGAGCACCCACGCCAACTGGTACTGGTCGGGATGGGCGTCGATGCCCCGTCGCGCGACACCGACCTGTTGTTGCTCGCCGAGGAAGTCGGCGCGCGGGTCGCATACCTGCAGCTGGCCACCCCAACCCTGGGCGAGGTACTCGACGACCTTGCCACCAATGCACCGGGCACCGAGGTCCGCCTCGTCGCGGCACCCACCGCGGGAGCGCCGGCACCGTCGCGGTCGTGGCTGCGCCGGGTCGCCGGCGACTGGCTCCGGCAACACCCCGAGACGCTGGTCATCGAGGTCGCCGACCGGCCCGTCACCGGCCAAGAAGCCGTACTGTCTTCGCCCGCTTGGGAAGAAGTGCCCCGACACGGCCGCCACGTGCTGGTGTGTCGCGGTCCTCGCTGTACTGCCCGGGGCGCCGCAGCCACCGCGACCGCCCTCACCGAGCAGCTGCGCGCCCGGGAACTCGGTGACGAAGACGTGCTGGTGACCCAAACCGGCTGCCTCTACCCGTGCAACCATGCCCCGGTTGTTGTCGTGCACCCCGACGACCAATGGTGGGGTCCGGTCTCCCCCGACGTCGCCGAGACCCTCGTCGACGCCTGGGCGTCCGACATTCGGCGCGGCAGCCATCGGCCCGTGTATTTCCGGGCCCCCGAGGCCGCCGGCCGGCCGCTTCAGCCAGGAAGCACCTCGTCCGGCGGATAGGGCAGATCGGTGCTGCTGTGTGGGTCGACGTGCACCGGGCGACCGACATACGGAAACGCCCGCTGCGGGCATGCCGGTCGATCGCAGATCTTGCAGCCGGCACCGATTTCCGCCGCCGAACTCGGATCGGTCAGATCGATTCCCGCTGAGTAGATGAGCTTTTCAGCGTGTGCCAGGTCGCATCCCAGCCCGATCGCAAAACTCTTGTTCGGTCCCAGATAGCGACTCGGGCTCGACGTTGTGGTCCGGGCGATCCAGAAATAGGACCGGCCGTCGGGCATCTGCGCCACCTGGGTCAGGAACTGGCCCGGCCGCGCGAACGCGTGATGCACCACCCACAACGGACAGTTTCCGCCCACCCGTGAGAAATGAAATGCGGTGGCGGACTGACGTTTCGAGATGTTGCCCGCCGAATCGGTCCGCACGAAGATGAACGGCACCCCACGTGCGTCGGCCCGCTGCAGCGTCGACAGCCGATGACAGATGGTCTCGAAACCCACCTCGAACCGGCGCGCGAGCTGATCGATGTCATAGCGCAGCGATTCGGCTGCGCCGAGAAAAATCCGGTACGGCAACAACAGTGCACCGGCGAAGTAGTTGGCCAACCCGATGCGCGCCACCCCACGGGCATTCGGGCTCAGCTCGTCATCGGTGGCGACGATGGATCCGATGAGGTCATCATGCGCCAGCAGTGCCAGCGCGGTGGCCAACTGGAAAGCGCGCTGCCCGGGTTGCAACCACCGCGCCACGTAGAGCACCCGGGATTCCGCGTGGAACCACCTTTTGGCATTGGGCGCCAACACATCCCCGTCGTCGAGGATCACCGTGATCCCGTACTCCTCGGTGAACAGCTGCGCCAGTTGCGCATCCAGACCACCTACACGGAGCTGATGCCGGGCAAACACCTGCTCCGCGGCGACGTCCAGCTCCCCGATGTAGTTCTTGCGGTCATAGAAGAAGTCGCGAACTTCCTCGAACGGCATGGGCTGCTGGCTGGTCACCGTCGCATCACCACTGGCCCGGCCGCGGAACACCTCGAGTTCGGCCGACATGTCATGGACCCGGCGCTGCAAGCCCACCAGCGTCTTGCCGACATCGGGCATCCGAGCCACCAGTTCCTCGATCTGGGTACCCGTGGCCGGGCTGTCGGCAAGAATCTCCCGCAGATCGGCGATCAGGCGCGCATCGGAATCCGGAGCAAAGTAATGCGTGGGCAGGTTGAACCGCTCAGTGACCGTCAGCAGCACCGGGACCGTGATCGGGCGCTGGTCGTTCTCGAGTTGGTTCACATAACTGGTGGACAGGCCAAGTGCCCGAGCCAGCGCCACCTGCGTCAGGCCCTGCTCTTCACGTAGCCGTCTCAGCCGTGCGCCCACGAATGTCTTCGCCACCATGCCTCCGCTGGAAACCATAGCTCAGCAGCCATTCACAACATTCGCAAAAACGGCCGGCAAAGGACACTAAATTACGCTTATACAGGCTATTTCGGTCCTGACCAGCGATCGATACCCTGCGGATTATGCGTAATCACGATGTTCGAACCCGACGTAGCGCCGAAGACTTCCCCCGCGAGGAACACCTCGCCTGGAAGATCGCCACGATGGCCGCAGACCCGGTCGCGGTACCCGCCGACACCGAAGCCATGGTGATCAACCGGATCATCGACAACGCCGCCGTCTCCGCAGCATCGGTGATCCGCCGGCCCGTCACGGTGGCCCGCACCCAAGCACAGGGACACCGCACCAAGCAGGGCGCAACAGTATTCGGGATCGAGGGCTCCTACTCCCCCGAGTGGGCCGCCTGGGCCAACGGGGTGGCCGTCCGTGAACTCGACTTCCACGACACGTTCCTGGCCGCCGACTACTCCCATCCCGGCGACAACATCCCCCCGCTGGTCGCAGTCGCCCAGCAGTTGGGAGTCCGCGGCTCCGACCTGATCCGCGGCATCGCCACCGCTTATGAGGTGCAGGTGGATCTGGTGAAGGGAATCTGCCTGCACGAGCACAAGATCGACCATGTGGCGCACCTCGGTCCGGCGGCGGCCGCCGGTATCGGCACGATGCTGCGGCTGGATCCCGAGACCATCTACGACGCCGTCGGCCAGGCCCTGCACCTGACCACCGCCACGCGCCAGTCCCGCAAGGGCCTGATCTCCAGTTGGAAGGCCTATGCCCCGGCCTACGCGGGCAAGGTCGCGATCGAAGCCGTCGACCGTGCCATGCGCGGCGAAGGTTCGCCCGCCCCCATCTGGGAGGGTGAGGACGGCGTGATCGCGTGGCTGTTGTCCGGTCCCGAGCACACCTATCAGGTGCCGCTGCCCGAGCCGGGTGAGCCGAAGCGGGCCATCCTGGACAGCTACACCAAGGAACACTCCGCGGAGTACCAGAGCCAGGCCCCGATCGACCTGGCACGCCGCATGCGGGACCGGATCGGCGATCTGGAGCAGATCGAGTCGATCGTGCTGCACACCAGCCATCACACGCACTACGTGATCGGCACCGGATCCGGCGACCCGCAGAAGTTCGATCCCGACGCCTCCCGTGAGACGCTCGATCACTCGGTGATGTACATCTTCGCCGTCGCCCTGCAGGACGGCACCTGGCATCACGAACACTCCTACTCCCCGGAGCGCGCCCACCGTCCCGACACCATCGAACTGTGGCGCAAGATCTCCACTGTCGAAGATCCCGAGTGGACCCGCCGTTACCACTCGATCGACCCGAACGAGAAGGCATTCGGCGCCCGCGCGGAAATCACCCTCCGCAACGGTGAAGTGATCACCGACGAACTCGCGGTGGCCGACGCCCATCCGCTGGGCGCCCGTCCGTTCGAACGTGACCAGTACGTGGCGAAGTTCGGGGTGCTCGCCGACGGTGTCATCGACGTGGCCGAGCAGCAGCGCTTCCTCGACGCGGTGGCACGGATCAGCGACTTGAAGGCCGGCGCGCTCGGCACCCTCAACCCGCTGGTGGATCCGCGGGTGCTGGACAAAGCCCCCACGATCCCGTCCGGAATCTTCCGGTGACCGGGCTCATCGGCGCGCCGTCCTCGGCGGCCGACAAACGTTCCCGGTTTCGTGCAGCACTGGAATCCGGTCGGCTGCAGCGCTTTCCGGGGGCCTTCTCACCGTTAGTCGCCAAGCTGGTCGCCGATATCGGGTTCGACGGGGTGTACGTCTCCGGCGCGGTGCTCTCCGCGGATCTCGGACTGCCCGATATCGGTCTGACCACCCTGACCGAGGTGTCCGCCCGGGGCGCCCAGATCGCATCGGTGACCGATCTGCCGACGCTGATCGACGCCGACACCGGTTTCGGTGAGCCGATGAGCTCTGCCCGCACCGTGACCGTCCTCGAAGACAGCGGCCTGGCCGGCCTGCACCTGGAGGACCAGGTGAACCCGAAACGGTGCGGTCACCTCGATGGCAAAGCAGTGGTACCGACGTCGGAGATGGTCAAACGGTTGCGGGCGGCGGTGGCCGCACGCCGGGACCCGAACTTCATCATCTGCGCACGGACTGACGCCGCAGGCATCGAGGGGTTGCCGGCCGCCATCGACCGGGCCAAGGCCTACGCCGACGCCGGTGCCGATCTGATCTTCACCGAGGCCCTGGCCAATCCGGCGGAGTTCGAGGCGTTCCGGGCCGCGGTGGACACGCCGTTGCTGGCGAACATGACCGAGTTCGGCAAGTCCGAGCTGCTCACCGCCGATCAACTGTCCGACCTCGGCTACAACATGGTGATCTACCCGGTGACGACGCTGCGGCTGGCGATGCACGCCGTGGAGGTCGGCCTTCGTGAAATCCACGCCGCAGGAACACAAACCGGGCTTCTCGATCAGATGCAACACCGCAGCCGGCTCTACGAGCTGCTGAAGTACGCCGATTACAACCAGTTCGACTCCGATATCTACAACTTCGCGTTGCAAGGAGTGAGGTCATGAACGCTACATCCGAGGCCCCGAAAATCCACCGCGGTCTGGCAGGTGTTGTCGTCGACACGACGGCGATCTCGAAGGTGGTTCCCGAGACCAACACCTTGACCTACCGGGGCTACCCGGTTCAGGATCTGGCCGCCCGCTGCAGTTTCGAGGAAGTCGCCTACCTGTTGTGGCACGGCGAGCTGCCCACCCAGCACGAGCTGGAATTGTTCAGCCAGCGGGAACGCGGCGCCCGGCGCATCGACCGGTCCATGCAGTCGCTGCTGGCGAAGTTGCCCGAGAACTGCCATCCCATGGATGTGGTGCGGACCGCGATCAGTTACCTCGGCGCCGAGGATCCGGAGGAGGACGATCCCAGCGCCTCGGCGAATTACGCCAAGTCGCTGCGCATGCTGGCGGTGCTGCCGACGATCGTCGCCACCGATATGCGGCGTCGCCGCGGCCTGGATCCCATCGCCCCGCACAGCCATCTGAGCTACACGCAGAACTTCCTGAACATGTGCTTCGGCGAGGTTCCCGACCCGGTGATCGTCGAGGCCTTCGAGCAGTCGATGATTCTGTACGCCGAGCACAGCTTCAATGCCTCCACCTTTGCCGCCCGGGTGGTGACCTCCACCCAGTCCGATATCTACAGTGCGGTGACGGCGGCGATCGGCGCGCTGAAGGGTTCACTGCACGGCGGCGCCAATGAGGCCGTCATGCACGACATGCTCGAGATCGGTACGCCGGACCGGGCCGCGGCCTGGTTGCAGGACAAACTGTCCCGCAAGGAGAAGGTGATGGGCTTCGGCCATCGGGTGTACCGCAACGGAGACTCCCGGGTGCCCACGATGAAGGCCGCGCTGGTCCGCGTCGCCACCGCCCGCGGCGGGCAGGGCTGGCTCGACATGTACGAGATCCTGGAACGGACCATGCTGGCGGAGACGGGAATCAAACCCAACCTGGACTTCCCCACCGGCCCGGCCTATCACCTGATGGGCTTCGACATCCCCAGCTTCACCCCCATCTTCGTGATGAGCCGGATCACCGGATGGACCGCACACATCATCGAGCAGGCCGGATCCAATGCGTTGATCCGCCCGCTCAGTGAGTATTCCGGGCCACCGCAGCGCGCACTCGCCTAGCAGCAGATCGAAGCAGAAATCACGCACACGATTCAGTGGAATCGTGTGCGTGATTTCTGTCTGGATGGGTGTTACTGCCCGGCGCGCACGGCCCGGGCCGCCGCCACCATGTTGCGCAGCGAGGCCGTCACCTCGTCGGTCTTACGGGTCTTGAGCCCGCAGTCGGGGTTGACCCACAGACGTTCGGCGGGAACAGCTTTCACCGCGGCACGCAGCGCCTCAGCCATCTCCTCGGTGCTCGGCACCCGGGGTGAGTGGATGTCGTAGACGCCCGGGCCCACGCTGTTGCCGAACCCGATGGCGTTGAGGTCGTCGAGCACCTCCATGTGCGAGCGGGCCGCTTCGATCGAGGTGACGTCGGCATCGAGGTCGGCGATCGCCCCGATCACCTCACCGAACTCGGAGTAGCACAGGTGGGTGTGGATCTGCGTGGCATCGGTGACACCCGAGGTCGACAGCCGGAAAGCACCAACCGCCCACCGCAGGTACTCGCCTTTGTCGCTGGTGCGCAACGGAAGCAGCTCACGCAGCGCCGGCTCGTCGACCTGGATGATCGCGATACCCGCCGCCTGCAGATCCACCGTCTCGTCCCGGATCGCCAACGCGATCTGGTTGGCGGTATCGGCCAACGGCTGGTCATCGCGGACAAACGACCACGCCAGGATGGTGACCGGACCGGTGAGCATGCCCTTCATCGGCTTGTCCGTCAACGATTGTGCATAGGTGGCCCATTCGACCGTCATCGGCCGCGGCCGTACCACGTCACCGAACAGGATCGGCGGCCGGACGCAACGAGTTCCGTAGGACTGCACCCAGCCGTTGGCCGTGGCGAAGAACCCGTCGAGCTGTTCGGCGAAGTACTGCACCATGTCGTTGCGCTCGGGTTCGCCATGCACCAGCACGTCGATGCCCAACTCTTCCTGCAGCGCAACCACCGCAGTGATTTCGGACTTCATCCGGCGCACGTACTCGGCCTCGTCGATCGCACCGTCACGCAGCGCCGCCCGCGCCTTACGGATCTCCGAGGTCTGCGGGTAGGAACCGATGGTCGTGGTGGGCAGCACCGGCAGCTTCAGCCTGGCGTTCTGGCTTTCCCTGCGGGCCTTCGGATCTCCACGGTGCACGCCGGCAGCCAGCACGGTGTCCAGCAATGCCCGGATGTGGGCGTTGTGCAGCCGCGGATCGGACTTGCGGGACGCCACCGCCGCCGACGACGCGGCAAAGGCCTCCGCCACGGCGTCGCGGCCACTGCGCAGAGCCGTGGCCAGAGTCGCCACCTCGCCGACCTTCTCGGCGCCGAACGCCAGCCAGCTGCGCAGCGCGTCGTCCAGGCCGGTCTCGGGCGCCAGCGAGTACGGCACGTGCAGCGTCGAGCACGACGTGGACACGGCGACAGCAGCCGCCGATCCCACCAGCGTCGTCAACGTACTCAGCGCGGCTTCCAGATCGGTGGCCCAGATGTTGCGCCCGTCGACCACACCGGCAACCACCAGCTTGTCGGCGAGCTCGGGAACCGCTGCCACCGCATGACCGCTACCGGCCACCAGGTCGATGCCGATCGCCTCGACCGGGGTCCGGGCCAGCACCGGCAGCACGCCGTCGAGCGAGCCGAAGTAGGTGGCGAGGAAGATCGCCGGCCGCTTGGTCAACTCGCCCAGCGCCTGGTACACGCGCTGCGCCGGAGCACCCGGATTGTCGAGGATGTCGGTCACCAGTACCGGCTCATCTATCTGAACCCACTCGGCTCCGGCGTCGGCCAGCTTGCCGAGCAGGTCGGCGTACAGCGGCACCAGGTCGTCGAGCCGCTCGATCGGGGCTCCGGCGCCGTCGACCGCCTTGCTCAACGCCAGGAACGTGACGGGCCCGATGATCACCGGCCGCGCGGCGATACCCTGAGAGGCCGCTTCCTTGAGCTCGCCGAGCACCTTCGCCGGATCCAGTGTGAAAGTGGTGTCCGGGCCGATCTCCGGAACGATGTAGTGGTAGTTGGTGTCGAACCACTTGGTCATCTCCAGCGGCGCGATCTCATCGGTCCCGCGGGCCGCGGCGAAGTAGCGATCCAGGTCGTCGGCCACGCCGGACACCCGGGGCGGGAGCGCCCCTAGCAGAACGGCGGTGTCCAGCATCTGGTCGTAGTAGGAGAAGGTGTTGACCGGGATCGAATCGAGGCCGGCGGCGGCCAGCGACGCCCAGGTGGAGAACCTCAGCCCCGAGGCGACGGCGTCGAGCTTGGCGCGGTTGATGCGCCCGGCCCAGTAGCCCTCGGTGGCGCGCTTGAGCTCACGGTTGGGGCCGATCCGCGGCGACCCCGCAACAGTGGCGGAAAAGGGTCTTGCAGTAGACGATACGAGTGACACAGCTGGTCCTTATGGGTACGACGGAGTGCCCACCACCCTCGGACGTGCAACCGACCGGCCCTGCGCACCAAGTCGCCACCGCGTCGGTCATACGCCCAGTCCGCGAGGCGATGCGCCGCCGGGCGCGGCGCGCCCGGCACAGCTGGCAGGTCTTCGGACTCACAGGCGCGCATCCGAGGATGCTCCTACTGACCGTCGCTTCCCAGTGCTCACGCACCAGTGCCGGTGACGGCTGTCGTTCCTGCATACCGCTGCGGGACAGTCCCGGATTCTCACCGGGTTCCCTCTCACGTCACACCCGTTACCGGGGGTGGCCGTTCGGTGCCTACGACATCACGATGCCGCAGACAAACCAGCTGCACTCCGCAGGTTACCGCGTGCGGAGCTGTTGTTGGCCTCAGAGTCGCTCAACGGGACGTCAAGGCCGCGAATATCAGTCGAACAACCCATCGAGGGCATGATGTTCCAGCTCGACCCACCGTTTCACCTGAGCGCGCACCTCGTCGACCTCGTCCGGCGTCAGATGGGTGGCACCGTCGGAGGTCAACCGGCAGATATCCATCGGTCCACCGACGCTGGGAGACGAGGCGTCCAGCGCGTCGAGAACCCGCAGCGCCCCGACGGTGCCGTAGTCGAGGTCACGTTCGGTCATCCGGAAGTGCGCCAGCAACGCGTGTGCCTGCTGCGCCAGCGGAGCACCACTGCCGATTGCTTGGAAGCCCGTTTCCTCGTGATGCCCGACGAGCCCGTTGGGATCGATGTCGATGATGAACGGCTGATCGCCGACATATCCGGCGGTCAGCACGTAGGTGGCCGGTGTCCCGGCCTTCTCCTCGCCCGGGACGTCGACGATGAAGTTCTGGTAGTGATGCTTGAAGATCGGCAGCACCCGGGATTGCAGCGCATGCCCGACGTTCCTGGCCTCCAAGATCGCATCCGCATCGGCGTCGAAGGTCTGCTCGACGTCGTAGAGAACAGCGCGTGCCCCGCTGCCACCCCAGGCCGCATGTGTCCCGAGACTGTGCAGCTTCTGCGCCGGATACGTCAATCCCCTTCCCGGATCGGTTATTTGAGAATCAGAAGCCAATACGATTCCGTTTGCACATTTGATGGCCAGAACAACGGTCATACCGTCCATGGTGCCAGCCGCCGTAGGGTGGGGTGATGCCCGCCGAGGAGCAACGCGCCGGCGTCGAGCTGACCAACCTGGATCAACCTCTGGGCCCCGGCGCCGACGCCACCAAGCGTGATCTCGTGGATTACCTGGACGCGGTCGCCGACCGCATCGTGCCGGTGCTCGCCGGCCGTCCGCTGACCGTGCTGCGGGCCCTGCGCGGCCGGGCGCCGTTCATGCAGAAGAACGTCCCCAAGTACACCCCCGAGTGGGTGCCGACGGTGCCGATCTGGGCCGAGACCTCACACCGGGAGATCCATTACGCGCTGTGCAACGACCGCCGCACCCTGCTGTGGCTCGCCAATCAGCGCGCCGTGGAGTACCACCCGGCTCTGGGTTTGGCTCCCGACATCTATCGGCCCACCCACCTGATCCTGGATCTGGATCCGCCCGACGGCGCGGAGTTCGCGACGGTGGTGGCTGTCGCGTTCCAGGTGCGCCAAGCTCTGGCCGACTGCGGGCTGACGGGCGCGGTCAAGACCAGCGGCTCCCGCGGGGTGCACATCTTCGTGCCGATCGACGACCACGTGCCGGTCGACGATGTCGCGGCCGCGACCCGCGCGCTCGCTGCGCGCACCGAAGCCCTGGACCCGACGGTCGCGACCACCGCGTTCATCGTCGAGGACCGGGCGGGAAAGGTGTTCGTCGACGCCACCCGCGCTGGTGGCGCAACTGTGGCCGCCGCCTACAGCCCGCGGCTACGCCCCGGCACTCCGGTGAGTTTCCCGGTGCAGTGGTCGGACCTGGACCGGATCGCACCGGCGGATTTCACCGTTCGCACCGCTGTCGACGCGCTCGCCGGCGGTGATCCGTGGTCCTCGACCATGCCTGCCCCGCAACAACTTCCCGTCGACCTGATCGAGCATGGCCGTACCATCCCCGTGGCCCGGGTGGCGGCCATGCATGAGGGCAAGCGTCGTGCCAACGCCCGCAGAGCCGGGACCGCCGAGTGAACATCTGCGTGTTCCTTTCCGCGGCCGATCTCGACGAGCGCTACACCACACCGGCCCGGGAGTTCGGCGAGGCCATCGGCCGCGGCGGCCACACCCTGGTGTGGGGTGGCTCCGACACCGGCCTGATGAAGGTGGTGGCCGACGGGGTCCAGCAGACCGGGGGTCGCCTGGTCGGTATCTCGGTGGAACTGTTGCGGCACAAGGCCCGCGAGGGTGCCGACGAGATGGTGTTTGCACCCGACCTGGCGCAGCGCAAGGCGCTGATGCTGGCCCGCTGCGATGCGATCGTGGTCATGGCCGGCGGGCTGGGCACCCTCGATGAGGCCACCGAAATCCTGGAGCAGAAAAAGCATCGCCTGCACACCAAACCTGTTGTGCTACTGAACACGTGCGGCTTCTACGACGGATTGACAACTCAGCTGCGGCGCATGGAGGACGAACTCTTCCTGCCGGTGCCGCTGGCCGAATTGGTGCAGTTCGCCGACACCGGAGAAGAGGCGCTGGCCGCCGTCTGCCGGTCTCCCGGGTTCAGTTGGCCGGAGTAGGCGCCGGCGTCGGCTCCGTTGAGGAGGTCTCGGCGGTCGGGTCTTCCGGTGGCGCAACCCCGCACACCACTCGGGGAATCGGGTCATAGACGACGGTGTGGGACTCGGTCCGGGTTTCTCCGGTCTCGATATCACGCAGCGTGCGGGTGTCGGTGATCGTGAAACCCGACGCTCCGCCACTTGCGCTGCACGACTCACCGGCTGGGATGGTGACGGTCCGCGGGCTTGTCGGGGCGCTGCGCGAACTCTGGGCCGAGGTCACCTCATAGCGTTTGATCCCCACCAGCCGGACCGTGATCGAGCTCGACGTCCACTCGGTCTGGATCTGCACCGCCGTCGGACCGTCGTTGCGGAACTTGACGTCGAGGACATCCCCGGAGACCGTCGCTTCCCGGCCGGCCGGATAGCGACTGATGTAGTAGCTGTGCTCGTGGTGCTCGACGTCTTCCATTCCGGCGAAGTACGCGGCGTTGAAGACGGTGGTGGCCACCTGGGAGACGCCCCCGCCGACGCCGCGGTCGGGTCGACCGTTGAGGATGACCCCGGCCTCGACGTATCCGGCCGCCGCATTGCGCGGGTTGGTCGCTTCGTTGAGGCTGAACGTCTCCCCCGGCTCGACGACCATTCCGTCGATCTGTTCAGCCGCCCGCCGGATGTTCACCCCGGAGTCACCCGAGAAGCCACCCGTCTGGAACTCGCCGATGACCTCGATCGGGCCGAGCGCGTCGAGTTCGGCAGTGGTGAATTCGGCGGGTTCTTCGACGTACTCCGCGGTGATCTCACGGTCCTCGGTGTTGGTCAGCACCGAGAGCAAATCCGCCAGGGTGGCATCGTAGTCCACTCGGCGGCCGTCCTGCGACGGCACCTTCACCGGTGGGGTCACGGCAAAATCGATACCGGCATCGCGGCGCGGAACCTCGGACGAGGCCAGTTGGGGTCGCAGCCGATCGGCGATCAGCGTTGTGTTGATCTCCGGCACCAGTTGCCCGTCCTCGACGCTGAAGCTCAGCGCCGCCGCGATGACCGCAGGGGTGATGACGGCCTGGATGTCGTCATCACCGTCGACGGTCACCGGCCCGGACACCGCCGGGGTGGCGATGTCGTCGAGCGCCGACTGAACGTCGGCGGACGAGGTACTCGGCGCGATCTCGACAAGCGGCAGAGCGACAGGCTCCCCGGAGGCCCAGCCACCGATGAATGCATCGGCGGCAGCTGCGACGTCGAGCCGCTGACCCGTCTGGGGATCAGCCGAGACGGGCTTTCCGCCGACAAAATCGATCGAACCCTCGACAGGTTCGGTGTCGACGGTTTTCCCGAGTTCCCGCAGTGTTGCCGTCAGAGCGTTGTCGTCGACGGACGTGACCACCGCGATCGGGGTGGTCACGAAGAACGAGCTGAATCGGGTGAACGGATTCCATGGCTGGGAGTCGACCTGATCGATGGTGGCGCGCCAGTCGGCCGTCAGGTCCACCGAAGTCGGATCGATCTCGCTTTGCACCGCGCCGACAGTGACCGGCACCGGCTGGTCGGCGCGCCCGGATACCGCATCCCGCAGACGCTGTTCGGCTTCGTCCGGCGTCAGCCCACCCAGCGAAACACCCGCCGCGGCGACGCCCCTCGGGATCTTTCCGGAAGTGAGTACCAGGTCAGCGATGTACAGGGTCGCCAGCAGGACCAAGGGAAAGCCGATGATCAGGAACAGCCGCCGACGCGCAGACAACCGGGCACCAGGACCCCTCAGCGCACCTATCGTCAGCCTGTTGGCCGGCATGAATTCGTTCCTCGAATTTGTTCAGGCCCGGCCTGCCGTAGCCATCTTCCTCGGACCAGCTGATCACGCGGTATTTGCCATCCTATCGACTGCCGCGCACCCGGGCCTCACACGTCGAGAACCAACCGGCCGTTGCCCCGGGACACGCACACCAGCATCTGACCCGACTTTCGTTGCGTCTCGGTCAGTAGGTGGTCGCGATGATCGACCTCACCGGCGATCACCCGTTGCACACAGGTGCCGCAGAAACCTTGCCGGCAGGAGTAGCTGATGTTCGGCCGGGCGTCCCGCAGCGCCGCCAGCGCACTCCGGTCACCGGCAACCTGGACCACCTGCCCGGTGTGCACAAGCTCCATGTCGAAGACAGCGCCGTCGGCCACCGGCAACGGCGAGAAGCGTTCGACATGCAACTCGGTGGCCTCGTCGACCGTCCGGCGCACCAGCTCGATCATCGGCGGCGGCCCACAGACAAACACCGAAGTATTGCCCTCGCTACCGGCCAGAAGCTCTGCCGCCGAAGGTATTCCATGCTCGGCGTCGGTGCGGATCCAGACGTCGCCACCGAGCGCTTCCAGCTCGTCGAGAAACGGCATGCTGGCCCGGTGCCGACCGGTGTAACACATGGACCAGGGCACGCCGAGCGAGGCCGCCAGGCGCGCCATCGGCAGCAACGGGGTGATCCCGATGCCACCGGCGATGAAGTGCACCTTCTCGGTGCGTGATGCCGATCCGGGCAACGGCATCATGAAAGCGTTACGGGGGGCGCTGATGTCAATGGTGTGTCCGACATCCAACAAATGCATCTCGATCGAACCGCCGCCGCCGCAGGCGATCCGTCGCACCGCAATCCGGTACTGCCGCCGCGCATCGGGTTCACCACACAGCGAGTACTGCCGGATACGCCCCGACGGCAGCTGGACGTCGATGTGCGCGCCCGGATGCCACCGGTGCACGGGCCCGCCATCGAGCGGCGCCAACGTCAGCTCCACCACGTCGTCGTCGGTGGCGACCAGCCGTCGTCGCGTCACCACCATCGTCCGACGGTTGGGCACCACCGGCGGTTCCGGCAGCTCGGCATCGCCGCCGAGTCGCATCACCACTGACAGGAAATGTGGGACCACGGTTCCCACGATGCGGATCAGCAGGTCCGGTGAGCCGGTGCGGTACAGGCTTTCCGGGGGTTCACCGCCGTACGGCCTCAACACCTCGCGCGCCCGCCGGAGCAGCCGGCCGTCAGCCATGGACTGCGCGTGCCGCGGGCGAGCTCGCCAGGTAGGCGACCGCCTGTGCGGTGTCGCCCTCGTCAGCCGGGTTGTAGTCACGCCGCAGTAGGTGCAACCCCGACCGAATGACAAACCCGGCCGACGGCAGCGCACCGCGCTTGCCGGAGGCCCGTAATTTCCAGGCCAGCCGCAGGTATCCCAGGTTCGGCAAGGCCGGGTCCTCACGGACCAGGAACTTTGTGCCCCGCAACACCATCGCGAAGAAGACGGCGCTGACCACCACACCGGCCAGGGCCTGTGCGAGGTGGTCCATGTCGAAGTACTTCGCCACGTTGTAGGAGACGTGGCGGTGCTCGACCTCCTCGGCACCGTGCCAGCGGTACAGGTCGCAGAGCGTCGGATCGACACCCATGTCGTCCCACGAGTTGTTCAGCGACCAGTCGCCGAGGATCCCGGTGAAGTGTTCGGCGGCATTGAGTGCGTGTGTGCCCGAGGCCAGCGCCTTACGCCGATTGGCTGGTGTGGCGCCGGCGACCCGCTGTTCATACTGACCCGCCACCCACTCGAGCTGCCGGGTGAACGGCTCCGGATCTATCCCGTGCCGGCGCAGATATCCGACCAGCACGTCGTCGTGGGTCTTGGCGTGCACCGCCTCCTGACCGATGAAGCCGATGATCTCCTCACGCAGCCGCTCATCCCGGACATACGCCAGCGAGTCCGACAGCAAGGTGGCGAACCAGCGCTCCGCCACCGGCAGGAACAGGTTCAACGCGGTCACCGCATGTGAGGCATAGGGGTCACCCGGGATCCAATGCAACGGGCAGGCACCCCAGTCGAACTGCACATTCCGCGGTCGCAGGGCCACTTCTTCCGGAGCGAACCTGTCCGCCCCCTGGTGTTCGCCAGCCACCTGAGCCTCCCTGCGTCTGCTCACACTCGAGCCGCGTACGTCAACCGTCCGCCGACAGGGATTGACCGATTCCGATCTGCTAAACCGTGGCTCGAAATGTGGGAGTGGGCGTCAGCCGCTGACAAAGAGTTCGAGTTGGATGTTGTCGGGATCGCGGAAGACCACGGTGGCAAATTCGAACGGCACCTGCCCCTCGCGGATACCGGAATGCTCGATCCCGAGTTCCTCGAGCCAGTCGATCCATGCCTGCAGATCCCGGCGGTTCGCCACGTTCAACGCGATGTGATCGAGTCCGGTGCGGGCCTCCTCGAACGGCCTGCCATCGTTTCCGGTATTGGTGTGCAGACCGATGATGACACCGGAGCGTGGCTCGACCAGCAGCTCGCCGTAACCGGTGTCCTCGCAACCGAAGTGGGGGAACTTGACCGGTATCCGATCGGCTCCCAGCAACCGCTGATACCACACGATGCTGGCTTCGATATCGGTCACAGTGATGGAAAAGTGGTGGATCCCGGTAACTGCGGGAGCCTGCGATTCGCCCATCATGGCAGTGTCGCAGCCCGACGCCCAACTCACGTCGTATCGCCCATCACCACACCTTCGCGGCGCGGATCGGCGCCACCGATCCAACCCGGATCGCCGCGCACGATCACCGACAGCCCGCTGGATTGGTCATCGAGGTCGACTTCGTGCCCGAGTTCGCGCAGCCCCTGCACCAGCGGGTCATGTGCCCCGTTGTCGGAGGTGTTGATGTCAGGATGCTCTCCCCCGACATTGGTCGCCGGCGAGTTCGCGGCCCCGAAGTTCACCGCCGAGACCGCCTGTTGGGCGTCGAGATCCCAATCCAGCATCGACACAAGCGTTTTGACAACAAACTGAATGATGACCGAGCCGCCCGGCGAACCCACCACCGCATACAGCGGCCCGCGACCCGAGGCGGCCCGGTCGAACACCAGCGTGGGCGCCATCGAGCTGCGTGGCCGTTTGCCCGGCTGCACCCGGTTGGCCACCGGTGCGCCGTCCTTGCCGACCGGCTCCGCCGAGAAGTCCGTGAGCTGGTTGTTCAGCAGAAATCCGTCGACCATGTGGAACGATCCGAACGCCGATTCCACGGTGGTGGTGAACGACGCGGCATTTCCCTGATCATCGACGACACTGATGTGGCTGGTGCCGTGTTCGGGTACCGCGGGCCCCGGGGCGGCAGGAATACCGAAGTCGCCGGGCTGGGCCTCCCCCATGGAGTGCTGCTGCGAGATCAGAGCCGCCCGCCCTTTCAGGTACTCACTACCCAGCAATGTCTCCGATGTGCCCGCCGGCAGGGGTACAAAGTCGGTGTCGGCGACGTACTTGTCGCGGTCGGCGTAGGCCAGCCGCTCCGCCTCAGCGACCAGGTGCACCCCCATCACCGACGGGCGACCACCATTGAGGTCGACGTCGGTGGGGCCGTATTCGTTCATCGGGAAGTTCTCGAGGATCCCCAGTGTCGAAGCGACGGCGATACCTCCCGAGGACGGCGGCGGCATCCCGCAGATCTCTTTTCCCCGGTAGCTGGTACACAGCGCGTCGCGCTTCTTGGCGGTGTAGCCGGCGAGATCCTCGACCGTCATCAGGCTCGGTGTCCGGCCACCCGTGGTGTCCGCCGCGGCAGCCACGATGGCTTCGGCGACCGCGCCCCCGTAGAAGCCTTCGGCCCCGTCGGTGGCGATGACCCCCAACGTCTTTGCGTACGCCGGGTTGGTCAGCTGGGTTCCCTCGGTTTTGGCCGAACCGTCGGCGTTGAGGAAGTACTGCCCCGCCTGGGAGTCGAGCCGAAGCTGCGGCGCGGCGTCGGCGATGGCGGCCGCCATCCGGGAGCTGATGCCAAACCCACTGTCCGCCAAGGTGATAGCTGGATCAAAAAGGGCTCGCCAGGCCATGCTGCCGTGCTCGTCGTGGACGTCCTGCAGTAGTCGCACCGCACCGGGCACCCCGATGGAGCGCCCCGAACCGCGCGCATCCGGTTGGGGTTCGCTGCGATTGGCGTCGTCGATCCAGCGCAGGTAGTTCTCGGTCGCAGCTGCCGGCGCGGTCTCACGCCCGTCGTACGCCTGCACAGTCCGGGTGGCCGCGTCGTAGTACAACAGGAAGCCGCCGCCGCCGATGCCCGACGACTGCGGCTCGACCAATCCGAGCACCGCCTGCGCGGTGACCAGCGCGTCGGCGGCGTTACCGCCGGCGCTCAGGACATCACAAGCAGCTTCGGTGGCCAACGGGTTGGCGGTGACAACGGCGAAGGTCGCGGTGTGCACCGCGGCCATGTCGCGGCGATAACCGGTGGCGACCTCGGGGTTGGTGTCGGATTCTCCGGCGGGCGCGGATTCGGTGTCCGAGGGGTCCGCTGTCCCGGCGGACACCACCTCACAGGACCCCACCAACGTGGGCGTCGCCGCTCCGTCGCCGCCGCACCCGGCGAGCACCAACATCACCGCCGCAAGCAATACCGTCACTTTCCTGGCTGACATGTGGCCCTCCCTGGTGGTGTTCACCACACTGGCACCGCCCGCTTCCCGGATCAACCCTGTGGTGAGGCTGGGGTCCCGCTGTGTGACGTCGTGGCGCCCAGCGGTTACGGTCCCGCAATCTGCGATGATGCTCGCGATGAATCTCCTGAGATTGCTTGGCGCGCTCTTGATCTGCGCCGCGTTGACGGGCGCGCAAGTACACTCGGCAGACACCGCCGCAGCCGAGCTCGGTCCCTTCCCCGTTGCCGCCTTCATCGGCGATTCCTACGCCGAAGGTGCCGGCGCCTCCAGTAGCGGCACCCGGTGGACATCGCTGGTGGCCGGCCGAATGGGATGGATCGAAGCCAACCTCGGCCTCGGCGGAACCGGCTACTTGAAGACATTCGAGAACAAACCCAACTACTTCGGCCAGCTCGACGCCGTCGCCGCCATGAATCCCGCCATCGTGGTGGTCTCCGGTGGCCAGAACGACCAGGGCCTGCTCACCTCGGATGCCCCCGCACTGTTCGCCGCCGTCGACCAATTCTTCGACCAGCTCCGCTCCCGACTGCCGTTTGCCCGCATCATCGGTGTCGGGCCGTCGTTCCCGGATGCGCTCACTCCCGAGCGCTACGCCTTCGATCAGGTGGTGCGGGAAGCCGTCCGCGGGATCGGCGGGCAGTACATCTCGCTGCTGCGGCCCAGCCCGGTGATCGTGCCTGCGATGGTGACCCCCGACGGAGTGCATGTCAACGACACCGGGCATGCGGCGATCGCCAATCGGGTACTGGCCGAGATGTATCCGGTGTGATCCTCGGGGCACGCCGCCCGATGAGATTACGTTGAAAAAGGAGAACCCCCCACACTGTGGGGGGTTCTCTTGCTCTTTCTGGTGGAGCTGCCGGGAATCGAAGCCGATGCCTTCAGACGCGATCTGGCGCTGACCTGCGGATATAGCAGACCACTGATCCGCCGGTGACCTCCTGCGACCTGGCGAAACCTGGAGAGCTGATGAAAAGTTCATCAAACGACCTGAGCCCCACCTGGCCACGCCTGATCGGCGCCGGCCAATGACGAATTACCCGCCGAACATGACTCTTCGCCCCATCCTGGCGTGGCCACGAGCCGAGACCCGCCACCGGCAACGGTCGCAGTTCTCGGCACCGTGGTCGGCGACGCTCGAGACCTTGGACCGGGAGCTGTACTACCTTGGCCCGGGCCGGGACATGCGAAGGCGGTCCTGCAGATCGCGATGCGTGAGCAGGACTTCCGGCTCGACGGCATGCCGCGCGCGAACGCGGTACCAGCGCACCCCGGGGTGATTCTGAATGTCGAGTCGACGAAGGGACCGCTGTCGTTCCCGTCTGACAAGTTCGACCGCTGGCAGGACAACTTGCGCGCGATCGCACTCGGCCTGGAGGCGCTCCGCAAGATCGACCAGTACGGCATCACCCCGGGCAATGAGCAGTACACCGGTTGGAAGGCGCTTCCGGCGCCCGGCGCGGTGTCGGACACGTTCACCGCTGACGCTGCGGCCGGCTTCCTGCGGTCGCTGGCCGGCGACCAGGGCGACGGCTTGGACCTCAGCACAATGCAGCAGACCTACCGGCGGGCCCGGGCCGCGGCGCACCCCGACCGCAACGACGGCAGCCGGGAGCGGTGGGATCAGGTGGAGGCTGCGGCCAAGGTGCTCACCGCGGCAGGAGCACTCTGATGGCCGGCTTCGTCGTGCTTCTGCTGGCGATCGCGGTGGTCGGCGTGTACTGGAAGTGGATCCTGGTCGCCGTCGTCGTGGTGCTTGCGTGGCGCCGCGGAGTGGAGCTGGTGGATCGGATGCGGATCGCAGCCCAGCAGTGTGCGGCCGCGCACGCCGCACTGATAGCCGACGCCGACGAACAGCACGCCCTGGTGCTCGCCGGCGACCCCCGCGGTGTGCACGGCCGTTGGCCGCCCGCCGATCTGATCTGAGGAGACCACTATGGACCCACACGCAGTGGTGGCTGCGACCCAGGCAATGTGCCGGGAGCTTTACGGCGACAACTTCGACCTGCACGATCACGGCGCGCAAGATCCTGAAGGCAGAGACAGCCTGGAACGTGCCGCCGAAGCAGCGATCGAGGTGTATCTAGAACACACCGGCGGCTGACTCGGCTACTCTCCCCACCCATGGGGGCGACGCACGACGACGATGACGGCTACTTCCCGGACGAGGACTACTACCCCACCCCGCCACCCCAAGAGCCCAAAGCTGCGCGACGAACTTCGCGCGGTGCTCGAACGCGGCATCCGGGTTCAGACGGGCGGGGTCGAGGTGCTTGCGGTACGACAGTGGGCAGGTGCCGCCGGAACCCGGTTCCACGCTGTGTATGACATAGCGGCCGCCATTGAGGGAGATGTGCCGTTTGCAGTGCGGGCAGGGCTGTTTCATTCCGGCGCTCCCCACGTGTCGGTGTCCCAGTGGGGTTTGCGGCCGCCGTCGACGGTCTCGGCGGCGCGGGCCGGACTGTGGACGGTCTCGGTCGTGACCGTGGGCAGGATGCCGTCGCGGTACGCGGCGTAGGGGGTGCCCTCGAACCAGTCGGGGGTCATCTCCTCCGCCGGTGTCGGCAGCGCGTCCAGGATCCGTGCCTGCTGCTCCTGGACGGAGAGAACCAGCCACGCGAGCGCTGCCACGGTGGCGATGCACGCCGCGACGAGACTCCCGGTGACGTTGC
Organism: Mycobacterium sp.; assembly: GCF_049647605.1. GTDB lineage: Bacteria > Actinomycetota > Actinomycetes > Mycobacteriales > Mycobacteriaceae > Mycobacterium. The sequence continues at coordinate 7,466 of NZ_JBARXZ010000188.1, read as the reverse complement.
CGCCGACCAGAGCAAACAGTGCGTACCCGATCGTGAACGACAGAACGATCAGCGCCGCGGTCTTGGAGTACTTCATGCGCGGACCTGCCCGCCGATGGTGTGCTCCGGGCAGTACGCGGTGACGGATTCGCCGATGAAGTACAGGGCGGTGGTGATGTCGAAGCCGGTGAGGGCGGCGACCTGGATGCCGGTCTCGTAGTGGGTGTCACCCGCGTCGAGGTAGTCGCACACTTCGCCGGCCGCACCGATCGCGGTGGCGGTGTCGGGGAAGGTGAAGCCGCGTTCGGTGATCGCGGCGATGAAGTCACCGTCGGTGTCCGGGTCGGCTTTCGCCGCGGTCATGCCCAGCAGGCCGGGGCCGACCATGCCGACGAAGATCAGCGTGGGCATCGTTGGCCACCATCTCCAGTTCTTCACGCTGCGGCCGCCTTCCGTTCGATGCTGGTTGCGGCGAGGAGTGCGCGGCGCAGCGACGACGCGTACCGGTCTTTCGTCATGCCGAGCGCGCCGCCGATCTCGGCTAGCGAAGCGTTCGGGCGATCGATGCGCGCCTGGAGGATGTCGAGGTACTCCTGTTGGAGCGCCAGGTCGTGGCGGCGGCTCGCGGGGTTGGCCTTCAGCACCGTGACAGCGTGCTGGGCTTTCGCCACGGTGCGCTCGGCTGCGTCACGTGTCCGGTTGAGGTTGCCGGTCAGTAGGTTCTGATGCTGTGCCCTGGCCGTCTGGCTGGGGGCAGCTACACTGCTGGTTGACATCGGGATTTCCTTCCAGTTGGTTCCGTTGTCTTCGGCCTCTCGCCCTGCATGGCGGGAGGCCGATCACGTTCAGTCGCCTTCTGCGGCGAATTGGCTTGCGAGGTCCCGCGCTTCGGGGATCAGCTCATCGAGATAGGCGCGGCGGTTCGCGTCGCACGGCACACCATCGCGGTACAGCTGCAGCTGGTTCGCCAGCGCGGTGATGATGGCGGAGTCGGAGTGGTCGGCGCCCCGGCCCGGTATGGACTCCGAGACGCCGACCCTTTCCCCTGCAACCCCAGCGGCGTGCTGCTGCGAACCACCCGCCGCACCAGGGGAAGTCGTTGTGTGTTGCGGGAACATCTCAGCCGCCGCCGTGCAACGGGCACCCATGTCCTGCATCGCGCCCGGAGCTGGCGCGCTCTTCAGCCTTGGTGGCGGTGGCCACGTCGGTGGCTCGTCAGCATTCGAGAGGGTCCACCCGTCGAGACGGGCGCGACGAGCGTCCGGCACACCGTAGGTCTTGGGTTCGTGGACCTCGTTGGCGGCCTCGAAATCGACGAGCGCCTGCTCAAACTCGTGTTCGAATCCCTGCCCGGTCACCCCGAAGAACGCCATCTGCGCGCGATGGGCCGCCGGTACCGAAACACCGATCTGCACCAGGCGGTCGGCGGCATCGGCCACAACACGCACGAGGCGGGCGGCAGGTGAAGGCTTACCGGCACTCATGACCGCCCGCCGATCGCACCGCTCATCGAAGCGAGGTACTGCAGCCACTCACGGGCGGCTTCCTCGCAGTACACCTCTGCCGCGGGCATACCGATCCGGGCGACGATGTGCCAACTCTCGCTGCGATACCGCGTCGCCGGGTGCTGAACCGCTGTGAAGCGGTGCTCGCCCTCGCCGGTATGGAGAATCCGCGCACCGCCGGGGTTGCTGATGCTCTCGGTTATGACGACTGGTGCGGCGCTCATGACCGTCTGCCGATCCGGCGCTCACGCCGAGCCTGCGCGACAACCGCCACCGCAGCGCAACCGACGCACAGCACGACCAGAATGCCGACCGCGACCCACTCGCCGGCGCTCATGAAGCGAGCCGCCGACGTGAACGAGCGGACAGCCCGTCGGTGAACGACACGACACCGCTGGACGGCGGCGGCAGTGTCGGGACGACGATGGCAGGCCGATCAAGGTTCCGGTGCTTCTCGATCAGGAAATCGACGTCCCCATCGGTCATCCGCCAGACTCGGCCGACGCGAAATCCGCTGAGCTCGCCGCGGTTCAGGCGCCGGGCGAGCCAGCGGACGCCATCTGTCCAGCTGTCAGGCAGCTGCGCGGCGGCAACCTCTTCCAGCGAGTAGGAACGCCTCATGCTGCGCCGCCGATACGACGGGGAATCTCAAGCGTTCCGTTGGCTTCGATATAGCGGACGCAGCGTTCCCAGGCGTATTCCTGTCCGGTCGGGGTCAATACAGGTCGGATGAAGTTGTGTCCGTTGTCTGCGGTCCCCTCAGGGTTGCGGGCATATCCCCTCTCAATGGCCCACGAAGTGGCATGCCCGGTGTCAGTGCGATTTCCGCCGACGAAGAGACCGAGCTTCGAAGTCGAAAGGAATGCCATCACGTGCGCCTGCTTGACTGCGATGCCGTGTGCATCCTGAGCCCACTGCTTGACCTCTCGGAAGAACTGCTGCCGCGTCTTCGTTCCCGATCCCGCGGCATGCGTCTTGGCGCGCTCAACCATCGGCCGCTCGGCTTCACGCTGAGCTTTGGTCAGTTCGTGAGCTTCAACTTCGTCCGCGTAAGCGCGGAGAGCAGCTGGAAGTGTCTTCGGTATTAGGAACGTCGACGAGCCCTCGGCGTTGAGGAGGTAGTCCCGAACCTGGCGTGCGACGTTGGAATCGCGGAGCAGCATCCCGATGCGTAGAACTGCGCGACGCGGATAGAGTCCGACCGAGCGGGACCGCGGGTCCAGATTTGAGAGGGAGCCAAACTCACTTTCAAATTCAGACCGCCCAACGACTCGGTAGCCATCTTCGTCGAGTTCGTCACGGTTCGCCTTGACGTGATAGCGAATTGCTTCCACGTTGACGGCATAGAACTCCGCCAGCATGTCGGTAGTCACGTGCACGTCATCGGGTAGGCAACGAAGCACGCCCACCTTGTCGATGACATCAATGTGGATGGCCAGGGCGTCGCGCTTCGCACGCGCACTCGGAAGCGTTAGGTCGGCGCTCACGCGGCGGAGCCCCGGTCTCGACCCGTAGGACGAGGGGCTTGGCGCGGTGGGCGCACCGGGATCACTGGAGGTCGTAGGGGTCCGTGCCAGACGATCAGTGGATCCAGGCCAAGTGCCTTCGACCACGCAATCAGCAAACGATCGCTGGCCTTCTTGTTGCCGTTCTCCACATTCGAGATCCCCGCGTCAGTGATTTCGACGCCTTGCTCGGCAATTTTCGACGCAAGTTCTGACTGACTTAGCCCGTGAGCGAGGCGAAGATCTTTAATCCGAATCATCGGACCTAGCGGTTCTAGCGCTGGCATAGCGACAACTTTAGACAACTAGCGCTTGTTGTCAACATTAAAGCGCCAGTTTCGCCAGTTTACGTGCTGAATGACAACCTTGTAACTATGTTTTTCGGCGCTGACCTGGCGCTAGACTTGTCAAACCTTGACTAGACCTGTCACGGAACGCGATGGAAGGGTTCGCGCCATGACTGAGAAACCAGCCGAACGCCTCGGCCGCCTGATCCGGGCGCGACGGAAGGAGCTCAAACTCACGCAAGCTGATGTGCAGCAAGCCCACGGACCTTCTCCAGCAACTTTGCGCCTTATAGAGGCCGGCAAGCACAAAGACTTTCGGGCGAGCACCAGCCAACCCCTCGAAACAGTCTTGAAGTGGGAACCCGGAAGCATCGATCGAGTCCTCGCAGGTGGTGCGCCGATCTACAAGATGGTGGGCGTCGCCGAGTTCAAAGAGCGCATGCATACCCAACGTGAGTCGATGACGTCCGAGCAATTGGCAGCATCGGACGCAATCGAGGCGGAACTGCTTAAATCGCGGCGCCGTAACGAGGCATCGAACGTGACTAGCGATTCCCGGACGCTCTCGATACTCCGGGCTAGGCGGACGCCGCCGGATGAGCGAACACCGGAGCAGTGGGACCTAGTTCGTGGCGCCGATGCGGAGCGGGATCGTCTCGCCGTGCTGGCACGGCGCGGCGCTGTAGAGAAGCCGTTGATTGACATCGTTTGGGATGGGCAGCAGCTCGCTGTCGAGAAGGGTGACGCCGATTTTCTGGCGTACGTACGGCAAGTGGAGGCAGCGGTAGTTGGAGTGATTGGGGTTGACCGCCTGGCCGACGGTCTCGATGGAAAAGCACAGGAAGCGCTGATGGTCGAGACCGTTCGTCTCGGCGTCGACCACACAGTTTGGGATGCCGCAGAATGGGCGCGCGAGCACGGAGTGAACTGGGGCGACTTCAACAAGCGATTCATCGAGCTGCTGCGACGCGGGAAGGTGTCGTCGGTTGACGGAGTGACGGATGCCATGGCGGATTTGGTGCCACCGTCTCAAGACACTCTGGACCCTGCGGCCGGATCTGGCGAGTTCCTCCGTGAGATCAAGGGCGGATTTCGCGAGATGGCGGCGCAGGTCGAAGCCAATCCGGAGCAATTCGGCCTGGCTGCCCGCATCGAGCCCGGTTATCGCAAGGGCCAGTCGGAGCAGGGCGACGCCGGCGACGGGGACCAGGATCACGGAGACCACACCGAGTGAGCCGGCAGCCTCGTCAGGAATCAGACCGCATCGGTATCCGACAGTGCAACTGGAAGTACCACGGAGCATTCATAGAGGACCTGAAACGTATTTCCGTTGACGCCCAAACCTGGGCAAGCCTGAAAACGATGCTGAAAAGGGCAGCGGACGGTACGGCTCAGGACGTCAATTGGGAGTACCCGTGTGCTAGCTCTTCCGGCATCGTCGGAGAGTTGAAGCATGATGAGATCGGCGAGGTGAGATACCTCGATACCGACAGCAACCCCGTCGTTGACCAAGCCATGATTCACTATCGAATTTACTTCAACGAACCGACACTGTGCCCCGAAGAACTCTGGGCCATGGGAGGCGGAGCGAAGAGTCACCACCCCGAGTACGTGGGCACCGATCAGCAAACCGACATCGAGCTATCGAGGCTGCGCGCGTCGCAAGTTGATCCGACCGGATGTGACCTCTACAACTTCCCTGTGTAACTGGGCATTGCGTTCCTGAAGGTTACGGTTAACCTTAACGAATGAACCCGCTAGAGCAGTTTGAGGCAGCGTTCGCCGACGACCCGTTCATGCCGCTGCACGAGCACCTGGCCAGCAACGATGATCAGATGCTGGAAGACCTGGTTTCGATGCGCAAAGCGAAGAACCTCAGCCAGGATGTCGTGGCAGACCGCATGAACCGGTCAAAGACGGCGGTTTCGAACTTCGAGCGCCTCGGCGATGACCCGCACCTTTCGACCATTCGTCGGTATGCGGCGGCAGTCGGCGCAACGATCACGACGCATGTCAGCGACTTCGAGGAAACAGATCCGCAACCCTTTAGCGAAGACGTCCTCAAAGTACGGGTTAAGCACATCAAGGTAAAAAAGCGCCAGTCTGCTGACCACACCGCTGACGCCGAACTAGAAGACTGGGCGACCGTCTAGATGAGCCTTCCAGGCGTGAAGGAAGCGTCCTTCCACATCTACGAGAAGAGCGGCCGGCATCACCACCAGAACCATCTCGACGAGAATGTGGCCGACGCCGAGTTCTCGACCATGTTCATTTCAGTGCCCGAACATCTGGGCGTACGGATCCGAATCGCAGACGAGGTATCCCGCGGATCGCTCATTGTCGATGTAGCAGTCATTTACAAGTGGGATCGGCCCGCCACACCCGAGGATGACCTCGATACCTTCGCCATCGAGACGGCGATTCCTCAAGTTCTCAGCTGTGCGTCGGCAGTCTTGGTGGAGGTTGCTGACAGCGTGGCAGCCAAGACGCCTTTCTACGGCGTGGGAGCACTAGAACAAGTCATTGAGGGGTTTCGACAGCGCAGCAGCACCCTCTCGGAGTTGCTCGCCAAAAACATCGAGAAGGCGGAAGCAAGGTCGCGCGAACAGAAACGTCGCCGCAAAAAGGAATAACACCAATGTAATTCGACGACTTGTCAGACCTCTCCCCTACCTTCGGACGCCATGGGGTTGGACATCGTTTGGCATCCGTGGCGCACTCTCAGGCATCACCATGGTCATGTTGAGGTGTCCTGTCGCCATCGGTTACCCGATCACGTCATGGGTTTGCAGCGGGGTGCCCAGATCTGGCTATGCCGGACGATGACGCAGGCCGAGCGGCGCTGCACCCTCACTCATGAGCTCGTTCATCGCGAGCGCGGTCTCGTTCCCGCGGACCCGGCGGCAGCCGAACGTGAAGAGCGCATCGTCGATGAGATCTCCGCTCGCCGGCTCATCACCACGCCGGCACTCGTCGACGGACTCCGTTGGACGCGTCACCGCGGTGAGCTGGCCGATCACTTGTGGGTCGATACCCCCACCTTGGAGACCCGCATGGCAACGCTCGATCCGCTCGAGGTCGCCGAGCTCGAGCACCATCTGGAGGACGGATGGCTGTGGATACCCTGACCAACGAGCAGCGCGCCATGCTCGACCTCGAGGCCCAGTGGTTCAAGACCGCAGGAGCGAAAGAAGACGCGATCCGGGCGATGGGATTGTCGCCGGTGCGGTACTACCAGCGGCTCACTCGTCTGATCGCTGACGAGGCGGCGCTGGCGTGCGACCCGGTGACAGTGAACCGGCTGCGGCGGCTCTCACGGGTAAATTGCAGCGCTACGTCCGATCAGCTTCACTCGTCGTTAACAAGAACACGACACGGGGGGCACCATGGCGTCGATACTGCAGGCTCAATTGGAAGCATTAGCCACGACCGCCGACAGCCTCGCAGACCAAGCTGACCAGCTCGAAAACGAACTCGCGCAGATTGTTCAACACTGGAATGACCTCTCGGCGAAGTGGACCGGCAAAGCCGCATCCGCCTTCGAGCCCCCGTGGAACGACTGGCACGACGGAGCCAAGGTCGTTGCCTCCATCCTGGCCGAAGAATCCGAGCTACTCAGGCAGTCCGTCGCGCTGCTCGTCGAACATGAAACCAATGCCCAGAACGCCATAGGAGGCGTATACCGCAGCGGACGGAACTCATGACCCGCTACACCGTCAACCTTGAACAGCTCTCCGAATTTGCGGATCGCTTGGAGGCGTTCAACAAACGCGCCGACGAGATCGAACTCGCCATCGACCAACAAATCGCAGCCCTCCACGATTCGTGGCTTGGGGAAGGCGCCGATGGCCACATGGACTATCACGCTCGTTGGATGGAGGCGGCCAAGAAGATGCGCGACTCCCTCGCCGAACTGCGGGAGAACGCCGCGAAGGCGCACCGGAATTACACCGGGGTCGCGGAATTGAACACCGCGATGTGGCCATGACCGAACAGGACGTCGACCCAGAAGTCATCTTCGACGCGGCCCGCGTATACACAAGTGTCCAATCCGCGGCGTCGTTGACGGCGCTCATCGAAAGTCCCCAGCTGTGCTCGCTGAAAATCCCCACCTGTGAGCATCGGTCAGTGTAGTGGTTGGCGGGTTCCGGTGGTGGCTCGGCGTAGGGTGTCGGTGGCGGCGTGGTGGT
>NZ_JBARXZ010000187.1:0-10894 GCF_049647605.1 Mycobacterium sp. | reverse complement strand
GGCGCCGGTGGCGGCGGTGCGGGCACCGGCTCGGCGTGGCTCACAGCGGTCGGGAGAACCAGGGCGATGGCACTGGCCCCGGAAACCGCAGCGACGGCCAGCGACCCCCACTTACCTCTACGCCGTTTCAGACTCTGCTCCGGCTCATCCATGGGAAAAAACCTACCGTGTTACTCGGGTGACGCAAGTGTGCCTTGCTCACTGTGTGGTCATATCGGGCTTGGTCGTGCCTATTCGACTGTCGAAGACGTTGGACGTGTCGCGCCCGCTGCGGCCGCTCCGACCAGGCAGCGAACCGCTGCCGCAGCGCCGGTGATACCCGGATGAGCATCACTGAACACTGTGTCGCGCGGCGCCTCCAAAGTGTTTCCACATCGATCCCGCGTTGCGTTTCTCGATTTAGCTACTGTCCAGTAACATTGCCCACGATCAACGCGGCCACGTCGGGTGGTTCAACGGTGAGCGACTAGGAGGCAAGCCATGGAGGTACTGGTCACCGGTGGTGATACCGAGCTCGGACGCACGATCGCCGAGGGTTTCCGCGACGACGGCGCACGGGTGGTACTCACGGGCGCACGCCGCGACGAGCTCGAGGTGAACGCCAAAGAACTCGATGTCGACGCGATCGTGTGCGATACCACCGATCCCGCCAGCCTGGCCGAGGCGCGCAGCCTGTTCCCGCAGCACCTCGACACCATCGTGCACGTCCCTGCCCCACGCTGGCAGGACGGCGATCCCCGCACCTACTCGTTGGCCGAGCAGGCGACCTCCTGGCACAACGCCCTGGACACCACCGTGCTGTCGGCAGCGCTGACCCTGCAGACCATCGGCGATCACCTGCGGGCGGGCGGTGCGGTCATCAACGTCGTCCCCGAGAACCCCGGCCAGGGTTCCGCCCAGGCAGCCGTCAAGGCCGCCCTGTCGTCGTGGACGGCCGATCAGGCCATCGTGTACGGCGTCCGCGGCATCACGATCAATGTGGTCGCAGCCGGCCATGGCTCACAGCCCGGCTACAACGGCCTGTCGGCGACCCCGCCGTCGACTGCGGCCGAGCTCACTCGGCTGGCCCTGTTCCTCACGACCTCCGGCGCCCGCCATGTCACCGGGGAGACGCTGCATGTCAGCAGCGGACGGCTCGTCAGCTTTGCCTGACCTGCGTCAATATTCCCCGTTCACCCGAAGCGTAACGGGGTTCCGGCCCCGCTTAGGTCTGGTTAGGGTCGCATCATGACCATCAAACTCGGTTTTCAGATCCCGAATTTCTCCTACGGCACCGGCGTCGAACAGCTCTTCCCCACCGTCATCGCTCAGGCGCAGGAAGCCGAGGCGGTCGGATTCGACTCGGTCTTCCTGATGGACCACTTCTACCAACTGCCGATGCTCGGGGACCCCGAGCAGCCGATGCTCGAGGCCTACACCGCGCTCGGCGCCCTGGCCATGGCCACCGAGCGCGTGCAACTCGGCACCCTGGTGACCGGCAACACCTACCGCAACCCCACCCTGCTGGCCAAGGCCATCACCACGCTCGACGTGGTGAGCGCCGGCCGATCGATCCTGGGCATCGGCACCGGCTGGTTCGAACTGGAACACCAGCAGCTCGGCTTCGAGTTCGGCACCTTCACCGAACGCTTCAACAAACTCGGCGAGGCGCTGCAAATCATCCTGCCGATGCTCAAGGGGGAACGGGCCACGGTGGACGGGAAGTACTACCGGACCGAAAACGCGCTGGCCAACCCGCGGTATCGCGATCACATCCCGCTGATGATCGGCGGCTCCGGCGAGAAGAAGACGATCCCGCTGGCAGCGCGACATTTCGACCACCTCAACGTCATCGCAGGCTTCGACGAGCTGGCGGGCAAGCTGGCCGTCGTCCGGCAGAAGTGCGAGGAGATCGACAGGGACCCAGCCACCCTGGAGACCAGCATGCTGCTCTCCGTACTTGTCGACGACAAGGCCACCGCCGATATGGCACCGGCCGAGATGAGTCAGCGCATGGTCGTCGGCAGTGCCGAATCGGTGGCCGAACAGATCAAGACGAAGGTGCTCGACGTCGGTATCGACGGCATCATCATCAACATGCCGTTCTACACTCCTGGCGCCATCACCGCCGTCGGAGAAGCGCTGAAGCCACTGTTCACCTCTTAGACGTGCGCGGTGCCCCATCTCACTGCGACGACGGAATTGCGGACGACTACCGTAGTGGTTGTTGTATGTGTAGCTAATTGAGGAGCGAAAGATGAGCCATCCCGGGGCGACGGCAACCGACAAACACAAGGTTGTCATCATCGGATCCGGCTTCGGCGGATTGAATACTGCGCAGAAACTGAAGCACGCTGATGTCGATATCAAGCTGATCGCGAAGACGACACATCACCTGTTCCAGCCGCTGCTGTATCAAGTCGCAACGGGCATCATCTCCGAAGGCGAGATCGCGCCGCCCACTCGCTTGATACTGCGCAAGCAGGACAACGCGCAGGTGCTTCTCGGCGAGGTCACCCACATCGACTTGGCCAACAGGACCGTCGATTCGCTTCTACTCGGGCACACCTATCGCACCCCTTACGACACATTGATCGTCGCGGCGGGCGCCGGGCAGTCCTACTTCGGCAATGACCACTTCGCCGAGTGGGCGCCGGGCATGAAGTCCATCGACGACGCACTGGAGCTGCGGGGCCGGATCCTCGGCGCCTTCGAGCAGGCCGAGCGCTCCAGCGACCCGGAACGGCGCGCAAAACTCCTGACATTTGTGGTTGTCGGCGCCGGCCCCACCGGAGTGGAGATGGCCGGCCAGATCGCCGAGTTGGCCGATCACACCCTCAAGGGCGCCTTCCGGCACATCGACTCCACCAGGGCCCGGGTGATCCTGCTCGACGCCGCGCCGGCAGTGCTGCCGCCTATGGGTGAGAAGCTGGGCAAGAAGGCGCAGGACCGGCTGGAGAAGATGGGTGTCGAGATCCAGCTGGGTGCGATGGTCACCGATGTCGACCGCAACGGCCTGACCGTCAAATACCAGGACGGTTCGACCAAGCGCATCGAAGCGGCCACCAAGGTGTGGTCCGCCGGTGTCCAGGCCAGCCCGCTCGGTAAGGATCTCGCCAATCAGTCCGACGCCGAGATCGACCGCGCCGGCCGGGTCAAGGTGTTGCCCGACTTGACCATTCCGGGACATCCGAATGTGTTTGTTGTCGGTGACATGGCATTTGTCGAAGGTGTGCCCGGCATGGCCCAGGGCGCCATCCAGGGCGGTAAGTACGCGGCCAACATCATCAAGGCCGAGCTCAAGGGTGCTGACCCCAGCACCCGGGAGCCGTTCAAGTACTTCGACAAGGGCTCGATGGCAACGGTGTCGCGGTTCTCGGCCGTCGCCAAGGTAGGCAAGGTCGAGTTCGGCGGATTCATCGCCTGGCTCGCCTGGCTGGTTCTGCACCTGGTGTACCTGGTCGGCTTCAAGACCAAGATCGCCACCTTGCTGTCCTGGACCACCACCTTCCTGGGCCGCAACCGTGGTCAGCTCACCATCACCGAGCAACAGGCCTATGCCCGAACCCGGATCGAGCAGCTCGAAGAGCTTGCAGCCACCGTCGATGATGAGAAAGCGGCCAGCTAGAGCCGCAGACCCTGCCAGGTCGTCAAGACTCCGCCGCCGGCGAGTTCGAGCGCCACTGCCCCCTCCGCAGTGGCCTCGGCCTCGCCGGCGTTCTTGTTCTCACCGGCCGTGGAGTCTCCAGCGGGAACCCACAATTCGCTGACACAGGCCCGCGGAGCCGACAACACGTCGTGGGAGACGGAGTCGGCACCGAGCTCGACCCGGTGCCGCAGCAGGGGCAGGCCTGCGGCGTCGGCATGCAGCGCACCACTCCAAAACCCTTGATGTTCACCGCTTCTGCCCAATTGCACCCGTTCCCGCAGCCGCAGCGCACTCGAGCCGTCGAGCTGCACGTCGACGGTGCTGAGATGACGGGCATCGGCGGCGACGATCGTCGGCTCCAGATCGACATCGAGATACCCGGCCACCTCCAGATGCAGCGCCGCGTGCGACGTCAACTCCCCCACCGCCGGTAGCACCACCGCTGCCGCGACACTGCGCAGCCGCAACCGGGCCTCCGGCTCGACGACCACCCGGATCGAGATGGTGTCGCCCCCCAAGGGCGTGGCCGCGGCCGACACCAGGTGCACGGTGTCGGTCTCGGTGATGCGTGCCGCGAGCCCGCCGCGGCATTCGATCCGTGGCAGCCGGTGCGCGCGGGCCACGATGACAACTTCGGAATGCATCAGACCGTCTGGAGCGCCTTCAGCTGCTCCCTCACCCAAGCGAGCACGTCGGTGGCTACCGGATCCTCGGTGAGGCTGACAAGGACAAACGGCCGGCCGCCGCGCACCGCGGCGGCGTCGCGGCGCATCACACCGAGATCCGCACCCACCATGGGGGCCAGGTCGGTCTTGTTGATCACCAACAGATCCGAGAACGTCACGCCGGGTCCGCCCTTGCGGGGCACCTTGTCACCGCCGGCGACATCGATCACGAAGATCTGGACATCGATCAGACCGGACGAGAACGTGGCGGTGAGGTTGTCTCCGCCGGACTCGACCAGGATCAGGTCCAGGCGTTGCCCCGGCCCCGAGTGAGCGGCGATCAGGTCATCGATGGCATCGAGGTTGGCGGTGATGTCATCCCGAATGGCCGTGTGCGGGCAGCCGCCGGTCTGCACCGCGGCGATCCGGTCATCCGGCAGCACCGCGTGCCGGCGCAGGAAATCGGCGTCCTCGGTGGTGTAGATGTCGTTGGTCAGCACCGCCAGCGACAGTTCGTCGCGCAACTGCCGACACAACGCAGCCACCAGCGCAGTCTTCCCCGAACCGACCGGGCCGCCGACCCCGATGCGCAACGGTTCACCGGGCCGACGGGTTCGCTTGGGACGTTCCGCGTGGGCGTGCGCTTCACCTTCGATGAAATGTGGTGGCATGGGAGACCTTTCGATACCTCAGGACATGAACAGTGGGCGCTCGCGGGCCGCGTGACGCTGCGCGAGCAGGTCGAGCAACGGATCGGACAGATCGGCCAGACCCGTGGTCGCCTCGGCGGCCGTGCGGTCACACGTCTCCGACAGCGCGAAGGTCACTGCCGCGACGTCGGCAGGATCGAGGGCCAGCAGGCGCTGCGCCGCCGTCGCCGACCCGGTCATCGTCGTGTACACCAGAACCAGCGCCGTGTGTTCCGGATCCAGCGCGGTGGTCTCACCGACAACACCCGCGACCACCGCAAGGTGCGGGGCCCGCCCCAGCACCGACCAATCGGTCACCAGCGCACCACCGTTGGGCCAGACCCGGCGTGCCAGGCGCAGCAGACCCCGGCCCTGGGCCCGCGATGATGCTCTGGCAGCGGGCGCCGGTGTGCGCGCGTCGAACTCCCGGTCAGCGAGTTCAACACGCAAGGCCCCGGTCTGCACTGCCACCGCCACTGATGCGGCGACCAGACCGCTGGTGCGAATCCGCCGGCGCAGGAACGCCTCCAGGGTCACCACGTCGGTGACGAGCTTGTCGGCGACGGCCTCTTCCATCCCTCCGGAATGGACGTGCCCGCCGGTCGGCAACCGCGAATCGGAGAGGCCGAGCAACGTGGACAAACCTGTCAGGTTCGACATGCGGCAATCCAGTCAGGATGATCAGAAGAGGAAATAGCGTTGCGCCATCGGGAGTTCGGCCGCCGGCTGTTCTTCCCAGACCTCACCGTCGATCCGCACCGTGAACGTGTCAGGGTCCACTTCGATCGACGGCATGGCATCGTTGAGCGGCATGTCGGCCTTGCCGACCTTGCGGACGTTCTCGACGGCGACGAGCCGGCGCGCCACGTTGAGGCGGTCCGCCAAACCGTCCTCGATGGCCGCACCGGCGACAAAATGCACCGAGGTGGCCGCCGCCGCCGCGGGTGCCGCACCGAACATCGGGCGTGGCAGCACCGGCTGCGGAGTCGGGATCGAAGCATTGGCGTCCCCCATGGCCGCCCAGGCGATCATGCCGCCCTTGATCACTGCATGGGGACGAACACCGAAGAATGCCGGTTCCCACAGCACCAGGTCGGCAAGCTTGCCCACCTCGACCGATCCGATCTCGCGGTCCATGCCGTGCGCGATGGCCGGGCAGATGGTGTACTTCGCGACGTAGCGCCGCACCCGGTGGTTGTCGGCCGCGCCATCGCCGCTCAGCGCGCCGCGACGCTTTTTCATCACATGCGCCGTCTGCCAGGTGCGCAGCACCACCTCACCGATGCGTCCCATGGCTTGAGCATCGGAGCCGATCATCGAGATGGCACCGATATCGTGCAGGAGATCCTCGGCGGCGATGGTCGACGGCCGGATCCGGCTTTCCGCGAACGCCAGATCCTCTGGCACGCTCGGGTTGAGATGGTGGCACACCATCAACATGTCGAGGTGTTCGTCGAGGGTGTTGACGGTGTGTGGGCGAGTCGGGTTCGTGGAGCTGGGAAGCACATTGGGGAACGCGGCGACGGTGATGATGTCCGGCGCGTGCCCACCGCCGGCGCCTTCGGTGTGGTAGGCGTGGATGGAGCGACCCCTGATCGCCGCCAGGGTGTCCTCGACGAAGGCCATCTCGTTGAGCGTGTCGGTGTGGATGTTGACCTGAACGCCGGCCGCATCGGCGACCGTCAGGCAGGCATCGATCGCGGCCGGTGTGGTCCCCCAGTCCTCATGGAGCTTGAAACCGGCTGCACCGCCACGTAACTGCTCCCACATGGCCTCGGCGCTGACGGTGTTGCCTTTGCCCAGGAGCGCGATGTTGAGTGGCCAGTGGTCCAGGGACTCCAGAATGCGGGCCAGATGCCACGAACCCGGGGTGACGGTGGTGGCCTTACTGCCTTCGGCCGGGCCGGTCCCCCCGGCGACGATGGTCGTGATGCCGCCACCCAAGGCCTCCTCCATGATCTGCGGGCAGATCAGGTGGACGTGACAGTCGATGGCGCCCGCCGTGACGATCCGCCCGTTCCCGGCGATGATCTCGGTCGACGGGCCGACGACGAGGTCGGGGTGGACACCCGACATGATGTCGGGGTTGCCGGCCTTACCGATCGCGACGATGCGCCCGTCCCGGATTCCGATGTCGGCCTTGATGATCCCCCAGTAATCGATGATGACGGCGCCGGTGATCACGGTGTCGGGCGCTCCGTCGGCGCGGGTGACGCGGGCCTGGCCCATCGACTCCCGCAACACCTTGCCGCCGCCGAAGACGGCTTCGTCACCCGCCAGCCCAGGGCCGCCGCTGCGGTCCTCGGTGATCTCGATCAGAAGGTCTGTGTCGGCGAGCCGGATCCGGTCACCGGTCGTCGGTCCGAACAGTGCGGCGTACCGGGGCCTCGCCAGTGCGGCCATCAGCGATCCAGCTTTCCGGGTGGGGTGAGCGACAGGCCGTGGACCTCGCGGGAGCCGCCGAGCGGGACGAGCCTGACCACCTGGGCCACGCCGGGCTCGAAGCGCACCGCGGTGCCTGCCGGGATGTCGAACCGGTGGCCGTGTGCGGCGGTGCGGTCGAATGACAGCGCCGGATTCGCTTGCGGCAGGTGCACATGGCTGCCCACCTGGACGGGACGGTCCCCGGTGTTGACAACCTCCATCGTCAGCCGGGTCGCCCCTGGATTGAGCTCGATATCGTCGTCACCGAAGAGAATTTCGCCGGGAATCACAGGATGTTCAGCCGATCGGATGGTGGACGGTGACGAGCTTGGTGCCGTCCGGGAAGGTGGCTTCGACCTGAACGTCGTGGAGCATCTCCGGAACGCCGTCCATCACCTCGTCGCGGGTCAACACGTCCCGGCCGGTGATCATCAGTTCGGCGACACTACGACCGTCTCTGGCACCTTCGAGAAGATGGTCGGTGATCACCGCTACCGCCTCGGGATGGTTGAGTTTGAGCCCGCGAGCCTGGCGTCGGCGGGCGAGTTCGGCCGCGTAGGAGATCAGCAGCCGGTCCTGTTCATGCGGCGTCAATCGCATGTTCAGCAATCCTGCCACGGCTGAGAAGAACGCGCCGTGCAAGCGAGGCGGATCACCGGGCTGTCAGGGGGTTTCGGCCTCGAGGTTCTGCAGACGCACTTGGCCGCGGGCGATGACCCGGTCCTTCTCGTCTTTGATGGTGACCAGCCACAGCTGCTGTCTGCGACCACGGTGCAGTGGTTCGGAGACGCCGTAGACCTTGCCGGAGGAGATGGCGCGCAGGAAGTCGGTGTTGTTGTTCACGCCGACGACCGTGCCGCCGCCGTGCTCCGACAGCCAGGCGTAGGCCGAGATGCTGGCCATGCTCTCGACGATCGAGCAGTACACACCGCCGTGGACGATGCCCATCGGCTGCTTCAGCGACGGTTTGACCTCGAGTTCGGCTTTGGCTCCATCCGGGGTGATCTCGGTGAACACCAAACCGATTTCAGAGTCGAATGGGGCGATGAAGTCGGTTTCGCCTGTCGGAGTTGCTTTCACGATGTCTTGTCTACACCGGGCCGGCCTGCCCAGCGGGTCGGGGCTCGTTGTTGCCCCAGAATGACGGCGAGCCCCGCGCGTGATGCGCGGGGCTCGCCTCTTCGAGTGGACCGGGGGTCTCTGCAGCCCTCAGGACTCCGGCTCGGTCCGTTAGCTCGACCTGTTCAATATAGGCAAGGCTGCCCTAATTTAGCAAGCCCTTCGTGGCGATTCGGCCGAGAAAAATGTGCAGCCCGCAGCCGGGGCTGCGACCGCCCCCGCACCGGGAGGCCAAAACCGACAAGCGCATCGAGCACGGCCTGGCCACGACGCATCGCAACCACTTCGCTGTAGCCGGCCAGGGTGGGCACCTGAGTGGCGGCGACAACAATCGCCGACCCCACGGTGTGCCACATGGCAGCCACACTCACCGCGCCATCGCTGATCTGGTGCAGCTTGGCGAACAACGGAGACAACGAGCGATGACACCGGTGGGCGATCCACGTCGCCAACGCGGCCTCACCCGGGAGCTCCACCACCCCCTCCGCCGGACGCCCACCCCGGACGCACGGATCGTCGGGCAGCACCCGAACGGTCGGATCAACAACCCCGAGCCAGTCGATGGCACCTTCGGAATCGACATGCACCCACAGGTTCTCCAACCCGGTATCCCAGGCACGGCCTTCCAGCACCACCAACGCCACCACCCGTCCGATGACGGCGTGCGCCAGCGTGGCCGCCAGCTGCTGGGCAGCCGCGGTCTTGCTGTCCATCTCTTCGGCGGCCGCCGCGAACATCATCTCGAGTCGGTCACCGGTCACAGCGGCCGCCAACGGCCACCACCGGCGCTTGGACACGTCAGCCATGACCGCCACGCCGTAGACCCGCGGACACTCCGGATAAATCACTCGCAACCGCCGACTCGATTCATGCAACGGCAGTATGCGGCGAATCGTCATCCCCGCGATGAGTGGATCGTCGACCAGGGCGGTCATGGCACCTCCTCGTATGCTTAGGTAAGCCTAACCATAAAAGCATGAGTGCCCCCCGTCGGGAAACCTGTGAGTGCAGTCACAGCAGAGAAGGCCACCAGGCCGAACCCCGGGCGTCAGAAAGTTCCTGCTCGATGGCGGAACTACCGAGCGGTCACGTCGGTTGGAGGACGTAACGGTAGATACGACGACCGGTAGTAATAGCGAGTAGGCTTACAACATTGTTTTCGGAGATGAACGGATCATGGCCAAGTTGGCGCGTTTAGGGGAACTGGAACAGGCAGTGATGGATCGCCTGTGGTCGGCGCCGGAACCACAGACCGTGCGCCAGGTACACGAGGCACTCTCGGAACGCCGGGACCTCGCTTACACCACGGTGATGACCGTGCTGCAACGATTAGCCAAGAAACACCTCGTGGTGCAGCACCGCGACGACCGCGCGCACCGGTATGCACCGATGCACGGTCGCGATGTGCTGGTGGCCGGGCTGATGGTCGACGCTCTCGACCAGGCCTCCGACTCCGGCAGCCGACACGCGGCGCTGGTGCATTTTGTCGAACGTGTCGGCGCCGACGAAGCCGCGGCGCTGCGCCAAGCCCTGGCTGAACTCGAAGCCAAACATGGTTTGACCACCTCGGCTGGCGAGCGCACACCAGACTGAGAGAGACTGTCAGCGTGTCCGCGCTGGCCTTCACTCTTCTCGCGCTGCTGCTGGCCGGCCCCGCGCCGGCGCTGCTCGCGCGCGCGTCGTGGCCGTTACGCGCGCCCCGCGCCGCGATAGTGCTCTGGCAATCCATCGCCATGGCCGCCGTTCTGTCGGCATTCAGTGCCGGTATCGCGATCGCCAGCCGCCTGTTCGTCCCAGGCCCGGACGGCCGTCCCACCACCTTGCTCGGTGAGATCGACCAGCTCGGCTGGCCGCTGTGGCTGGGCTCGATCATCGTCTTCGGACTCACCCTGCTGATCGGCGCCCGCTTGATCGTGGCGGGAGCACAGGTGTTCATCTCGACCCGGCGGCGCCGCGCGCACCACCGCACCCTGGTGGACATCCTCGGCGTCAGCCACAGCCGCGCCGCGGCACAAGCGTGTACCCGGCCCAGCGAACTGCGCATCCTCGACGTGCAACAGCCGCTGGCCTACTGCCTACCCGGGGTTCGCGGGCGGGTCGTGGTGAGCGAAGGGGCGCTGAGCACTCTCGCCGACGACGAGGTGACCGCGATCCTGACACACGAACAAGCCCATCTGCGGGCCCGCCACGACCTGGTACTCGAAGCCTTCATCGCCGTCTACGTGGCGTTCCCCCGATTCGTCCGCAGTCGCAGTGCCCTCGACGCGGTGCGCCTGTTGATCGAACTGCTCGCCGACGACGCGGCCGTTCGGGTGGCCGGTGCTCCACCCCTGGCTCGCGCTCTGGTGACCTGTGCCTCAACCAAAGTG
>NZ_JBARXZ010000186.1:0-12971 GCF_049647605.1 Mycobacterium sp. | reverse complement strand
AGCCGGGGGTGGTGGCGGCGGCGGTGCTGCGATCACCGGGCCGGTCACAAAGGCCAGTTTGTCCTGCAGCCGCGCGACGGTGTCGGCCCGAACCGCGCGCCGCTGCTCATCGGGATCGTCGTTGCCGGCAAAACACCCTGCCGGGGCCTGCCCGGCCACGGCCAGAGCGTCCTGATAGCTGCGCACCGAATCGTCGCGCCGGCCCTCCCGAAACGCCAGATCGCCGAGTGTCTCCTGTACCAGCAGCAGGTTGATCCGCACCGGGCACGATTGCGCAGGATCGGTGCCCGCCAGCGACTCCAGGAACCGCTGCTGCGCCTCCGGCAAGCGCCCGGCCAGTACCTCGAGGTCCCCCGCGGCAAAGGCCGTCTTCTCCGGCTCGACCACATCGAAGACCCTCAGCAGCGATACCGTGGATTCCAGGGCGGCGATATCGCGCTCGCGGAACTGCGACCGGGCCGCGTCCCCGGCCGACACCACACTGATCAGCTTCAGGCTCAGCACCACGATGAGCAGCAGTACCGGCGCCGACATCAGATAGAGCTTGCGGCGCAGCCGTATTCGCCGGCTCACAACAGCACATCCCGACGGGTGCTGCGAGTGCGGCGGTACTCCCGCAACGTCAATGTCATCTCCACCAGCATCAGCCCGGCGGCCAGCAGGGCAAACAGCCAATAGAGTTCCCGTCTTTCGGTGACCTCGACGGCCTCTCCCGACACCCCGGCCGCCACATCCGGTGCGGGAAGTGCGGAGTCGACCGGCTGCCCGTTCTGGCGAAGGGTGTAGGGCACCCCGAGTTGATCGGCGATCTGCCGCAATCTGGACTCGTCCAGATCCCCGGCCCCGTTGCGGTAGCCGAGCACCGCACCGTCGGTGACCGCGCCCGCAGGCAGGGCGAACTCGCCCCGGGCGACCACCGAATCCGGGGTCCCCGCCCCGAGATAGAACACCAGATTCCGGGAACCGGGATACTCGGCGAGTGCGGATTCTGCCTTCGCGTAGAGCACATCTCGCGCCGCAAACGCATTGGCCTGCGCACCCGCGCCGACAGCGGCGGCATACGGCTGCAGGCCCGCGACCACCGAAGTGAGACTCGAGGTGTCATCGGAGAGCGGCCAATCCAGCGTCGCCCGCGTGGCAAACGAGATCAGCGCAAAACGGGCGTCCGGATAACCGGAGATGATCGCCTCGACATCGGCCCGCATGTCGGCCACCGGCGCACCGGCCGACCGGTCGACAACCAACAGGACGTTCAGATCGCCGCTGCTCGAGTCGCCGGACTGCACCGTCAGCGCGGTGTCGCGCCCGGTATCGAAACCCGGGCGCGCCGCGGCCACCAGCACGCACAGTAGCGCCAGCGTCAGCCCGGCCCAGCGCAACACCGCCTTGTGCGTGCCGGTTCGCGACAGAATCCGCTGCAGCGCAATCATTCTTGTTGCCATCAGGATCGCCCCGATGGCCAGCAACCACGGCCAGGGCAGCGCGGGGACAAACGTCATCGCCGCAACACCACCAAGGACACACTGAGCAGCAGGACCGCACCCAGCGCGGCGATCAGCACCGGATTCGGGGTATCCCAGGAGTTGCTGGTGATCAGTCCCCCGTCCGGGAGGCGGGCCGGCGGCGGATCAGCCACGATCCGGTCGAGGAACTGCGCCAGCATCGGATCGATCCCGGGTTCCTCGGGCAGGCCGGCACCGGGGTTGTACAACTCGAAGATTCCGCCGGTGGCGTCGGCTATCGCACGCAACGATTCGGCGCCCTGCGATGTGGGTTCGACAACATCGGTACGGGCGATGACGTTCACCTGCACTCCGTTGTCCACCGCCAGCCGGCGCACCGCGTCGGCGGTGTAGGCCGGGCTGCGCCCGTCGGCACCGTCACCGTCGGCGAATGCGGTGTAGCCCACGTAGATCAGCTGACGGCGGTGCGACCCGGTCTGCCCCGAATCGGGAAAGCCGCCCATACAGAGGGCCAGGGCGTCTGCGGTGCTGGGTGCGTAGTCGACATACTCGATCGGGCGGGTGAACTCCCCGGCCCGGGCGGCCAATTCGTCACGGTCGGCGACAGCGACCTCTTCACCGCTGTCCAGCCGCTGCTGAATCGGCGCCAGCCGGGCCAAACCCTGCAGCCGGTCGGTGAGGTAGGTGTGGTCGCGGGTCAGCGGTATCACCCGCAACGTCGAGGACGTCAGCCCCAGCCGCTGCCGGTCGTAGCTCTGGGCCTGCCGGGCGAAGTGGCTGAACAGTTCGGCCGAGGTGGGGTCGGTGACGTCCTGGCCGACGCAGAGCATGGTGTCCTGCGGGTAGGCCGCGTCGAAGGCCCGGGTGGAGGCCGCCAACCCCGTCGGCCGAGCGGCGGCGACCAGCACCGCCGCGAACGCCACCACCAGCAACAGCAGCGTGGCGACCATGGAGATGAGGTAGGCCCGGTAGACCCGGGCGTACTCCGGCAGCCGGGTGAGCCGTTCGACGTGTGCCAGGGGCCGCAACCGCCGGTTGCCGGTGGGCACCGGCAACACCCACGCGATCACAGCTGAGCCGAGAAGTGCCGCCAAACCCACCAGCAGCACGGCCCACCAGGTCAATTCCACGAGGGTCTCGTTTCGTTGCCGGCTTCTGTTTCGGCCTCCATCTGGAAGCCCGAGATCAACTCCCCCGCGGCCTGTTCCAGCGCAGCCAGATCGGGCTGTCGGTTGGGATCGAACTGGGCCTGCGCCAGCGCCGCCAGTAACGGCGCCGCTGCTGACACACCGGCGTCGGGGCTGTCGGAGATCTCGCTGACGTGCAGGTAGTGGGCGCGGGTCCCGGTGGTGATCGACAGGAAGCCACGCACCGCGCGACTCAGCCCTGCACTGGCCTGCTCAGCCGTGAGAGCACCGCTGCGGAATTCGTCGCCGATCCGCCGGACCGCGGCCAGGAAGCGACGTCGGGTCAGCCACGTGTGCAGCCGCCCCCGCAGCCGCTCCGGCGGCAGGGTCCAGACATACACTGCCGCAACCCAACCGAGCACCACGATGATCCCGGCCACGCCCAGCACCAGCCACCACACCGAGTAGGCCGGTGGTTCACCGACAAAGCGCAGCAGATCGTCAGCCGGCATGCCGATAGCCCTGACTCAACTCCACGAGCTTCGCTCGGATCTCGGTGCTGGCGCCGACCCGGGCGAACCGCACCCGGTTGGCGGACAGGAAGTCATCGAGGTTCGCGGCGCGCTGCGATTCAGCGGCCTGGTAGGCGGCCAGCACCCGCGGACCCAGCGCGGCACCGCCGAGCACAAAACGCCCAGTTGCCACGTCGAATCCGTCATGTTTGTCGTCGGCGCCGATCACCGGCATGTCGGCGATCAGCAACCACATCACGTCGTGGCGGCCGGTGAGCTGCTGCACCGCCTGTTCGAGCTCCGGGGTGACATCGGGCTCATCCGACACCACGATCAGCAGCAGCCGGGTGCGGTGGGCGCGGGCCACGTAGGCCAGCTGAGCGGTCATGTCACTGGGACCCGCGGCACCACTGCTGTGGCCGTAGAAGCGTTCCAGCAGACTCTCGATATGCGTCTCCCCACGGCGACTGCGGATTGTCACCGAGCCGCGTGAATCGCCGTACACCAGACCGATTTCGTCGCTGCGCGCCATCGAGACGAGTCCGACAGCGCCCATCACGTTGGCGGCGATATCCCGCTTGACCTCGCCACTGGGAGCCAGCGCCGAACTGTTGCGGCCGGCATCGGCCACCAGCACGATCTTGTGATGTTTTTCCGAGACGAACCGCTTGATCAACACCGTCCCCGAGCGCGCCGATGCTCTCCAGTCGATATCGCGGACGTCATCTCCGGGGACGTAGGGCCGAAGTTCATCCAGCTCGAGACTTCTGGTGTGCAGCAACGCATATCGGCCGCCGTCGAGCAGCCCGCGGGTGTCGGTCCCGAAGTGCGATTTGGCGCGGTTGAGATGCCTGCCCATGGCCTCAGGGCACCCGGACGGCGTGGAGAACCGCGTCGATCACCCGCTCTGGAGTGACGTCGACGTTGACGGCTTCGAACCCCAGGATCAGCCGGTGCCGCAGCACCCGATGCGCAAGTGTGCGGATGTCGTCGGGCAGCACGTGATCACGGCCGGCCAGCAGGGCCTGCGCCTTGGCCGCGCGGCAGAACGCGATGGTGGCCCGCGGACTGGCGCCGTATTCGACCAGCCTGGCCAGCTGACCCGGCAGGAATTTCGCCGGCTCCCGGGTGACGTGGACCAACTGACTGACGTACCGCACCAGCACGCGGTCCATGTGGACCTCGCGCGCGGTGCGCTGCAGCCCACGGATGTCGTCGAGCGAGACCACCGGACTCACCGGTTCGGCACGGTCGTAGACGCCGGCCTCGATGCGGTGCACGATTTCGGCTTCTTCGTCCGGCGTGGGATACCGCAGCACCTCTTTGAGCATGAAGCGATCGGTTTGCGCCTCCGACAGCGGATAGGTGCCTTCCTGATCCACCGGATTCTGGGTGGCCACAACCAGAAACGGTTCGGGGGTCGGATGATTGACGCCCGCGATGGTGGTCTGGCGCTCCTCCATGGCTTCCAGCATGGCGCTCTGGGTCTTGGCGCCGGACCGGTTGATCTCGTCGAGCAGCACGATGTTGCTGTGAACCGGCCCCAGCTGGGTGGTGAATGTGTGGGCATCGGCATCGTAGATCTGGGTGCCGATGATGTCGCTGGGCAATAGGTCCGGGGTGCATTGGATCCGCCGGAACCCACCGTCGATGGCCTCGGCCAAGGTGCGCGCCGCGGTGGTCTTGGCCAGCCCGGGAACCCCCTCCAGTAGGACATGACCACCGGTGAGCAGCCCGATCAACAGTGTTTCGCGGAGGTAATCCTGGCCCACCACCTTGGCCGAGAAGGCACCGGAGACGGCGTTGATGACATCGCGAGCGGTTGTCATTCGTCCTTTCCGCAGTCCAAGCCGATCCGTGGCAGCTGCTCGCTACCAGTTACCCACCGATCACGTCAGCTAACGTCGGGTCCGTCATCGAGTAACCGGCGGAAGCCGTCCTCGTCGAGAATCGGCACCCCGAGTTCGACGGCCTTGTCGTACTTGGACCCCGGTGCATCGCCGGCGACGACGTAGGCGGTCTTCTTCGACACCGAGCCCACGGCCTTGCCGCCGCGCACCAAGATGGCTTCCTTGGCCTGATCGCGGGAGAACCCGGCCAGCGACCCGGTGACCACGATCGACAGTCCTTCGAGGTTGCGCTCGATGCTGCTGTCGCGCTCATCGGCCATCCGAACCCCGGCCGCACGCCACTTGTCGACGATGGCGCAATGCCAGTCGACGGTGAACCACTCCTTCACCGCGGCAGCGATGGTGGGGCCGACCCCTTCGACGGCCGCCAGCTCTTCGAGGGAGGCCGCGATGATGGCGTCGAGGCTGCCGAACTCGCCGGCAAGCGCCCGGGCCGCGGTGGGACCGACATGGCGGATGGACAGCGCCACCAGCACCCGCCACAGCGGCTGGGATTTGGCCTTGCCCAGATTGGCGAGCAGCCGTTTGCCGTTGGCCGACACCTCGCCGGCCTTGGTGGTGAACAGCTCGGTGCGCAGCAGGTCCTCGACGGTGAGGGTGAACAGGTCTCCCTCGTCTTCGATCACTGCGCCGGTGAGCAGTGCAATGCCGGCCTCATAGCCCAGACCCTCGATATCGAAGGCACCGCGGCCGGCGACGTGGAACACCCGCTCCCGCAGCTGCGCGGGGCACGACCGCGAATTCGGGCAGCGAATGTCGGCGTCGGCCTCCTTGGCCGGTGCCAGCAAGGTCCCGCATTCGGGGCAGTGCGTCGGCATCTCGAATTCCGTCTCGGATCCGTCACGAAGCTCGACAACCGGCCCGAGCACCTCGGGGATGACGTCGCCGGCCTTGCGGATGACCACGGTGTCACCGATGCGCACCCCCTTGCGTTTGACCTCCGAGCCGTTGTGCAAGGTCGCCAGGCCCACCGTCGACCCGGCCACCTTGACCGGCTCCATGTAGGCGAACGGGGTCACCCGGCCGGTGCGCCCGACGCTGACCCGGATGTCGAGCAGCTTGGTGGTGGCCTCTTCCGGCGGGTATTTGTAGGCGATGGCCCAGCGAGGTGCCCGCGACGTGGCGCCGAGACGCCGCTGCAACGACACCTCGTCGACCTTGACCACCACGCCGTCGATCTCGTGCTCGACATCGTGGCGGTGTTCCCCCCAGTAGGTGATCCGTTCCTGCACCGCCTCGACACCCTGCACCCGGGCGGTGTGATCCGAGACCGGCAGCCCCCAGGCCTTGAGCGCCAGGTATGCGTCGTGCAGCGTGGGGGGGTTGAAGCCTTCGGCGTGCCCCAGTCCGTGGCAGATCATCCGCAGCCGGCGCCGGGCGGTGACGGCGGGATTCTTCTGCCGCAGCGAGCCGGCCGCACTGTTGCGGGGGTTCGCGAACGGAGGTTTACCGTCCTCGACCAGGCTGGCGTTGAGTGCCTCGAAATCCGAGAGCCGGAAGAACACCTCACCCCGGACCTCGAGCACATCCGGCACCGGGAACTCTGCGGTCCCGGTGAGCCTCTCCGGGATGTCGTCGATGGTGCGGGCATTGAGGGTGACGTCCTCACCGGTGCGCCCGTCACCGCGGGTGGCCGCCCGCTCCAACCTGCCATTGCGATACACCAGCGCCAGGGCCACCCCGTCGATCTTCAGCTCGCACAGATAGTGGGCGTCGGCACCGATCTCGGTGCGCAACCGCGTCGCCCACGTGACCAGTTCCTCGGAGTTGAACACGTTGTCGAGCGAGAGCATCCGCTCGAGATGGTCGGCCGCGCCGAATTCGGTGGCGAAGCCGGCCCCGCCGACCAACTGGGTGGGTGAGTCGGGGGTGCGCAGCTCCGGGTGCTGGTCCTCCAACTCGGTGAGCCTGCCGAGCAGCGTGTCGAACTCTCCGTCGGAGATGACGGGCGCGTCCTTGACGTAGTAACGGAACTGATGACCACGCACCTCGTCGGCCAACTCCTGCCACTGCCTGCGCACGTCAGCAGACTGGGCGTCTTCCTCGGTCTCGGATGAGCTCACGTGAGTCACGTTAGCGAAATGCGCCGACATGCTCGAAGGCCTGGCTAGCCTGGGCACCATGCCGCATCCGATCATGTTCGCTGACGACGATCATGGGTTGGCCGAAGTACGGCGGATCGCGCTGGGATTTCCCGACGCTTTCGAGAAGGTGTCCCACGGCAGGCCGGCGTTTGCGGTGACCAAGGTTTTCACCTGGTATGGCGGCAGCTCCAAAGAAACGGGCCACCGAGTGCTCTATCCATACTCGGTACTGGTCAAACCCAGCGAGGACGAAAGACCCGCACTGGAGAAAGACACCCGATTCTTCTTTCCGATGTACCTGGGACCGGCAGGATGGCTGGGCCTGGATTTGGCTGCAGCGCAAGTTGATTGGGACGAGGTGACGGAGTTGATCGACACCTCGTTCCGGTTGGTTGCACCCAAGAAATTGATCAAGCAACTAGATGACCGAACCCACGGAGGATCATGACTTTCGCCAGCCCCTTCCCCGATGTCGAGGTGCCCGGGATCGGTGTCTACGAGTATCTGTTCGGCGATCTGTCCGACGCAGACGCCGACCGGGTGGCGCTGGTGGATGCCATCTCCGGGGCCGAGCTGACCTATCGCGATCTGGTCACCCGGGTCGACGCCTTCGCCGGCGCGCTGGCCGACCGCGGCATCGGCGTGGGTGATGTGGTGGGCTTGCTCTCTCCGAACAGCCCGGGGTTCGCTGTCGCCTTCCACGGCATCCTGCGTGCCGGCGCCACCGCCACCACCATCAACGCCTTGTTCACTGCCAAGGACATCGCCAAGCAGCTCACCGACGCCCACGCCAAGATGCTGATCACCGTCTCGCGGCTGGTGCCGCAGGCCGTCGAAGGAGCCGCACACGCCGGTCTGTCCCCCGGTGAAGTGGTGGTGCTCGACGGCAAAGGGGAAACCGAGGCCGGGCATCCCAGCGCCGACGACCTGCTGGCCTCCGGTGCCGACGCGCCGACGGTGACCTTCGATGCCGCCACCCATCTGGCGGCGTTGCCCTACAGCTCCGGCACGACGGGCAATCCCAAGGGCGTCATGCTGACCCACCGCAATCTGGTGGCCAATGTTGCACAGTTCCGACCGTTGCAGGGCATCACCTCCGACGACGTGATCATCGCGGTGCTGCCGTTTTTCCACATCTACGGAATGACGGTGCTGCTCAACGCCGCCCTGCATGCCCGGGCCCGGCTGGTGATCATGCCGTCGTTCGATCTCGAGGTGTTCCTGTCGACGATCCAGAATCACCGCTGCACGGTCGCCTACATCGCGCCGCCGGTGGCCGTCGCCTTGGCCAAGCATCCGATGGTCGACAAGTTCGACCTGTCGTCCTTGCAGACGGTGATGTCCGGTGCGGCGCCGCTGGACGAGGATCTGGGCCACGCCGTCGCCACCAAGATCGGCTGCCGGATGGTGCAGGGCTACGGCATGAGCGAGCTGTCCCCGGTCAGCCATTGCATGCCGTTCGACGGCGGCCAGAAACTCACGGGAGCCACCGCTCCGCTGAGTTCGGTCGGCTGGACGGTGCCCAATGCTGTCAGCAAGATCATCGACCCGGCCACCGGCGCCGAGATCGGCATCCCCGAACGCGGCCGCAGCGAGACCGGCGAATTGTGGTTCGCCGGACCCAACGTGATGGCGGGCTACCTCGGCAACGACAAAGCGACCGCGGAAACCATTGACGCCGAGGGTTTTCTACACACCGGAGATCTGGCCTGCGTGGATTCTGACGGATGTGTCTACATCGTCGACCGGCTCAAGGAGCTGATCAAGTACAAGGGCTACCAGGTGCCGCCTGCCGAGCTGGAGGCGCTGCTGCTGACCCATCCACAGATCGCCGACGCCGCCGTGGTCGGCGTCACCGACGACGACGGTGAAGAGGTTCCGAAAGCCTTTGTGGTCAGGCAACCCGATGCCGAGATCACCGAAGAGCAGGTGATGGAGTTCGTCGCTTCGCACGTCGCGCCGTACAAGAAGGTCCGCCGGGTCGAATTCATCGACGCGGTACCAAAATCGGCGTCGGGCAAGATCCTGCGCAAGGATCTACGCGTCCGCTGACCCAGCGCCTACGTTGCCGGTCAGATGGAGTCCGGATCCTGGTCGAAGCCGTCGGCGACCTTTTGTGCCAGCCCGATGGCCGTGCGTGCCCACGCCGGTGTGGCCCCGGCAAGTCCGCAGGCCGGGGTCACACCGATGCGGTCACGCAGGACGGCCCGTGGGAAGCCGAGCCGGTCGGTGATCCTGGCAGCCTCGGCGGCAACTTGTTCGACGGCCGGACGCGTCTCGGGCTCCAGGGCCGGGACCACCCCGAGCACCACGGTGCGCCCCGATTCGAGGAACTCTCCGATCCCGTCCAGGTCAGCGGGTTGCAGAACCGACGTGTCCACTGATACCGCCTGTATAGCCGTGCGCTGCACCAGTTTCCATGGAAGATCGGCCGCGCAGCTGTGCAGCGACACCGCACTCCCGACCGCGCTCGCGCAGGTGTCGATGAGCTCGGTGGCCAACGCTTCGTCAACCGGATGCACGGGCGTGACGCCGGTGACACCGGTGAGTCGACCCGCCAGCGCAGCGGGCAGCAAGGGCTCGTCGAACTGGACGACGACGTCGGTGTCCAGCCGCCGCGCCACCTCCGCGCGGTGTAGCGCAACCCCTTCGGCCAGCGATGCGGTGAGATCCCGCAACGCACCGGCGTCGGTGATGGCGCGATGGCCGCCACCCAGTTCGAGCTGAGCAGCCAACGTGATGGGCCCGGGCGCCTGCACCTTGACGGTTCGCTTCGAAGCGCCCAGACCTGCTTTCTCCCAGGCCTCTTCGAGGGCATCGAGATCCTCACCCAGCAAGCTTGACGCCCGCCGGGTGACGGCACCGGGGCGGGCGGCGATGCGATAGCCGCGGGGCACCGTATCGATGTGGATATCGACCAGCAGGGCACCCGCCCGGCCGATGAGGTCGGCGCCCACTCCCCTGGCCGGGAGTTCGACCAGATGCGTCAGGTTGTGCAGCTCCCCGACGATGGTCGCCGCGGCCTCGCGGACCGAGGTGCCAGGCCACGACCCGATACCGGTTGCCGCCGAGAATGCAGACGGTACGAATTCGCTCATCGGCCAACCGTAGCCTGGGGCGCCCACCTCCTGACGCCGCACGGCGCACAGTGCTCTGTTCACCCCGTCGCAACTCCACCCCACCAGCGCGTCACCTCCGGCTGCGACCGTTCACCTCCGCATCACCCACGCGTGGAACGATCCGCTGGCCCGATGAGCGACCGGCTGACTGACACCGACCGACAAGGACGCCAACTCCCATGGTTCAATCTCGCCCAATCCCCGCACTCGCCGGAATCGCAGCCATTGCCGTGCTTGCCGGCTGCGCAGGAGAAGCATCGCAGGTGCAAGAGAGCGACAACAAAACCATCACCCCTACAAGCGAATCAACGGAGACCAAGCCCACCGCTTCACCAGCTGCCGCGAGCCCTGCCGGAGCGCCGGCGGCCGAGGGCTGCTATGCGATCACGCATCCGTTCGGCTTCCCCCAACCCAGCGACATCGACGCCGACGGAGTCATGGTGGTCGTGGAGATCCCGCAGGGCAGCGCCAACAAGTACGAGATCGACCCCGCCACCGGCCAGATCGTCCTGGACCGCGTTCAGTCGATGCCGGTCGCCTATCCGGCGAACTACGGTTCGATTCCGCAGTCATTGGGCGGCGACGGTGACCCGCTCGATGCCCTGGTGCTCACCCGGGAGCCGCTGGCACCCGGCGTTCAGGTGCGCGTTCGGCCGATCGGGATGCTCAACATGATCGACGGTGGCGAAGCCGACGAGAAGGTGATCGCCGTGCCCGTCGACGATGTCGATCCACACTTCTCCGACTACCAGAACATCACCGATCTGCCCGCCATCCAACAGCAGGCGATCGAACAGTTCTTTTCCGTGTACAAGAACCTCCCAGAAGGCAGGAAAGAGGTTGAGCTGAACGGTTTCGCCGAAGCAGGCCCGACTGCCAACGCGCTGAAGCAAGCCCTCGACTCTTACCGGCAGAGCTGCAGCTGAGCCGCTGACGCGAGGCAACCGTGGGTTGACCGACCCGCGGTTGCCTCGCGCACAGCAGCAACCAACCATGGAGAGCACGGCGCAGGTCGGCATCAACCTGCCGGCTCGTGACCAACCTGCTCGCCGGAGCGCCGGCTGAACCGGCCGAGGCGGCGGACGACCACGCTCAACGCTGTCGACGACGTGTTGACTCTCGAGTTCGAGTTGGGTTGCGTTGTAAGCGCGTTCGGACTTGATGTGTTGTTCACGGTCTTGTTGTCGGGTGCGTCTGCGTCGGGGCATGGTGATATTCGAGGCGACGCGGCGGCGAGTCTTGCACGGCGGTGGCGGCAGCGTCGCAGTCTGGGGGGTTCCAGTCGGTGAACACCAGCCGCGTGGTGGGTTCGGTGAGATAGCTGTGGCCGGTGGGGGCGGTCCAGATGACCGAGCCGTCGGGTAGTTGTTCGTCGCGCCAGCCATTGGGGCCGCCGCGAAAGGTTTTCGCCAGGTGATGTTCTCGACACAGCGCTTTGGCGTTGGAGGCGTGGGTGGGGCCTCCATCGGCGTGGGCGGTGGTGTGGTCGACGTCGGCGTAGTGCGCTTTCCGGTTGCAGCCGGGGAAACGGCACAACAGGTCTCGGAACTGCACGAACTGGCGCAGCGAGGCCGAAAAGCGGTATCGCGGTTCAGGTTCCTGGACTGGTATCAACAGCGGCCTGAGGGTGGCCCCGGTGCGGATCAATTCGGCCAGCAACGCGGTGGGGATGATCACCGAGGGAACTTGCGAGGGAATCGTCGCCGCCACGCAGCTGGGGTTGCCGCACTGGCAGAAAAACCGGTCCTGGCCCCGGAACACCGCCCCGTACCCCGCGGCCCGCAACTCGCCTTTACTACGAGGATCATCCCGGCACACAGTGGCAGCCATCGCATTCAACACCCGGAAAGCCACCTCGGCATCGACGGCCAGCAGACGTCCGAACAACGACTTGGTACCGGTGGCGTCATCGAGTTTGCCGAACTGCACATCACAAGACTTGGCAGCCTTGCGGAACCGCCGCACTGCATCCGGATCCAGTTCTTCGATGACAGCATCGATAGCCAGGTCCAGGTCCGATTCGGAGAGTGTGGTGAAATCACCAGCGCGGTCGGCGATCTCGGCGTCGACCTCGATTTGGGCAGCGGAGTCCACCAGTTCGGTGCGGTAGACGATGGCCGCAGCCACCCGGGCACTGATGACGCCGTGTTCGAGCAGAGCAGCAACTCGAGGGAGCCGCACCGCCAGGGCTTCGGCAAGCCGGATCTGGCCCGAAGCCCAACGCGGACTCAAACGCATCACCGCGCCGATGTCGTCCTTGACCGCAGCCCAGGTGTCGTGGGTCCAGTTCTGTTCATCGGCCGCCGCCCCGCCTCGCGGTGACGCAACAGCATTGCGATGAACGCCAACGTCCTCGCGGTCGAGGTGGCCTGAGTACGGTTTTACTGCCGGATCGCAGTCACCATGTCCGCGGCAGCGATGTGTCCGCAGGTCGCGGGATCCAACAATCCTTCGAATATACGTTCGATGGTATCCACATCCACTGACACTCTGACGTGTCTGCGGTGCGAGAGCGCGCCCGAGAGTTGCGGTCGACGCCGGCCGCCGGTGCATGAACAACGACGAGCTCAGGCACCCGGCTTGAAGCTCACCAGGTCCAGACGGTTGGGTCGACCGGGGGGTAGTTCAGGCAGACGTCGGTGCCGCGGGCGACGACGCCTTTGTTGTTGAAGAACAGTTTGGCCCAGTTGGGCCAGTTCCAGGCCAGGGTCTCGTAGAACGCGTTGGTGGCGGTCTCTTCGGAGTAGGCGCGCCGT
>NZ_JBARXZ010000185.1:0-2864 GCF_049647605.1 Mycobacterium sp. | reverse complement strand
GCCCCGGACACTGCCGTTCGCAAGCAGAAATACGACGCCGCGGCAGCAATCCTGCAGGACGACCTGCCGATGACCTATATCGGCCATCAATCATGGATCTGGGCGCTGAACAAGAAAGTCAGCGGGTTCGTCGCTTCTCCTGACGGCATGATCCGGCTTGCCGGCGTGAAGAAAGCCGACTGAGCAATGGCAGGCGCCGGTCGGGGTGCACCCCTCGCCCGGCGTCGCATTGCGTGAAACCGCGGCTGCAGGAAGCGCCCATGTACAGCTACATCGCAAAGCGGCTTCTGGTCGCTATTCCGACGCTCTTGATCATTTCCGTGTTCGTATTTTCGCTGCAGAAGCTCTTGCCGGGCGATCCGGTACTTGCCATGGCAGGCGAGGAACGCGACCCGCAAGTGATTGAGTACCTGCGCGAGAAGTACCGGCTCAACGATCCTGTTCCAATTCAATATGCTCACTGGCTGGGTTCTGCGCTCCAGGGTGATCTCGGCATTTCCCTGCGCACCGATCTGCCGGTCTTGACGCTCGTGGGGCAAAAGCTGCCCGTCACAATTCAGCTTGCGATCATGTCGATGATCTTTGCCTTCGCGATAGGCATACCCATGGGTATCCTGGCGGCGGTGAAGAAGAACACCGCGCTCGACTACATTGCCAATGTGGTTGCGCTGTCGGGGCTATCGATCCCGAACTTCTGGCTGGGGATCATGCTGATCCTGCTTGTTTCGGTGAACCTCGGCTGGCTGCCGGCTTCGGGATACCGGCCGTTTTTCGAAGATCCACTCAATTCCGTCAAGACCATGCTTATGCCGGCGTTCGTCCTCGGCAACGCCTTGGCGGCCACGCTGATGCGCCACACACGCTCCGCCATGCTCAGTGTGCTCAGCGCCGATTACATACGCACCGCTCGTGCCAAAGGGCTTTCGGAACGAAAGGTGGTGCTTGAGCACAGCTTCCGCAACGCGGTCCTACCCATCGTTACATTGAGCGCGCTTTTGTTCGGCGAACTTCTCGCGGGCGCGGTTTTGACCGAGCAGATATTTACCATTCCCGGTTTCGGCAAACTGATCGTCGATGCCGTCTTCACCCGCGACTATGCGGTTGTGCAAGGCGTGGTGCTTTGCACGGCGATCGGCTTCATCCTGATGAACCTCATCGCCGACGTCCTCTATGTCGTCCTCAATCCGCGCATGAGGGCCAATCTATGACCACCATCGAACAGGTCGTGCTTTCGGCGCCTGTGAGCCAACGTCCGCAAAGCCGGGCATGGCGCAAGCTGAAGGCCAACAAGGGTGCGTTGGTCGGACTGGCGATCATCACATTCTTCACAGTCCTTGCGCTCACCGCGCCGCTGCTTCCTATTGCCGACCCGAACGGCACAAACTGGTCGGCAATCCGCAAGGCGCCATCAGCGGCCTACTGGCTAGGTACCGATGATATAGGCCGCGATATCCTGGCTCGCATGATCTGGGGTGCGCAGGCATCTCTTTTGGCCGGTGTGCTGTCGGTCGCCATTGCCGTTGTTATCGGCGTGCCATTCGGCCTTGTCTCGGGTTATTTCGGTGGCTGGATCGACCAGATCATCTCGCGCATTACCGAAGCCTTCCTTGCCATGCCGTTCCTGATAACGGCCATCGCACTGGCCGCTTTCCTCGGCCCGAGCCTGATGAATGCCATGATTGCAATCGGGTTGTCGGCGATGCCCGTTTTTATCAGGCTGACACGCGGCCAGGTACTTTCGGTCAAAAACGAAGACTATGTCGAAGGCGCGCGCTCGATCGGCCTCAGGCACTACACCATCATCAAGCGATACATCCTGCCCAACGTCTTCGCCCCGATCCTCGTACAGGCGACACTGACAATCGCGACTGCCATCATCGCGGAGGCCAGCCTTTCCTTCCTCGGCCTCGGCCAACAGCCACCGGCGCCAAGCTGGGGCTCGATGCTGAACGTCGCCAAGAACTACCTCTCACAAGCGCCCTGGATGGCGATGTGGCCTGGGGCCGCGATCTTCCTCGTGGTCATCGGCTTCAACCTTCTGGGCGACGGACTGCGCGATGCGCTTGATCCGCGAGAAGCATGATTTGCCAAAAGGACATTGCACGATGAACTCATTTACGACCCGTCCCGAAATCCTGGGAACCTTCGGCGTCGTCGCTTCCACTCACTGGATCGCTTCGGCGGTCGGCATGAGCATCCTCGAGAAAGGCGGCAATGCTTTCGATGCCGCGGTGGCAATGGGGTTCGTTCTGCAAGTCGTGGAACCACATCTTGTCGGTCCGGGCGGGGACATGCCGGCCGTGCTCTATTCGAAGAAGAACGACAAGGTTGAAGTCATCTGCGCGCAGGGCCCGGCCCCCGCCGGGGCCACCATCGAACACTACACGTCCGAGGGGCTGAAGATGATCCCCGGCGACGGCTTGCTGGCGACAGTTATTCCGGGATCATTCGACGGCTGGATGCTGATGCTGCGCGACTACGGCAGTATGAGCGTGCGCGATGTCCTGGAGCCGGCAATCTACTATGCCGAGCGCGGACATCCGGTGTTGCCGCGCGTGTCTGCAACAATCGAGGGGCTGGTCGAATTCTTCAAGTCCGAGTGGCCGACCTCTGCTCAAACATGGTTGCCCGGCGGTTCGGCGCCAGCCCCGCATTCGAATGTGATGAACCCGGATCTTGCCGCCACATGGAAGCGTATCATCGCAGAGGCAGAGGCAAAAAGAGGGCGGGAAGAGCAGGTCGAAGCCGCACGCAACGTCTTCTACCGTGGCTTCGTGGCCGAGACCATCGGCAACTACTTCGCAACCGCCGAGGTCATGGACGCAAGCGGCAGCCGCCACAAAGGCGTGCTGAGCGCAGATGAC
>NZ_JBARXZ010000184.1:0-38843 GCF_049647605.1 Mycobacterium sp. | reverse complement strand
CCACGGCCGCGTTGGTGGCGGCCTGGGTGAGCCACGCCAGGTACGGCAGGTGTGCGGCGGCGTACTGCTCGGCGCTGGGGCCCTGCCAGGCACCGGCCTGGATCCCGGCCAGCAGCGACGTGAGTTCGGCAGCGGCGGCGGTGTATTCACCGCTCAGCGCCGCCCACGCACCGGCGGCTGCCAGTAGCGGCCCCGGTCCGGGACCAGCTGACAGCAGCGCGGAATGCACCTCAGGTGGCGAGGCGAACCAGACTGGGGCGGTCATTGGCCGCCGCGGGCAATCAGATAGGCCGACACCGCTTGAGCGTCGCCGGTGGCGTAACTGGTGCCCGACTCCCCCAGCCCCAGACCCGAGCGGCCCAATTCCTGAATACCCTGCACGGCGACCACCTGGTGTTCGGCGCCTTGGGCGCTGAAACCGGCGGCGGTCTGCAGTGACACCGGATCGGCTGCCGCGGGCAGCACAGCGGTGATCGCGGGTGCGGCGGCGGCGTGTGCCGCGGCCAGCCGTGCGCTGAGAGCTTCCACGGCGGCACTGGCTGCGGCCAGCCCTTCTGGAACCACACGAAGGGTCATGGTTCATTCCTCCTTCTGGAGTTCGGTCCGCCGTCGACTTCGGTACCCAGCAGCGGGTTCACGATCTGGAGATGAGTGGCCGTATCGCTGTCGTCGAGCAGCAACGCCCGGCCGGCGGGTTGCCTGGTGAAGCGGTGCCCGCGGATCTTTCCGCTCTCCGTGGGGTTGCCCGACAACATCAGGGTTGTCGCCTGCAGGTCGTTGAGGCGGCGCAGCAACGGATTGGTCATCAATGCGTGCGCCGAACCGGTGGCCCTGGCGGTGACGATCACCCGTAGCCCGAGATCGGCTGCCTGGGAGAGCAGTCCGATGATCGGCGTCCACGGCCGCTGCCCCACATAGGGTCCGCTCATCGCGGGGCCGTCGGGGATGGCATCGACGTCGTCGACGATCAGGTAGTGGGTGTGAGCCCCGGGAGCGCTCTGGTACGTCCACGCCCGAAGCTCCTGAGCCGAAAGGCCCTGCGGTGGCCGCCGCGC
Source organism: Mycobacterium sp. (assembly GCF_049647605.1). Lineage (GTDB taxonomy): Bacteria > Actinomycetota > Actinomycetes > Mycobacteriales > Mycobacteriaceae > Mycobacterium. The sequence goes on along the minus strand of NZ_JBARXZ010000184.1, from coordinate 37,788 downwards.
CTCGATGATCGCCGCGAGTCCCAGCATCGCCGGGGCGATCCGGTCGATGTTGGCGGTGTACTCGTTGTCCGGGAACAACGGTTCGTCCACCAGATGCAGCCGGCGGTCGAGCACCGTGAAGGCCACCCGGTCAGCGGACGAATTGTCTCGTATCGTCGCGATGAGGTGCCGCAGCAAGGTGGTCTTGCCCGACTTGGAGTCACCGAAGACCATCATGAGCGGCTGTTCGGCGAAGTCGGCGAGCACCGGCGCCAAATCGTCTTCGCGCTGACCGATCACCACCTGCTCGGGGCCGCGGTACAGCGGCGCCACCACGGACGGCTCCAGATCGGTCGGCAGCAACCGCACCGGCGGCGCTGTGAGGCCGGGATGGCGATCGTTGAGTGCCGCGATCCGGTCGAGTTGCGGTTCGGCGATCAAGAACTGCTCAGCTGCCATCGTCAGGCCGCGACCGGGCTGATCGGCGGGCACGCTCTCGGCGGGCCGGCGCAACGCACCGGTGATGCGGACATTGCTGTCGCGGGGGTCGGGCAGTCGCAACTCCAGCCGCATCCCCAGGCCATCCCGCATCGCCAACGGCACCTCGAGCCAGTTCGGCGTGGTGATGACAACGTGGATGCCGTACGCCAAACCGGTGTTGGCAAGTTCGGTAACCCTGGCCAGCAATGGGTTTCGGGTGTTGAACTGGTCGGTGTTGTCCCGGCTGAACGCGTACAGGTTGTCGATCACCAGGAAAACGTGGCCGTAACCGTCATGGGGGGCACGGTCGCCGGCCCGCCGGCGGGACTGCAACAGCGTCTCGATCTCACCGAAGGTGCGCCGTATCCGCTCGCCGTCCAACGGTGAGGCGACGCTGCCCACGTGGGCCAGCTCCTCGATCTTCTGCAATGCGCCGCCGCCGTAGTCAAGGCAGTAGAACGTCACCTCACGCGGCGAGTGCAGCTCGGCTGCCGAACTGATGAATGTCAGCAGCGCCGTCGATTTGCCCGACTTCGGTCCACCGTGGATGACCAGGTTTCCCGCCGCCGAACGTGCGTCGAACACCAAGGGGTCTCTGCGCATCTCGAACGGGCGGTCGATCTCGCCGAGCGGCCAGCGCCACTGCCGCTCACCGATACCAGAGGTGGCGAGCATGGTGGTCAACGCCACCGGTTCGTCCAGCGGCGGAAGCCACAGCGCCGGTGCCTGCGGACCGTAGTGGGCCAGCTGGTCCCCGATGGTGGCGATCAGCTTCTTCGGCGGCCCTGCGGGTGCGTCATCGTCGTCGAGGATCACCACATCCTGATCGGGGTCGACGGCGGCGGCGGTGAACAGTTTGGGTTCCGGCACCGTGGGCACCACAAACGACCGCGGGGTGCGGGGTGGCTCGTAGATGCCGTCGACGTAGGTGCTGCGGAACTTGATCGGATCGGCACCGGGGGCCGGAACCAGGAATCCGACTCCTTTGTGTTCTCTGCCGGATTCGATGTGGTAGGCGTCTTCGACGCCGATGACCTGCCGGGACACCGCCGGGCTGGCCACCTTCAGACCGATCCGGTACGAGGTGTTCTTGTCGATGTCCTTGATTTTGCCGACATCGAGGGTCTGCGATGCGAACAGCAGATGGATCCGGAACGAGCGGCCCTTGCGGGCAACGTAATCGAAGAGCTCGGCGTACTCCGGGTGATCGGCGAGCATCAGCGTGAACTCGTCGGCCACCACGAACAACGTCGGCATCGGCGCCAGCTCGGCGGCTGCTTCGGCAGAAGAGTTCCGAGCTGCTTCGTACTCGGTGACCGAGTTGAACGCGCTGCCCTGGATTCGTCGGCCGGCTTCACGTAACACCGTCTCGCGGCGGGCAACTTCCCCGCGCAGGGTGTCGGCGAAGCGGTCCGCCAGTGACTTCTTCTCTGCCATGTTGGAGATCACCGCGACCACCTGCGGGAAGTTGCGGAAGATGTCCGCGCCTGCCTCGCCCTTGAAATCGGCGTAGATCACGATGAGTCGGTCCGCGGAGTGTGTTGTCAACAGTGACAACAGAATCGACATCAGCATTTGCGACTTGCCGGAGCCGGTCATACCGATCATCAGACCGTGCGGCCCCATCCCGCCCTCGGCCTCGTCCTTGAGGTCGAAATACAGCGGCTCGCCGGTGGCGGTGACACCGATCGGCACTCGAAGCTCGTCCTCGCGGCGCCGGGGGGCCCACACCGTGGGCACATCCAGCTGCGAGGCGTCATCGATGTCCATCATGGTGGTGAAGGTCGCGCCGCGGGTGGCGGCCGACCGCAGACCGGCATGGGTGGGATTGGAGTCCCAGCGCGACAACTGCCGCGCCAAATGTTCGGCTTCGGCGCTGCTCATCGCATCGGCGTGGTCCACATAGGGCCGCCACCCGCCGGTGAGCCAGCGCTGAATGCGGCCGTTCTCGACCAGAAGATGAGGACGCTCGGGGTCCGGGTACTGATCACTGTCCGGCGCGGTCTGCGAGATGTGCACGACGGTGACGCCGGCCAGCCCGGCTGACAGTACCGAACCGCTCAGGTCGTAACCCGGGTCGTCGACGACGATCACCAAGTGCCGCAACGACTCATCCGCTGATCGGGCGGCACCTGTGAAGAGCGCACGCTCGGCCAGCGCAGGCCCGATCTTGGCGATCAACTCATCGGTGTTGGCAGCCAGATACCGCGCGGGACCGGTGCCGTCCACTTCGCCGGGAACATCGCTGTGCGGCAACCATTTCAGCCACGACCAGTCCGGGCCCTCCAGCTGCGGAGCGGCCAGCGCCACACCGAGCACACCGGCGTCATGCCAGGTGACTGCCTGGGCCACCCAGGCCCGCACCGCAGCACGCGCTTGGTCCGGGTCGCCGACGACGGTGATGCGCGACACCTTTGTCAGATCGATGGCCACCGGTGCATCGTGGACGGTGCGCTGGGCCTCGAGTAGACCTCGCAAACTGCTGTATGACACCGGCTCGAGGTCGATCTCATCGGCGGTGTCCTTGACCCGCAACGTGGTCTCCAACGGGACGTCGTGGCGGCCGGCCCGCACCACCAGGAAATCCGGGTCGTGTGGATCGCGCTCCCATTGCCGCCGCGAGCCGGCGATCTGCGCCAGCACCGCAGGTTCTGGATGAGACCACTGCAGCATGGCCCGTTGCGCGTCGGCCTGGGCCCGCACGTTGTCGCGCACCACCGACAGGTACCGCAGGTAGTCGGCCCGCTCGGCATCGACTTCCTCGGTGCGCATCTTGTTGTCGTTGCCGCGGTACAGGGCGGTGGCCGCCAACAGCAACACAAACGGGAAGAACAGCGTGGTCGGCGAGATCAACCGCATGCCGGTGGCCACCAGCGCCACGATCATGCCGACGATCAACATCACGATCAGGAAGGGCAAGGCGCGCCGCAACAGCGACGGAGGCACCGCTCGTTGCAGTTCCGGGGGCGCCTCGATGGTGATGGTGCCCTTGCTCGAAGACGGTCGTGGCAGCCGTCGGCGTGCCTCGAAGATCAACCGGCTCATCGGTCCTCCAGAACGTTCGCGGACGCGCCGGCAGTCTTGTACACCGAGAGCGCACCGTCCCTCGACAAGGCCGGTCCCGGGGACAGCAGCGACAGCACCGACCAGGGAACAGGCGTTGCGGGCCCCGTTAGACCCAGCGCATCAACAGTTTTGGCCAGGTCGTCGGCATTGTTACCGGCTTCGATACCGAACCGGACCCCGGTGTCGGAGACCCAGAACAGGGCGCCGGCGGCCGGTGCCGCAGGGTCCGACCCGACGGTCTGGGTCAAGTAGCCCGTGCCGGCGGGGATGGCCATGCTGTTGGCGCCGCCGGCCGCCCCCACGGCCAGATCAACTGCGTCGACCCCGTCCGGAATCGGCAGAGCGGCACCGGACAGCAGCGCAAACGAGCTCGTGCTCGCGTCCACCGGTTTGGTCCAGGACGCACAGGTCACCGGGGAACTCGCCGTATCCACCAGGCTGAACTGCTGGTTCGGATAGGCCTCGGCATCGAGTGCCTGCGACACCGGCAGCGCCGCGATCTCGTCCATCCCCAGCCGCGGCGGCTGTTGCAGACCATGGGAATTGGCATTGCGCAGCAGCGCCGCCAGCACCGGCGAGACCTGTTGCAGGCCGTCGGCGAGTACCGCGTAGTACTGCATGGTGTTGTCGGCTCCGAAGGCCACCACCACCGAACCGACGGGTGCACCCACCGGCAGGGGGAACTGCGCCCACTCCCCGGCGCCGGGGATCTGCGGCGCCCACAACGGGACACCCTCCGGGATGGCGTTGAACAGACCCGACGAGATCGGTCGGGGCGCACCGACATTGGCGCCCAGCCCCAGCGCGCTGGTTGCGCCGCGATCAGCCAGATTGACGGCACTGCGTTGCCCGCCCCACAGCAGCCAGGTGCCCGATCCGGTGTCGACGAGAACGGCCTGGTCATCGGGCAGGGTCACCGCACGCTCACCGTCTGAGGCTGTCGGCCCGGCCACCACGGTGACCCCGGCAGGGCCTTCGCAGACGGCCCAGTTGGCGCTGCGGTCGGATCCCTGCACCATGCGTTCGGGCGCACCGGGGATACCGATGAGACTGCCCCGCGGGAAGCGGTCCAGCTCAGAGGTTTTCACCTGTGCTGGGTTGACGGGCCGGCCGGCGATGAGCCGGGCCGAGGTCAAGTTGAGCACCGGATGCAACTCGTCGTTGACCCGGATGTAGAGCGCCGCGGTGTCTCGGTCGGCGAGCACCGGATCGTTTCCGGCCGCCCCACCGGGCCGGATGAAGGAGAACACGAAGCAGCCGAGGACTCCGGTGACCACGATCAGCACGCCCATCAGCACCGCGCGTGACTGCGATCGCAGCGGGTCGACGAGCATCCTGGTGTCGTGCATCGCCACCCCGGAGGCGATGCGGCGCATCACGAATCGCCAGCCGGTCACCTGGTGGCGGGTGACGAAGCCGCGCCGATAGGTCACCTTCTCCGGGTTGGTGTTCTCCGGGGTGCGGGAGGTGAAACCTTGCCGGTCGTCATTGCCGGCGTTCATGGTCATGCGCGATCCGTTCCCACGCTCGTGTCTCGTGTACTCGCTTCTGGCCGGCCCGGCACCGTCAGGCCCAGGCCGCGCAGCAGCGGCAGCACCGCACCGCGGACGTCCGCGGCAGTGATGGTCATCAGCTCCTCATCGGTGAACGTCTCGGCGCCCGCTGCTCCCGAAGACTCCCGATGGTCGAGGCGGAACTCGCGCTCTTCCTCGGATCGCTCCACGACGTTGCGGACAAACCGCCCGTTACCGGCGATGTCGAGGCTGCGGCGGTCGACTCCGCCGGCATCCGGGCTGGTGGCGGTCGCCAGGTGGGTGAACAGTTCGTGCATGTTCTCGAGTGCCGCCTGTTCGAACCGGCTGTCACGCTGATTCGCCATCGCATTGGCGATCTCCACCAGCTCGGCCGCGCTGTAGGACGGGAAGTCGATGCTGCGGGTGAATCGGGACCTCAGGCCCTCGTTGGTGTCCAGGAACCGGTCCAGGTCGGCCCGGTAGCCGGCGATGATCACCACGAGCCGGTCGCGGTCGTTCTCCATCCGTGCGAGCAGCGTGTCGATGGCGACGAGTCCGAAGTCGTTCTTGGCGCCGGTGGCCACCAACGCGTAGGCCTCGTCGAGGAACAGCACACCGTCCAGCGCGCTGTCGATGACACCGTTGGTCTTAGCTTCGGTCTCGCCGATGTGCTGGCCGATCAGGTCGGCGCGGTGCACCTCGCGCACGTTCTCCTTGCGGAGCAGACCGAGCCCGCAGTAGATCTTGGCGACCACCCGAGCGATCGTGGTCTTACCGGTCCCTGGCGGACCGGCAAAGACCAGGTGGTGCGAGCGCTGTGCCACGGCCAGTCCGCGTTCCTGACGCAGCAGGGCCATGGCCACCGAGCTCTTGAGCCTGGCCACCTGGTCTTTGACCTCGTCGAGACCGATGAACTCAGCCAGCTGCTGTTCTGCTTCGGCAAGCAGTTCGGCCTTGCGGTCGTGCGCGCCGGGATCAACGAAGTCGGCTTCCCCTGGCTCGGTGCCGATATCCCACGGATCGGTACGGGCGTCGATACGCGCCGCCGTCGTGGTCACGATGTGGAACGTCGGATCCGACAGTGCGATCTCGACCTGCTCGTTTTCCGGATGCGCGGCATAGAGCTCCTGCAGCGTGTCGGCCGCGTCCGCCTCCTCGCCGTGGGCTCGCAGCGCCAGCGCTTTTGCCAGCGCCCCATCCGTGGCGGCGAGCGCACACGGCCCTTCCGGCTCCTCCAGGTACGACAGCGCGGGGGCAAACATGCCCAGCCGGGCCAGGGCGGTGCCCAAGGCGATCTTCGCGGCATGCCTGAACACCTCGTCGAGCGCGGCGTCGTTGACGACCGGTGTCAGGAGCTTGACGACATCCGACCAGCGTTGCGCGCGGTAATGGACAGCGGTGGCCACCCAGCGCGCCTCGGCGGAGCTGGGCCGCCGGTCCAGCACCGGGGATACCACGGTGTCGGCGTCACCGAACCGGCCGTCGGCCGCAAGCGCCGCCGCGTAGGCCAGCTGGAAATCGGCCGGTTGGGTGGCCCGGAACTGCAGATAGAGCCCGGTGTCATAGGTGAATCCGAGGGCGTTGGGCTCGAGCTCGACCTGGCGCTGCAGCAACCCGGCAGTGGTGGTCGTGGTGGCGACGGCCGCCAGCACCCGCAGCGAGACATCACCGGCAGCGGCCAGCCCGGTCCAGGCATCACACTGGTCGTGGGCGATCCTGGTCAGCGCGGCGAAACCCGAACGGGCTGCGGCCAAGTCAGCAGGCCGCCGTCGGTCATACACCGACAACCCGAGCCCTTTGCAGCAGGTGGCAAAGCGACTGACGATGTCCCCGTCCACACGCAGGGTGTCAACACGACTGTTCATGGTCTCCATGTTCGGGCCCAGCACACGACCACCCCCGCCCCACTCCTCAAGCTAGATATGCCTAGGCTAACTTTGCTGAAGTTAGCATTGCATAAGCTAACTGTCGAGGCGCTCCCATGGGGGCACTACAGTGCCACCCTTTTCCATTGATGCAGGTCGGACCGCATTTCCGTCAGTCAGACCGCGGCCGCCGTCAGCACACGAGGACAAGCCGGCCCCCACCGGCCATAATTCCCGGTGGCCCGAGGTTCAGGCTTTCCGGGCTCACTCAGACGAGCGGGCGCCCGGTGCGAATGCGCCGATCCACGTCCTTCAACAGCACGTTGAACGGAAAGCGCCGGACCGGCCGAGGCAGCACTCCGTTGACAGCACGCAGCACGCCGATCAATCGGTCGAACCGCCGCTGTCGCTCCGCATCCCAGGGCAGCCGCATCTCGTCACGGAACCGCTGCGGCAGAAATCCGGTGGTGATCAGCAGGGCCAGATTCTCGGCCCGCTGCTGGATGGGTCGCGGCAACCGCACCCGACCCACCCGGCTGACGGCGATCGGGTACAGATACCGGCGCACGGCGTCGTCGATGTGGACCTTCTTCAGCGTCGCCTGCCAGTACTCGTCGAATGCCGGCCGGTCTGCCGGCCACATCTCGGCGGGGACCTGCAGGGTGCCACCCAGACTCACACTGGCGGCATAGTGCCGATCGGCCGCCGCGTCGTCGAGCTCGCCGACAAAGGTGCGGTAAGCATCGACGGCACCCTTGTACAGGCAGGCGGCCACCCACAGCTGCAACTGCTTGTCGAACGCGTTGTACTCCACCGGACTCTGGTCGGTGGAATAGACCTGCGCGTGGGCCCGGTTGACGGCCCGCCGGAAGGCGGCCTTCTGCTCGTCGGTCCCCTGACCCGCCACCGCAAGGTAAGTGAAGGTGGTGCGCGCCCTCTTGATCGGATGCCGATCGACCCGGCCACTCTCGACGCGGCTCTCCATCACGCCGTAACCGACGCCTGGAAGCGCCAGCTGCATGATCACGTTCGCAGGGCCCAGTAGCAGCGCAACGCCCATCAAACCCTCATCGACATCACGCTCTCGACAGGACCTGGCAGAGGCTCTCGGCGGGTCACTCACCCCCCGCTCGACGGTGCGCACCGGATCAGTGGTTGCCATGAAAGCCGCCTGTCAGCTAATTGTGATAACAGCTGTTTTCCAATCTTGCACCCGCACTCGACAGGTGTCAACATGGTGCGGTGGCCCAAGTTCGCCCGTACCGCGGTATCGACGCCCCGACACGCGCCGCCGACCGACGGCTCCGGCTCATCGATGCCGGTCTGGAGTTACTCGGCGGCGAATGCCCTCCCGACCAGGCACCCGACGAGCTGACAGTGCGTGCGATCTGCCGGCAGTCGGGCGTGGCCGTGCGCTACTTCTACGAGAACTTCGACGACAAGGACGACTTGGTCGGCGCGGTGTTCGATTCGGTGACCGCCCATCTGGCGGCAACAACGCAGGCGGCGGTGGCGGCCGCCCCGTCGGCCGAACAGAATCGTGCCGGCATCGCCAACATCGTCCGGATCATCTCCGATGACCCGCGAATCGGGCGGCTGCTGTTCAGTACCCAACTGTCCAACGGCGTGGTGCTGCGCAAGCGCGCCGAGCAGGGCGGAATCTTCGCGATGCTGTCCCTTGAACACATCAACACCGCGCTGCGAGCACCGGGCAACAGCCGGGTCAACGCGGTGGCCCACTTTGTCGTCGGCGGCGTCGGACAGACGCTCTCGGCCTGGCTGTCCGGGGAGATCGCGCTGAGCCCGGCGGAACTGGTGGACCAGCTTCAGGCAATCCTGGGAGCACTCAACGAACCGCACCTCTTTCACGCCTGATCGCGAGCGACGCCGACCACCACCTCACTCCCTACCTCACCGCACCGCGGACCCGCGGCGAGCAGGCCGATACGATCGCCACGTGGACAACACAACGGTGGCGCTGAGAGTCCTCGCGCACTTCAAGCCCAGCAGCAAAGCCGTAGAAGCAGTTGCGGACTACCAGGATTGGCTCGACGTCCGATGGGTGGCCGAGGATGACGACGAGGCGTTCTACCGCGAACTGCCCGAAGCCGACATCCTCTGGCACAACCTGCGGCCGCTGAGCGCCGACGACATCACAAAAGCCGGAAAGCTCAAGCTGATCCAGAAACTCGGCGCCGGCGTGAACACCATCGACGTCGAATCCGCCGCCGGCCGCGGCATCCCCGTGTCCAACATCCCGGGCGCCAACGCACAATCGGTCGCCGAGGCGACGGTGCTGTTCATGCTGGCCGGGCTGCGCCGCCTGCAGGAGCTGGACCGCGCAACGCGCGACGGCAGCGGATGGCCCGCCGACGCCACCCTCGGTGACCGGGTCCGCGAGATGGGGAGCTGCACCGTCGGTCTGATCGGCTACGGCAGCGTCGCCAAACGTGTCGAACAGATCCTGAAGTCCATGGGCACCAAGGTGCTCCACACCAGCGCCACCCGCGACGAGTACAACGTGAACTGGGTGTCCCTCAACGAGCTCCTCAAGAACAGCGACATCGTGTCACTGCATCTGCCGCTCACCCCCGCGACCGAGGGCCTCATCGACGCCGAGGCCATTGCCAAGATGAAGCCCGGGGCGATCCTGGTCAACACCGCCCGCGGCAAGCTCGTGGACGAGGCCGCAATGATCGATGCCCTGCGCAGCGGGCAGCTGGCCGCAGCCGGACTCGATGTCTACGCCGTGGAGCCGCTTCCCACCGACAGCCCACTGCTGGCCCTGGACAATGTCCTGCTGACACCGCACGTGAGCTACGCCACCGCCGACACCGTGAAGCACTACCTCGACGCGGCGGTCCGCAACTGCCGCCGGCTGCACGAGAGCAAACCGCCGTACTGCATCGTCAACATGTAGAAGTCGCTAGTACGCTCGTTCCCAACCGACCGGTTATTCGACACGGAGGACGGCGACGATGCCGATTGCGATCAATCCCGAGCATGTGGACCTGGCAGACTCGGTGCGCTCCCTGGTGGCGCGGATAGCGCCGTCGGAGGTGCTGCACGAGGCACTGGAAACCCCGCTGCAGAACCCGCCGCCGTACTGGAAGGCCGCGGCGGACCAGGGTCTGCAGGGGTTACACCTCGCCGAGTCGGTCGGTGGCCAAGGTTTTGGCATCGTCGAGCTGGCGATCGTGCTGGCCGAATTCGGTTACGGCGCGGTACCCGGCCCGTTCGTTCCGTCGGCCATCGCGACCGCGCTGATCGCCGCCCACGACCCCGATGCCGATTTCCTGACGGAGCTGGCCTCCGGCGACCGCATCGCGGCCTACGCCATCGACTCCGGGCTGACCGCCACCCGGCACGGTGACGTGCTGGTGATCCGCGGTGAGGTCCGCGCCGTCCCCGCCGCCGCGCAGGCATCGGTGCTGGTGCTGCCGGTGGCCATCGATTCCGGTGAGGAATGGGTGGTCCTCGACGCCGACACCTTGGAGATCGAACCGGTCACCGGTGTCGACCCGCTGCGACCCGTCGCACACGTGCGGGCCAACGCCATCGAAGTCGGTGACGAGCGGGTGCTCTCGAACCTCAGCCGGCCCGCCGCACGCGCGTTGATCTCGACGCTGCTGTCCGCCGAGGCCGTCGGCGTTGCACGCTGGGCCACCGACACCGCAGCGGAATACGCCAAGATCCGCGAGCAGTTCGGCCGCCCCATCGGCCAATTCCAAGCCGTCAAGCACAAATGCGCCGCAATGATCGCCACCACCGAACGGGCCACCGCCGCGGTGTGGGACGCTGCCCGGGCCATCGACGACAACGACCAGCACACCGAGTTCGCCGCGGCAGTTGCCGCCACTCTGGCGCCGGCCGCTGCCCAACAATGCACCCAGGACTGCATCCAGGTACACGGCGGCATCGGCTTCACCTGGGAGCACGACACCAACATCTACTACCGGCGGGCGCTGGTTCTGGCGGCCTGTTTCGGCCGGGCCGCCGACTATCCGCAGCGGGTGGTGGACACTGCCACGACTACCGGCATGCGTGGGATCGACATCGATCTCGATCCCGACACCGAGAAGCTGCGCGACGAGATCCGCGCCGAAGTTGCTGCACTGAAAGCACTTCCGCGTGACGAGCGCACCGTGGCGATCGCCGAGGCCGGCTGGGTCCAGCCTCACCTGCCCAAGCCGTGGGGGCGAGGCGCCCAGCCCATCGAGCAGATCATCATCGCCCAGGAGTTCAGCGCCGGCCGGGTGCGACGTCCGGTGATGGGCATCGCGGCATGGCTGATCCCGTCGATCGTCGCGTTTGGCACCGAAGAACAGAAGCAGCAGTTCCTACCCCCGACGTTCCGCGGCGAAATGATCTGGTGCCAACTCTTTTCCGAGCCCGGCGCCGGCTCAGACCTGGCCAGCCTCACCACCAAGGCCACCAAGGTCGACGGTGGCTGGCGGATCACCGGCCAGAAGATCTGGACCACCGGCGCCCAGGTGTCACAATGGGGCGCACTGTTGGCAAGGACTGATTCCAATGCCCCGAAACACAATGGCATCACCTATTTCCTGCTCGACATGAAGTCCGAGGGGGTGGAAGTCAAACCCCTGCGCGAGCTCACCGGACACGCGATGTTCAACACCGTCTTCATCGACGACGTCTTCGTGCCTGACGACATGGTGCTCGGCGAGGTCGATCGCGGCTGGGAAGTCAGCCGCAACACCCTGACCGCAGAACGGGTTTCGATCGGCAGCAGCGAACCCGGCTTCCTGGCGACGCTGGACGGCTTCGTCGAGTTCATCAGGGACGGGCAGTTCGATCAGATCGAGCAGAACCGCGCCGGTCAGCTCATCGCCGAGGGCCATGCCGCCAAGCTGATGAACCTGCGCTCGACGCTGCTGACGCTGGCCGGCGGAGATGCGATGCCGTCAGCGGCCATCTCCAAGCTGCTGTCGATGCGCACCGGGCAGGGTTACGCCGAGTTCGCGGTGGCATCCTTCGGCACCGACGCCGTGGTCGGTGACACCGACACCCCTGCCGGCAAATGGATCCAATGGCTGATGGGCAGCCGCGCCACCACCATCTACGGCGGCACCTCCGAGGTGCAGCTCAACATCATCGCCGAGCGGCTGCTGGGTCTACCCCGCGATCCGTAATCCGAGCTCAGGGCACGATGGAGTCGACATAGCCGCCGTCCGCACGGACGGCGGCGCCGGTGGTGGCCGATGCCAGCGGCGAGGCCAGATAGACCACCATGTTCGCGATCTCCGCGGGCTCGATGAGCCGCTGTAGCAACGACTGCGGGCGGTGCAGTCTCATGAACTCACTCTGCGCCGCCTCCCACGTCACGGAATCGGCGTCCTGCCCCAGGAGTTGGTGGACAAATTCCTGGACACCTTCGGTGCGGGTAGGGCCGGCGATCACCGAGTTCACCGTCACCCCGGTCCCCGCTGCCTCCTTGGCGAAACCGCGGGTCACCGCCAGCAGCGCCGTCTTCGACATGCCGTAGTGCACCATCTCCACCGGTGTCACCAAGGCCGAGTCACTTGCGATCTGAATCGCTCTGCCCCAACCCTTTTCGACCATCGCCGGCAGATAGCTGCGGATCAGCCGCACCGCCGAGAGGACGTTGACATCGAAGTAGCGGCGCCACTGCTCGTCGGTGATCTCCAAGGCCGGGACGGCCTCGAAGATGCCGAGATTGTTCACCAGGACATCGACGGACGGCACCGCTTCGAGCAGCGTGGCCACCCCGTCATCGGTGGTGACATCCGCTGCCACACCCATCGCGTCGAGTTCGCCCAGCTGTCGGAGCGCCTCGTCGACGCGACCCGCGCTGCGCCCGTTCACCACCACCCGGGCACCAGCCTGGCCCAAGCCTCGGGCAATGGCCAGGCCGATGCCCTGCGTCGAGCCGGTGACGAGTGCGGTTTTCCCAGACAGGTCTATGTTCACGCAGAGGTATTACCACCGCGCGGCACGGAGTATTCCTTCTGAAGCGGTCCCGTCCACTCACTCCGGAACGACGATGTCCTTGAGCTCCCGCTTGAGGATCTTGCCGGTGGGGTTACGCGGCAGTTCGTCCAGGAAAATGACCTCGCGAGGAACCTTGTAGCGGGCCAAGTTCTCCTTCACATAGAGCTTCACCGCGTCCTCGTCGATGGTGGCGCCTTCGGCTTTGACCACAAATGCCCGCAGCCGGTGGCCCCATTCCTTGTCCTCCACCCCGAGAGCGGTGGCCTCGACGACCTCGGGATGCCCGCTGATCAGGTCCTCGATCTCGGCGGGGAAGACGTTCTCGCCGCCACAGACGATCATCTCGTCATCGCGACCGCTGACGTAGAGCAGGCCGTGCTCATCGAAATAGCCCACGTCACCGGAGGACATCAGGCCGTCGATGATGGCCTTGCCGCCACCGCCGGTGTAACCCTCGAACGGGAAGGTGTTGCCGACAAAGATCCGGCCGACGTCACCGCGCGGAACCTCCGCCCCGTTATCGTCGAACAACCGGACCTTCACGCCTTTCACGACCGGGCCGACAGTGGCCGGGTTCTTCTTGAGATCCTCGGGCCGGGCGATCGACGCAAACGCGATCTCGGTGGAGCCGTAGAGGTTGTAGACCACCGGGCCGATGTCGTTCATGGCGCGGGTGGCCAGTTCAGCACCCAGCTGTGAACCCGAGACGAACACGATCCGCAGTTTCGACAGGTCGGGCTTGGGATCGGTCTTTTCCAGTTGGTCCAGGATCCGCGACAGCATCACGGGCACCACAACCATGGCTGTGACCTGGTGCTTCTCCAGATCAGCAAGCACGGTGGCCGGCTTGAACCGGCGCCGCAGCACCAGCGTAGAGCCCAACATCATCGCGATGGTGGCGTGCAGGAAGCCCAGTGCGTGGAACATCGGCGCCGGCAGCGAGGTCACCTCACCGGCCCGGAACGGCACGTGCGACAGCACCCCACCGATCGGCGCGAGCGAGGGCGGCGTACTGCGATTGGCACCCTTCGGTGTTCCGGTGGTGCCGCTGGTCAGGATGATGATCTTGGAGTGCTTGCTCGACTTCGGCGCCTGCGTCTTGGGACTGCGCGCGATCAGTTCGGCCAGGGTCTCATCGGTGGACCCCGACGGCTCCGGCTTGTCCGGGTTCGTGGCGAGCGCCCGAAGTTTGCCCAGCGGCGGGTCGGCTGCGGAGACCGCGTCGGTGTACTCGTCGTCGTAGATGATGATCTTGGCGCCCTCACGCTCGGACACCTCTTTGATCTGCGGCCCGGAGAACTCGCTGTTGAGGAGGATCATCCGGGCTCCGACGCGGGCGGTGCCGTACAGCGCGATCAGGAACCAGCGATGATTGCGGATCAGCAATCCCACCCCGTCGCCACCTTTGACCCCCATGGCAAGCAGTCCATTGGCCACGGCATGGGCGGCGTCGTCGAGCTCTTTGAAGGTGATCTCACCGTCATCGTCGATGATCGCCGTACGGTCGGGCGTACGACGGGCATTGAGCGCCGGGATCATCCCGAACTCTCCCCACCGGCGGATATCGGCCAGCATCGCGACCATGTTCTGCGGCGGTTCGAGCTTGAACACACCGGCTTCGAACATCTTGCGGGCGTAGTGCAGTTCCGCCGAGCCACGCTCGGCGAGTTGCTGCGCTTTGGCCACCGCTTGAAAGGGCAGGGCAGTGAGGTTCGGCATGATCGCCAGCTTATGTGACAGGTGTCGCATTGCGGTCTGGAAATCGCAGCGCATCTACCATGAGGTCATGGCCGGTCCGCTGACGCTGGAAGTGGCCGGGCGCGAGGTGACCGTCACCAATCCCGACAAGATCGTCTTTCCCGAGGTATCGGTGACCAAACTCGACCTGGTCCGGTACTACCTCGCGGTTGCTGACGGAGCGCTGCGCGGGGTCGAAGACCGTCCGATGATCCTCAAGCGATTTGTCAAGGGCATCACCGAAGAGGCCGTCTTCCAGAAACGCGCGCCGGAGAAGCGCCCGGACTGGATCGATGTCGCGGAACTGAAATACGCCTCCGGCACGTCCGCAAAAGAAGCGGTGCTGGCAGAGCCTGCAGGTCTGGTGTGGGCAGTGAACCTCGGCTGCGTGGACCTGAACCCGCATCCGGTGCGCTCTGGAGACCTGGAGCATCCCGACGAGCTGCGGATCGACCTGGACCCCATGCCGGGCGTGACGTGGCAGCAGATACTCGACGTTGCCCAAGTCGCCAGGGAGGTTCTCGAGGATCACGGGCTGACCCCATGGCCGAAGACCTCCGGTTCCCGGGGTTTCCACATCTATGCCCGAATTCGCCCGCACTGGCCCTACAAACAGGTGCGGCTGGCCGCCGAGGCGGTGGCCCGCGAGGTCGAACGCCGCGCTCCCGACCTGGCCACCAGCCGGTGGTGGAAGGAGGAGCGCGAGGGCGTGTTTGTCGACTTCAACCAGAACGCCAAGGACCGCACGGTCGCCTCTGCCTATTCGGTGCGGTCCCGTCCTGACGCTCGGGTGTCGACGCCGTTGCATTGGGCGGAGGTGCCGGGGTGTTCCCCGGAGTCCTTCACGGTGACGACGGTGCCGGACCGGTTCGCCGAGATCGGCGACCCATGGGAGGGCATGGACGACGCTCCCGGAGATCTGACAAAACTGCTGACGCTGGCCGAAGAGCTGGGATCGCCGGAGCGAGCACCGAAAGGCGCCCGCAAGATGCCGCTCATCGAAGTCGCCCGCACCAAGACCAAGGACGAAGCGCTGGCGGCGCTCGAGACGTGGAAGCAGCGCCATCCCGACGCCGCGGCCCGGCTGCAGCCGATCGACGTACTGGTCGACGGGATGAGGGGGCCGAGTTCGATCTGGTATCGGATCCGGATCAACCTGCAGCACGTGCCGGAAGGCCGGCGACCGCACCAGGAAGATCTGCTCGCCGACTACTCGCCCTGGGAAAACTACTCCGGCGGACAATTTCGCAGATCGTGAAGCTTTCTTAGTGAAGCGTTAGTGCTTACTGGTGGGGACCTTACAAACGCTCACTAACGTCGGTGTCACGGGCAAAGTGATCCACACTTTGCCGATCCTCGAGGGGAGGCGCTCCATGGCTACCGCGTTCCGTTATGGCAACCCGGCCGTCCAGTGTGGTGGTGCGCAGGTCCGCTCGCAATGCCGGCAACTCGCCACCGTCGTCGCGGTGACCGGTGCTGTGACCGTAGAGAACATCGACCTGCTCACCCGCCAGGTAACTCGTTCGATCATCCGCGAAAAGCCCTACGTCCTCGACCTCACCGGTGTCACTTCCTTCACCGCGGAAGCCCTTTCGCTACTGGCTGCCGTCGATGACACCTGCCGTCGCACCGCCGATGAGTGGCTGGTCATCCCCAGCCAGTCCGTCGCCCGCGTCATGCGGCTCAATGCCTGCCAATTCGCCACTACCGCTTCGGTTCCCGACGCCCTGCAGTGCTTCTCCGACACGATGACAGAACGTCGGCAGCTGCTGCCGCTATTGGCCAAGTCGGCCTGACAACCCACAAAGGACCTGACACATGTTGATTGATCTTCGCTGGCTCGGCTACCTCATCAAGGGACGACACAAGGCCGCCCACAGCGCACACGCTCCCATCTGAACCAGATCTGCCGGCCAAGCCGGCGGTACCCGGGTTGACCGGATACCGCCGGCTTGAGTCGTCATAGGCCGTTTCACGTCGGTGTCCACAGCAGCGGCCGGTAGCCTGCTGCCATGAGCGCCGGTCTTTTTGGACTACTCGATGACGTGGCCGCGATCGCGCGGCTGGCTGCGGCGTCGGTCGACGACATCGGCGCCGCCGCGGGGCGTGCGACGGCCAAGGCCGCCGGGGTGGTCATCGACGACACCGCCGTTGCCCCGCAGTACGTGCAAGGTATCGAACCGGCCCGTGAGCTGCCGATCATCAAACGCATCGCGATCGGGTCGCTACGCAACAAATTGCTGTTCATCCTGCCGGCTGCGCTGCTGCTCAGCCAGTTCGTGCCGTGGTTGCTGACTCCGATCCTGATGCTCGGCGCGACGTACCTGTGCTACGAGGGTGCCGAGAAGGTGTGGGGAAAGATCAGTGGGCACGGCGGCCACGACACCCCGGTTGCGGTGGTCGGCGAAGACGCCGAGAAGTTCATGGTGACCGGCGCCATCCGCACCGATTTCATCCTGTCGGCCGAGATCATGGTGATCGCGCTCAACGAGGTTGCCGACCAGTCGTTCCTGCCGCGGTTGATCATCTTGGCAGTGGTGGCGGTGGTCATCACCGCGATCGTCTACGGCGTTGTCGCGGCCATCGTCAAGATGGATGACATCGGCCTTCGCCTCATCGAAGGTTCGTCCAGATTCGCGCAGAAGGTGGGCCGCGGCCTGGTCGCCGGCATGCCCAAACTGCTGGCCACTCTCTCGGTGGTGGGGACCGCCGCCATGCTGTGGGTGGGCGGGCACATTCTGCTGCTGGGAAGCGACGAGCTCGGCTGGCACCCGCCCTACGGACTGGTGCACCACTTCGAGGAATCCGTGCACCACATCGCGGGTGTCGGCGGGGTGCTGGCGTGGCTGATCAACACTGCGGCATCCGCTGTCATCGGCCTGGCCGTCGGGGCCATCGTGGTCGCGATCATGCATGTTCTACCGTTGGGACGCAACAAGAAAGCAACCCACTGAAGCAGTGCGTCGCCGCGCTACCGATGCCGGAGCGCAACCGCAGCAGCGTGCACCGCTTCAGTGAGCGAGGACACCGTTTCACTGTCGAGCCGCCAGCATTGCCAGTACAACGGGACATCGAGATGCGCGTCGACGACGCGCACGAATCTGCCGTCACGCAGCGCCTCGGCTGCCAACTGTTCCGGGAACATCCCCCAGCCCAGTCCGGCCCCCACCGCCGCGCCAAATCCTTCCGCCGTCGGGATGTAGTGCACCGGCCTGGCCACTGATCGGCGAAACACTTTGCGCACCAGCATGTCCTGCAACGCATCGTCGCGGTTCCACGCCAGCGACGGCGCCTGCGCCACCGCTTCGCTGACAAATCCCGCACCCAGGTGTTCACGCACATACTGGGCGCTGGCCACCGGGACGTAGCGCATCACCCCGAGCGCGTGTACCCGGCAGCCCGGCACTGCAGTACGTTCGGTGGTCACCGCGCCCATCGCCTCCCCCTCGCGCAGCAGCCGTGCGGAGTGGTCCTGATCCTCGATACGAATATCGAGGAGAACATCGGGCAACTCGGCCAGCACCGCGGTGAACCATGTCGCCATCGAATCCGCGTTCACCGCAATGGCAACACGGGTGCGCTGCACCGACCCGCCGGCGGTCTCCGCGAGTGCTTCGGCTTCCAACAACGCCGTTTGGGCCGCCAGCCGCAGTAACGGGACTCCGGCAGCGGTGGGCCGGCACGGCTTTTCCCGAACAACAAGGACCTGGCCGACGCGCTGCTCGAGGGCCTTGATCCGCTGGCTCACTGCCGACGGAGTGACGTGCAGGCGCTGCGCGGCGGCATCGAAACTCCCGAATTCCACCACCGCGGCCAGCGCGGTCAGTTGCTCGGCGCCGAGCCGAGTGTCGAAGTTGGCGGCCATCCCCGCATCCTCTCGCGCCACAGGCGACTCGCCGACCACAGCGGCGCCGACAGCACCGGTCACAACCCGGTCACAATCCCACTTGCAGCCCCATAAGAATTTCTGGCAAATCCTGAGAAATCTCAACCAGCCTGCAGGTTTTTCGCTGCAAGCGTACGCCCAGCAACCCATTTGCGATCTACATCACCCGGCTCGGGTGTAACACTGCGCGATTCCGGGAAATCTTGGATTCCAGCCGATTTCGGCATCCACTCTGGGTAGGTACCTTCAGATTCGGGACGGGGAACGTGAACGGGCCACCGCGGGACATCAATCCTGATTTGGCCAAATCGACTACGGAAGAGAAGTGATCATGAAGTTCAGTGGCAACTCTGCGCGTCGGCGCATCGCCGCAACTGCGGCCGGCTGCCTCTTCGGGGGCATCGCCGTGGCAACCGCCGTGGCTCCGGCAGCCTCCGCAGCTCCTGATTGCAGCCCGGCCGGAATCAACGGCACCGTCGACTCGGCAACCGTGGCAGCACAGCAGTACCTGGCCAGCCATCCGGGTGCCGGCAACGTGGTCTCAGCAGCGGTGATCCAGCCGCGGGACGTGGCAGCAGCCAATATCCGCAGCTACTTCACCGCCAACCCAACTGAGTACTACGAGCTGCGCGGCATCCTGGCACCGATCGGCGACACCCAGCGCGCGTGCAACACCACCGTGCTGCCGCCGTATCTTGCCGGCGCGTACGAAGAGTTCATCGCAGGCTGATCCACGACGAGGGCCCGTCACCGCGCAGCGCAGCGACGGGCCCTCGCCGCTGCCACAAACCGGGGCTGCCACAACCCGGGACTCGCTCACACATGGTGTGAAAGATCCTGTTGTTCAACAGTTTCACCGATCCGGTTGAGAGCGGACACCGGGCTCTCGGCCATCGCCTTGAGAGCCCGGCTACGTTCACTCGCCGTCATGGCCCCCCACACCCCGAACTGTTCGGGCACCTGCAGAGCGTGACGGCGGCAGGCGCTCAACACCGGGCAGGTACGGCACACCCTCTTGGCCTGTTCCTCACGTTCCCGGAGTGCCTGCCCACGGTGATCGTCAGGAAAGAACACGTGGGATGGGTGGGTCCGGCACCTGCCGCGCAGCTGCCAGTCCCAGTCCGATTCCAGGGCCCTGGGCTGCCGTTTCGAAGTCATCTCGCCGCAACGCTGTGTCACAACGGTGCCCCCCTACGGTCGTCGTCGGCAATCATGTGTCTTCATGGTCACGCCGATCGGCCGCCGGACATACACATCCGCTCGCGATGAATGTTTACTGCAGCGGCGAGTTCGGCCACAGCAGCCGGTCGCGAACCCTGCCGTGACCGGCGACATCCCCCGGCGCCCCGAACCAGTGCGACAGAGCCTGCCCCAGCCCCGCGCAGGCGGTATCAGCCGATTCGTCGACGGCGCCTGCCCAGGCGGCTATTCCGTCGGGCCGGATCAGCAGTCCGTCCGCGGGTCGCTGTGCGAGCCCAGCCGTGTGCAGCTGGACCAGCGGACACCACGGGTCCACCACCGCGCGAAGATCAGCGCGGTCGGCCAGATCGAGATAGACGGGGCCGCCGCTACACATGAGGTCCGCCACGCAGGCCCCAACCGAGTCCGGAATGAACCTGCCGGCCAACGGATGTGGCTCGGAGCCCGGCATCGGGTACCGGATATCGCGGCCCGCGATCATCGCCCCGACCCGGCGTCGGGCCGGCTCATCGAGGAGCAGCTCCGACACTATGGCCCGCAATGCGTCCGCAGCGGAGTCCAGGCCCCGGCGCAGCGCCACCTGAGCCCGGGTGTGCAGCAGTGTCCGCTCCCCGGCCAGATGCCGTTCATCGTGGTAACTGTCCAGCAGCCCGGCGGGCGCGGAACCGCCGATCTCGGCAGCCAACTTCCACCCGAGATTGACCGCGTCGAGCATCCCGGCATTGACGGCAACACCGCCAGAGGGAAACGCATGTGCCGCGTCACCGGCCAGCAGGACCCGCCCTGCTCGATAGGTCTGCGCATGCCGCGCTTGATAGGTGAATCTGGTCAGCCGGGTGGCGTCCGCGAGGCTGAGGTCGACACCGAAGACGCGGCGGATGCTGGCGGCAAGCTCGTCAACCGTCATCGCCACGTTGTCGTCATAGCGGGTTTCCTCGTCTTCGGCGGTGTAGAGGCCCAGGTCGCGGCCGGTGTAAGTGCTGATCGCGAAGACACCGTTGGCGGTCTGCGTGTAACCGTGACGGACCCGCCCGACACCGGCGATCTCGAAATCACCGTCGCCGCGCACCTGCACTTCGGGCGGCATGCCAACCTGGGCGAGACGGTTGACCTCCGGGTAGGTGACGCCGGGGAAGTCGATGCCGACGCCGTCGCGGACCCCGCTGCCCAGTCCGTCGCAGCCCACGAGGTACCGCGCGGTCAGCCGGTAGTGCCCGTCCGGTCGGTCCACCAGCGCCGTGACGGCCTCCTCGTCCTGACCGAACTCCGTCAGAGTGTGCTCGCGCCGAATATCTGCACCAGATTCGACGGCGCACTCTTCGAGCAGAGCCTCCATCCGTGGCTGCGGGAGCAGCAACGCCTGCATGGGCGGATCGGCGAGCGTGGTCAGGTCGACATGAAGGCCGCCGAACGGGAATCGCGGCGCGGGGCAGGGCTTGCCACTGGCGGCAACAAACCGGTCCAGCAGTCCCCGGTACCGCAGCACATCGAGGATCTGGCCGCCGAGACCACCCGCTTTGGCGATCTGTCGCGGCACAGGCAGCCGCTCCAGGACGGTGGTGCGCAGCCCGAACAACCGAACCTCGTTGGCCAGCATCAGTCCGGTCGGTCCGGCCCCCACGATGAGCACATCGGCATCGGTGTCCATCTCATCCCACTCTCGTATCCGCAGGTGATCGCTTCAGGCCAGCGATTGTGCGGCATGACCGGGGTCTTGCCGCACGCCCCCGGGTAGGCTATGAGTGAAGGTGCGGCCGCGAATGTGGTTGTGCACCATGATGTTCAGACATGGACAGGCGTGTTCGCGAACCGGTCGGTGCTGGCCTGACAGAACGCATCGAGATCCTCCGGGGACCTGCTGGTGATGAGGTTGCCGTCGATGCACACTTGCTGGTCGACCATGGTGCCTCCGACATTACGCAGGTCGGTGCGAATGCTGGGATATGACGTGACGGTCCGGTCGCGCACCACATCGGCTTCTACCAGCGCCCACGGTCCGTGGCAGATGGCAGCCACCGGCCGACCCGACTGCACAAAGTCCTTCACGAAGGCGGCCTGTCAGTGAGTTCTGCATCGGCGTCAATCCTCCCGTTCTGGATTTCCCTGCTCTCTCCGTGCTGGCTACCCGTTGCAAATGGCTCGAATCACCACTGGTGATGTGCGTTTGCCGCAGCCATGGTTGTGAGGTTCATCCCCCGTGACCTGCAGAACTGGCGCCTGCGCAGGTGCCGGTGCCAGCATGGAAACATGTTCGTAACACAGCTAGGGCGACTGTCTGAGGCGAACTGATGCGGCACACGACGTTGGTATTGCGCTGCCGATGGTTCATCGGGGCGCTGGGTCGCAACCCGCTCATCCGCGCCAGCGATCGGGTCGAAGCCCTGGCAGTGCTGATGATCGTCATGGTCGGCCTGCTGGCAGTTCCCTTCGCCAGTCAAGCAGGCGACAACGCCTACGACGCGCGCATGCGCGTCATCGATGAACAGCAGCAGACCCGGCATTCGATCGAGGCCGTCGCCGTCGCCGACAACGGCGTCACCGCCCCCGCCCGCTTCAGCCGCCCGGGCCCCGTTCACGTCGAGTGGCGTGAAGGTACCGAGGTCCGCAACGAGACGATCAGCGTGCCCACCATGGTGAAGAAGGGTGACTCGCTGACAATCTGGCTGGACAACTCCGGCAAGGTGGTATCTGCTCCGGATACGCCTCAAATGGCCGGCGCCGTCGCCGCGGGCCGCACGTGGGTGGTGTGGATCGGTACCGTCAGCGCCGCGATCTTGCTGGCCTTCGGCCTGCGATACGGCCTGGATCGCGCCCGCGCCCGGTCCTGGGAACGTGAACTGCAGTTGCTCGCCCACAATGACGACGGTTGGGCCAACCGGAACACCTGAGCGGTGCCCTGACTCAGTCGAGCCCGCGGGCAGCAAGCGCTTCAGCGAAACCATCTGCAGTGCGCAGCGCCGCAACAATCACGGGCGCGACCACAATTCGCGGCGAGAACCGCAATCCCCGGGCGCGGCGGGCTTCTTCGACCTGACGCACCGTTTCGATCATCAGCGGGATGGATCGGATGGTCAGCGCGAGCGCCATCGCCAGCTGCTCGACCGGGAGACCGATCCGCCTCAGCGGCCGCATCGCCCGCGTCATCGCGGTGAGCATATCGGTGGTCCGGGTGGTGGTGGTGACGACCGCAGCCAAAAGTACTGACAGAAGCAGGATCCCGCACACCACCAACGCGCGCCTCCAGTCGGTGAACACCATCTGGAACACGAAGATGAAGGCCACCACCCACAGCACCGGTCGCAATTGGGCCGCCAGGAGGCCAGGGCGAATCCGCGTCGCGGCGGCAACAAGGAGCACCCCGACAGCTGCCACCGCCAGGCGCAGCGGCGAGTTGACAACCATCGTCATGACGACAATCAGCGCGCCCAGCGCCAGCAGTTTGAATCCGGCCGGAAGTCGGTGCAGTGGCGAGCTTCCCGCGTGATAGTGACCGAGGACGGTCATGCCATCAACCGCCGATAGGCGGCGATGGCCGCTGCGGGTCCGTCGTCGGCCACCACCTGCCCGCCGTCGAGCACGATGACCCGATCGAAATCGTCGACCAGCTCGAGGTCATGGGTCACCACGATGAGCTGGTGGTCCAGCGCCGCGAACGCCGCGCGCAACATTCGGGTGTTTCTCAGATCCAGCAGCGTGGTGGGTTCATCGGCCACCACGAGGCGCGGCCCGGTGACCAGCACCGCCGCCAGGGCCAGCAATTGCTTCTGACCACCCGACAGCAGATGCGCGGACTGGTCTGCATGCTCGCCCAGCCGGAACCGTTCCAGGATCTGGCGTGTCCGCCGGGTTCGTTCTCCTTTGTCCAGGTCATGCCGGGACAAGGACAGTTCGATGTCCTCGGCCACGGTCGGCATCAGGATCTGACGATCCGGGTCGGTGAAGACGAACCCGACATCGCGTCTGATCTTGCGCACCGACCGGCGCGTGTCACGGCCGTGAACTCGGACAGTGCCGCTGTCCGGCAGCACCAGGCCGTTGATCATCCGCGCCAGCGTCGACTTGCCGCTGCCATTGGCGCCCAGAATGCCGATGCGATGCTCGTCGAGGCGTAGCGAAACGTCGGTCAGAACCGGCCGATCACCGAAAGAGTGACTGACTCCCTCGAAGACGACGGCACCGGGGACGTCGTTGTCGAGGGACTCAGCCATCAGCCGGTCGGGGGCGTTGCCGCCAGGGGGTGATCAGCCCAGGCCTGGCCCGGTGCACCTGTGCGGCCACCAAACCGGTGATGACCGCCTTGGCGATGTCACCAGGAATGTAGATCCCATTGGTGGACAATGCCGCCCACCAAGACAAGTCGGTCCGCAGCACCAGCCCGACCGTGCCGAAGGCATAGATCACCACCAACCCGCCGAGGATGTTGATCGCGATGCCCCAGATCACCCGGTACCGCGGCATCATCGCCGTCAGCGCACCGATGACAAGCACCGCCGGCAGCCAGCCGACAAAGAAGCCGGCCGTCGGCGAGGACAGTGACACCAGCCCGGTGCGCCCGCCGGCGAGAATCGGCAGCCCGGCGATGGCCAGGATGGCGAACAACACCACAGCCAGGGCACCTTTGCGGGCGCCGAGAATCGACCCGGCCAGCATCACGCCCAAGGTCTGCAGGGTGATCGGCACTCCGCTGGGACCGATCGTCAGCGTGCCCGGGAGCCCGAGGGCGGCGATCACCGCGGCGAAGACCGCCGCTTGCGCCAGGTCCCCCGACGTGAGGGCCAGCCGGCGCCGCTGCGCCGGCGGCATATCGGATTCCGTGTTCATTGGGGAGATTATCGCCGTCGGCTCCAGACAATCTGCACTGCGGTATGAGACGGGCGCGAGGCGCGGGCAGGGGAGGCTCCCGACATCACCGCCAGGCGTCCCGCCGATGGCTGCGAGCGAAGAAAGGTGATGGCAAATACCTGAATTGTCGAAAATGTTTATCCGAATTGCCATCCGGCAAATGTTTGACCGGCGCCGCAACCGGTTGCCGAATCAATGGCCGAACAGGCATCCCTGAATAGGACATGCGTAATGAACAGAGTTCTCTACTTCAGCCCCAACGACGTCGTTTATGAGACTCGGGCATTCAGCAGGGCAGACATTTCCGAACTCGTGCTCGACCGCGGCTTGGAGAGCTTGACCAGCGCTGGCCGCCAGTTCGACTTCTGGTTCTCGCCGATGACGCGCCGTTGTCAGCGTGTCGTCAATCGCAGCGCCACCGAACTGCTGCTCGCCACCACGCAGTTCACCCAAAACGGTGCCGCTGTTACACGGCGGGGTGGTGGTGGCGACACACGATTCCGACGGCGAACTCGATGGGCTGAGCTGGCAGCAACTCGATCTGCTGACCAAGAGCGCAAACTCCCTCAGCTGGCGGGATGCCCGGGTGCTGAGTCGGAGACTGGGGCGACTGGGCCATCCCCAACGCCGCAGCCGTTTCCCCGCGAGTCCCCGAGTCACTCGGAGAACGTCGAGCACGCCGCCCGGTGACCGTCAGGACGTGACGGTGCCGACGCCGGACTCCACCGGGATCTCGGCCACCGCGCCCAGGATCAGCCCGGAGACGGCAGTGATCAGATTCTGCGCCTGTTTACCGCGGAAGTAGCTGCGCAACACGATGCTTCGGGTCCCCAACCCCGGCACATCCAGGGTGTCCACCCCTTCGAGGAGTACCCCCTTCAAGGCCAGCAACGGGATCAGCGCCATTCCCTCGCCGGCAGCAACCAGCGCCAAAGCGGTCTGGGTGCCGTAATAGCGATGCACTATCGGCTGGTCCATGCCGGTGACCCGGCGCAGCCGCGACACCGCTTGCGCACCGGCCGATCCGGGCTCGACACCCAGCCACGGGAGCGACAGCCGTCCCAGCTCCACCGCGTCGGACACCAACGTCCCAGCGGGCACCACCAGCTTCCACGGTTCGTCGAGCACCGGCACCTCCGCCATGCCGCTCGGCAACGGCTTGGCGGGTCCACCGGCGTCCGACTCGATGATGACCGCATCCAACTCGCCGGCCTTCAGCGCGCGCAGCATCGGCTCGCGTTCAGCTTCCACAACCTCGAAATGCACGCCCGGCAACTGCCGTTTCCATTCCGCCAGCGCCGGCGCGATGACCACCGACAGGAAGCTCGCGAAGCCGCCGATCCGCATGACCCCCTGCAGTTCGGCGTCGCCGCGGTCCAGCCGGGCCTTCACTTCGAGCAGGGTCCGCTCGATGTCCTGCGCCGCCTCGGCAAGCACCAGCCCCTCAGCTGTGAGCACCGAACCCTGCGATGTTCGGGTCACCAGGACACATTCGGCTTCGCGTTCCAGCCGGGCGATCTGTTGCGACACCGCCGACGGTGTCATCTGCATCTCGTCGGCCGCGGCCAGCACTCCGCCGGCCCGCGCGACAGCAAGCAGGAATCGGAGCCTGCGAGGGTCGATTGGCATTAAGTGATGCTAAACAACCTCTGCACCAGAATTCAATTGTCATTAACCACCGCCATCGTGATAATCGACGCGACAACTTGCTCGACTCGGAGGAATGCACATGGCCGCGGCGGCACTCGGCTGGCTGGGCACGGTGGGTACTTTTGTTGCCTACCTTCTGGTTTCCCGCGGAAGACTGCACGCCAACTCGTGGCGCTACGGGTCCCTCAATGTGATCGGCGGCACCCTCGCGGGCGTCGCGGCCATCCTCTACGGGGCGTGGTTCAGCGTGGCATCCAATTTCGTGTGGGCAGCCATCGGGTTCGTGACGGTCGCCGCCGCCATTGCCCAGAAGCAACCCCGGGAACTCGCTCCCGCCGCATGCTCGTGTCGAGGCCCCCAAGACCCGGACCGGCTGTTTACGCTCGCGGCGAACTGAGTCCTGTGACGGGTCGTCGCCGGACGATGATGACGGGTATGGGCGAGGTCATCGACATCCATCGCGGGCTCCAGCGCGAGCGCGGACCCGCCGACCAACCAGAACCGCTGTGGCGGGAGGTGCTCGGCCGACGGCTGCGCACCATCCGCGAGGGCCGCGGTGACCGTCTGGTCGACGTCGCGCAACGCTCCGGGGTGTCTCCCCAATACCTCTCCGAGATCGAGCGCGGCCGCAAAGAGCCGTCCAGCGAGATGATCGCCGCAGTCAGCGGGGCACTCGGCGTCGACCTGACCCGACTGCTGGGTGGCATCTCGGCGGATCTGCGCCGCCCGTCCGCCGCTCCCCGACCGTCGCAGCCGACCCTGCTGGCGGCCTAGCTTTTTGCACTCAACCGGCCGGGATGGTGCCGCGCTCGTCGAGAACCCGATCGGCCAGTCCGTAGGCAACCGCCTGCGCGGCGTCGAACACCCGGTCGCGGTCGGTGTCGTGGCGAAGCTCGTCGACGCCACGTCCGGTGTGCCGCGCCAGGATCGCCTCGAGTTGGTTACGCACCCGCACCACCTCGTCGGCCTGCAGGATCAGATCCGGGATGGTGCCGCGCCCCTGAGCGGCCGGCTGGTGCAGTACCACCCGGCTGTGAGGCAGGACCGCCCGCCGACCCGGCGCCCCCGCGGCCAGCAGCACCGCTCCGGCGGCCACCGCCTGCCCGATGCAGATGGTGGCCACCGGAGCCTTGATGAAGCGCATGGTGTCGTAGACCGCCAGCATCGCCGACAGATCACCCCCTTCGGAGTTCACGTAGAGGCTGATCTCCTGTTCCGGGTTGTCGGCCTCCAAATGCAGCAGCTGGGCGATCAACGCATTGGCCACCCCGGAGTCGATACCTGTTCCCAGGTACACGATTCGTTCGGTGAGCAGATGCGAGTAGACATCCATGATGCGTTCACCGGTTGCGCTGCGAGCGATGACATTCGGGATGGTGTAAGCGCTCATGCGCTGATCCCGAACTGCGACTTCGACGACGGGACGATCTGGTCGAAACGTGCCACCACATGGTCGACGAACCCGTAGTCGCGCGCCTGGGCGGCAGTGAACCACCGGTCGTGCAGAGAGTCGGTGAAGATGCGGTCGATGCTCTGGCCGGTGTCCTCGGCGATCAGGCCCAGCACGGTATCGCGGGTATGACGAAGATCGTCGGCCTGCACTTCGACCTCGACCGCGGATCCAGCGATCCCCGATGAGCCCTGATGCATCAGGATGCGCGCATGCGGCAGCGCAAAACGCTTACCCGGCGTCCCGGACGACAACAGGAATTGCCCTGCGCTACATGCCAACCCGAGAGCCAGGGTGGCGACATCTCCCGGAATCAGGCGCATCACGTCACGAATCGCCAACATCGCCGGCACCGAACCACCCGGTGAATGGATCCACAGGGCGACATCCTGATCGGACTCTGCGGCCAGCGACAACAGTTGCGCCACAAGGACAGTGCCATTGTCGTCGTCGAGAGCACCGTCGAGAACCAGTACCCGTTTGCGATAGAGATCGTCGCGGAGTTGCCTGCTGAACAGCCGCTGCTTGTCATCGGTCATGTCACGACCCTGCCGCAACTCACACCCTTGGCGCCGCTCACGCTGCTCTCAGCAGAATGCCCGGATCCCTGACTCCCCGCCCGCGCGGGGCAGTGGGTGGCGGTGCTCACCCCGGCGTTGCCACGAGGTCGGGGATGAAGTCGGCGCGCACGGGTGTTGTAATTCGCCGTGGCAATCGATGACTTGTTCCAACCGCTGACCGTCCGCTCATTGACGGTGCCCAACCGGTTCGCGATGGCGCCGATGACCCGTCAGGCCTCGCCGAATGGAGTTCCCGGCCCCGACGTGGCCGAGTACTACCGGCGTCGTGCCGCCGGTGGAGTCGGGTTGATCATCACCGAAGGGGTGCGCCTGCCCGAACCGGCGGCAGGCTATCCGGCGACTATTCCGACCCTCGCCGGCGACGACGTACTGGCCGGCTGGGCGCGGGTGATCGAGGCCGTGCACGCCGAGGGCGGCACCATCGCCGCACAGCTGTGGCATCAGGGTGAGCGGCGCGACGACGCCGACGGAGTGCTCCCGGTGAGTCCGTCCGGTGTGGACGGCTCAGGTGCGCCCCGGGGCCGGGCGTTGGGTATCGACGACCTCGCCCGGGTGACCGAACTCTTCGCCGACACGGCAGCCACCGCCCGCGAGGTCGGATTCGACGCGGTAGAACTGCATGGCGCCCACGGTTATCTCCTCGACGAATTCTTTTGGGAGAAAACCAATCGCCGCACCGACAAGTACGGTGGATCACTGGCGGCGCGCACCCGTTTTCCCGCCGAGGTGGTGTCCGCGGTCCGCGGCGCTGTCGGCCCGGACTATCCGATCATCTTCCGCTTCTCCCAGTGGAAGGCCACCGACTACGCGGCGACGATCGCCGACGACCCGACGCAGCTGCAGGAACTGCTCACCCCGCTGGTGGAGGCGGGTGTCGATGCCCTGCACCCGTCCACCCGCAGGCACTATGCCCCCGCCTTCCCCGATCATGACAGCGAGTTGAGTCTGGCCGGCTGGACCAAGAAGGTCAGTGGCGTACCCGTCATCGCCGTGGGCTCCGTCGGGCTGGAAACGCAGTTCCGTAGCGAGCAGCCCGGCCAGGTCATCGCGCCCGCATCCGTCGACCGCGTGGTCGAGCAATTCGAGTCCGGAGAGTTCGACATCGTGGCGATCGGGCGCGCCTTGCTGGCCGACCCCGCCTGGGTCAATCGGGTTCGGGACGACCGACTGGCCGACTTCGGCGGATACGATCCCGAGGTGGTCCTCGCCTCGCTGCGATAACGGCAGCACGACCCCGCCCTGGCACAGATCCGAGGCGGGGCTGGTCTTCGAACGCTATCCGGCGGTGGGCGATTCACGCTGAGAGGTGACCGTTGCGCCGGCTGCCTCCAGGCTTTCGACCGCGTCCCGGAGATGCGGTAGCACCGTGCTGATGGGCTGGCTGGTGGACAAGATCACCACGGCAGAGCTCGAAGCCTCGGTACCGCGCACCACAGGCAGTGTCGCGGCCAGCGCTTCGGCCAATTCCTGTTGTGGGTGCTGCGTTTCATCACGCAGCCAGCGGCGTAGCACAAAATTGTGTGCAGCGACCACCGCGTGCGCAAAGAGCTCGGCCCGCAGTTGACCTTTTGGGTCAGGGGGTGAGCTCGTTCGCAGATGCCGCGCAAACAGCCGGACGTACCTCGACACGGTTGCGGTTTCGTAGTCACGCAGCGCCGGTACCGATCGGGTCAGCCGATACCGCGCTTGCGCCAGCTCTGCCTCGGCGAGGTAGTGATCGAACACCGAGGTCGCCACCTCGATGACCGCGGTCGGCATGGTTTCAGGTCGTGCCACCGACAGGCGTTCCTGAGCGCGCGCGAGGAGCTCATCGTGGTCGGGGAACACCAGGCCTTCCTTCGAGCCGAAGTGCCGGAACAACGTCGTTCGCCCGACGCGAGCACGTTCGGCGATGTCATCGACGGACGTTTCGGCGAACCCGCGTTCGTCGAAGAGCTCGAACGCCGCCTTGATCAATCGCTCGCGTGCCGAAACGGGAGCAGACACCGCAACCTCCTTGTGGTACTCAGTTCTGGTGTTATGGTACTCAGTACCAGACCGGCTATCGGACCGTTGCTGGTCTGCGATATCAGCTGCGCGCCGAACCGAAGAACACGAGGTGAAGACTATGGCCAATCCCGACTTCGATCTTTTCCAGCTCTCCGACGAGCACAACGAGTTGCGGGCGGCCATTCGGGCGCTCTCCGAGAAAGAGATCGAACCGCACGCGGCCGATGTCGACGAGAACGCCCGGTTCCCCAAGGAGGCGCTCGCAGCACTGACCGCGTCGGGATTCAACGCGATTCACGTACCCGAGGACTACGACGGCCAAGGCGGCGACTCGGTTGCGGCTTGCATCGTGATCGAGGAAGTCGCCCGGGTGGACGCCTCGGCATCGCTGATCCCTGCGGTCAACAAACTCGGCACCATGGGATTGATCCTCAAGGGTTCCGAGGAGCTCAAACGGCAAGTGCTGCCGTCGGTCGCCTCCGGAGAGTCGATGGCCTCCTATGCATTGTCCGAGCGTGAAGCCGGCTCCGATGCGGCATCCATGAAGACCCGAGCCAAAGCCGAGGGCGACAGCTGGGTGCTCAACGGCACCAAATGCTGGGTCACCAACGGAGGCCAATCCAGTTGGTACACCGTGATGGCGGTGACCGACCCGGACAAGGGCGCCAATGGGATCTCCGCGTTCATGGTGCACCTGGATGACCCCGGATTCACGGCAGGTCCGCTGGAGAAGAAGCTGGGCATCAAGGGATCTCCCACAGCCGAGCTCTATTTCGAGAACTGCACCATCCCGGCAGACCGGATCATCGGCGAACCCGGCACCGGGTTCAAGACCGCCCTCGAGACGCTCGACCACACCCGACCCACGATCGGCGCGCAGGCGGTCGGCATCGCACAGGGCGCCCTCGACCAGGCCATCGCCTACACCAAGGACCGCAAGCAATTCGGTAAGTCGATCTCGTCGTTCCAGGGTGTGGAGTTCATGCTCGCCGACATGGCGATGAAGATCGAAGCGGCACGACTGATGGTCTACACCTCCGCGGCCCGCGCCGAGCGCGGCGAAAAGAACCTCGGTTTCATCTCCGCCGCGGCGAAGTGCTTCGCCTCCGATGTGGCGATGGAAGTCACCACCGACGCTGTGCAGCTCTTCGGTGGCGCCGGATACACCCGCGACTTCCCCGTCGAACGGATGCTGCGCGACGCCAAGATCACCCAGATCTACGAGGGCACCAACCAGATCCAGCGTGTCGTGATGTCCCGCGCCCTGCTGCGCTGACCTTCACGCCCGGTACCCGTGACACGACGTATCGCTGCCCGCGGTGCGGGCCAACGATCCTGGGGAAACTTCTTCTGGCATGGGCTCGTTTCCGGGCGTAAAATCGATGGCACGACGGGTTCGGGAGTGACTGATCCAAAGAGTCGGCGTAGAGATGAAAGCCGACCGCGTGAGAGATAATGAGACGCGCTCATGTCCTCCCGAACCCGCCCTTTTTCTTCTCCGGCGACGAGTAGCCGGGCCGGCAGTCGCCGCGACGAGATGCTGCGCATCGCGCTTGCCACCACGTCGCCGGGTCCGTCCGGTTCACTTCTACTTCGCGAGTTCTCGGGGCCTCTGCCCACGTTGCACCGGGGCGCCCCTCGATGGCCGGATCACCGCTGGGCTTCGAGTCGAATGCGGTTCAGCTACACCAGATTCTGGCGGCCGAGCTGCACGCGCACAGCAACGGTGGAAACTGGCCGCGGCAACCAGCGGACGCCGGAACCAGTCGACGCCCCCGCTCACGCCAACTATTCGTAGATAAGTCCGGCAGTGCCCTCGCGGGCATTTCAGCCGACTGTTTATTCTGGGAGTTGTGAGCGCAACGCGAAAGCAAATACGCCGATCCGAGCCCGGGCAGCAGCGCGCGGTAACCGATTCCATGGATTCTGTCAATTTCGATGAGACGGATAAGCAGATTGTTCGGCTCCTGAGCGTCAACGGCCGCGCGAGCAATGTTGAAATCGCAAAAGCGATCGGTGTCACCGAGACCACGGTCCGAAAGCGCGTAGCACGACTTCTTTCCACCGGCGCCATGGAGATCGTTGCCATTCCGAGCCCCGCGCTGGCTGGCCTGAATCTGTCCGCCATCATCGGAATAACGGCCGAGATCACCGCCTTGAAATCGATCTGCAAGAAGCTGGCCGCCATTCCTGAAGTGCGGTTTTGTGGCTATTCCACCGGCCGTCACGATCTGATCATCGAGGCCTTCTTTTCGGACCATTCCCACGTACTGAACTTCACCACCGATGTACTCGGCGCAATGGAGGGAATTACACACGTTGAAACCTCGATGATCCTCAAGACCGAGAAGTTCTCTTTCGACTCCGAGGCAATTTCCTAAGCGGAAGGGTTTCCCGTTGAATCATCCTGGTCAGCCACGTAGACATTTGTCCGGGTCAATTGCTGGTATCGCGCCGGGTTCCTCGATCGCAATACATAGGTGCGCGCCACTCCGACGATCACCAGCAACGGTAGGCTGACCAGCAGCGCCGTATTGACATAACCCGTTTGTCCGGAAAGCAGACTGAAGTTCTCCGCCACCAAGTAGGACGCGACACCGAGACCAATCAGGCTGATGGATGGCGCTATGAGCGTGCTCCAAATCGACAGTCCGTGCCCACGGTTGCGAATGTTGAAGTACACAACGATCGCGGCCGAGCACGCTGTCTGCAGCAATATCACCGCCAACACGCCCGTCGACACCAGAGGAAGGAAGAAGCCCAGATATACGTCGCTGGTCCCGATGGCCACAAATCCGAGTATCACTGCGACGGTGGCGGCCACCTGAATCTGGTTCGCCCGGTAGGGCGACCCATGTACCGGGTGAAGCCTGGAGGAAGCGGTAGGCAGGATGCCCTCGCGCCCCAGCGTGTGAAGGTAGCGAATCGCGGTGTTGTGAAACGCCAGAGCTGACGCGAAGGCGCTGGTGACAAGCAGTATCTCAGTGACGACCACCGCCGGCTGCCCTACATAGCTGGCCAACGCTGAGAACACCAGACCGACCGGGTCCTCGGTTGCGGCCGCTGATATCTCGGACTTTCCAAATGCGGTGAAGATGATCCAGGCCATGAAGGTGTAGAAGATCCCCAGAAAGCCAACTGCCAGATAAATTGCACGGGGGATCGTCTTCGCCGGCTCCCGGGATTCCTCGGCATATATCGCCGTCGATTCGAATCCGAGGAAGGCGCCGAACACGATGGCGAACATGGCACCTGCGCCACCGCCGGCGAACACGGCCGCGGGAGTGAAGGAGCTGAAGTCGAAACCTTCCGGTCCTCCGTCGAGCAAGACCGGAACTGCGAGGACCAGCAGTATCGCGGCTTCGGCGATCAGCGCCACTCCAAGGACGCGCGCACTCAACGAGATCTGGCGATGCCCTAGCAGGCCGACCACTACCAGTGCCACGAAAGCCCAGACCCACCATGCGATTCCGATGCCAAAAATGTTCTTGACGGCGGATGAGGCAAACACGCCAACCACTACCATCTCGGCCATGGCTATCGCCGAATAGGCCACCAGCGCCAGCAGCGCCGCCCCGCCTCCGGCCGGGCGGCCGAAAGCCTGACCGATATAGGCGTAGAAAGCCCCGGCGTTGGGGATGCGCAACGCCATGCGGGTCAACCCGACCGCGAAGAACAGGATGACCAGACTGGCGATGAGCTGGGCACCAGGCGCTCCGATACCGCCGACGCTGAAGGCGACCGGAGTGTAGCCCGCCACCACCAGCAGTGGCCCTGCCGCGGCAACCACAAAGAAGGCCAACTCCAAAGGGCCCATACCTTTTTGCCCTGGTTGGTCGCCCCGCGCTTGCTTCAACGGCTTGGACGCCGACTCTGGTGTGGTCATCTCCGCCCCTCCTCGCCACTCATGGCGTTCGGAGACGCCGCCGAATCAGAGGCACAGTCATGAGCTGCGCGGTAGGCATCGAAGGCGTTCTGAAAGGCCTCGAGGTCCGGAATGAGCAGTCCCGCACCGATTTGCCCGCCGCCACGGCCGGCAAGCCCGCCGTCGATCATGGGTGTGCGGCGCCACTTCAGGACTTCGACCACGTCGATGCCGACGGGGCTACCGCGGAAGTCGAGGGCCGGGATCCGAAAATCAGGGTGTTCGGCCACCGCAATCTCATACATAGCGCAGTTGTTGTCACGCATTTGCTCGTATGAACCTCCCTGGTATGCCTGCAGAGCCGGCGCGGCGGCCTGCGCAAAACCTCCGAGGCCGACGACCTCGGTGAAGCAGCTCTCCCCGCCGATCCACTCAGCGTCGTCGGGACCGAAGTCGTCGAAGAATCGACCGTCGAGCTGAGGATGGGCGCCGGTGAACCACTGGTCACCCATTCCGCTGACCCTTATCGCAAACGACTGGCAATTGACCACCATCCCGGTGACCAAGCTGCTTGCGGCCACTCCGTGTGCAGCGTCGGCCATTGCCTTGGCAGCGGCCATGCTCATCCGGAGGAATGTGTAGTCGTTGTCCCGGAAGAACGCTGCGACTTGCGCCACCGCGTCAGCTTTCGACGTGCCCATCAGCTGCGTGAAGGCCGGCGTCAACTCCCGCTCGAAAAGCAACGTGCCCGCCGTGTTTCGGCTGTGCAGCTCATCGCCGAGGCGCAACGCGCGGGCCATCATCGGCTTGAGCGGGATCGGCCCGGTCAGCTTGAGGGCGTCGGCGAGTACCGGACCCATGGTGGCTTCCAGCCACTGCAGCCCGGCCCGCACCTCTTCGTCGTAGGCGCCATAGTTCAACTTGTACCGGCTCTGGCCTTCGTACAGATTGCAGAACGACTTGCCACCGAAGGTCCGCTCTTCGACGACGAGGACCGGCATGGAAGCTGTGTAGATCCCGGCGACCGATCCGACGCACTGATGCTGTTGGGTGCTGCGAACCGTGATCTGCCCAGCAGCGATTGCCGTTTCTGCGCCCTGCACTGAATCTGCCAGGCCCTCGTAGACCGCTGCATTGAGCACGGATCTGCGTTGCCCACCGGTGTACTCCTCCCATCGCAGCGGTGCACCCGAGGTCAAAATCGTTGCGTCAGTCATGCCCGGCACGACGTCGCGCGCGGGCGCGACGTCGACCAGGTATGGATCCGCGGTGAGCATCCGCTCGACGGCCAGCGCGTTCGCCTCCCGCCGGCGAGTATCTGATTCAGCTGTGAGCATGGCGATGTGCATTTCGGTGTCGGTAGTCATCGTCACACCCTCTGCATGTACTTGCGGGTCTCCCAGTCCGTCACCACGGACCCGTACTCGCGACACTCGCGCATCATGTAGTCGACGTATGTCCGGTGGAACTCCTTGCCGAAGCAGCTTTGGGCAAGATCGTCGGTCTCGAACGCCGAGAGCGCCTGCTCGAACGAGGTCGGCAGCGCCAGGTCCCGCAGATCGGCCGGGTCCATTTGATAGGTGTCGACGTTGATCGGCTCGCCCGGATCGATCTTGCCCTCGATACCGTCCAGCCCGGCCGCGAGCACCATGGCGATTCCCAGGTAGTAGTTCACCGCCGCGTCCGCGGTGCGTACCTCCAGGCAGTGCCTGTTAACCGGCATCCGGCACATCAGGGTTCTGTTGTTCTCGCCCCACGCCCGGTAGATCGGCGCCCATGACATCTCATCCATGTAGCCCTTGCTGGTGAATCTCTTGTAGGAGTTTATAGTTGGGCACGTCACCGCGGTGATGGCATCACCGTGCGCCAAGACGCCTCCGGTGAACAGCCGGGACAGCTCACTGTAGCTGCCGTCCGCGGCCCTGAACGCATTCTTGCCGGTCGATTCATCAGCGAGACTGATGTTGATGTGAGCGGCTGAGCCGAAGTCATCCTGGAACGGCTTGGGCATGAAGGTCGCGATGCAGCCCTGTTCGCGGGCGACGTGCTTGGCCATCAGCCGGAAAAGCACCATCCGGTCGGCCATTGTCAGCGCATCGGCGTAGTCGAAGTTGAACTCGTACTGTCCGTCACCGCCCTCATGATCGAAGGAGTAAAGGCCCCAACCGAGTTCGTTCATGTACTGCGCCATGGGATCGAGGAATGGCTGCGCGAGAATGGTCGCCTCGACATCGTAGCCACGGGTGGGCTCATTCAGTCGGTCACTGGGAACCAATGGCTCCCAGCCAGTTTCGGTTTCGCGCACCACGTAGAATTCGGGTTCGATACCTACGTTGGCGACAAAACCCATCTCAGCCGCGCGCTCGACCTGCCGAAGAAGCAGATTTCGCGAATCCTGTTCGTATCGGTTCTCGTTGAGCTTGAGAGTGGCCGGCGCGAGCGCGACCTCCCGATTCCACGGCAGGACCACCAGACGGTCGAGATCTGGGATGCCCTGGCACTCATCCTCGTGGGGCCCCAACTCGCCCATCCCCTCCAGTGCGCCAACGGTGTAGAGCTCCGACCCTTTTGCCATCGATGGCAGCGACCCGACGGGGACGCACTTGCTCTTGGGAACGCCGTGGATGTCGACGTAGAAGCCGAACACGTACTTCACTCCCTGGTCCGCAAGCGTCCTGGTCAGATCCTCAATTGATGTCATTACTCTCCTCGTGTTCGATTTCCAGCAGTCAAGCACCAAGCTAGTTCGAATGCAAGCATTGATTAGCCGTTTCTGAATCGAATATCGTCTGCCCGTCTCGCCGTCAGCGATGACTTCGACCGGACCAGGAGTCCACACCGTATGACCCACACACCCCTGATCGCACTGACCTTCGACCCCAACGAACTCGACAAATACGTGCTGTGGCCATTCGCATTTCAAGGCATCACCGCTGCGGGGGCAACGCCGATCGCCGTGCAGACGGCCCTGCCACACCCACGGTTGACGTCGCTCCTCGATCGGGCGGATGGCCTGATAGTCGGTGGAGGGGTCGACGTCGACCCCTCCCGCTATGGCGGCGACACCTCCGACCCACTGATCGACGCCCCTGACCCGCAGCGAGACGAGCTGGAGATTGCACTGATGGCCACGGCGCAGAAGTCCGGCAAACCAGTGCTTGCCATATGCCGGGGAGCGCAGCTGCTCAACGTCGCGCACGGCGGCACCCTCATCGGCGATCTACGCCGGGACCGGCCTACTGCCGTCACGCATCGGCACACCGAAGCGGGGCTGGCACATCCCCTCCACATGGTCTCCGTCGACGACAACTCACTGCTGAGTACCTGGATGGGCAGCGCCTGCGATATCAACGTGAACAGCCAGCATCACCAGGGCATCCGCCGGGTCGGTGAAGGACTCCGCGTCACCGCACGGGCCGACGACGGCCTCGTAGAAGGAATCGAGGTTCCCGGCGAAGTGGTTGTGGGCGTGCAGTGGCATCCCGAGCTACTTTGGCGCACCGATGGCCATGCAATGAATCTGCTTCGCGGATTTGTCAACGAATGCCGCGTCCGCGCAACGCCCCTCAGCGCAGGCTCGACACGCTAGTGGTGTGTCACGCAAATAGCTAACTGCATGTTCGGTATTCTTCGTGGGTGAGCGCATCACCAGCAGCGGCCCTGTCGATGACGGCGGCCGAGCGTGAGACTTTGGAGACGCTGGAGCGGTCG
>NZ_JBARXZ010000183.1:0-27593 GCF_049647605.1 Mycobacterium sp. | reverse complement strand
GGATCGTCGATCACCCAGGCCACGTTCGACTACCTGTCGAGTCTGGAATGGATTCGAGCGCAACAGAATCTGTCCGTTATCGGCCCACCTGGAACAGGCAAGAGTCACCTGCTGATCAGCTGCGGGCACGCCGCTGTGCACGCCGGTTTCAAGGTCCGCTACTTCACCGCCGCAGACCTGATCGAGGTGCTCTACCGGGGCCTGGCCGACAACACCGTCGGCAAAATCATCGACTCACTCCTGCGGGCCGACCTCCTGGTCGTCGATGAAATCGGCTTCGCACCGCTCGATGACACCGGCACCCAACTGCTGTTCCGTCTGGTCGCCGCCGGCTACGAACGCCGTTCCTTGGCCATCGCCTCGCACTGGCCCTTCGAGCAATGGGGACGCTTCCTGCCCGAGCACACCACCGCCGCCAGCATCCTCGACCGACTACTGCACCACGCCACCATCGTCATCACCTCCGGCGAGTCCTACCGGATGCGCCACGCCGACCACAAAAAGGGGGCCACCAAAAATTAGCCAATCACCCGCAACGGGGTGGGGACTTTTCCTGGCCACCAGCGGGGACATCTACATGGCCATTGACAAACGAGTTCAGGCTCTCGCCGAGCCCGTGGCGGCTGCCATCCCAGCCTGTGTCGGACATCTGGGCCGATGGAAGAAGGCGGTAGTCGACCAGCGAATCGCGTTGGCCCACGGGCTCGGCCAGAGTGGACTCAGCACCCATCAGCTCCGCCAAATGAGCTCACTGAACCAGTCTCTGCATTGGATGCTGACTCTGCGACTGCTGCTGGAAGCCGGCGTCGACGGGGCAGTGCTATCGGCCGCCACTGAACAATCAGAGCGGTTCAAGAACCAACGCAGGAACTGGATTTACTGTTGGCCTCGAGTCTTCCAAAGCTAGGCAAGTACGGTGTCGATGCTCCAGATCCCGACAGGAGACTGCAGGCGTGCATTCAGTTGAACAGGAGACTGTTTCGTCAGCTGGGGCTCAGTTCTGGCTACCTAGCTCACCGGGCCAGCGTGTCCGTGGACTTTTCGGTGAGCTCCTCGAGAATCAGTTTGAAGCGAAGCTGGACGGAGCGCTAACTCCCGATCCGCGGATCTTAACGATAGGCCGTGACGCTGGCGGACAACCGATGGGCTGGGCCAGATCGGCATCTGCTACCCACTCAGTCGAGGCCTTCAAGCCCGAGACTTTGCACGCGCAACTCGATACCGGCAAGTCCCTGACACTCCTCGATGCACGCAATTATGGCGGTGGTTGGCCATCTAATCCCCCGCTGTACAGATCCACCGCTGTGGTGCTCGGCTCTCATGTGACAGGGCAAGATCAGCTCTACAGCGCGGTTCGACCACCACCGCATCCACGTCGGCACCAACGAGACCGCCGCCGACATGGCCTACCACGCCTGGCGCACTGATCTCGCCGCCGGTGTGGACTCCGTCCTGCTGGCCCCCACCCACGACGTCATCAACGCCCTCAATGCCCGCGCCCGCACCGATCGACTCGCCACCCACCCCGACACGGCCGATGCGCCGGCGGTGGTGTTGGCCGACGGTTTGGAGGCCAGCGTCGGCGACACCATTCGCAGCCGCCGCAACGCCCGCTCACTTCGGTTCGGCCGCAACGATTTCGTCCGCAACGGCTACCGCTACACCATCACTGACATCTTGCCCGACGGGTCCGTCGCGGCCCGGCATTCGCGCAGCGGCCACACCGTCACCCTGCCCGCCGGGTACGTCACCGAGCACGTCGCTTTGGGTTACGCCGCCACCATCGACTCCGCCCAAGGCTTGACTGCCGGCAGCCGCGACACCCGAGGCAGCTGCCACATCGTCGGCTCCGACACCCTGACCCGCCAACACCTCTACGTCGCGCTGACCCGCGCCACCGACGCCAACCACCTCTACCTGTCCACCGCCGAAGCCGACCCGCATCGGCTGCTGTCCCCCAAAGCCACCCACCCCGACACTGCCGTCGATGTCCTGGCCCGCGCGTTGGCCCGCGATGGTGCCCAGGTCTCCGCCACCACCGAAGCCCGCCGCGCGCAGGATCCCGCCGCCCGCCTGCAGGCCGCCGCCGACATGTTCTACGACGCCCTCGGCGCTGCCGCCGAACACCACCTCGGCCCCCACGCCCGCGAGCATCTCGATACCGTCGCCGACACCCTGCTCCACGCACTCAGCACCCGACAAGCGTGGCCGGTGCTGCGCCGCAACCTCGCCGTCAACGCCGTGGCCGGTGCGGACCCGCACCAGCTCTTGGTCGACGCCCTCGCCCACGGCGCCGTCGACGACGCCGCCGATCCCGCCGCCGTCCTCGATCACCGCCTCGACCCCACCGGCACCCACTGCTGCGGCGTCGGCGTCCT
The DNA here is from genome assembly GCF_049647605.1 of Mycobacterium sp. GTDB lineage: Bacteria > Actinomycetota > Actinomycetes > Mycobacteriales > Mycobacteriaceae > Mycobacterium. The sequence goes on along the minus strand of NZ_JBARXZ010000183.1, from coordinate 25,215 downwards.
ACGGTGGCTACCCGCCATCCCCCCAGCCCTACAAGACGATCCGCATTGGGGTGGCTACCTGCTGCGTCGTGAACAACTCGTCGCACACCTCGCCGACGAGATCCGCGCCCACGCCCGCGGCTGGACGCACGCCACTGCACCCGCCTGGGCGCGTCCGCTGGTCACCGTCAACACCGCGCTGACCGCCGAGATCGCCGTCTTCCGCGCCGCCGTCGGCGTCGAGGACGCTGACACCCGCCTCACCGGCGCCTGGCAGTACCCGGCCCGCACGGCCGCCGTCCAAACCCTGCTCCGCAGGCACGCGGCCGCCGGCATCGGACGCACCAGTGCCGACACCACCCGCTGGAACGACCTCCTCGACACCCTGCACCCACGACTGCGCGCGGATGCCTACTGGCCGCAGCTGGCCGCGAACCTGGCCCGCGCCGCCCGCACCACCCCCGACCTCCGCCACATCCTCACCACCGCCCTCAGCCGCACACCGCTGCCCGACGAACTGCCCGCGGCAGCGTTGTGGTGGCGCATCGTCGGCGCGATCTCCCCCACCACCACACTCGCCACCACACGCTCACGGCTGCGGCCCGCGTGGATCGCCGACCTCGACGCGGTCTTCGGCACCGTGCTGGCCGAAACCATCATCGCCGACCCGCACTGGCCCGGCCTGGTCGCCGCCATCAGCGCCGCCGACCCCGACACCTGGACACCCCGCGACCTGTTGCACTTCGCGGACGAACACCTCGCCGACACCGACCAACCGATACCTGCCGGGGACTACGCCCGCCTGATCACCTACACCGTCGACACCTTCACCCACCGACTGCGCACCCACCACGGCACGGGCCTCGACGACATCCCGCTGCCCGACAATCCACCGCCGGATCCCGCTGACGACGAACACTTTCCGCCCGACGCCGACACCCTCACCACCTACGGCGACATCGAGGACGACGCACTCGTCGACGATCATCCGGACATCGACCTCGACGTCGCCGCGTTCGACGACGGGACCGGGCCCTACGAAGGTCTGCCGTTCGAGGCGCTCACCACCACCGCGCCACCCCGTCCACCGCGGATCACGATGGAGGGTGTTGCCGCACTGCACCAGGAGTACCGCGCGGTCTGCGACGACCTCACCGCACTCGAGGCTGACCTCCGTCAAGGAACCGGCCCCGCGAGGCGCGCCGCCGACGACGAACTCCTGCGGATGCGCCGCCAGATCGACGCCGACCACCCCTACCGCGACGCCCTCGCCACCGCCATGGAGCAATGGTGCGACGCCGACGCCGCCCAGACCGAACTCCGGATGATGGTCGAACACGCCCGCCGCCATCTGCACACCCTGCTCCACACCGACGGCGCGGACGAGCTCGAGATTGCCTCCGCCCGAGCCGAACTCGACTTCCACACCAACCAACTCCCGGACGCCGACTACGGCACGCAGTTCGAGCAGGCCTTCGCCGCGGCCCGCGACGCCCGATCAGCGGCCGCCGGTGGACACATCGTCACCGAAGCCGACCTCGCCCAAGCCCGCGGCGCTGCCGAAGCCGCCGACCGCGCCACACGCGATCACCTGCGGCACCGCCTCAACACTCTGCGCAACGAACTCGACCGCGCCGAACGCGGCATCGCCACCGCCTTCGCCACCGCCCACACCGCCGCCGACGACACCCTGGCCGCGCTGCTCACCTGCGCACGCACCGAAGTCGACCTCCTCACCTCCGCCGGCCGCGTCGACATCGAACACGCCCCACTCACCATTCCCGACAGAGCACTGATCAACTGCGATAGGACCACCGCGGCACAGCTCACACAATTGGCGTCCGGGCCCTACCTGCTCAGCTGCACCCGCGCTGACACCACCAACCCCGACACCCTCGCGGCCCTCCACACACTACGCATCGCTGCCAACCGCGAGAATCGAAAAGTATTGTGGCTGAGCGCCACCGACGAGGACGCAGCGACGGCCCGCGCAGCCGGCTTCGCCGATGCCGCGACCACCGTCGACGACCCCGACATCGCCGACCATGTGTGGTCGCTGCCACCACACCCGCTTGTCCTCATCGACGAGCCTGCCGACGCCGACCCCGCGCACCTGGCCACCCTCATCGACTACATCACCAGCAACAACGCCCGGGCCATCCTCCTCGACAGCGGCCGCCACGGCCTCAGCAGCTCCGCCTTACGCCTGCTCGCCGATACCGCACCCTGGTCCACCGACCTCACCCCAGGCGCACCTCGCGACCATCACAGGGCACCGACACCGGCCATCACGCTGGCCGGCCGACTCGATCGCGACCGCCTGTCGGAACCCTGGCGCCACCTGCTCGCCCGCTACGACACCGCAGCCCGCGCCATCCGCTCCGCGCACCGCCTCCAACTCACCCTCAGCTGGCAGCACCGCACACGCGGCCTCGACACACCCGACGACTCACTCGGCATCGATGACTGAACCGAAACTCATTCCAGTAGAACACTATCGATGCCACTGGCAGCGCCTACCCCGTTCTCGCCGGGACCACGAGTAACCTCGACTGAAGAGGGACCAGTTGGTCCCCGCAGCTCGCAGGAGGGCCGACCCATGAGCAGACCAATCCGGCCCCGAAGCGCCAACCGCCGGCGACGCATCCACGCCTGCACCATCGAGTCCATGCCACTCGACACCGACCCCACCATCCTTCACGCCGTCAACACGGTCTACACCACCGACCTCGGACTCCCCGACGAATGGACCGACACCCAACGTGCCGAGTTCATCGCGGCCGAAGCCGAAAAGATCACCTGGATGGTCCGCGCAGAAGCCGGCACTCTCGGTGATCGGCGAGTAGCACTGTGGAAACGTCAGCACTGCACCCCTCCTCACCCGCGAGTTGAGGACGCACTGAGAAGAGCAGCGCGCACGGATGCAGTACGCGCAGTGATGCACCAGGAACTGTACGAGCTCATCGCTTCAGACGACGAAGATCTTTAGCAAAATGCATTCTGCTAGGGGCTATAGAGAACCCAAACCGGTTGCGGCGAATCGAGTTTGCCGCCACCGGGCATCAGAAGACCGACCCCGTAGGCACACCAGACTTGGTAGTCGTCGGTCGATCGGCCGAAGGTGTAGTTCGGCACACCGACACAGGGGGAACCTGCCGGATGGACACCGCCGGGCATCGGTTGTGGAGGTATCCAGTAGAGGATGGTCGCAGGCGAGCCAATCGGTCCACACACCTGTTCTTCTCCCGTGACCGGGTTGATTCTCAATTTCATCCAGTCTGTACAGGTCTCCGTTGGAGTGGCCGTGTCACGCGCGGGAACTGGCTCGGCCACAGGTGTGCTGACCACGGGCGGAGCTGTCTGTGCGGGCGCTGGGATGAACGGCATAGCTGGCAAATAGGCGCCGCCCGAACCTGATTCGCATGCGACTCCGTCGCCATCGCGGTCCAGCTTCCGCGAGTAGCCGGGCTGCCCCGCGTAGATTGGTGCCGCCCCCGCGGCCTCCGCCTGCGCACAACTGCTGAAGGGCGCCGCCTGGCTAGTAGGCACAACCGATGCCTGCAGGCTTAATACCACCCCGCAGATGACAGGCACTCGCCACGCCGTAAACACCATCGCTACCCCCAACCGTTCCGATTAACACGGCAGAGGGTACGTGAGATTTGCAGGCAGCCTGGTGAGATCGGCAATTCATTGCGAATTCCCTGATACCTGAATTTCAACGGGAAAGCGCATTTTTTATTCGGGACATTCCTACCAACTGACTATTAATCAGCGGGACCGCCGCCCTATCCTCTAACTGTCGATGAAACCAATCCATACTTTCCCGCTCAACGCTCGAATGCGTTCGAAAGTTGTTCTAAGTTTCAACTGTATTCGGTCGCCGAACGTCTCACCCCTGCACGGACAAACGAAGAATTTTGGAACTATCAAGCCCTTGTTGAGATCAATGCGGTCAGGGTGGTGGACTCTTCACTTGAGGTCGCAATACGCTGCAACTTGCTGAACGGGCCTTCTAACAGACTCGCGAGGCACAACATATGCCCACCGAGGCGCTAACCGCCTTGATGTCTACAAGGAGGTGAACAACGTTGAATGCTAGCGCTTTTGATGAACTCCCCCTGCTACTGCCGGTGCCTCGCGCCGCCGTGCTGCTGGGGATCAGCCGCGCCTCGGCCTATCGTCTGGTGGCCACAGGCGAACTGCCATCCAGACGACTCGGCGGGCGCGTGTACGTGGTAACAGCCGAACTACGTCAGATCGTTGCGGCATAATCAGCACAACCCCGTTGAGCTGTTTTGCGATACCACTTGCAGCGACAAAGACTCGTTGACCGGCGGGGAACCCCGATGGAACAGACCATGGCCTGTCCGCTGACTCCCGCAGGAAACCAACAACGTGTCCGAAGACAAAGCCGTTACCTCCAGCGCACCGCAACACCGCAGTCGTCGCGCCGAGCCGATCTCCAAACGAACATCGAGATCCGGAGTCGTATCGTACGAGTTCCGAGCTGATGTCGGAAGCAAGCCTGACGGCACCCGCGACCGTCGACGGTTCACCTATCGGACTCTGGCTGAGGCCAAGCGCGAATACCGGCGCATAACAACTGAAGTCGCGAGCGGCCTCTACGCACGGAAATCGACGCTCACCGTCGCCGAAGCATGCGACGAGTGGCTGGCCGGCCGCCGAGGCATCCGCAGCGTGACCCTCCAGGGCTACACCCACGATCTTGCTGCGGTGAGGCGGTTCCTGGGTGGAAAGAAACTTCAACAGCTGAGCAAGGCCGACGGTGACGCTCTCGTGGACTGGATGCTCACGAAAGGCCGGAGCTCCCGAAAGCGCCACCGACCAGGCAGCCTGGCGGGGCGGGTGACAGAGGCCATCGCGAAACACCCCGAGGGCATCTCCGCGGCGCAGCTCGCCTCTGTCTTTCCCGACGACGACGTACACACCTGCTTGGCGGGTCTACTCAGAGCGAGCCGCGTGATCCGACTCCGTCGCGGCATCTACGCGGTCAGTGAGATCAAGTCCGACGAACCTGCCCGCGGAGTCAAGCCTGTCACCGTTCGGTCCACACTGACCACTTTCGGGATGATGGTCCAGTCCTTCGTCGACCAAGGCGCGCTTCCTCGAAATGTGATTGCGCTCGTGGAGCGCCCTACCGACGAGCTCTCCGAGGACAAGCCTGAAACTTCCAAGTCCTGGACGCTCGCCGAGGTCCAACGATTCCGCGGTACGGTGCGCGAAGACAGGCTGTTCGCCTGCTGGCTGCTGAGCTGTTACGGGCTCCGTCGCTCTGAAGTACTCGGAATCCGGTGGTCGGCGATCGAGGGCGACACCTTGTCGATCCGCCGCAGCCGAGTAGCGGTCGGCCGCGAAGCAATCGAGGGCATGCCCAAGTCTCGACGCAGCCTCCGAGACCTTCCCCTTCCGGCCGAGCTGGCGATCGCATTGCAGGAGCTGAAGGACCACCAGCGCGAGGAGGCGCGCGTCTTCGGCCGTCGGTGGTCCGATGACCGGCTGGTCGCGGTGCGCGAGGACGGCACCCCGATCCGTCACGAGTGGTACTCCGACGAGTTTCAACGCCTCCGCCAGCGTGCCGGGCTACGCCGGATCCACCTCAAAGGCCTCCGCAATACCAGCGTCAGCCTCATGCTGGCCGGCGGTTCGCCAGTGCACGTCGTCGCGGCATGGCACGGCCATGATCCGGCGGTGTCACTGTCCATCTACTCCGACGCGCAGCGCGACGATCTGCGAGCCGCTGGCGCCGCGCTGTTCGGTTGACCTTGGCCCACCGAAAACTCTTGGGACACTGTTGGGACACTGACTCGAAATCGCACTCACCCGTGTAAACAAGAAACCCGCTCCGACACTGGTCAGAGCGGGTTTTCTTGGTCGGGCTGACAGGATTTGAACCTGCGACCACTTGACCCCCAGTCAAGTGCGCTACCAAGCTGCGCCACAGCCCGCGGTGCTGCTGCCGGGATCACCAGCAGCGGTCGAAAGCTTACAACAGTGTGACCCCGGAATCCCAACCGCGGTCCGCTGCGGGCACGTTCGACATCGACCAAGCCGGCACAAACTGCACCTGACGCTCTCGGCGCGCCATTGCCGACCGCGATGTCGACGGCCAGACCGACTTCCGAATGAGGATTTTCTACCGCCACCAACGCGGCTGCTTCGACATTCTGATGTGCCCTGGCGCCTCGTGGTGACCCCGCTGAGCCAAGTGGGCGCTTGGCCCACCAGCTGCCGGAGTTGGACGCTAGGAGGACGCCACAGAGGGCCTACAGGGCGATGCGCCATTCAGAGATGCCTGCATGGGTTCAGTGAGTGACCGGAACTACTGCACCCTCGAGGCGGCACTCAACACAGAATCAGCGCGACGCCGATTCGGGGTCCAGGTCCTCGACCGGCTCCGGATCCGCCGAGGCAAACGTCGGAGCCTTGGAGCTGCGCCAGGCGTACACCACCAACGACACCCACGCCACGACGATGAAGACATAGATGCCCGTCGACCACGGCGCGGAGATCCCGAAGTGATTCAGCAGCTTCTGACTGTTGGTCAGTACGATCACCCCGCCGACGGCGGTGCCCAGCATAGCCGGGCTGACCCGGCTCACCAGCCAGGCCGCGATCGGGGCGGCAATCACCCCGCCGGCCATCAGCGCCAGCACCACCGGCAGGTTGTCGAGGAATTCGTCACGCAAGCCGATCAGGAAGCCCAGCGAAGCCGACAACGCGACCAGGAACTCGGAGGCGCTCACCGAACCGATGACGGTGCGGGGCGCGGTCTTGCCCTGCGACAGCAGGGTGCTGGTGGTCACCGGCCCCCAGCCGCCGCCTCCGGAGGCGTCGATGAAGCCACCGAACAAACCCAGCGGGGCGAGGAACTTGACGCTGTGGCTGGTCCCGCGAGCAAAGGTCAGCGGGGTGCGCAGCGAGAACCGCAGCAGCACATACACACCGATGGCCAGCAGAATCGCGCCCATCAGCGGGGTGGCGGCCTCCGTCGACAGCGACGACAACACGGTCGCCCCCAGGAAGGCGCCCACCGCACCGGGGCCACCCAGTTTGGCGACCAGCGGCCAATCGATGTTCTTGAACTTCCAGTGCGACAGTCCGGAGGCGAAGGTGGTGCCCACTTCAGCCAGGTGCACCGCCGCGCTGGCCTGTGCGGCACCGAGACCGCTGAGCACCAGCAGCGTCGAGGCGGTGACGCCGAACGCCATGCCGAGAGCGCCGTCGACCAGCTGGGCACCCACTCCGACAAGAGTGAAGATGATGAGCATCCGCATCGATTCGGCTGCTTTCGATCAGGGCTGCACACAAGTGCGACCGGGCAAATGGTTGGGCGCGCGCTCTACGGGCGCGGACAACACCATTCATCGAAAGCCATCAGCCGACGCGACGGCCAGAACGGCTCCAGGGCAGAGATATTCGATGGCGCAGTGCGATACGCACGTTCAGCCATCAGCTTCTCCCTTGATCACCTGCAAAACCGGCACTACATTACACCGTCAACAGCCGCCACAGCCCGATCAAGCCCACCACCACGATCACTGCGCGCAGCGCCCCCGGCGACAGCCGCCGACCATAGTGCGCACCGAGGAACCCGCCGATCAGCGACCCGACCGCGATCAGACCCACCGCCACCCAGCTGATCCGGTCGAACGCCACCACGGTGTAGGCAATGGCCGCAACCACATTGACCAGCAGCGACAACAGGTTCTTGGCGGCGTTCATCCGCTGCACCGACTCCGGAAGCAACGCACCCATCACGCCGATCAGCAGGATCCCCTGGGCGGCGGTGAAGTAGCCACCGTAGATGCCCACCGCGAAGGTGCCGACCACCACGGCCACCATTTGTTTGGACGAGACGTGCTCAGCCGATACCCCGGACTGTTCGGCGCGGCGCCGCGCCCACCCTTGGATTCGCGGCCCGAACACCACCAACAGCAGCGCCAGCACCAGCAGCACCGGCACCACCTGGAGGAACACCCTCTCCGGCAGGTGCAGCAGCAGCCAAGCACCCACACCGGCCCCAAGCAGTGACGCTGGGATCTGCCACTTCAGCCGGCTGCCCTGGCCGCGCAACTCGCGCCGGTACCCCCAGGTGCCGGACACCCCACCAGCGACCAGCCCCACCGCGTTGGACATGGTGGCGGTCACCGGCGGGAAGCCCAGCGCCACCAACGTCGGAAACGTGATCAAGGTGCCGGACCCGACGACCGCGTTGATGGCGCCCGCCCCGACTCCGGCCAACGCGATCAGGATCATGTGAGTGACGGACACCCGGGCAACCCTAGCGAGACGGCATCAGCGTGCGCGCGGACCCCGCTTCTCTCGCATCCGGACATTGACCCGGATCGGGCTGCCCTCGAACCCGAAGGTCTCGCGCAGCCGTCGCTCCAGGAAGCGGCGATATCCGGCTTCCAAGAACCCCGTCGTGAACAACACGAATGTGGGTGGCCGCGAGGTGGCCTGGGTGGCAAACAGGATGCGCGGTTGCTTACCGCCGCGTACCGGCGGCGGTGTCGCCGCGACCACTTCTTTGAGGAACGTGTTGAGCTGTCCGGTCGAGATGCGCTTGTCCCACGACGCCAACGACGTCTCCAGTGCCGGCACCAGTTTCTGGACGGCACGACCGGTCATCGCCGAGATGTTCACCCGCGGCGCCCACTGCACCTGCGCCAGATCCAAGTCGATCTCGCGCTCCAGCAGATGACGGCGGTCCTCGTCGACCAGATCCCACTTGTTGAATGCCAGCACTACGGCGCGTCCGGCTTCGATCACCATCGTCAGGATCCGTTGGTCCTGCTCGGTCAACGGTTGTGACGCGTCGATCATGATGATCGCGACCTCGGCCGAATCGATGGCACCGTGGGTGCGCACCGACGCGTAGAACTCATGCCCGCTGGCCTGCCCGACCTTGCGGCGCAGACCGGCGGTGTCCACGAATCGCCACGTTTTGTCGCCCAGTTGGATGAGGGAGTCGACAGGGTCGACGGTGGTGCCTGCGACATCGTGCACCACCGAACGCTGGTCCCCGGCCAACCGGTTCAGCAGCGAACTCTTACCGACGTTGGGTTTACCGACCAGCGCGACCCGGCGGGGTCCGCCGCCGCCGCTGCCGGCGACCTCGGAGATCTCGGGCAGCACCTCGAGCACCCGATCCAACAGATCGGCCACACCACGGCCGTGCATCGCACTGATCGGGTGCGGCTCCCCCAGCCCCAGCGACCACAGCGACGCGGCATCGGGTTCCTGCCGCTCCCCGTCGACCTTGTTGGCCGCCAGGAACACCGGCTTACCGGAGCGACGCAACAGCTTGGCCGCCGCCTCGTCACCAGATGTGGCGCCGACGATCGAGTCGACAACAAAAATGATGACGTCGGCGGTCCGCATCGCCACCGACGCCTGCTCGGCGACCAATTGCTGCAGGCCCTTGGCGTCGGGCTCCCAGCCGCCGGTGTCCTGCACAACAAACCGGCGACCGGTGTAGAGCGCGTCGTAGGACACCCGGTCGCGGGTCACGCCCGGCAGATCCTGCACGACGGCTTCGCGGCGGCCCAGGATGCGGTTCACCAGCGTGGACTTGCCCACGTTGGGGCGGCCGACGACGGCCACCACCGGAGGTGGGCCCGCGAACTCTTCGAGCTCGTCAGCGAACTCCGAATCGACTGATTCCCAGTCACTTTCGTCGCTCCAGGTTCCGTCTCCGGCTTGGGCCGACGGAAACTCTTCTTCACTCATGGTCTCACTCCGCTGGTTTCGTGCACGAGATCGAGCAGGTGTGCCACCACCTCGTCCTGGGTCATGTCGCTGGTGTCGACCACCAGCGCGTCCTCGGCCGCCCGCAACGGCGACATCACCCGAGTCGAATCGAGGTGGTCGCGTCGGCGCACATCGGCCAGCACGCCGTCATAGTCGTCCGGGAACCCGGCGGCGACGTTCTGATTGTTGCGCCGCAGCGCCCGGGTCTCCGGTGTCGCGGTCAAGAAGATCTTCACGTCGGCATCCGGCAACACCGCGGTGCCGATGTCACGCCCCTCCACCACGACACTGCCCGGGCCTGAAGCCAATTCCCGCTGCAACTCCACCAGCCGGACACGCACCTGCGGCACCGCCGACACCGCCGACACCGCACCGGTCACCTCATCGCCACGAATCTCGGCCGAGACGTCCTCACCGGCCAGATACGCCCGATCTTCATCGGGGTCATATCCCACCGAAACCGGCACCTCGACGGCCGCAATCGCGGCGGCATCGTCCAGCGCAACACCCGAACGCAGCACACCCAGCGTCACGATCCGGTACATCGCACCGGTATCGAGGTAGCGGGCATTCATCGCCCGTGCCAATCCCCTTGACACCGAAGACTTTCCAGTACCAGCCGGCCCGTCGATGGCAACAACGAGGTTCACTTCACTCACAGGCCAACCGCCTTGTACAACTCGCCGATCTCCTTGCGCGTCAGAACCCTGATCGTCTCGATCTTCTGCTCCCCCAGCGTCACCTCGCCGATGGCGACCCGCACCAGAGCTTCCACCGGAAAACCGACATGCTCGAGCAACCGGCGCACGATCCGGTTTCGCCCCTCGTGCAGCGTCACCCGCACCAGCGATTTGCCGGGGATCATGTCGACCAGCGAAAAATCGTCCACGCTGGCCGGACCGTCCTCGAGCTCGACACCATCGCGCAACGTATTGCCCAGCCCCTTGGGCACCTTGCCGGTGACCGTGGCCAGATATGTCTTGGGAATCTCATACGACGGATGGGTCAACCGATGCGCGAGCTCACCGTCATTGGTCAGCAGGATCAGCCCCTCGGTGTCGGCATCGAGCCGACCGACATGGAAGAGCTTCTTGTTGCCGCGGACCCGATGCTCCACCACATCGCCGATGCAGGGCCGACCCAGCTCATCGGACATCGTCGAGTACATCCCGACAGGCTTGTTGAGCGCCAGATACACCAACTCGTCGTCGATCTGGACACGGACGCCGTCGACACGAATCACCACCGCACCAGGATCCACCCGGGTGCCCAATTCGGTGACGATGTGCCCGTCGACCTCGACCCGGCCGTCACTGATCATCCGTTCGGCGACCCGCCGCGACGCAATCCCCGCCTGAGACAACACTTTTTGCAGGCGTACGCCATCATCGGTCATGTCAATCCTCGTCCATCTCGATGGCCGGCGCAGCCGCAGGGGCGGCAGCCGGGTTGAGTTTCATGAAACGTGGCTCAGAGTCCAGCGTCTCACTGATGTCGTCGATCACGTCAACGTCGGGCAGCAGCGGCGCGATATCGGGAAGATCGGCCAGGGACGTCAACCCCAACCGCTCCAGAAACAGTTCCGTGGTGGCGAAGGTCACCGCGCCGGTGTCGCCGTCGGCACCGGCCTCGGTGATCAGCCCGCGCGCCAGCAGCGTGCGGATCACCGCGTCGACGTTGACCCCACGCACGGCGCTGACCCGGGCCCGGGTCACCGGCTGCCGGTAGGCCACCACCGCCAGGGTCTCCAGGGCGGCGCGAGTCAGCTTCGACCGCGCCCCGTCGAGCAGCAGCCGTTCCACATACGGTGCGTAACGGGACCGGGTGTACATCCGCCAGCCGCCGGCCGCCTCACGCAGGTCGATGCCGCTGTCCCGTGCCGCCAGTTGCGCGGCCATCTCCTTCAGCTTCGCCGCGATCCGCCGGCCGGACTGCTCGGTGGCCGACGACAATTGCTCGATGGTCACCGGGGTGTCCACCACCAGCAGCAGCGCTTCCAGCACCCGACCGAGATCGTCGTCATCGAGTTCGAGTTCAGGTTCGGCGGCGGGGTCCCCGCCGGGGAGCAGGGAATCGTCGGGGGGCAGGGAATCGTCGGTGACAGCCCCGATATCAGGGGCCTGGTCGGTCATGGTTGATCCCGTTCTTCCGCCGACTCTTCGTCTACCTGCAATTCTTGGCCTGTCGGGCTGTCTCCGGTCCACGAAACCTGGAGCACACCAAGTGGTTCTGACTGCTCAAATGCTACCGCCCTGGTCCGATAGAGTTCGAGCAGCGCCAGGAAACGACCGACAATCTGGACCGGCACGTCGCAGTCGGCCACCAACTCGGTGAAACTGACCCACTCCCCGACACCTCGACGCTCCAGGAACCGCAGCATGATCTCGGCCTGCTCAGGGACCGACACCCGCGAAAAGTGGATGTGATCGGTGCCCACCGTCGGCACCGGCCGTGGGGTGAATGCGGCCGCGGCGATCTGCGCAAATGCGTCACCGTCGACGCCGAGCATCACCTCGGGCAGCAGGGAGGCGAACCGGTCCTCCAACGACACCGCACGTGGATAGCTCCGCAGGGCGGCTGCTTCCAGTTCGGCGAACATCTGGGCGACATGCTTGAACGCCCGGTACTGCAGCAGCCGGGCGAACAGCAGGTCGCGGACCTCCAACAGCGCCAGGTCCTCGTCGTCCTCGGTCTGGCCCGACGGCAACAGCCGGGCGGCCTTCAGATCCAGCAGCGTCGCCGCGACCACCAGGAACGCCGTCGTCTCATCCAACTCGAGCTGGGTACCGAACTGCTTGGTGTAGGCGATGAAGTCGTCGGTGACCTGATGCAACGCCACCTCGGTGACGTCGAGACGATGCGCAAAGATCAGCTGCAACAGCAGATCGAACGGGCCTTCGAAGTTGGTCAGCTTGACCTGGAATCCGGCCTGGGTGTCCTCCCGTGCTGGAGCGGACTCCTCGGTCACGTGCCGAAGCGATCGATGACCTCACGGGCCAACGACCGGTATGCCTGCGCGCCAGTCGATTTCGGCGCCCACGTGGTGATGGGCTCCCCGGCGACGCTGGTCTCGGGGAAACGCACGGTGCGGGTGATCACGGTGTCGAACACCAGCGAACCGAACCGTTCCACCACCCGGGCCATCACTTCGCGGGCATTGACGGTGCGGCTGTCATAGCGGGTGATCAGGATCCCGCTGATGGACAGTCGCGGGTTGAGCCTGTCGTGCACCTTCTCGACCGTGTCGGTCAGCAACGCCAGGCCACGCAGCGAGAAGTACTCACATTCGGTGGGGATGATCACCCCGTCGGAGCAGGCCAGGCCGTTGACGGTGAGCAGACCCAGCGACGGCTGGCAGTCGATCAGCACGTAGTCGTAACGGTCGAGCACCGGGTAGAGGGCCCGCGCCAGCGTCTGTTCGCGGCCCACCTCGTTGACCAGCTGGATCTCGGCGGCCGACAGGTCGATATTGCTGGGCACCAGATCCAGGCCGTTGACCCTGGTCTTGATGATCACTTCGTCGATCGACACCCGCGGCTCGATCAGCAGGTTGTGCACGGTGTTGTCGAGTTCGTAGTGCGGAACCCCCAGCCCCGCCGACAGTGCGCCCTGCGGATCCAGATCCACCAACAGCACCCGGCGGCCGTAGTCGGCCAGAGCGGCACCCAGGTTGATGGTCGACGTGGTCTTGCCCACGCCACCCTTCTGGTTACACATGGCGATGACCTTGGCCGGCCCATGCGAGTGCAATGGTGGAGGCTCGGGAACAGCTCGCGCCGGGCGTCCAGTCAGACCGAGCGGTAGCTCGTCGGCAATATCGTCGGTCACGCCCGGTCGCCCCCGGCCGTCGATCTGGTGGCGGACATCCGGGAAAGTCTAACCGGTCAACACGCCTGCGCCGGCAGACCCGCAGGCAATCTCACCAGCAGATATACCGGTCGCGGATGTCATGGACCCCAAACGGCCGATCCCAGCGCTGCTGGAGAGCCGATTCCGGGGGTCAGCGGGCCCGCGGGTGGGCCCCCGCCCACACCTCGCGCAGCGCATGCACGGTCACCAGCGTGTAGATCTGGGTGGTCGTCACCGAGGCGTGACCTAGGAGTTCCTGCACCACCCGCACGTCGGCGCCACCGTCGAGCAAGTGCGTGGCAAACGAGTGACGCAGCGTGTGCGGTGACACCGCCGACGAGATACCGGCCCGCTCGGCGGCATCCTGGAGCACCTGCCAGGCACTCTGCCGGGACAGCCGACCACCGCGGGCGTTGAGGAAGATCGCCGGTGTGCCGCGGCCGCGGCGCGCCAAATCGGGCCGGCCGCGCACCAGGTAGGCGTCGAGCGCCGCGATGGCCGGTCGGCCGACGGGCACCAGACGCTGTTTTCCGCCTTTACCGCGCAGCAGCGCGGAGCGCGCTTCGGTGTCGATGTCGTCGATGTCCATGCCGACAACTTCGGAGATGCGGGCCCCGGTGGAGTAGAGCAGCTCCAGCATCGCCCGGTTACGCAGTGTCAGCGGACCGTCGGTGGCGTCGTCGCCGCCCGCCCCTTCCAACAGGGCGATGACCTCGTCGAGTGACAGGCTCTTGGGTAACCGGCGGCCCGGGGTGGGGGGTTTCACCGCACGCGCCACATCGGTGGCGGTGACCCCTTCGGCGGTGCTGAACTTGTGCAGCCCGCGGACCGCGATCAAGGTCCGCGCAGCCGACACCGCGGACAGGGCGGCGGCACCGGTGTCGTCATCGCCGCGCCGCAGCGCCACCAGGAAGTCGCTGACATCGGTCTCGCTCACCTCGGCCAGGCTCTCGATACCCCGGCCGCTGAGGTGCTCGTGGTATCGGCGCAGGTCACGCCGATACGAACTCAACGTGTTGGCAGCCACCCCGCGCTCGATCGTGAGGTGGTCGAGGTAGCCCTGTAGTTGGTCGTCAAGTGTGGCCATGACCGCAGGCCGTCACGGGGTGCGGCGCGCGGCGAACCGGGTGGGCCGGTCGATCCACTCCGCGCCGATCGGGCGGGAGTCCGCCACACCCTGCCGCACCGCCCACGCCGCCAGAATCCCGGACACCGCAAGCGAATTGACGATCTCACCGGAGAACACCCGCTTCACGGCATCTTCCAACGGAACCCGCTTCACCACCATGTCGGCTTCCTCGTGCTCGGGCTCGGGACGGTCAGCCGCGTGCAGACCCGTCGCCAGGTAGATCCGCACGCTCTCGTCGCTGAAGCCCGGAGCGGAGACGACGTCGACGAGCACACTCCAGTGATCGGCCGCCAGAGCCGCTTCTTCGGCGAGTTCCCGCCCCGCGGTGACAGCCGGATCCTCGCCGCCGATGTCGAGCAGCCCGGCCGGCAGCTCCCACAGCCGCCGGCCCAACGGATGCCGGTACTGATACACCAGCACCACCTGATCGTGCTCGTCGAGCGCCACGACAGCCACCGCGCCGAAGTGCTCCACAACTTCACGACGGGCGGTGACGCCGCCGGGCATCTGCACCTCGTCGGCGCGCAGGGCAAGGATCTTGCCGGTGTACACCGTCTCGCTGGAGACGGTGCCGAAGGCGTGCTCAGCCACGGGCTGGGGACTCTTCGGCCAACTGCGGTGTGACGGCGGGATTCGTCCCGTTGGTGTGCTGCTCGGGAGCTTCGGAGGTCTCCAGAGGCAGCCGTTCTGCGACTTTGTACTCGATCGACGCGCCGATGAATGCCGCGAACAACGGGTGCGGTTTGGTGGGACGGCTCTTGAGCTCGGGATGAGCCTGCGTGCCCACCAGGAACGGATGCACTTCCTTCGGGTACTCGACGAACTCCACCAGGTGCCCGTCGGGCGAGGTGCCGGAGAACCGCAGCCCGCTCTCGGCGATCCGGTCCCGGTAGGCATTGTTCACCTCGTAGCGATGCCGGTGACGTTCCGACACCTCGGTGGACTGATATGCCTGCGCCACCAGCGACTTCGGTTGCAGCACAGCAGGATAGGCACCCAATCGCATGGTGCCACCCAAGTCGGCCTCACCGGCGACGATCTGTTCCTGGTCGGCCATGGTCGAGATCACCGGGTCCGGGGTCTCCGGATCGAATTCCGTCGAACTCGCCTGATCGAGTCCGACCGACCGGGCCGCCTCGATCACGATGCACTGCAGACCCAGACACAACCCGAGCACCGGGATCCCCCGGTTGCGCGCGTAGGAGATCGCGCCCAGTTTGCCCTCGATACCGCGGATACCGAATCCGCCCGGGATCAGCACACCGTGCACGTCGCCCAGCTCGGCGGCCGCGCCGGCGGTGGTCTCACAGTCGTCGGAGGCCACCCAGCGGATCTCGACCTTGGTGCGGTGCGCAAAACCGCCGGCCCGCAACGCCTCAGCCACCGAGAGATATGCATCGGAGAGGTCGATGTACTTGCCCACCAGGGCGATTCGCACCGTCTCCTTGGGCTCGTGGACCCGCTGCAGCAGATCGTTCCACTGCGTCCAGTCCACGTCGCGGAACGGCAGGTTGAGCCGGCGCACCACGTAGGCGTCCAGTTCTTCGCGGTGCAACACCCGCGGGATGTCGTAGATCGACGGCGCGTCCGGTGTGGAGATCACCCCGTCGACGTCGACGTCACACATCAGGGCGATCTTGTCCTTGAGCGCCTCAGGGATGTCGCGGTCACAACGCAGGATCAGCGCGTCCGGAGTGATACCGATGCTGCGCAGCGCCGCCACCGAGTGTTGGGTCGGTTTGGTCTTCAGTTCGCCGGACGGCTTGAGGAACGGCACCAGTGAGACGTGCAGGAAGAAGCAGTTCTCCCGGCCGACTTCGTGGCGGACCTGCCGTGCGGCCTCCAGGAACGGCAGCGATTCGATATCGCCGACGGTGCCACCGATCTCGGTGATCACCACGTCGGGCCGGTTGCCGTTGACGTCGGGCTCGGCCATCGCCAGGATGCGGTTCTTGATCTCGTCGGTGATGTGCGGGATCACCTGCACCGTATCGCCGAGGTACTCGCCGCGGCGCTCCTTGGCGATCACCGTCGAATACACCTGCCCGGTGGTGACATTCGCATGCCCGGAAAGGTTGCGGTCCAGGAATCGCTCATAGTGCCCGACGTCGAGATCGGTTTCGGCGCCGTCCTCGGTGACAAACACCTCACCGTGCTGGAACGGGTTCATGGTGCCGGGGTCGACGTTCAGATACGGATCGAGTTTCTGCATCGTGACGTAGAGGCCCCGGGCAGTGAGGAGCTGGCCGAGGCTACTGGCCGTCAGCCCCTTCCCCAGCGAGGAGACCACTCCACCGCTGACAAAAACATGCTTGGTGGCGGTTTGTGGGTGCTTGCGTAACGATGGCAAGTGCATCCTCCCGTGGAAACTTCAGCTAAAAGCAGCGGCTTGGGCCTGCTGACCCACGGAAGTTCACCTTAACACCGACACCGACAAGTCGCTCTCGCCGCGCCGCGTGGCTGCAGTTCTCTACTGAACCACGGTGACCGACGCAGCGCCCTGCCCGACACCGTACTGGCCCGGTTTGGCGCCTACCGCCAGCTCCTGGGCGCCGAGTACCGCGGTGATCCGGCCGGCCTCGGTTCCGATGTCGTCGACTGTGCTGACCACGCTGGTGAGGCTGGGATCTGATCGGATCACGGCGACGGCGGCGGTCCCGGTGGCCGAACCATCGCGGCCGGCGACCACAACTCCCGAGCCGTGCGGGGCCATTGCGGCGGCGAACCGTGCCACCGTGGCCCCCTGGTTGCCGGCGTCCTCGCCCAGACCCGCGCCGGTGACGATGATGGCCGCGTCGGCGGCGCCGATGTTCTGCTCCGGGTAGGTCAGGAAACCGGTTTCGCGCAGCGAGGCCAGTACCGTCTCGCGCTGCTCGTCGGTGACGGCCGGGGCTGCCGGATCGCGGGGGCGCAGCAGTGCGATACCCAGCAGGTCGCCGGCTTGGGAGCCCTGGTCGACCAGCGTGGTTCCCAGCTGGGTGCCGGCCGGCAGCACCGAGGAGCCCACGACGGTCCGTAGTTTCTCGGCCGAGTTGGCGTCGACGAACTCCTGGGTCAACCCCAGGGTGGCGGTCACGACGGCCCCGGCGTCCCCGAGGATCCGGATCACGCCGTCGATGTCGCCCTCGTCGGCGTCGGGCGTGCGGAACAGCACCACCGACTTGCCGTCCAGCGCCCGGCCGACGATCCGGCCGGCCACCTGGGCATCGAAATCATTGGCCGCGCTGAGCTTTTCGTTGAGCGCATTCTTCTCGTCCGTCAACCCGTTGATCTGGGTCTGCAGATCTCTCTTCTCGCTACGCATCCCCGCCAGCAGGGTGTCCGACAGCAAGCCGGACCCCAGCACCACCCCGATCGCCAAGGCCAGGAACACCGCGGCGAGTGAGATGGCGTGGGAGCGCAGAGTGATCACGACGTCACCCAGTGCTGCACCCAGGCCGAGAACTTGTTCCAATACTGCACAACCCAGTCGATCACCACCGTGTCGGTCTGGGACACCATCAGCGCCACGATCACCGCGACCAGCATCGCCAGCACCAGCATTGCGATCGAGCCACCGGAGATTCGGCTGCGGTAGAGGGTGGCCACCGCCTTGGCGTCCACCAGCTTCTCCCCCACCTTGAGACGGGTGAGGAAGGTCGACGGGTTGCTGCGCTGGCGGGTGCGGTCGAAGAACTCTTCGATCGTGGCCGTGTGTCCGGCCGTGACGATCAACGCGGCACCGTGATGGTCGGCGAGCAGCAGTGCCAGATCGGCAGCCGACCCGGCGGCCGGGAAAGTCATCGCTCCCACACCCAGGTCCTGGATGCGTTCGAGGCCCGGGGCGTGTCCGTCGGCGTCGGCGGGCAGCACCACCTGGGCTCCGGATTTGAGGGCGTCGGCACTGATCTGTTCGGGGTCTCCGACAATCAGCTGCGGCCGGTAGCCGGCCTTGCGGATCAGGTCCGCCCCGGAGCCGACTCCGATGAGCACCGGCTGGTATTCCTTGATGAACGGTTTCAGCGCTTTGAGATCCTCCGCGGCACAGGGCTCCTCGGCGACCACCACGACGTGACGGCGGCGCAGGTCGACGTCGATGTCCGGGATACCGATCCCGTCGATCAGCAGCGGGCTCTCACTGCGGATGAACTCGATAGTGTTCCCGGCGAAGGACTCCAGGTGTGCGACGAGACCGCTCTTGGCCTCGTGCATCATCTCGTTGATGTCCTCGTCGGTGCGCTGGGCACCCAGGGCCAGCCGGCGGTCACCGGAGTAGACGCCACCGTTGTGCAGGCGGATCTTCGCGCCGTCCTTGACCTTCTTCAGAACCTCGGGGCCGGTTTCGTCGATCAGGGTGATGCCGTTGCCCACCAGCACCTCGGGCCCGAGGTTGGGATAGCGCCCGGAGATCGACGGGGAGGCGTTGACCACACCGGCGATGTTGGCGTCCACGAGCGCGTCCGCAGTCGCCCGGTCCAGATCCAGGACGTCGAGGACGACGATGTCGCCCGGTTCGACCCGGCGCAACAGCCGGTCGATGTCGCGATCCACCCGAGCGGTGCCGGTGACGCCTGGACGAGTGGTGTTCCGGGAGAGAAGCGCTGCCATCCTCATGGCGGTGATTCTGTAACCGAATCGCAGTATCCCCCGGGAGGCGCGCCGTAACATCTGCCCCACAAGTCACATCCAGTCACATCTGCAACAGGATTAGGTAACGGTGGTCCGCTCCTGCCGCGCCGCGTCCAACAGCTCCCGCGCGTGCGCCCGCCCGGTATCGGACTCGCCCAGACCGGCCAACATGCGCGCCAGCTCGGCCACCCTGTCGTCATCGCCCAGCCGCACCACACCGCTGGTTCCGTTCTTACCGACCGGCGCCACCACCAGATGCGTATCGGCATACGCCGCGACCTGAGGCAAATGGGTCACGACGATGACCTGATGGGTGCGCGCCAACCGCGCCAGCCGGCGCCCGATCTGCACCGCCGCACGCCCGCCGACACCCGCGTCCACCTCGTCGAACACCATCGTGGTGCCCTCCGAGGATGCCGCGAGCACCACCTCCAAGGCCAGCATCACCCGAGACAGCTCACCGCCGGACGCGCTCTTACCCAACTGCAGCACCCCGGCACCACGATGTGGTGTGAACCCGAACTCCACCAGGTCCACGCCGTGAGAACCCGCATGGGCCCGCTGCCCCGAAGCCAGCGTCAGCGGAGCGGCATCGTCCTCTCGCGCCGGCAACGGGGACACCGCGATGGTGAACTCGGCGTCCGCCATCGCCAGTCCCGCGAGCTCCGCGGTCACCGCCTTGGCCAACGATTTCGCAGATTTGGTACGCACGGCACTCAGCTCGGCAGCCGCCTTGACCAGCCGCGCCGCCACTTCGTCGACCTTCTTCGCCAGCTCGGCCAACGCCTCTTCCGACACATCGAGCTGCGCCAGCCGGCCCCGGGAGTCCGCCGCCCAGCTCAGTACCCCGTCGATATCGGCGGCATACTTGCGGGTCAACGACCGCAACTCGGCCTGACGCGCCAGCTTGGCCTCCAAGGTGCTGGCATCGGCCGGCAGCTCGGCCAGGAACGCCCCGATCTCATGGGAGACATCGCCGACGACGGTCAGCGCATCAGTCAACTGACTTCCCAACGCCTGCAACGCAGCATCGTCGGCGCCCTCCAACGCAGCGACCGCGGCACCGATGGTGCTGGTCGCCGACACCTCGCTACCCCCGTCGGCGTCATCGAGCACCCCGGACAGCGCGGCACGCGCCACCGCGGCCGCCTCCCGCAACGCATCGAGTTCTGACAGCCTGCGGATATCGGCCACCAACGCGTCATCCTCACCGGGATGGGGGTCGATGGTGTCGATCTCCTGGAGCGCAAACTGCAGCCGGTCCGCCTCCTGAGCGAGGTCACGGGCCCGGTTGGTGCGGTCGATGAGGTCCCGCCGGGCGGTCAGCCACTCCTCGCGAAGTGCCCGATAGCGCTTCAGCTTCACCTCGACATCGGCAAACCGGTCCAGGGCCACCCGCTGCTCGTCGGGCTTCATCAACCGCAGTTGATCGTTCTGCCCGTGCAACGTCAACAGCTGGGTGGTGAACGTACTCAACGATTTTGCCGGGACACTGCGTCCCCCCAGGTAGGCCCGCGACGGCCCGTCACGATTGACCGACCGCAGCGCGATGACACTGCCGTCGTCATCGCGTTCCGAACCCGACGCGTCCAAGATCTCGTCGATTCCCGCGGTGAGCTCCACGTCGAGGTCGTCGGTGGTGAACCGTCCTTCGACAACGGCCCGGTCGGAACCGGACCGGACCCGATTGGCGTCGGCCCGGGCACCACCGAGAAGATGCAGGCCCGTGACCACCATGGTCTTTCCGGTGCCGGTCTCCCCGGTCAGGACCGTGAGACCACGGTCGAACTCGGCATTGGCGGCGCTGATGGCACCCAGCGCCTCGATACGAATTTCGGCGAGCACGTCGTTACTGTCCGCGCCAACCCGTGACCGGCAACCGGAACTTACGCACCAGCCGGTCAGTGAACGGGGCGCTGTCCAACCGCACCCACTTCACCGGAGTTCCACAGCGGGTGGCCTCCAGCCGCCCGCCCGCAGGCACCATCATCTGCCTGCGTCCGTCACAGAACACCATCGCGTCATAGCCGTCCGCCTCGATCTCCACCGCGATGGTTGCCAGCGGGCTGGTGACCATCGGCCGCGCGAACAGGGCGTGCGCATTGTTGGGCACCACCAAGATCGCCTCGAGATCCGGCCACACCACCGGGCCGCCGGACGAGAACGCGTACGCGGTGGACCCGGTGGGCGTCGCGATCAGCACACCGTCACAGCCGAATGACGACACCGGCCTACCGTCGACCTCGACCACCACGCCCAGCACCCCCAGCCGCGGACCTTTCTCGAGGCTGGCCTCATTGAGCGCCCAACCTCGATCGACGACCTCCCCGTCGACACGAACCAGGACGTCGAGAGTCATCCGGGTCTCCACCCGGTAATCACCGGTGATGACATGGTCGAGAACGGTCTCGAGATGCTCGGCCTCGGCCTCGGCGAGGAAGCCGATCCGGCCGAGATTGATACCCAGAACCGGGATACCGGCGTTGCGCGCCAGTTCGGCGGCCCGGAGGAAAGTGCCGTCGCCGCCGAGCACCAAGACCAGTTCACAGCCCAGCGCCGCGTTCTCATCGGCATCCACTACGTCGATTTCGACACCGAGGGCGCGCATATCGTCGGGCGCCAGATGCAACGGACCCCGGTCGACGGCTTCCGCCGACAGCATCTTCAGACCGATGCCGTTGTCCGCCAAGACCTTTTCCACTCGGCGTGCTACTTCGGTCGCCTCGCCGCGGCCCGTGTGGACCACAAGCAGGATGGTGCGGTCGCAGGTCATTGCGGCCCTTCCTCAACGGCTCGACGGATAGCGGACTCGAGCTCCGCACCGCGCAGCCCTCGGTCGGTCGTGGCACGCAGCCACAGGAAGTACTCCACATTGCCCGACGGCCCGGGCAGCGGGCTGGCAACGGCACCTACGGTCTGCCAGCCCAGGTCGGCCGCCCGCCCGGCGACTGCCAGCACAGCGGCCTCCCGCAACCGTGGATCGGAGACCACACCGCCCGCCCCGACCTGGCCCTTACCCACCTCGAACTGCGGCTTCACCATGGGAACGATATCGGCGTCGGCGTCCGCGCACGCGGTCAGTGCAGGCAGCACCGTCGACAACGAGATGAAGGACAAGTCGGCGACGATCGCATCGACTCGCCCACCTGTCTTCTCGGGAGTGAGCTCACGAACATTGGTGCGCTCCAAAACCGTCACCCGCTCATCGGACCGCAGCGACCACGCCAACTGTCCGTAGCCGACATCCACCGCAACCACCTCGCGGGCCCCGCGGTCCAGCAGCACCTCGGTGAAACCGCCGGTGGAGGCCCCGGCGTCGAGACAGCGGCGCTGGGCGACCTCGATACCGAATGCGTCGAGCGCGCCGATCAGTTTGTGTGCGCCGCGGGATACCCAGCTGCGCTCCCCGTCCACCACCTTGAGCGTGGCCGTCACCGCAATAGCCGTCGCCGGCTTGGCTGCGGGCATACCGTCCACCGTGACCCGCCCCGCACTGATCAGCTCTGCGGCTTGTTGGCGGGACCGAGCCAGCCCTCGTCGAACCAGCTCGGCGTCAACACGAATACGCCGTGTCACGGTTGGTCAGCCCTTCTCCACCGATTCGAGAGCGTGCACCAAAACGTCATGGATCTCCTCGAGCCGGCGGGCGACGTCGTCGAGGTCCATCTCGACATGGCCGGGCACCTCGGCGGAGACATCGGGCAGCTCAGCGAGCAGTGTGTCGACCTGGGCGCGAATCAGGTCTGCGTCGGCACTCATAACGGCTACTCACGCTAGCTGATCGACCGGAGAGAGCAGGGACCAGCGTTGCAGCGCCGCCTCCGCGGTGCCGTCGGCAGCGGCCACCACAAACTGTCCGTCGTCGAATCCGGCGTCCCACACCGCCCTCGCCGTCGCCCGTACCACCGACAGCTCATCGGCTTCGGCACCGGTGCCGGCAAAGCCGACGGACACCGTCGTTCCCTCCACTTCGACCCGCCAGGACGGGTGCGCCGCAACCGCACAGGACGCCATATCGGTATGCAGGGACCGCAGGTCCTCGGCGATGAACGTGGGGCGCAGCGCGGGTTCGGCGTAAACCGCGTCGCGCGCGCTGTTGACCCCGGTGAGCACCATCAGACTGGGCAGGCCGGCAGCGTTGGCGCCCGCGATGTCGGTGTCGAGACGGTCGCCGACCACCAGCGGAGCGTGGAAATCGCCGCGCGCCATCGCGCTTTCCATGAGGGTTGGTGCCGGCTTGCCTGCGACTTGCGGCTCGACGTCGGTGGCGGTGCGCAACGCAGCGACCATCGACCCGTTCCCCGGCAACAAACCTCGCTCGGTCGGCAGCGTCCGATCGACGTTGGCCGCCACCCACACCGCACCGGACCTGATCGCCAGCGCCGCTTCCGCGAGATCCGCCCAGCCGGTCTGCGGGTTGTGCCCTTGAACCACCGCAACCGGGTCATCGGCGAACAGCCGCACCGGTCTCAGCCCGACCGCGCTGACTTCATTTGCGAGCGCCTCGGTTCCGACGACCAAAACTGTTGCCCCCGGAGCGAGCTGACGCGCCAGCAGATGCGCAGCCCCCTGGGCGCTGGTCACCACGTCATCGGACACGGCGGTGAAGCCGAGCTCACACAGATGTGTCGCTACCTCGTCCGCACCTCGCGAAGCATTGTTGGTGACAAAAAACGTCCGCGTCTGTGACCGTGCCAGGGCGTCGACCGCTCCCGGAGTCGGTTCATGCCCACGGAAGACCGTGCCATCCAGGTCGAGCATCAAACAGTCGAAATGCTGATCGAAGGTGCTCACGTCAGGCCAGCTCACTGATGCGGTCCTCAGCGTCTGTCACGCCGTCGACGTCAGCGCTGGCCGCGTGAAAGAACCATTGCAGCGCCTCCGGAGTGCGGTCGAGTGCAAGCAGCGTCTCTGCATAGGCATAGAACAGGCGTGCCGCGGTCTCACCGGACCTCTTGGGATCCAGTGGCGGCGACGCCAGCACCGCCAGCGACTGTTCCAGTTGTCCGAGGTCGGCACGCGCGCCGGCCACCACGATGCGAAGCTCATCGGCTGCATCACCGGTCAGCGCTTCGGCCTCGGCGCTGCGGGCCAATTCGATGGCACGCTCGGGGCGTCCTACACCACGTTCACAATCGGCGATGAGTGCCAACAGTTCCGATTTGGCGCCCATCCTGCGTGCGGCACGCAGCTCGGCCAACGCCTGAGCCCAGTCACCGCACCGATAGGCGGCGATGCCTACAGCTTCCCGGATCGCCGCGATACGCCCGGAACGTTGACGGGCAGCACGGGCGTGCTCCAACGCAGCCTCAGGATCCTCATCAAGCAGTTCGCCGGCGGCCACCAAGTGCCGGGCGATGGTGTCGGCCGTCGTTTTGTCCAGGGTGCTCAGTTCACGGCGCACATCGGGCGCCAGCTGCTTCGCGTCGACGGAGGACGGGATCTTGGGACCCGACGACTCCTCTGTCCCTCCCGCTGGACGCGTCGAACTCGAGTGCTGCTGGGGGCGCCGGCCCCGGTCCGGGCCCGAACGCCCCGGCTGATTCGTTCGATTACCGCGCTGCCCGCCACCGTGCTGCGGGCCACCGTCGCGACTGGGGCGCCCTGGCCGACGCTCGCCGCCGCCTCTGTTGTCGACCATGGTGCCTTTCCGCCTCGTTACCTGACGTCAGGATACGGGCACTGGCGATTCAGCCACAATTCGCTATTCATCTGGGGCCGATACGCCATTGTTTGAAATTGTTTGGGTGAAATAGAAATACCCCCCACCAGTGGTGGGGGGTATTTCTAATGTGTGTTCGGCGGTGTCCTACTTTTCCACCCTTTTGGGTAGTATCATCGGCGCTGACAGGCTTAGCTTCCGGGTTCGGGAT
>NZ_JBARXZ010000182.1:0-40114 GCF_049647605.1 Mycobacterium sp. | reverse complement strand
GCCCAGCGCCGCGTCGAGCGCCTGCCAGGACAGGTCGTACCGGACATGGAGCCGGTCGAGCCGATTGGCGGTCTGGTAGGCCCATCCTCCGGCAAGCGCCAAGACGAGTACCACAACAACCGCGATGACCAGCCACTCCATCTAGCCGGCCACCTGAACTCTGATCCCGGAACCGGCCACCGTCTCATACACCCGCATGATCTGTCCGGCGACCACCGACCAGTCGTACCGCTGGACCGCTTCGGCGGCGGCCTCGATGTACCGGTGCCGCAGCGAGTCGTCGGACAGCACCTCGATCAGCGCATCGGCCATCGCTTCCGAATCATCCACCGGGACCAGCCTTCCGGAGCTGCCGTCGGACAACACCCGCCGGAAAGCATCGAGATCGCTGGCCACCACCGCGGTGCGGGCTGCCATGGCCTCCACCAATACGATGCCGAAACTCTCGCCGCCGGTGTGCGGAGCGCAGTACACGTCGACGCTGCGTAGCGCCGACGCCTTCTCCTCATCGTCGACTTGGCCGAGGAAACGCAGATGCGATGCGAGATCGCCTGCCTGTGAGCGCAATTCGTCCTCATCACCGCGTCCGACGATGAGGACTTCGATATCGGGGAACCGGGCCACCAGGGTGGGCAGGGCGGCCAGCAACACCGACATGCCTTTGCGTGGTTCGTCGTAGCGCCCCAGGAACAACACCGATTTCCCCGGTTTCGGATAGCCGGGCAGCGGCGCCGCCGAGGCGAACTGTGCCACCTCGACACCGTTGGGGATCTCGACGGCGTCCGAGCCCAGCGCCTCCATCTGCCACCGTCGAGCCAGATCCGAGACCGCGATGCGGCCGACGATCTTCTCGTGCGCCGGCTTCAGGATTCCCTGGAACACGCTGAGCGTCAACGACTTCGTGGTCGACGTGTGAAAGGTGGCGACGATCGGCCCTTCGGCCGCCTGCAGCGCCAGCATCGACAAACTCGGGGCGTTCGGCTCATGCAGGTGCAGCACGTCGAACTCACCCTTGACCAGCCACTTCTTCACCATGCGGTGAGCTGCGGGCCCAAATCGCAGTCGGGCCACCGAGCCGTTGTACGGGATCGGAATGGCCTTGCCGCCGGAGACGACGTAGTCGGGCAGCCAGGTCTGGGCCTCGGGCGATGCCGGGGCGAGCACACTGACGTCGTGGCCGCGTTCACGCATCACCTTGGCCAGTTGCAGCACGTGGGACTGCACGCCGCCCGGCACATCGAACGAGTACGGGCACACCATGCCGATGCGCATCAGGACTCCAGCCGCGCCCGGCGTTCCACGGACAGATCGGCAAGCCATTGCGGCTGCATCATGTGCCAGTCCTCGGGGTGGGCGGCGATGTTCTCGGCGAACCGGTCGGCCAGCGCCTGCGTGATGGCGTCGACGTCGCCGGAGCTGGTGTCGAGGGCGTCGAACACCTGCACCACACAGTCGTCACCGTCGTAGTACACGTGCGCCGGGTGTAGCGGTGCGCCGGTGGCGATGGCCAGCTTGGCCGAGCCTGCCGGCATCCGGGTCTTCTCTCCGAAGAAGTCCACCTCGACCCCGTTGCGGGTGAGGTCACGTTCGGCCATCAGGCAGACGAACACGTTGTCGCGCAACCGTTCGGAGAGCACCTCGATGGGTGGGCGCTGACCGCCGGAGAGCGGGAAGACCTCAAAACCCAGACTCTCCCGGTACGCCACGAACCGGTGGAACAGTGACTCGGGTTTGAGACGTTCGGCGACGGTGGCGAAGGTACCGAACTTCTGCGCCAGCCATACCCCGGCCATGTCCCAGTTACCGCTGTGCGGCAATGCCAGCACCCCACCGCGACCGGCGTCATGCGCGGCCTGCAGATTGTCGGCGCCGATGAACACCGCATCCAGACGTGCCGCCACGGCCGGCAGGTCCATCGACGGCAGCCGGAACGCCTCCCGCCAGTACCGAGCGTATGAGGCCAGCGATGCCTCCATCAGTGATGCCGGCACCGCCTCCGGCGCCACCCCGAGCACCCGCGCCAGGTTCTTACGGAGCTGCTCGGGTCCGCCGCCGCGGGCGGCGTACCGGGCGCCGGCGTCGAAGGTGCTGCGCGCAACCGCTTCCGGCAGCGCCCGCACCAACCGCCACCCCGCGGCATAGCCCCAGTCGGTGAACTGCTCGCCGGTGGGCAGCCGGAGCCCCGGGAACTTGGCGGTGTTCCGGTCGCTCACCGGTGGTGTCGACATCAGTTTCCGCTCGCTTCAGGATTGTCCGGCGTTGCCTCGGAACCCGCGCTCTGATGCGGCAGCGGATCCATGGCTCCCGGCGAACAGCGGACCCGATGGATCCGCTGGGCGACGGTGACCAGGCTGGCCACCGCCAGGCACCACATGGCCACATGCAGCAGCAGTGGCACCCCGAACAGGCCGGACAGGCCGGCACCGTTGAGGACGATGAGCAACCGTTCCGGGCGCTCGATGAGCCCGCCGCCACCGTCGAGGCCGCTGGCCTCCGCTCTGGCCTTGATGTAGGAGATCACCTGCGAGGTGACCAGGCAGATCAACGTCGCCACCACCAGAGACGCACTCTGCATGCCGAACGCCGCCCACCAGAGCAGGCCACAGAACACCGCACCGTCGGCGATCCGGTCGCAGGTGGCGTCGAGCACCGATCCGAATCGAGAGCCGTATCCGCGTTCCCGCGCCATCGCCCCGTCGAGCATGTCGGCGAGGACAAAAACCGCCACCGTGAAGCCGCCCCACCACAGCTGACCGATGGGGAACAAGGTCAGCGCGGCGATCACACTTCCCGCCGTACCGATGATGGTGATGCTGTCGGGGGTGAATCCGGCCCGCAACGCCAGCTTGGCCACCGGCCGCGACAACTTGGCGTACGCGGCGCGAGACGTCAGATAGAAGCCACTCATGACGGCCCGCCCTGACGGCTCCATTCGGCAGCCAGCAGTTCCCGGGTGTCGCGCAGCAGCTGCGGGATCACCTTGGTGTCGCCGATGACGGTGATGAAGTTCGCGTCCCCGCCCCAGCGCGGCACCACGTGCATGTGCAGATGCTCGGCCAGCGACCCGCCGGCCGAGGCTCCCAGGTTGAGCCCGACGTTGAAGCCATGCGGCTGCGACACCGTCTTGATGACCCGAATCGCCTTCTGCGCGAAGGCCATCAGTTCACTGCTCTCCGCTGTCGTCAACTCTTCGAGCTCGGCGACCCGACGGTAGGGCACCACCATCAAGTGACCCGGGTTGTACGGATAGAGGTTGAGGACGGCGTAGACGAGCTCGCCGCGGGCGATGATCAGACCCTCTTCGTCGGTCATCTCCGGGATGTCGGTGAAGGGCTGCTCGGATTTGGCGGACCCCGAAGACCCGCTGCCGTCGCCCTTCTTCATGGGCGACTCGGTGATGTAGCTCATCCGGTGTGGCGTCCACAGCCGCTGCAGATGGTCGCGTTCACCGGTACCGATATCAACGAGGACCTCAGGTGCCTCGCCCCCCGATTCCCCACTCACGGTGTTGCTCTCACGTTGCGCTACCTGCTTCGCCGAGCGCGTCGACGGATTCCGCGGTCGGCGCGTCGTTGCGCCGATCAGAGATCCACCGCACGATCGTGGCGATCGCTTCGGCCCTGGGCACCCCGTTGATCTGGGTGCGGTCACCGAACCGGAAGCTGACGGCACCCGCCTCGACGTCCCGGTCACCTGCGAGCAGCATGAACGGCACCTTCTGGTTGGTCTGGTTGACGATCTTCTTCGCCATCCGGTCGTCGCTGGCGTCCACCTCGGCCCGCACCCCGAGCGCTTTGAGTTCGGCGACAACCTCTTTCAGGTAGTCGACATGGGCGTCGGCAACCGGGATCCCCACCACCTGCACCGGCGCCAGCCACGCCGGGAACGCTCCGGCGTAGTGCTCGGTGAGCACTCCGAAGAACCGCTCGATGGAACCGAACAAGGCCCGGTGGATCAGGACCGGCCGCTGCCGGCTGCCGTCGGCGGCGGTGTACTCCAGCTCGAAGCGGTCGGGCATGTTGAAGTCGAGCTGGATGGTCGACATCTGCCAGTTCCGGCCCAGCGCATCCTTGACCTGCACCGAGATCTTCGGGCCATAGAACGCGGCGCCGCCCGGATCCGGCACCAGGTGCAGTCCGGAGGCCTCGGCGACTTCGCGCAGTGTCTCGGTGGCCTCGTCCCACATCTCGTCGGAGCCGACGGACTTCTCCGGGTTCTTGGTGGACAGTTCGAGGTAGAAGTCGTCGAGGCCGTAGTCACTGAGCAGGTCGAGCACAAACTGCAGCAGCGACGTCAGCTCGTCGCGCATCTGCTCACGGGTGGTGTAGATGTGCGCGTCGTCCTGGGTCATCCCGCGGACCCGGGTCAGGCCGTGCACCACGCCGGATTTCTCGTAGCGATACACCGAACCGAATTCGAAGAGCCGCAACGGCAGTTCGCGGTACGAGCGGCCCCGGGAGCGGTAGATCAGGTGGTGCATGGGGCAGTTCATCGGTTTGAGGTAGTAGTCCTGCCCCGGTTTGCGCACGGTGCCGTCGGGGTTGAGCTCGGCATCGATGTGCATCGGGGGGAACATGCCGTCGGCGTACCACTCGAGGTGGCCGGAGGTGATGTAGAGCTGCTCTTTGGTGATGTGCGGGGTGTTGACGAACTCGTAGTCGGCGGCGGCGTGCTTGCGGCGCGAGTAATCCTCGAGTTCGCGGCGCACCACACCACCCTTGGGGTGGAAAACGGGCAGGCCGGAGCCGAGTTCATCCGGGAAGCTGAAGAGGTCCAGCTCCACGCCCAGCTTGCGGTGGTCACGACGCTGCGCCTCCTCGATCAACTCGAGGTGCCGGTCGAGGGCCTCCTGGGATTCCCAGGCGGTGCCGTAGATCCGCTGCAGGCTGGCGTTGTTCTGATCGCCGCGCCAGTACGCGGCCGAGCTACGGGTGAGCTTGAACGCCGGGATGTACTTGGTGGTGGGGATGTGCGGGCCGCGGCAGAGGTCACCCCAAATGCGTTCCCGGGTACGCGGATTGAGGTTGTCGTAAGCGGTCAGCTCATCGCCGCCGACTTCCATGATGTCGGCGTCGCCGGACTTGTCGTCGACCAGTTCGAGCTTGAACGGCTCACCGGCCAGCTCGGCGCGCGCCTCGTCCTTGGACTCGTAGACCCGACGGGCAAACAGCTGACCGTCCTTGACGATCTTCTGCATCCGCTTTTCGAGCTTCTCCAGATCCTCGGGCGTGAACGGCTCGGGCACATCGAAGTCGTAGTAGAAGCCGTCGGTGATCGGCGGGCCGATGCCCAGCTTGGCGTCGGGGAACAGATCCTGCACCGCCTGGGCCAGTACGTGCGCACACGAATGCCGCAGGACACTTCGCCCGTCCTCGGTGTTGGCGGCCACCGGAGTGACTTCGACATCGGCCTCCGGCACCCAGGACAGGTCGCGCAGTTTCCCCTCGGCGTCGGCCACCACGACGATCGCGTCGGGTTCGCCCCGGCTGGGCAATCCGGCCTCGCGCACCGCCGCGCCGGCCGTAGTCCCGGCCGGGACCCGGAGGAGGTCGGCTGAGGCTTGCTGTGCGGGGGCGCTCATGGGTTGTTCTCCACTCGTGCAGGGGACGAATTGGTCGCGACCATGCTATCGGTGTTCGGCTACCGGGTTTGACCTCAGGACCCCAGGCCGATCGGGCTTTGCAGCCACGGCCAGTCGATCCCGACCAGTCCGGCCATCCAACCGACCGCACCCAGCAACCACGTGGTCGCCAGCACCACCGCGCAGGTGAACACCACGCCGAGCACCTTGACCCACAGACCTTGTTTGCCGAACCACGCCATCACCGTGTCATATCGGTGCCTCACATAGACCAGGGCGCGGCGGGCGAACTCGAATTCGGTGGCCAAGATGCCCAGCCCGAGGAAGACGATGGCCCAGCCGGGACCGGGGTACGGGATGGCGATGATCCCGACGATCAGGACCAGACCGCCGACCACACCTACGGCGATGCGGTAGCCGAGGTCCAGTGCGGAGCGGTCCCGGAGCTGATCCCGCCAGCTGGCCCACTTGTCCGGGATCTTCTTCAGGGTCTGTTTCACGGCTGCCCCGGCTTGAGTCGGACAAACAGGGCGTGCGCTTCGGCGACCACGTCGTCACCGTCGCGCAGCGCCGCTTCGACAAAGATCTTGCGGCCCTCGTCGCCGGTGATGCCGGCATCGACGGTGAGCGTGTGTTCGACGGGCACGATCCTGCGGTAGTCGACATGCAGGTAGGCCGTTCGCTGGTACAGGCTGCCGGTGAGGACCGCGGTGGAGTAGCCGAGCACCGAATCGAACGCCAAGGCCAGTGCGCCGCCGTGGACGGCGCCATTGCGGCCGAGATGGAACCGGGCGAACCGCAGGGTGCCGTGCACGCGGCCGTCGGCCCCTTTGGCCAGGTCCATCGGAACCGAGAGGATGTTGCCCCGGTTCGGCAGATCCAGCCGCCGCCCGGAGGGCGAGGCCCATTCGTCGGCGTCGTACGGGGCCAGCAGCGCCGCCGCCTTCTCCAACAGTCCGGCCGCCTCGGTGATCACCTCGTCGGGTGCGTCGGCGGCGCGTGCGTGATCTTGCAGTGCCCGCACCGCGGCGACGAATCGCCCGTAGTCGGGTCCCCCCTTGGTGGTCGGTTCAGGCGGGTTGAAACCGCCGCCCGGATGTGTGCTCGCCACCGTCACACCGTATCCGGACGGACCAGCCACCGGCCTACCGGCGGACGATACGGTGGACGGCTACCTACCCTGCTGCGGTCCCGATCGCGGGAAACAGCAGGTGCGCAGAGAAGAGAGAGGGTGGCGACGGTGAAGCTTGCTGACCTGTCGGATCTGCCGCTGACTTATCGCGAGGTGGGGGCGACGGCGTCGGGGACGGACCTGCCTGCCGGCTACCGCCACCTGGCGGTGTCGAGGTGTATCGGCACCGGCCGCGACCGCTTCGAACAGGCCGCCGCGGCGGTGCTGCGCTACGGCATGTTGCGCGGCGCGGGAGTGTCGGTGACCGCCAGCACCGACGTGGCCGAGGTGGGGTCGCTGGTCTTGGGAGAGTTCGGTCCCTTTGCCGCACCGTGCCGGGTGGTCTATGTGATCGACGAACCGAATCGGCGCGGCTTTGCCTACGGCACGCTTCCCGGGCATCCGGTGAGCGGTGAGGAGCGGTTTGCGGTGCGCTACGACCCGGCCGACAACACGGTGCATTCGGAGGTCTCGGCTTTTTCCCGGCCCAACACCTGGTGGGCGACCATTGCCACACCCGGGCTGCGGCTGGTTCAGCAGATCGTCACCAGGCGCTATCTGGCCGCGGTCTGAACGCTGCTCACCGACCGCGCCGCCTGAGCGCGCGCCGCCACATCCAGCTGGTAGGTGAGCACCGCCAAGGTGAACAACCCGACGGCCATATTGGCCAGCGCCCCGAACCCGTTGGTGGCGAAGTCGACAAGCGCATTGAGGAACGTGAACACCAGTGCGGCGTTGCGCAGCCAGCGCAACGGCCACACCGCAGCCCGGTCCCGCCGCCGGCCGATCATCGCCGGCAGGGCAAATCCTGCTGTCAGGCAGGCGTTTGCCAGCAGGATGATCGAAGCCGCCGACGTGGGTTCCAGCCCGGCATCGGCATCGTCTCCGACGTAGAGGTAGCTGCCGAACGCAAGGTCGAGCACCGCGAAGAGCACGCTGCTGACGGCGCCGATCACCATCAGCCAGCCGAGGACGGTGACCCAACGCGGGCTCCGGAAGAATCCCGGGACCAGGGTGGGCAGCCAGCGCTGGAAGCGGTAGAGCCGATCCGAGGCCGTGTCCGCCGAGACGAGCAGTGCCCGAACCTGTTCGACATTCTGGGCGGGGGCACCGCCCTGGAGTGCCGCGTCGGCGAGCCGCAGCCCGATCGCCCGGCGATGATCGGGCAGCCCCCGCGCCAGGCCTTCGGTGGCGATCGCCGACGCCGAGGCCAGGCACTCGCGGTCGGTCAGCGGCCGCATGTCACGCACCACCCGGGCTGTGACCAGGATGAGCACCACCAGGATGTACATGATCTCGGCAGACGGGCCGTAGAAGTAGTCGTTGGTCTTGGTGACGAACTTGCCGACCTCGTCGAGGAACAGGCCGAAACCGATACCGCCGAGCAGCACCGCGGTGACCCGGGCCCCGAACCCCAGCGTCATCCAGCCGATCAGCAGCGCGATCATCATGAGTGCGCCACCCCACAGCGCATGCGCGATGTGCAGTTCGCCGCCACCGATCTGCGGATAGCCGGTCATCTCGAGATAGCCCCGGGTCAGCAGGATGGTGGCGACCGCGATCAGGACAAACGCTTCGGCGGCGCCGGCACCGGTGGCGTCGCGGGTAACCGGCCCCCGGCGCGAACGTGTCGAATTCATGCCGGGATTAGATCAGAACGACACCCGCAGCTATGTCCCCTTGACCAGGGTGAACTGACAGACGTCGGTGTTGCCGTTGCGGAAGAGGTCCGCGCAGCCGGTCAGATACCGCAGGTAGCGGTCGTAAACGGCCTCCGACTGGATCGCGATGGCCTGGTCCCGGCGCGCCTGCAGCGCCTGGGCCCACAGGTCCAGCGTCCTGGCGTAGTGGGGGCGCAGCGACTGCACCCGGTTGCACCGGAATCCTGCTGCGGCTGAATACTTTTCGACGTCCTGGGCCGACGGAAGCCGGCCGCCCGGAAAGATCTCGTCCATGATGAACTTGATGAACTTGAGCAAGGACATCGTGACCTTGATGTTCTTGAACTCTTCCGCGGAGCACACCGTGATGGTGTGCAACATCATCACCCCGCCGGCGGGCAGCACGCGGTGGGCAAAGCCGAAGAAATCGTCGTAGCGTTCCCGGCCGAAGTGCTCGAACGCACCGATCGACACGATCCGGTCGACGGGCTCGTCGAATTGCTCCCAGCCTCCCAACAACACTCGCTTGGATCGCGGGCTGTCCGATGTCGCGAACCGGCGCTGCACCGCGGCGGCCTGGTTGCGGCTCAAGGTCAAACCGACGACGTTGACGTCGTAGGACTCCACTGCCCGCAGCATCGTGGCACCCCAGCCGCAGCCGACGTCGAGCAACGTCATTCCCGGGCGCAAGTCCAGCTTGGACAGCGAGAGGTCGATCTTGGCCAGCTGCGCCTCGTGCAGGGACATGTCATCCCGGGCGAAGTAGGCGCAACTGTAGGTCCGGGTGGGGTCCAGGAACAGATCGAAGAATCTGTCGGACAGGTCGTAGTGGGCCTGTACATCATCGAAATACGGTTCGAGTTCGTGCTGCATGGTGTTGCTCTTCTTCAAGTTCGCCTGCTCTTCAGAGTGCCCCGACACCATCGTTGACATCGGCCACCGAATACCCGCCGTTACGGAAACAAATCTGACGTCGACGTAACATTTGCGACCGTCAATTTGGCCATCTCCGCAGGTGACCGGTGTCCGGCGTAGGCTGGATACACAGAGTCACAACACTGCACGCAGGCCGCCAATGCTGCAGAGATCGAGACTGCATCGGATGGTCGCACATCATGTCCCGGACGCCGTTGAGCGTCTGGAGATCAACACCAGCGACCGGACGGCGATGGCCGACTTCCTCACCTCGGCCTACGGCACCACAGTGCGAGTCGACAAGTCCGATGACAACACGGCACCCAGGATGCACTACCGACACGCCAGGACCTCAACACGACGGTTCGCGATGGAACGCATCGTGCAACGGGGCGCACTGCGCACCCGGATGACCGGCATGACATCGACGACGATTCACCTGCCCCGCGCGGGCCGGCTCGAATGTTCGGCCCGGGGACACAACATCGTCGCCGAAACAGATTCGGTCACTTTGGTGCAGGGTGACAACGGCTGGTCGAGCACCCGCTTGACCGATGCGTCGCTGACGTCGATGACACTGGACCCCACCTTGCTCACCGAGGCGGCCATGGCCGATCCTGGCGCCATCGTGCATTTCATCGGCCACCATCCCGTCAGTAGCGTGACGGCGCGCATGTTCACCGACACCGCCCGATTCCTCAACACGGTGGTGTTGGCGGAGGCCGCCACGGCGACGCCACTGATCATCGGCGCGGCGGGCCGACTGCTGGCCAGCGCCGTGTTGGCCGCCTTCCCCAATACGGCAACATCCGAGGTCACGGTGCCCCGCACCACCGGCGGAGTCAGACCCGCATCTCTGGATGCCGCCATCGACTTCATTCGCGACAACGCCCACCGCGATATCGGGGTCTCCGATATCGCCGCCGCCGTCTACCTCACCCCACGTGCCGTGCAATACATGTTTCGCAGGCACCTGGCGACCACCCCCATCGGCTACCTGAAACAGGTGCGGCTTGCCCGCGCCCACAACGAACTGCTTGCCGCAGCACGCAACTCGGTGACCGTCGCAGCGACGGCCGCGAAGTGGGGATTTGCCCACACCGGCCGCTTCGCCGCCGCATACCGGCTGACCTTCGGCGAGTCCCCGCACGAAACCCTGCGACGGTGACTACGGCGCCGGCCGACCGGTCGCTTCGATCCGCGCCGGTACATGTTTGTGCCACGGCGTCCCGGCGTAGGCGTCCCGCCATTCGGTGGAGGTCAACCCATTCGGCGCCACCCCGGGCACCTGCGTGTTGCCGTGCTCGTCACCGAAATCGAGTCCGTATCCGTTGGGAAGTGCGGCATGGCCGGGTTGCATGGCTGGGCTGACCTCCACGACAGCTTCCGCCGAGCCGGCTGCGGTGCTGATCCGGACCCGCTCTCCGGGCACCAGACCCAGCCTCTCGGCGTCCAGCTCGCTCACCCGTAGAGCACCTTCGGTGTCTCGTTTACGCCAAGCCGGGTCGCGCAGGATGTCATTGGCGGTGTAGGCCCGCCGCTCCCCCGCCGAGAGCACGATCGGGAACTCGGGTGTGGTCAGGGCCACCGGAGTCGTTGGCAGAGACCGCATCTCCTCGAGCATCTCCGGGATCGGCAACACGATCCGGTGGTCGTCGTGTGTGACCAGCGACCAGTCGTCGGCGTAGTCGTGCACGGTGAACGTCACCCCTGAGCGTTCCCGCAGGATGGCGTCGAACAAGGCGTTGCCGTCGGCGTGACCGGCCCGACACACCGCTTCGGGATAGGTCCACGCCGCCTTCTGCGCCAGCCCCCACAACGCGGCGGCGCCGGCCATGCCGTCGGGCAGTGTCGGGCCCAGCGTCTCGTAGAGCACATACGGCGCAGTCTTGGCCAGTATCGCAACGCTGGACACCGCCGTCAGGAACGCCTGTGCGTAGGACTCCCGCCCCTGCTCGGCGGCCTGACGCAGCGGCTCCAGGTCGGCGTCGTCGACCACGCCGAGGGCACGGACCAACCTGGCCCAGATCTCGGGTTCGGGCAGCGTCCCCGCTGCCGGTGGAAACAAGGGATGGCGCAGATGAAAGGTATTGCAGGGGAATTCGAGGTTGAAGAACGTCGCCTCGGGTTTCTCGAACTGACTGGAAGCAGGTAGCACGTAGTCGGCCAGCCGTGCGGTCTCGGTCATCGCGACGTCGATGACAACAACAAGTTCCAGCGCATTCAGCGCCGCCCGCACGGTCGCGGAGTCTGCCACCGAGTGCGCCGGATTGCTGCTTTCGACGATCATCGCCCGGAACCGGTCCGGGTGATCGGTGAGGATCTCCTGGGGCACCACATTGCTGGGCACCAGCCCGGCGATCACGGGCGCGCCGGTCACCGGGGTCCGCCCCACTCCCCCGGAGCCGAACAGCGGCGCGAAGCTCGAATGCAGATGCTGCGAACCTCTTTTGGCAAAGTTTCCGGTGAGTATCCACAGCAACTTGTTCAGGTAGGAACACAATGTGCTGTTCGGGGCTTGCTGGATCCCGAGATCCTCGAACACCGACACACTGGCCGCGGCCGCGATCCGGCGGGCGGCCGCGCGCAACAGCGACTCCGGCACCCCGCACGCCGTCGCATACTCGGCCACCGGCACCTCCCGGAGGACATCGCGGACCACGTCGGCGCCGTGCACATGCTCAGCGAGAAACGTTTCGTCACAGAGATTCTCCTGCACCAGGATTGCGGCGAGCGCCGCCAGACACCACGCATCCGTACCGGGACGCACCCGCAGATGGAAGTCGGCCATGGCCGCGGTGTCGGTGACCACCGGATCGATGACGATCATCGACCGGGCCGGATCCTTGGCGATTTCGTTGAGCACCACCCGGGCTCGCGGGAAACTCTGCGACATCCACGGGTTCTTGCCCACAAAAACGCTGACCTCGGCATGTTCGAACTCGCCGCGGGTGTGCCCGCCGTAGAGTTGCGCGTCCACCCAGTGTTCGCCGGTCTTCTCCTGCGCCAGAGCATTCGAACGATAGCGGGCGCCCAGAGCTTTGAGGAAAGCGCCGCTGTAGGCACCGCCGAGGTGATTACCCTGCCCGCCCCCGCCGTAGTAGAACACCTTGTCGCCACCGTGTTCGTCACGGATTCGCCGGAAACCGGCGGCGATCTCGGCAATGGCGGTGTCCCAGTCGATCTCGTCGTATCCACCGTCGGGCCGCCGGCGCATCGGTGACGTCAACCGATTCCGATTGTTCTGATAATGGTCCAGCCGCAGCGCCTTGTTGCAGGTGTAGCCCTGGCTACCGGGGTGCGCCTTGTCGCCCCGGATCCGGGCCAGCGTGCGCCCTTCGGTCTGCACGACGATGCCGCAGTTACATTCACACAAGATGCACGCGGTGGATTGCCAGATTTCGGTATTCGCAGCCGACATGAGACACCTCTCGGGCGCTAGACGTTCCGGTCTAGACTAGGCAGTCTAGCGCGCTGCCGTCAACGGAACCGGCTCGATCAGACTGCCGACACTGGCCCGGACCGCCTCCAACGCGGTCGCGTCCCGCGTCGACAGCGCGATCACAAACGCCCCCTGGACCAGCGCCAGCACCGTGTGCGCAAGATCGCCGGCAGCCCGGTCCGTCCGGATCTCCCCGGCACGCTGCCCTTGTGCCAACATCACCGTCAGCATGTCGTGCCAGGCGTCGATCGAGTGCGTCAGCTGCTTCCGGAAGATCTCCGAACCGGCAGCTAGCTCCGTGGAGAACTTTCCGGCGAGGCATCCGCGCTGAAATCCCGAGGCGACGAACAACTCCACCAGCGTGGCGAAGTACCGGTCGAGCTTGGCGGTGACACTGCCCCACTCCATCCCGGAGGCCTCGGCCAGCAGATCGAGTTGCATCGTCATGTAGCGCTCGAGAACCGCCAGCCCGAACGCTTCTTTCGATCCGAAGTGATGATAGAAGGACCCCTTGGGCACCCCGGCCGCCTCCAACACGGCATCAACTGTCGTGCCGCGAAAACCGTTGGCGTAGAACAGTTTCATACCTTGCCGTAGCAGCTGCTCTTTGTGCGTTACCGAAGATCGAGGTGCCATAACGACACAATTCTAGACCGCCTGGTCTAGATTTCCGGATATCCCGATCGAGGAGGCCCCTTGTTCCCCGACCTGTTCTCCGTCACCGGAAAGACCGCGCTGATCACCGGCGGCACCAGTGGAATCGGATTGATGATCGCCGAAGGCTATTTGCGCGCCGGCGCCCGGGTGTACATCTCGTCGCGAAAAGCCGAAGGTTGCCGCCGAGCCCAGGAATACCTGTCCGACTTCGGCGAAGTGCATGCCATCGCGGCCGACATCAGCAAAGAAGAACAGTGCCGCGAACTGATCGACGGCGTCACTGCCCGCGAATCGGCGCTACACATCCTGGTGAACAACGCCGGAGCAACCTGGGGCGCACCGTTCGACGAGTTTCCCGGAGTCGCCTTCGACAAAGTGCTCACGCTCAACGTGAAGGCCCCATTCCTGCTCACCCAGCTGGCCCGGCCGTTGCTGGAGGCGGCCTCGGTTGCCGATGATCCGGCCCGGGTGATCAACATCGGCTCGATCGACGGCCTCGTGGTCCCCCGGCTCGGCACGTTCTCCTATTCGGCGTCCAAGGCCGCACTCCATCAACTCACCCGGCACCTGGCGCTGGAATTGGCGCCTACAGTGCTGTGCAACGCCATAGCGCCGGGGCCGTTTCCGTCGAAAATGATGGCAGCAACCATGGCTGCTGCCGGTGACCGAATGGCTGCGGGAACACCGGTCGGACGTGTCGGTCGCCTCGAGGATGTGGCCGGCGCCGCCATCTATCTGGCGTCGCGCGCGACCAATTTCATGACCGGAGCGATACTTGCGCTGGACGGGGGATTGAGCACCACCGCTGGTGTCAATCTGTGACGAACTGGCCAGTAACTACCGCTTTTAGCCCAATTGGGTATTTAATTGCGTTCATGAATGTGGGCGATTTCGAAGTCGGCACCGCGGTCCGCACGACCGATGACGCACGCATGACCGGTCAGATCGTGGATGACTTCGGTGATCTCGCTGGTGTCGAGGTGGTAGTCGACGCTCAGCAGACGGCCAAGTCGCGGCGCTGGGCGGTTGCACTCGACGACGGCCGCATGGTGTTCCTGAACGACGACGGCATCGAGCGGATCAGCTAGATCCCGATCACGCCGGAGACCTCTGGCGTTGTGCCTTGCCCATCCACGGGTACGGATCCCGGTGGGCGCACTCGGTGCGCCGGATGCGGTCGCCCAGGAAAGGTCCTTCACCGCCCTGCGAACCCTGCTGGCCGTCCATGAGACGGCCGAGGAGATGATGGTGCATCTGCGCGTCCGCCGGAAGCTCACCGCCGCGGTGCAGGCCGCCGAGCGGATTGCCCCGACCCATCCGCACCCCGGAGTGGAATCTGCCGTCGCCAACTTCGCCGTCGGGCCGTTTGCCGCAGTGCTCGACCGGGCCCGTGACGCTCCGACCCGCTAGCTGGCCAAACTTTCGGGGCCTGCGAGTGCAGAGCTGCCGCCCTCGACCAGGCCGGCCCGGACAAGTTCCGCCCGGGCACGTCGTTCCACCAGCAACGGAATGAAGTCGCGGATCGGGCTGGCGGCGAAATGAGCGCTCGCAGCGCTTACTTCAGCCCGGATCCGCTCTGCGGGCACGCCGGCAAAAATGCCCGTCAGCCGTTCCACCACTTGCACCAGCGCTGCCTGTTCACTCAAGTCAGCCATCCTGTGAGTTTGTCGGCCCGTCCACCGGCGGTCAATCAAATGTTCACATTCGCGCCATTTTCTTAGAGAGTTGAGCGTCAATATCGGTGCAGTTCAACCAGATCCGAAAACGGCACGATGAGACAAGTGGGACGACGTCTCGATAGATGTCGGCCTCGATAGATGCCGGCCTCGAAGAGACACTGACCGAATCGATCAGGCGGGTGGTGCGCCGATCGCCAGCAACGCCACATCGTCGTCTGGTTTGAGCTCGGGGACCAGACGGGCCAGTTCGGCGATCAGGCCCGCGGCACCGCCGTCGGCGTGGCCCAACACAAAGTCGGCAAGTGCGCCCTCGTCGAATGGCGTTGCCCCGCGCCGAGCCTCGATGATGCCGTCGGTGTACAACAGCAGTGTCGACCCGGGACGCAGCTGGGTTGTACAGGATTCGAATCTCGCGTCGGCCACCGCACCGACCAGCATTCCCCCCTTGGAGCGCACCGGCTGCACGGTGCCTTCGACCGGCGTGACCAGCAACCCTGGCGGATGACCGCCGGTGGCAACGGAAACCAGGAAACCTCCGGTCTCGGCGT
Organism: Mycobacterium sp.; assembly: GCF_049647605.1. Classification (GTDB taxonomy): domain Bacteria; phylum Actinomycetota; class Actinomycetes; order Mycobacteriales; family Mycobacteriaceae; genus Mycobacterium. Next base: position 24,460 of record NZ_JBARXZ010000182.1, on the reverse strand, counting down.
CGGGTTCGAGGGTTCCGTAGAGCAGCGTGCAGAACCGGCGCGGCCGCATCTCCCGCAGCAGCACCTCGTTCAGTTCGACGAGGGCCTCGGTCGGATCGTGGTAGTGCAGGGCGGCCGCGCGCAGGGTGTAACGGATCAGAGAGGTCGCAACGGCGGCCCCGACACCGTGGCCCTCCACATCGCCGATGAAAAACGCCCACCGTCCGTCACCGAGGGCAAACACGTCGTAGAAATCGCCACCGATATCGCGCGGGGACGCCGGGTGGTAGTGGGCTGCCAGCGTCAAACCGGGGATGCTCGGCAACATCGGCGGCAGCAGAGTCTGCTGCAGCACTGTCGCGTACTCCTCGATCACATCCCGTTCCTGCTCGGCGAGATCGCGGTCCCGGCGCGCATCATCGCGCAACAACCGCTCCCCTTGCAGCGCGGTGATCGAGCTCAGCTGCCACTCCAGCTGCTCCATCACGATCCTGGCCAGCTCGTCGAGCATGGCCAGCTCATTGCCCGAAGCGGTGCGCTCCCGCGAATCCATCACCGTCACCGTGCCCAGCCGATAGCCGTCGGGGGTGGTGATGGGCGCGCACGCGTAAAACCGAATTTCGTGTTGGAGGACAAACGGGTTCTGTGCGGTCCGGGGATCCTCCAGGGCGTTGGATGCCAACTGGGGAATCTGGTCGGTGATCACCGCCGCGCACAAGCCCTCGGCACGCCCGACTTGTTTCAGCTCCTGATCGAACCCGTGCACCGCCATGAACCAGATCCGGTCCCGGTCGACGATCGACACCTTCGCCATGGGCGCCGAGCACATCCGGGCGGCCAACGCCGCGATACGTTCGAAGACCCGGTCCGGCGGCAACTCCAGTATGCGGTAGCGGCGGACTGCCCGCATCCGCGCTTCTTCTATGTCGACGTCATCATTTGACGCGGTTCTGTCGATACTGATCGCTTCATCCAGGTTCGAAGTCACGCCCGATGAGCCATGCCGCCCGCCGAGCACCAACGCGCTGATTTTGCCAGGTTGGGTGGTGGACGCGAAACGCAGACGGTCCGACAGACCTACAGATCAGCAATCCGTCACTGTTTGCAGTAGTGCAGCCGCACAATGGTGCCGCTCGGGCGAGCTTCGATGACACACCGATCGGCAAGTGCGCGCATCAGCGCGATACCTCGACCCCGGTTCTGTGGGGCCGAGGTGCTCGGCGCTCCGTGCCAGGCGCCACGGTCGGAGACAGACACGCTGACAGCGGCGATCGCGCGATCATAAACAGCGTGCATTCGCATGGCGCCACCCCGGTTGCGGTGCTGGTAGGCGTGATCGACACAGTTGACCAAGGCCTCGTACACGCTGAGGATGATGTCGTTACGGAGCCCGGGCGTCACCCGCACCACCTGCCGCAACCACCCGTTGAGATCGTCACGCAACGCCGACGCGGTGACCGCGTCGGCGGGACCGGCACGCAACAACTGTTCCGGGGCAGACGACTGCGCTGAAGAAGCCATACCGCAGACATACCCAGTCGATCAGCGTTTGCACGTCACATCCGAAAGTGCCGCGTGCCCTTCAAATCTCCCGCGCATCGTGCCAGGTCGCTGACTCGCTCACACATGAGCGAATCATCTGATAGACAAGTGTCCAGCACCGGACGGGGTACCCCGTGGCCACCTCTCGTCACCCAGGGAGAACGATGACGGCTCCGCTGACCCAGATCGACTTCACCGACCTGGACAACTTCGCGTCCGGCTTCCCCCATGACCTGTTTGCGCTGCACCGTCGCGAAGCACCCGTCTACTGGCACCAACCGAGCGAACACACCCCCGATGGGGAGGGATTCTGGTCGGTCGCCACTCACGCCGAGACGCTGACCGTGCTCCGCGACCCGCAGACCTTTTCGTCGGTGACCGGCGGCACCCGACCCTACGGCGGCACCCTCCTACAAGACCTGCCGGTCGCCGGCCAAGTTCTCAACATGATGGACGATCCACGGCACGCCGCCATCCGTCGCCTGGTGAGCTCCGGGTTGACCCCGCGCATGATCAAGCGTGTCGAGGACGATCTACGCACCCGCGCCCGGAGGCTGCTCGACACTGTCTCCCCGGCCGAGCCGTTCGACTTCCTGGTCGACATCGCCGCCGAACTTCCCATGCAGATGATCTGCATTCTGTTGGGAGTGCCGGAGTCCGAACGGCATTGGCTGTTCCAAGCCATCGAGCCGCAGTTCGACTTCGGCGGTTCCCGTAAAGCCGACGTCGGTCACCTCTCCGGCGAGGATGCCGCCTCACGCATGTACACCTATGGCCAGGAGCTGATCGCGGCCAAACGCGCCGACCCCACCGACGACATGCTGTCCGTGGTCGCCAACGCATCGGCCGCCGACGGCGGCGACGGACTGTCCGATCTGGAGCTCTACCTGTTCTTCAGTCTGCTGTTCAGTGCGGGTGCCGAAACAACTCGTAATTCAGTGGCCGGCGGGATGCTGGCGCTGATCGAACACCCGCACCAGATGGACATGTTGCGCGCCGACCTCGACCTGCTGCCCACCGCCATCGAGGAGATCGTTCGCTGGACCTCAGCTTCTCCCTCCAAGCGCCGAACTGCCACCTGTGCCACCGAACTCGGCGGCCACGACATCGAAGCGGGACAAAAAGTACAGATCTGGGAGGGTTCGGCCAACCGGGATGAAACAGTGTTCGCCGACGCCAACTGCTTTGACGTGACCCGTAAACCCAACCCGCATCTCGGGTTCGGCCACGGCGTTCACTACTGCCTCGGCGCGAACCTGGCCCGCCTCGAACTACGGGTGCTGTTCGAAGAGCTGCTCGACAGGTTCGGATCGGTACAGCTGGTCAAGCCGGTCGAATGGACTCGCAGCAACCGCCACACCGGCATCCGACACCTGGTTGTCGAGGTCCGGCGGTAGCGCAGACCCCTGACAGCACCGCAATGAGGATCCGCCGCTAGCTTTGATCCCATGCCCAGCAACGCGCCCCGCCGCTTGCCACCGGCCGTCGGCAAGGCCATCGTCGTCGCTGGGCTCGGAATCTATGCAGCCGCACTGGCCGTCGTGACCGTCGGCAACCACGGTCAGATCCGTTACACAGCGGACAGCGGCGACACCATCCCGCTATGGCAGGTGTTGCTGCCCGTGGCCATCGGCTTGGGACTCATGCTGTTGATCCCACCCGGGCCACCGCAGGCCACGGGTGCCCGCACTTTTCCCCGCCTTCGAACCGAAGCATTTGCCCTGCTCGCCGCCGGGCTGGCCTTCACGATTGCGCTGACCCTGCTCGGACCGGAAGAACCCCGGTACATTCTGCTCAAACTGCTCCTGCTCCTGATTGCACCGCTGACCCTCTTTGCCGCCACCCGCCGCCGCGAGCACACCCCGTCAGGCACCGTCGACCCGGCCGCGTCGACCCTCACACGCGCTCAGTGGCGTCCGCTGCTACCGGCGGCCGGCTGGATCCTCTGCTACCTCATCTTGTCGGCCACCCGGCCCAGCCAGAGTCTCGGACTCGACCTGCCAACGCTGGTGGCGGCGCTCGCGATCGGGTTCCTGCTCAACGCGGTCCTCGAAGAGGTCTTCTACCGACGGTGGTTACAGACCCGCTGGGAACACCTCTTGGGTGGGGTGTGGCCGGCGATCATTCTCACGTCGATCCTGTGGTCCTCATGGCATATCGCCATCCAAGGCGGCGGCAACCTTGGTGCCGACCTGGCGAATGTCGTCGCCAATCAAGGCATCACCGGGTTGTTCCTGGGCCTGCTGTGGGCACGCTATCGCGCAATGTGGCCGCTGCTGGTCATCCACGGTCTGATGAACGCAAATCCATTGGCACTGCTGTAGATCCGGCAGACCTGCCATAACCCCTCGCGGCTCGCAGCTTAGAACGCCACGCCCAGTTCTGTTTCACCGCAGCGACACTCCGCACGGGGTCACCGGATGCACCTTGCACATCGCTCCAATAATCCGCTGTGCAGTATCGACCGAGGGTGTTACCGTGCACGACATGTCCACGGTGGCACGCGACTATCACAGAGCAGCCGGGACGCACTCCGCGTCCCCGGTTGCTTTGTCATGCGTGCAACCCGCCGAGACCACCGCCGTCGCTGAGTTACGCGAATTCGGCGGGCCCAGCTGCTTCCGGCTATTCCGTAGCCCTTCCGCCCCGTTCATGGGCGTGTGCCCCAGCCGGAAGCAAGGGCCCGAAGAACAATCCCATAAATCCCTGAGCTTTTCGGTTTCCGCTGGCAGAAACGTCGCCTGACGCTTCTGCAGTTTGTCGCATCCAAATAGTTTGTCCATCAGCCTTTTTGACGCAAAAATCCGTGGAGAAGCCGTCACGTACAGTGCACCATTCTCCCCGTCGGATACGAACCCGCCCCGCGGTGACGGCTTCGACCCGCGGACCCGGTTACGCCGGACCACCTATACCGAAACTTGATAACGCCATAGTGTTTGATGCGCTGTCCACCAACTGGACAGCTGCTGGGCGCCGCCATGCGCCCTGCACCCCGTGCGACGCAGCTATGTCGCGTCGCACGGGCACCGCTCAAAACGCGGTTCTCATCCGAGAGTGCGGGTTCGAATCCCGCGGGAGCCACCACGCCGCCTCGTGGTGGAGCAGATGTCGGGGGTTTGCCTCCCCAGGCTTCACACCCGCCGCATCCGCGCCACCCGGCCCCGCCGCGACACTGAAAGGAGGTGCGGTGCCATGACAATGACGGTGTCCGCACCTGCAGTAGAGGTGTTCAACGCCGATTACAGCCTGCTCGACAGAGTGGGCTGGCAGGCCGCAGTGTCGATGCTGATGCGCGAGGTCGCCTACGCACTGGAGGCCCACGACCCGCCGCGGCTGCTGCGCTCCCCCACCGCAGCGATCGAACTACCCAAGTCGCTGTTGCTGGTCCGCTACGCCCCGGTGCCTTACCGGCGCGAAGCCGATCACGCGAGTCGGGCCGAGATCCTGAGCCGCGACGGGCACAGGTGCCAGTTCGTCGGCTGTGTTGCGAAGGCGACAACGATCGACCACCTGCTGCCGCGTTCGCGCGGTGGCGGCAACACCTGGCACAACCTGGTCGCGGCCTGTGAAGGCTGCAACGGCGTCAAGGGTGACCGCACCCCAGACGAGGCCGGAATGCGCCTGGTGCGTGAGCCGTTCCGCCCCACCCACGTCTGATCCCACAGTTAGGCCCTACAGCTGAGCCCGCCACACCGGCAGGTTCCTGGTCCGTTGGGGAAGTCGGCTATCTCGCCACCCTCTCAAGGTGGAGATCGCGGGTTCGAGCCCCGCACGGACTGCTTCACTGCTACACAACTACGAGACTGCAGATTCATCTCTTGCGGGTTTTGTGCTCGGTCACAGCCAGGGCTGGACCGTCGCCCCACGAATCGCAGCCGCGGAACCGACCGTCGCCGGACTGGTCGTGCTGGCCGGCGCCACACAACCGCTACACCGCACGCTGGTGCGCCAATTCCGTTACCTCGCAGACCTTCGCGATCCCGGGGCGGACCCCGACGCCGACCCGACCGTCCAGGCAATCACCCAGCAGTCCGCGCTGATCGACAGCCCCGACTTTTCCGCAGCCATACCAGCGCATAGGTTGCCGTTAGGTGTCCCCGCCCCGTACTGGCTCGATTTACGCAGTTACGACCCAGCGGTGGTGGCCGCGCAGCTCGACAATCCGATGCTCATCATGCAGGGCGGCCGCGACTACCAGGTGACCGTCGACGAGAACCTCGTCGGCTGGCAGACCGGCCTTGCCGATCGTCGCGACGTCACTGTCCGCTTCTACCACACGGACAACCACCTGTTCTTCCCCGGCTCCGGAGTGTCCACACCCGCCGAGTACGCACCCGCACAACACGTCGATGAAGCCGTCGTCACCGACATCGCGCAGTGGATCACCAGCGACGAACGCCCGAGCGTGAGGGCCGCCCGGGGCCAGCGCTCACCTAGCGCCGGGGGCGGACCCCATGCTGCATGCCAACGGCATCACCGAAGTCCCCCGCTACCGAATTTCGCCGGACTATCCCGCCAAGCTGCAAAACCCCGACACCTGGCAAGAAGGCAGAAACGGCGGCCTACTCGGAATCACCGACCTGCTCCTGCGCGCCCACGTCATGCCCACCTATCTGTCCCACGACTGGGGCCGCGACTGGGGGTCCCTGCGCCGATTAGACGCCATCACCGACGCCTCCCCAGCCCACATCGACCTCGGAACCGCCACCCGCAACGGCCTGTGGAACCCCGGGCCGATCCGGATCAGCCCGTAGAACCACTCGCATCGCAATGCCCAGCCGAATAGCCACGCGTGGGCGATCGGCACCTCCTGCGGCACCCTGCCCAAGAAAACAAGAAACCCCCTCCAGAACTGGCCGGAGGGGGTTTCTTTCGGTGGTCCCGGCTGGTATCGAACCAGCGACCTTCCGCGTGTGAGGCGGACGCTCTCCCACTGAGCTACGAGACCGTGAGACGAGGAGGAACATTAGCACGCAGCGACGCCCGGTCTTCAATCCCCTGGTCACGATACCCGGCACACGCGGCTGTGCGCACCGAGCACGGACACATATACTCGTCGGTAACAATGCCGCCAGCGGCACAGCAGTCACGCCCTGGTAAGCACATACTGGGCCGTGACAGCCGCGGTCCCGACGCGCCTCGACAGGACTACGAGCATCGACACCACCGTCAGCAGTGACGCGCCCGCGACCGTCACTCTCACCGAGTCCGACGCCGACCACACCGACGTCGTCTCGCCAACCCCGGAGCCGGGCGATGACGGCGCGACAACACCCGGTGGACCGACGATGGTCCTCATCATCACCGGGGTACTCGTGCTGATCTCGTGGCTGCGCCGTCACCGGCGTCGACGCCGCAAAACAGCTCTGATCTAGAGCAGTTTCCCCTCAGGTTCGTCGCCACCGGGCGGGGGTGGCGGCGGCGCCTTCTTCAGCCACTCCTTGAGCCGGAGAAGCTGGCTGGCCACCAGAGCGATGCCACCCAGTGCCACCACCGACACCACGATCACCGTTGTCATCACTGGCCTCCGCCACCTCGTGTGCTGACTATTTACGCTACTCACCCCACGCGCGCCACCTCCGCGAGTAAAAATCAATGTGCACAGTCTGCAGTTGAGGCCCCGACGGGCCCGATAGCGAGGAATGCCATGGCACAACATCTTGCGGTGCACGTCCCAGCAGCCGGAGAAGCGCTGAGCCTCGTCGAAGTCGAGACCAGCTCACCAGGTCGAGGCCACGTCCGCATCGCGGTGGCCGCGTGTGGCGTGTGCGGCACCGACCACGCGTTTGTCAACGGCGCGTTTCCCGGCCAGAGCTGGCCGCTGACACCCGGTCACGAGATCGCAGGCAGCATCGTCGAGGTCGGCGAAGGCGTCGAGGACTACGCCGTGGGCGACCGCGTCGCCGTCGGCTGGTTCGGTGGCCATTGCGGTATCTGCATTCCCTGCCACCAGGGCGATTTCATCCACTGCGCCAACGGCCAGGTCCCGTCCTGGCACTACCCGGGCGGCTACGCCGAATCGGTGACCGTCCCCGCCAATGCGCTGGCACGCATCCCCGACGAGTTGTCCTTCACCGAGGCAGCCCCGATGGGTTGCGCCGGCGTCACCACCTTCCACGCGCTCCGGGAAACCCGAGCCGAACCCGGGGACCGGGTAGCGGTTCTGGGCATCGGCGGCCTGGGCCATCTCGGAGTGCAGTTCGCCCGCGCCATGGGTTTTGAAACCGTTGCGGTGGCGCGCGGCGCCGACAAGAAACAGGATGCGCTTGCCCTCGGCGCACACCACTACGTCGACTCGACCGCCGGCGATGTGGGCGCGGCGCTACAGGCCCTCGGCGGTGTCGCCGTCGTGTTGGCCACGGCCGCCAACTCCAAGGCCATGGCCGACACCGTAGGCGGCCTGCTGCCGCGCGGGGAGCTCGTTGTCGTAGGTGTCACCCCAGACCCGCTGCCGATCAGCCCCCTGCAGCTGATCACGCCCGGCTTGACCGTCACCGGACATCCGTCGGGCACCGCGCGTGACGTCGAAGAGACCATGCGCTTTGCCGTCCAGACCGGCGTGCGAGCGCGCATCCAAGAACTGCCGCTGGCGCAGGCCGCCGAGGCCTACGCGGCGATGGACGAAGGACGGGCGCGCTACCGCATGGTGCTGACCGTCTGAGTTCACACGTTCGTCTCGCCGACGACACTTTGCCCCGATACTGTCGCGGCATGCTGCGTCCGCCTCTCCCGACCTTCGGAGAGTCCGTCGACATCGGTTCGATGCCGCGGATGAGCAGTGAGTCCGGGATCACATTTCGCGAAGCGGCCCCTGGCGCCGGATTCAGGATCTCCCGCCAGGAATACGCCCTGTTCTGAGCCTTTCCGAGCCCGCCGAGCTAGGGATTTGTGCCTAACGACATGGGTGCATTAGTGTCATGCATCGCAACGAGCGACGATCTCGCTCGTAGCACGCGGATGTAGCGCAGTTGGTAGCGCATCACCTTGCCAAGGTGAGGGTCGCGGGTTCGAATCCCGTCATCCGCTCGAGGGTGTAGTAGTGGCATCAACCCCATGGTGGAGTGGCCGAGTGGTGAGGCAACGGCCTGCAAAGCCGTGCACACGGGTTCGATTCCCGTCTCCACCTCAAGCAGTTCCCGGCGCGATTAGCTCAGCGGGAGAGCGCTTCCCTGACACGGAAGAGGTCACTGGTTCAATCCCAGTATCGCGCACCACAGTTCTTGCAGATGAGGCCCGGTTTCGACCGGGCTTTTGTCGTATCTACCACCGCGTTCCCGCCCCGGTAACACTTCAGCCCGTTGCGGAGATCCCTCACATGAATGCATTCATCGAGACGGGGGACGTCATGAAAACCACCTGTGCAGTGACCCTGGCGGCGCTGGCCGTGGCCTTTCCGGCGACCGCCGCCGCCGACAACTACCGCACGCAGTCCGGCCGAGTGATATGCGCCGTGACTCCGGACTCCAGCCTGGAAAGCATCGGCCCCAACGTGGTGGTGTGCCAGGGCGGGTTCCTACAGGCACCCGAATACGACAACAGCGTCGTGACCACCGGTGACGGCGACTTCCACTGGAGCCAGGGCAACCTCGCGATCGACAACCCCACCACCGACATGACCTACGGCCAGACCTATCACCGCGGCAATTGGACGGTGTACCACGACGTCACCGGCACCCGGTTCACCAACAACGTGACCGGGCACGGCATCTTCGTCTCGATCGAAGACGTGTACGCGTTCTGACACGTGAAGTGACAGCGGCGCGGCAGTGCCGTAGACATCAGGTGTGCCCGTCGTCAGGAGAAACGGCGGGCCACCAATACTTTTCACACAGCGGTGTCGGTGAGCTGCCGCGGCCCGGGATAGGCCAGCCCCAGATGGTCGCGCAGCGTCGTGCCGGTGTACTCGGTGCGAAACACCCCACGCTCCTGCAGCAGCGGAACCACCTTGTCCACAAACGGATCCAGACCGCCCGGGGTCACGTGTGGCACCAGGATGTAGCCGTCGCTGGCGTCGGCCTGCACCAGCTCGTTGATCGATGAGGCGACGGTGTCGGCGGACCCGATGAAGTTCTGCCGTCCGGTGACCTCGATGATCAGCTCGCGGGTGGTCAGGTTCTCGGCCTCGGCCCGGGCCCGCCACTCGTTGGCGGTCGCGACGGGGTCGCGGTACATCCGGACGCTGGCCCGCCCGTGGGCGATGGTGTTCTCCCCCACCGTCGGATCCACGGTGGGCAGTGGGCCGTCGGGATCGTGATCGGACAGGTCACGGTTCCACAATTGCTCCAGGAATTTGATCGCTGTCGCCGGCGACACCTGAGCCAGCCGCACCTCATGGGCCAGGTCGGCGGCTTCGGCGTCGGTGTCCCCCAGCACAAACGTCGCGGCCGGCAGGATCAGCAGGTCCTCACGGCGCCGCCCGTAGGACCCTAGACGCCGCTTCACGTCGCCGTAAAACGCCTGTCCCTCCGCCAGGGTGCCGTACCGCGAGAAGATGGCATCGGCGGCCGCTGCGGCGAATTCGCGGCCCCGGTCGGAGTCACCGGCCTGGAAGATGACGGGTCTGCCCTGCGGGCTGCGCGGCACGTTGAACCGGCCGCCGATGTCGAAGTGCGCGTCGCGGTAGGAGAACGCGCCGGCCTCGGCACCGGACAGAAAGACCCCACGCTCCTTGTCGGCGACGATCTCGTCGCCACGCCACGAGTCGAACAGGACGTGCGCGGCGTCGAGGAAGCTCTCGGCCCGCTCATAGCGCTGGTTCTCCGGCAGGAAGCCGCCGCGGCGGAAGTTCTCACCGGTGAAGGCATCCCAGGAGGTGACGACGTTCCAGGCGGCACGACCGTCGGACAGATGATCCAGTGACGCGAACTGCCGTGCCACTTCGTAGGGTTCGTTGAACGTCGAATTGATGGTGCCCGTCAAGCCGAGGTGTTCGGTGACCGCGGCCAGCGCGGCCAGCACCGTGAAGGTGTCCGGACGGCCGACGACGTCGAGATCGTAGATCTGGCCGCCCTGTTCCCGCAGCCGCAGCCCCTCCGCCAGGAACATGAAGTCGAATTTGCCGCGCTCCGCGGTCTGGGCGAACGTGACAAACGAGTCGAAGTCGATGTGGCTGCCGGAGGCCGGATCGCTCCACACCGTGGTGTTGTTGACGCCCGGAAAATGGGCGGCGAGGTGAATCTGCTTGATTGGCTTGGACATCCGTTCTCCTACACCGGGGCGTAGCGATTGGCGGGCCGGGCAAGGCCGAGGGTCTCGCGCAGGGTGGTCGTCGAGTACCCGGTGCGGAAGACGCCACGGCGCTGCAGCTCCGGCACCAGCGCGGTGGTGATCTGCCGCAGATCGTGCGGGAGGGTGCCCGGCCGCAGCCGCAACCCCGCCAATCCGGCGGCATGCCACTCCTGCACCAGGTCGGCCAATTGTTCTGGGGTACCGACAAAAACGGCCGCATCACTGCTGAACTCGGTGCCGGCCAAATCATCCAACCGAGCGCGGCGTTGCGCTGCCGCGTCAGCCGTATCGGCCAGGAACACCACCAGATCGGCAAAAACGCGGATCGGATCGAGTCCGGCGGGGCGCAACGATCCGAGGGTGGACACGATCTGAGCTGCCTCGCGGGCACTTCTCGGGGTGACAAAGGCGACGTCCGCGCCGGTTGCGGCCAGCCGGTAGGCAGGCTCCCCGTGGCCCAGGGTGGCAACGATCGGCTGACCCTGCGGCGGGCGCGGTGTGATCGACGGCCCCTTCACCGAGAACCACGGCCCCTCGAAGTCGATGTAGTGCAGCTTGTCCCGGTCGATGAATCGGCCGGTGACGCCGTCCCGGATCTCGGCGTCGTCCTCCCAGCTGTCCCAGAGCCGGCGCAGCACCTCGATGTAGTCACCGGCCTCGCGCAGCAGTTGTTCGGCCAGCGCTCGACCTTCCGGGCTGTCGAAGCCCGAGGCGGGCAGCTCCGCAATCTGGCGACGCCCGAAGTGACCGGCCACGGCAGGGCTTCCCGTCACCTGGACCCGCACCCCGGCACGACCGGAACTCACATAGTCGAGCGTGGCGATCGCCTTGGACAGATGAAACGGCTCGGTGTGGGTGGCCACCGCGGTGGGCAGCAGTCCTATGTGGTGCGTCAACGGGGCGACCCGCGCGGCGATCAGGACAGCGTCGAGACGGCCCCGGACCCGGTCGGTGCGCTCATCGGCGCGCAGTTGGTCCTCCGACTGGAGCGCCAGCCCGTCTTCGATGGTGACAAAGTCCACCAGGCCACGTTCGGCTTCGGCCACCAGAGCCGACCAGTACCGCGCGGTGAGCAGATCACCGGGCTGGGAATCGGGTGCCCGCCACGCCGCAGAGTGCCACCCTGCACCCTCCAGCGCCACGGCGAGGTGGATTTGATCTGGCACGGCACGTCTCGCTTTCCGTTTTGTCCTCTGGGCAACTCGGAGGTCGGGCAGAACATTCCGGGCGCCGGCCTCGAGTCTTCTCGCGTCACGGCGCCGACTGCAGAGATGCGCGCATCGTGATGCCAACTCCTGCGCGGGTTTGGCGACCCTATGTTTCGGGGAACTGCCCCACCGATGACTTGGTTGGCAGATCTGGCAGCGCCGGAGGCGATGGCCCTCTGGTACCTCGCGGGCGCACTTCTCGTCGCGATCATGACCGTGGCGGTGGGCAACCGGTGGCGCGATTCGGCGCAGCCCTCCGGCCACCCGGCCCCGGTCAGTGTGGTTGCCGGAGCATTGTGGCCGCTGATCGTGGTCGGTCTGGTCCAGTACGGAGCCATCCTGCTGTTGGCGACGGTGCTGCGCCGCCGGATCACGGACCGGCAGCCGTGACCGACCGGATCGAAGTTCGGCGCCACCTCCCGGCCCCTGCCGCCGCCGTGTTTGCGGTGCTGTGTGATCCGCAGGGACACGTGGCGATCGACTCGTCAGGGATGCTGCAGGGCGCCTCGGGCACCCCGGTGACGAAGCCGGGCGACAAGTTTGTGGTTCACATGGACCGCCAAGCGCTCAACGACTTCCCCGAACTGGGCTGCTACGACGTGACGGTGCAGATCACCGAATTCGAGCAGAACACCCTGATCGCCTGGACGATCCTCGGGCAGATCAGGCCACAGATCGGGCATGTCTATGGCTACCGACTGACACCCGACGATGACGGCACGACCGTCACCTCGTTCTACGACTGGTCGCAGATCGATCAGAAGTGGCGCGACGCCGGGATCTTCCCGGTGATCTCCGAGGTCGCGCTGCGCGCCACCCTCGGCATCCTGGATCGCACGGTCCGGCGCGGGTACCCGCGCAGCTGACAACAAACAAGGCCGCCCTCACGGTGTGAGGGCGGCCTTGGCGAACAAACTCAGATGCAGGGCTTGAAGAACGGGGTGATCTGCGGCCCGCAGAGCGGACCCGGCCGCGGCGGGGGCGGCGGCAGTTGCGGGGGCGGCAGTTGCCGCAAGGCGTTGCCCACCATCGACAGATCCGGGGGCGGCGGCAGCGCCGAGCCGACCAGCGCACCACCGGTGAAGATCGGGACAAACGGAGTCAGATCCGGCCACAAGTTCACACCGAACCCGACACCCGGCAAGCCCAGGGTCGGCTCGATCGCGATCGGAACCTGCTCGACCAGTGAGTTCCGCACCAGCGGCTCGTTGAGCTGCGGCGGCGGCAACTTCTGCAAGTTGACCAGGTTCTCGGCCGGCGTGAGATTCGGGTCGATCGCAAACTGCTGCTGCTGCGCGGGCGCCTCTTGCGCCTCGTTGCAGGGCTGTGCGGGATCACCGGGGGTACCTTCGGCCGGCGCACATTCTGCGTGACCGATCGCCGGGGACACTGCCGTGGCCAGGCCCATCGGGGCAGCGGACAGCACCGCACCCAATAGCAAAACGGCCGCAGAACGTCGGTTCTGACGTCTCATCGGTGCCCCTCAATATCGAAACTCGAGTCAATTCGCGGTCCAGCTTAAGCCAGACATCCGCCCTATAGCGACTTTCGGCGGACACTTCAAGTCTTGTCGCACGGCCAGATGCGACCGTTACGGCGGATACGGAACCGGCGATTCGATCTCGGCACAGATCGGGGATCGCTCACCCCGAACAGTCCCCGAATTCCAGCGATGCCGCCGACTGTTGCTGACCCAGGCAGGGGTCGGCGAATGCGCCGGTCGGGCCGGTTGATCCCGCAATATCAGCCGTCAGCGGCGCCATGATCAGACTGCCGAGGAACAGGACGGTGGCCGCCAAGCCGAGGAGTAGTGGTCGCATGAACTGCCTCCGGTCAGCACGTGCCCGGTTCGGGCTTCAACGGAATGCGACAATTGTGACAGAAGTCACTTCTGTTACTCGTGAGACACACCGGCGTCAACCCCAGGTTGACCAATGGGCTGCGTCAACCTACGGTTGACGAATGGACCCGTCGCCCACGCCGAACACCATCAGCCTCGACACTCTCATCCGCACCATCAACAACGTCCACAGCAACACCCTCGAGCAACTCACCGACGCAGTACTGACCGCCGAACATCTCGGCGACGTCGCCGACCACCTGATCGGCCACTTCGTCGATCAGGCCCGCCGCTCCGGAGCCACCTGGACCGAGATCGGAAAGTGCTTGGGAGTCACCAAGCAGGCAGCCCAGAAACGCTTTGTCCCCAAAGGCGAATCGATGGACGCAAGCGAGGGATTCACCCGCTTCACCCCGCGAGCACGCGCCGCCGTCGTCGCCGCCCAGGACGCCGCGCGCCAGGCACAGAACACCGAGATCACGCCGGGACACCTGATCCTGGGCCTACTCGTCGACCAGGACGCGCTGTCCACCCGACTGATCCGCGCCCAGGACCTCGACCCCGAGCTGTTACGCGCCGCGATCCAACTCCCCCCGGCCAGCGGCCAGAAACTCGAACTGGTGCCGTTCGACGCCGCCGCCAGAAAAGCCCTCGAGCTGACCTTCCGCGAGGCATTGCGACTGGGCCACAACTACGTCGGCACCGAACATCTCCTGATGGCCCTGCTGGAACACGAAGACGCCGACGGACCGCTGCACCGCGCCGGACTCGACAAAGACCGCTGCGAATCCGATCTCGTGACTGTGCTGGAGTCACTGTCGAAAAGCTGAGCTCACCCCCGGCGCGATACCCTCGAAGGCCAACATCACATGACAGACAACGCATTCACCGCAGCTACCGGACCACTGGACATCGCCTACCGCACCGTCGACAGCCCGGTGGGAACACTGCTCCTGGCGGCCACCGACATCGGGCTACTGCGGGTGGCCTTTGCCCGCGAAGACCACAACACCGTGCTGGCCACCTTGGCCCAGCGGGTCAGCCCGCGAATCCGGCGCTCCCCCGCCCGCCTGGACAACACCGCCCGGCAACTCGACCAGTTCTTCGGCAGAACCCGCACCGCATTCGACCTGTCGATGGACCTGCGGCTGGCCCAAGGGTTTCGACGCACCGTCGTCGAGCACCTGCAGGTGATCGGCTACGGCCAACGCGAAACCTACGCCGAGGTGGCCGACGCCGTTGGGAGCCCACGCGCGGTGCGAGCGGTCGGAACCGCGTGCGCACGCAACCCGCTACCGATCGTCATCCCGTGCCACCGCGTGGTCCGTTCCGACGGCACCCCCGGCCAGTACGCCGGTGGCACCGACGCCAAGCAGACGCTGTTGGCATTCGAAGCCTCATCGTCGGACGCCGAATGAGGAATGAAATCCGCGCCACCGCGGTATAAAAAATCGTGAAACTCAACCAAGCGGCGCACGACCTGATCGGATCGGGCGCCAACGCCACAATGGTCACCCTCAATGCCGACGGCAGCCCTCAGGTCAGCGTGGTCTGGGTGGCGCTGCAGCCCGGCGACGTCGACGACGAACTCGTCTCCGCGCACCTGTCCGCACATCTGAAAGTGCGCAACGTCCGCCGCGACGGCCGGGTGGCACTGACGATCGTCGCCGACGCCGCCGCCGACGGCGCGCTGATGCGCCCATACCTCTCGGTGACCGGCACCGCGCGCATCGTCGAAGGCGGCGCACCCGAATTGCTGCGCAAACTCGCCCCGGTGCTGGCCGGCCCCGATTCACAGTTCCCTCCCGACGACGCACCGCCGGGATACCTGACCCGGGTCACGGTGGAGAAGGTCGGCGGAATCGGACCCTGGACCAGCTGAGGGCAACCATCCGGCTGTGGACACCTGTCCGATATGTCATCATGCGACGCATGCGCCGATGGATCTCGCTTGTGCTCGCCGTGACCGCAGTCCTTGGATTCAGCACCGTTGCGGCGCCCGCCGCCGGCGCTGCCGGCACCGTCATCGGCCGAATCGGCGACACCCTGCGCGTGGAATACAACGGCGTCATCGCCGACGTCACCGTGCTGGCCCCGGTGCCCTCGGAAATCCCACCCGGCTTCGGTTACCCGCCCCGCTCACCGCGGCAACAGGTGTGGAAATCGCAGGTGGTGGTGCAGGCCAAGCAGGTACCCAACCCGTACGTGATGGCGACATCGTTCTGGTTCCGCGGTGTCACCCCCACCGGAGATGCCTACGAACCACGCAACAGTGACGCCCCCGACGCGCTGCAGTTCGGTTTGCAGAACGCGCCACAGGGCTCGACGGTCAACGGCTGGGTGTACTGGGACTGCTACCGCGACCTGGTGACCAACGTGGTGCTGCTGGACAAGAAGAGCGGAATCCGCCTGGCACAGTGGAACATGTGACGCCAGTTCAGGTCAGTGCGGCCACCACCGCTGATATCGAGGCCGTCGCCGACGTCGCCTCCCGTACCTTCCCACTGGCCTGCCCGCCGTCGACCACCGCGGACAACATCGCCGCCTTCATCGCCGCCAACCTGACAGCCGAGAAGTTCAGCGGCTACCTCGCCGATCCGGACCGGGTGGTCCTCGTCGCCCGGCAAGCCGACACGATCGTCGGGTACGCGATGCTGATCCGCGGACTGCCAGACGACCCCGACGTGACACAGGCGGTGACAACCCTGCCGACGATGGAGTTGTCCAAGATCTATGTGCTGCCCAGCAGCCACGGCGGTGCGGTGTCGGCAGCGCTGATGACCGCCGCGCTCGAACACGCCGCCGACACCGGCACCCAGAGCATGTGGCTAGGCGTCAATGAGGAAAACAAACGCGCACAACGCTTTTACGCCAAACATGGTTTCGCGATCGCCGGCACCAAGAGCTTCCGACTCGGTGCGGGCGTCGAGCACGATTTTGTGCTGACCCGAACGCTGTAGCGCTGCGGCCCGTCAGCCCAGCTCCATACCGGCCGCGGTCAGGGCCAGCAGCCGCGAAGTCGCCCGCAGATACTTCTTGCGGTAACCACCGGCCAGCATCTCCTCGCTGAAAATGGTGTCCAGCTTGTCGCCGGAGGCCACCACCGGGACACCGGCGTCGTAGAGCCGGTCAGTCAGCGACACCAAACGCAGCGCCACACTCTGATCATCAAGGGCGTGCACACCGGTGATGAACACCGCGCTCACCCCCTCGATCAACGTGCTGTACCGCGACGGGTGCATGGTCGCCAAGTGCTTGCACAGGTCATCGAAACCGTCCAAAGTCGCTCCGGGCACCGAGGCCGCCCGGGACGCCACCTCATCGTCGGACAACGGTTCCGGTGCCGGCGGCAGACCGCGGTGCCGGTAGTCGGGGCCCTCGATACGCACCGTCGTGAAAATCTGCGACAGCGTGTTGATCTCACGCAGGAAGTCCTGGGCGGCGAACCGGCCCTCCCCCAACTGCTCGGGCAAGGTGTTCGAAGTCGCCGCGACCGACACCCCCCGCTCCACCAGCTGGGACAACATCCGCGACACCAGCGTGGTGTTACCGGGGTCGTCGAGTTCGAACTCGTCGATGCACACCACGGCGTACTCACCCAACAGCTCGATACATTCGATGAAGCCGAAAACCCCTGCCAGCTGAGTCAACTCACCGAAGGTGGCGAACGCCGCCGGTGCCGTCGACGCCTCCGAGACCTGAAAATACGTCGAGGCCAGCAAGTGGGTCTTACCGACACCGAACCCACCGTCGAGGTACAGCCCGACGCCGGGCAGCGCCTCGCGCTTGCCGAACAGCTTCTTCTTGCCTGCGCGCCGCAGCACCGCCTGCTCACAGAACGCACGGCACTTCTGCACCGCCGCCGCCTGACTGGGTTCGGCCGGGTCCGGCCGATACGTGTCATAGCTGACGTCGGTGAATGTCGGCGGCGGCACCAGCTGAGCGATCAGTCGCTCGGGCGACACCGTCGGGTGGCGGTCCACGAGGTGCGCCACTGCACTGGCTGAACCACCATGAACCGAGGCGGATGCGGGGGCGTCCATGCAGGCACTGTAGCGACGTGCTGCAATCGACCTCATGGCGCAACCCGACGCTGGGATCCAGCTCACACTGCTCGGCGCTGATCGCCCCGTCGAAGAGAGCTCGTTACCGGGCCTCTACGGGTATCCCGAATCACCGCAAAAATGCTGGGTACGTGCCAACTTCATCTCCAGCCTCGACGGCGGCACCGCCGTCGAAGGCACCTCCGGCGGTCTGGCCGCACCCGGAGACCGCGCACTGTTCCGGGTGCTGCGCGAGCTGGCCGACGTGATCGTCGTCGGCGCCGGCACCGTCCGCACCGAGAACTACGGAGGCGCCCAGCTCGGCGTCACCGAACGCCAGCATCGGCACGCCCGCGGCCAGGCCGAAGTACCGCCGATCGCGATCGTCAGCAACAGCGGGCGGCTGGACCCCACGATGAAGGTGTTCACCCACACCGAGGTGACACCGCTGATCCTGACCTCCAACGCCGCCGCCGGCGGGACCCGCGCACTGCTCGGCGGCGCTGCCGAGGTGCTCGACTGTTCCGGGGCCGACCCGGCAGCCGTCGACACCGCGGCACTGCTGAAGGTGCTGGCCGCGCGTGGACTGCCGCGAGTGCTCACCGAAGGTGGCCCGACGCTGCTGGGCACGTTTGTCGCCGCCGACCAGCTCGACGAGCTGTGCCTGACGATCGCCCCGACGGTGGTCGCCGGCGAGTCGACGCGCATCGCCCACGGCCCGGGCGGGGGTCTGCGGCCGATGCGGCGGGCACATCTGCTCACCGACGACGCCGGATACCTGTACGGCCGATTCGTGCGGCAGCGGTAGGTCGCATGAGTTCGCCGACCCAATCGCTACTGTGGGCTGCATGAATCGGCCCGCCCACCTCACGGCACTTGTTGTGGTGACCACCTTGTTGGCCGGATGTGCGCCGGGCCTGGCTGCCAATCCGCGCTACGCCACCGACGTCAGCCACGACGGCGGCGAACCGACCGCCACGTCGACCACCCCCGACGGGCCGGACCCGATCGCGGCCCCGAAAAGCGATCTGCCATGGCGGGACTGCACCTCGAAGGTGTTCGCCGACGCGGCCCTGCCCACGCCACCGTCGATCACCCTGGAGTGCGCGACCTACGATGCCGACCTGGATCCGATCGCCGGCGCCACCGGCACGGTGAGCATCGGTGCGGTACGGGCCCGCTCGGTGCAAACCCCCGCCGACGCCGCCCCGGTGGTGTTCACCACCGGCTCCGATATGCCCACCTCACAGCAACTGCCGGTCTGGCTGTCCCGCTCCGGTGCCGACATCCTCGAGCACCATCCGATCGTCGCAGTGGACCGCCGCGGCATGGGCATGTCCAGTCCCGTCGACTGCCGCGACCTGTTCGACCGGCAGGAGATGCGCGACCAGGCGCAGTTCGAACCCGGCGATGACCCGGTGGCCAACCTGGGCTCCATCACCATGACCGCCACCACCAGCTGCACCGACACCATCGCACCGGGCGACAGTTCCTACGACAACGCTCACGCCGCCGCGGACCTCGAACGGCTGCGCAGCATGTGGGAAGTGCCGTCGCTGGCCCTGATCGGTATCGGCAACGGCGCGCAGGTGGCACTGGCCTACGCCGGCGCCCACCCCGACAAAGTGTCCCGACTGGTGCTGGACTCCCCTCTGCCG
Source organism: Mycobacterium sp. (assembly GCF_049647605.1). Lineage (GTDB taxonomy): Bacteria > Actinomycetota > Actinomycetes > Mycobacteriales > Mycobacteriaceae > Mycobacterium. The sequence goes on along the minus strand of NZ_JBARXZ010000182.1, from coordinate 4,962 downwards.
CTGGCCATCTCGGCCGAAGCCGCCGCCGACCAACAGGTCCGCGGTCAACAGGCCGCCCTGGACGCCTTCGCCACCCAATGCGTGGCCGTCGGCTGTGCATTGGGCCCGGATCCCAAAGCCGCCGTCGACGCGTTGCTCAGCGCGGCCCGCACCGGCCGCGGACCCGGCGGCGCCCCGGTCTCCCAGTTGGTGACGGCGATCGTCACCGCACTGGCGTTCCCGGACGGAGACCGGGTGACCAGCACCAACAAATTGGCCGACGCCCTGGCCGCGGCACGCACCGGCGACACCAACCAGCTGACCAACCTGATGAACCGGGCCGAAGCGCTCCGCGAAACCGACGGCCAGTTCATCAACCGGTGCAGCGACGCCCTGAACCGTCCGACACCGGACCGGGTGCGCGAACTCGTTGTCGCCTGGGGCAAGCAGTACCCGCAATTCGGCGAAGTCGCCGCCCTGAACCTGGTCAAATGCCTCAACTGGCCCAGCGGCAAAGCACCGGAGGATCCCAAGGACCTCAAAACCGACGTGCTACTGCTGGGAGTGCAGAACGACCCGATCGTCGGCTCCGACGGTGTTGCGGCGACCGCGGCCACCATCATCAACGCCGGCGCCACCAACCGGCGGGTGATGTGGCAGGGCATCGGGCACGGCGCCTCGGTGTACTCGGCGTGCGCCATGCCGCCGTTGCTGGATTACCTCGGTAGTGGCAAAGCGCCACCGACAGACACCTACTGCCCCGCCTGACCCGTGGCACGCCGACGCCGGTGTACGGTGCGCACGTGACGGCAGTAGACGCGGCACGCACCCGCTTGTTGAATCCTTTCCGCCCCCGCACCTCTCCACCCAGCGTGGCGATAGTGCTGCGATCGATCCTGTGGCCACTGGCGATCATGTCGGTGTTCCACCGCAGCTACGTGCTGGCCACCAACGGCTACATCACCGACGACTTCGGTCCGGTCTACACCGCCGTCATCAACTTCAAACGCGGCGCCGACATCTACAACGGCAACTTCAACCACGTCGACCCGCACTACCTGTACCCGCCGGGCGGAACCCTGCTCCTGGCCCCCTTCGGGTACCTCCCGGTCGACGCGTCGCGGTACTGGTTCATCGCGCTGAGCACCGTCGCGATCCTGCTGTCGGCGCTGGTCCTGCTGAAGATCTTCAAGCTCTCGTGGACCTCGGTGGCCCTGCCCGCCCTGATCCTGGCGATGTTCCTCACCGAATCCGTCACCAGCACTTTGGTTTACACCAACATCAACGGCTGGATCCTGTTCGGCGAAGTGCTGTTCCTGCTGTGGCTGCTCGACGGCAGGCGCAGCCGGGAATACCTGGCCGGTGCCGCCATCGGGATGACGCTGGTGGTCAAGCCGTCGCTGGTGCCGCTGCTGCTGCTGCCGATCATGAACCGGCAGTGGCGGACTCTGGTCGGTGCATTCGGGGTGCCGCTGCTGTTCAACGCCGCCGCCTGGCCACTGGTCAGCGACCCGATGAGCTACATCGAGCGCACGGTGCCGTACATCATGAGCACCCGCGACTACTTCAACTCCTCGATCGTGGGCAACGGGATCTACTACGGGCTGCCGCTGTGGCTGATCCTGGCGCTGCGCATCCTGTTCACCCTGCTGGCCGTCGGCAGCCTGTTCCTGCTGTACCGGTACTACCGCACCCGCGACCCGCTGTTCTGGATGCTGACATCCTCCGGTGTGCTGCTCACCGCGTCCTACCTGGTGCTGTCGCTGGGCCAGGGCTACTACTCGATGATGCTGTTCCCGTTCGTGATGACGGTGGTGCTGCGCAACTCGGTGATCCGTAACTGGCCCGCCTGGCTGGCGATCTACGGGTTCTTCACCATGGACCGCTTCCTGTTGTGGCACTGGCCGACGACGGGCCGATTCCTGGAGTACATGAAGATCACCTACGGCTGGTCGCTGCTGCTGATCGTGGTCTTCGTGGTGCTGTATTTCCGCTATCTCGACGCCAAAGCCGACAACCGCCTGGACCAGGGAATCGATCCGCCGTGGATGACGCCCAGCCCGGACCGCGATAGCGTGGGCAGATGAGTCCCGACAAGGCGGAGCTACCCAGCCCGAAAGTGGCCCTGACCGACGACGAGTGGCGCCAGAAGCTCAGCCCTGAGGAGTTCGCCGTGCTGCGCGAGGCCGGGACCGAGCCCGCACATGTCGGCGAATACACCGACACCAAGACCGAAGGTGTCTACCAGTGCCGGGCCTGCGGCACCGAATTGTTCCGCAGCAGCGAGAAATTCGACTCGCATTGCGGTTGGCCGTCGTTCTTCGACCCATCGCACTCCGACGCGGTGATCCTGCGGCCCGACGACTCCCACGGGATGCACCGGGTCGAGGTGCTGTGCTCGCACTGCCACAGCCACCTCGGGCACGTCTTCACCGGTGAGGGCTATCCGACCCCGACCGACCAGCGGTACTGCATCAACTCGATTTCGTTGACGCTGGTGCCGACGACCTGACGGTGGATGTGGCGGCGCCGGTGTAGGCGCGTAGCGCATCGGCGGCCACCCGCTCCCAGGAGTATCGCGAGCAAGCTCGATCCCGACCCGCTCCCCCCATGCCGCGGCCGGCAAACGGCTCATGCAGCACCCGGCGGATGGCCTCGACAAACCGCCCCACCTGCCCCTCCGGCACCAGTCGGCCGGTGACCTCGTCAACGACGATGTCGACCAGCGCGCCCACCGCGGCAGCCACCACCGGCACGCCGCATCCCATCGCCATCAGCGCTGCCGCGCCCGTCGCATCGGTTCGTGCGGTGCACACATACACATCGGCCGACCGCAGCAGCATCGCCATCTCCGCCGAACCGTCCACCTCGACGACGGACACCGCGGCGGCGACATCGGCGGCGCGGGCAGCCTTCCGCAGATACGCCCGAAGCGTCCGCAGGTACGGGGAGCCGGCGGACACGGCGACCACCAGCTCGGTGCCGGACAGCGCCGCCACCGCCGCAACCGCCGCATCCAGATCCGCCGGATCCGACGAATCACACACCGCCACGATGCGGTGCGGTAACCCGTCACGCCGTGTCGAGGGCCCCGCCGGGGTGAACACCGTGTGGTCGACACCACCGGGAATCACCGACAGCCGAGACCGGGAGCATCCCATCCGCAGCAGGCTGAACAGTTCCTCGGTGTTGTTGGCCGCCATCCAGTCCGCGCGGCGCGCCAGCACCGGGACCAGGTTGCCGGCCAACGCCGATTCAGCCTTGTCAGCGGGCATCGCAAAAGACTGGACAACCGCGATCCCCTGCGCCCGCGCCGCCACCTGACCGGCCATACCGGACAACCACGACTGGGCGTGCACCACGTCGGGTCGATCAACTCTCCACACCCGCTCGAGATGCTCGGTGAAGACACCCAACCGACGCTTGCCGGTGCGGACCCGCTTGTCCGCAGGCACCCGCACGATCCGGTACCCCTCGGAGCTCAGTTCCTGCGCGGTGGTCACCTCGGAATCCGGGACGTACACCGTCACGCCATGGCCGGCCTCCACCAGCGCCGACGACAATCCACCAACCGCATCCGGTGGGCTCATCCCGGCCTCACCGGATTCGGTCGACGTGTACACAATCGCTACCTTCACGCGCGGTCTCCTCTGGGCGAATGCACCCCACCGGCTCGCAGCGGCGAAGCTACTTCCCTACCGGCCGCTTCTTGACCGCCTGTCCGGACAGCTGTCCTCGCAGTCGGGGGTACCCAGGGTCGCCGTCGCCGAACCGCGACCGCGCTCAGGGCAGGCGCTGCACCAGCTGCTCCACCGCGACCCGCGGCCCGGTGAAGAACGGAATCTCCTCGCGGACATGCCGGCGAGCCTCGGTGGCCCGCAGATCACGCATCAGATCCACGATCCGGTACAGCTCCGGGGCCTCGAACGCCAGGATCCACTCGTAATCACCGAGGGCAAATGCCGGCACCGTGTTGGCCCGGACGTCCTTGTAACCCCGGGCGGCCATGCCGTGATCGGCCAGCATCTTGCGACGTTCCTCATCCGGCAGCAGATACCAGTCCAGCGAGCGGACAAACGGATAGACACAGATGTAGTTGCCCGGGTCTTCCCCGGCCAGGAACGCCGGGATGTGGCTCTTGTTGAACTCCGCCGGCCGGTGCAGCGCCACGCTGCTCCACACCGGGGTGCTGGCCCGGCCCAACGCCGTGGTGCGCCGGAAGTCCGAGTACGTGGCCTGCAGGTCTTCGACACGCTCGGCATGCGTCCAGATCATGAAGTCGGCGTCGGCGCGCATCCCGGCGACGTCGTACAGCCCGCGCACGACAACACCCTTGTCTTCCTGTTGCTTCAGGAAGGTCGCCGTCTCGTCGACGATCGCCGCGCGCTCATCCTCCTCGTAGCCGAGCTCACCCTGATTGACGGCAAAAACCGAGAACATCAGGTAGCGGATGGTGGAGTTGAGTTCATCAAAATCCAAGCGGGACATGCGCCCATCGTGCCACGGCGGCCGGGTCAGCCCGTCGTGAGCTCGGCCACCGCGCGCCCGGCGGCCGCCACACACGCCGGCACCCCGATTCCGTCGAGGTAGTTACCCGCGACCGCCAGCCCCGCGGGCAGCCCGGCCCGGATCTCGGCGGCCAGCCCCGCGTGCCCGGGTCCGTACTGCGGCATCGCATCCAGCCACCGGTGCACACACACGTCCTGCGGCTCCACAACCACGTCGAACACCTCACGCAGATCGGCCACCGACCAGGCCAGCAGATCCTCATCAGAGGTGTCCCGCCCGATCGTGTCGCCGAAACGCCCGAACGACAGTCGCAACAGCTCACTGTTGCTGCGGCGCCCCCACTTGCGGGTCGTCAGCGTTATCGCCTTGGCGTGCAGCTGTTCTCCACTGGCCACCAACACCCCGGACTGCTGCGGCAGCGGGGTCCCGCCCGGCACCGCCAGCGCGACCACCGCCGACGAGGCCACCTCGACC
>NZ_JBARXZ010000181.1:0-1843 GCF_049647605.1 Mycobacterium sp. | reverse complement strand
CAACTGCTCTCCCTCGTACTGGCGGCGCGCTTTCGCAAGCCCTGGCCCATCGTGCTGGGCATTCTGGTGGCCACGCTGGTCAACCATGCCCTGGCCGGCGCCGTGGGCGCCTGGGTGACCCAGATGGTCGGCCCGGACGCCATGCGCTGGATCCTGGGCCTGTCCTTCATCGCCATGGCGGTTTGGATGCTGATTCCCGACAAGCTGGACGATGACGGCACGTCCCAGCATTCCCGCTGGGGCGTGTTCGGCACCACGCTGATTGCCTTCTTCCTGGCCGAGATGGGCGACAAGACCCAGATCGCCACGGTAATGCTGGCGGCCCAGTACAGCGGAGCCTATGTCTGGGTGGTGGCGGGCACCACTTTCGGCATGATGCTGGCCAATGCCCCGGTGGTGTGGCTGGGCGACAAGCTGGTCAAGAAGGTGCCCATCCGCATGGTGCACCTGGTGTCGGCGGTCATTTTCCTGGTGCTGGGCTTGCTGGCGCTGTTTGCGCCCATGCTCAAGGATTTGGCATAATTGCCGCTCACGCGCCGATTTGCTACAGCTTGCGGGCGCTTTATAAATCCTGCTAAAGACCCGTCCGACGACATCTATCGACCCGGCCTCGTTTTTAGCGATGCCGGGTTTTTTCATGTCCTTCATCGCCACACCGCAATCCATGCATTTTCCGGATGCGCTGCCGCTGCAAAGCGGCCACAGCATCCGCGACTACACCCTTGCGTTCGAAACCTACGGAACGCTGAACGCCGACAAGTCCAACGCCATCCTTGTGTGCCACGCGCTCAACGCCTCGCACCATGTGGCGGGTGTCTACGAAGGCCAGCCCAAGAGCGAAGGCTGGTGGGACAACATGATCGGCCCGGGCAAGTCGGTCGATACCGACAAGTTCTTCGTCATCGGGGTCAACAACCTGGGCTCCTGTTTCGGCTCCACCGGCCCCATGCACACCAACCCGGACACGGGTGCGGTGTCCGGCTCCAGCTTTCCGGTGCTGACGGTGGAGGACTGGGTCAACGCCCAGGCGCTGCTGCTGGACCGGCTGGGCATCCGGCAGATGGCGGCCGTGCTGGGCGGCAGCCTGGGCGGCATGCAGGCACTGAGCTGGACGCTGCAGTATCCGGAGCGCATGCGCCACGCCGTGGTGGTGGCCAGTGCGCCCAATCTGAACGCCGAGAACATTGCCTTCAACGAGGTGGCACGCCGTGCCATCGTCACCGATCCGGATTTCCACGGCGGCGACTTCTACGCCCATGGCGTGGTGCCGCAGCGCGGCCTGCGCATCGCCCGCATGATCGGCCACATCACCTACCTGAGCGACGATGTGATGAACCAGAAGTTCGGCCGTGCGCTGCGCAACGGCCCGGACATCCAGTTCACCACCCAGGACATCGAGTTCGAGATCGAGAGCTATCTGCGCTACCAGGGCGACAAGTTCAGCGGCTACTTTGACGCCAACACCTACCTGCTGATCACCCGGGCGCTGGACTACTTCGACCCTGCCAAGAAGCACGGCGGCAATCTGAAGGCCGCGCTGTCCAAGACGCTGGCCAAGTTCTTCCTGGTGAGCTTCACCACCGACTGGCGCTTTGCACCGGGGCGCAGCCGCGAGATCGTGCATGCCCTGCTGCAGAACCAGCGCGATGTGGGCTATGCCGAGATCGACGCTCCGCACGGCCATGACGCCTTTCTGCTGGACGACCCCCGCTACCTGGCCGCGATGCGCGCCTATTTCGAAGGCATTGCCAAGGAGTTCCGCGCATGACCGCCACACCCACCATGCAAGCACTGGCCCAGCTGGTGCCCCAGGGCGCCCGCGTGCTCGACCTGGGCTGCGGCG
>NZ_JBARXZ010000180.1:0-1603 GCF_049647605.1 Mycobacterium sp. | reverse complement strand
GGACGCGGACCGGGTTTGGCGCCCGGCCGGGGACCCGGCACCGGGCCGGGGCTGGGGGAAGCGGCCGGTGTCGTGTTGTCGCCGGGTGTCGAATCGTGAGTGGTCATAGGTACCCTGCCCTCCGCGTGGTCGGATCCACGCACCTGCCGCGCGGCGCGGCGCCTGTTGTTGTCGGTCACGTCCCACTGAACTCGTACACCGAACTCGGCGGGACGCTACTACTGTTTTCTGAGGGTATTCAAGCAGGTCGCCCATCGAGATACCGCCGCGTTGACATGCGCCGCCGGTAGCGGTTGCATTCCCGCGCCGTATTACGTGCCGTAACTAGCAGGAGGTTCTTGATGGGCAAGGCGGATCTCGCCGCCCTTTTTGCGCTCGGTGCCGCATTTTTCATCGCCCTCGGGGACGTCATCCACCAGCGCTCTGCCCACGACGTCACCGACAAGAACGTCAGCCATCTCGGCCTGTTCCTGCGGTTGCTCAAGGACACCGGCTGGTGGCTCGGCAGCATCGTCGCCGGGCTGGGCTTCGTACTGCAGGCAGCCGCGCTGGGGCTGGGCTCGGTGCTGTTGGTGCAGGCGCTGCTGGTCACCTCGCTGCTGTTTGCACTCCCGATCAACGCCAGAGCCGCCCATCGCCGGGTCACTCGCTGGGAGTGGACCTGGGCGGCGCTGCTGGCGATGGCGGTGATCGTGATCGTGACCGTCGGCAACCCGACGGCCGGACAGTCGCGGGCGTCGATGGACACCTGGGGTCTGGTCGGTGCGGTGCTGGGACCGGTGCTGGTGCTGGCGGTGATCGGCGCCAAGATCTGGTCCGGCCCGGTGAGTGCGGTGCTGTTGGCGATGGTCTCCGGCGCGCTGTGGGGCGTGTTTGCGGTACTCACCAAGAGCGTGGTCGACGTGCTCGGCAACGGTGTCGTCGAACTCCTGCGCTCGCCCGAGGTGTATCTGTGGATAGCCGTCGGGATCGCCGGCACCGCCTGGCAGCAGTCGTCGTTCCGGGCCGGCGCGTTGACCGCCTCCCTGCCGACGATGACGGTCACCGAACCGATGGTCGCCTCGATACTGGGCATCGTGGTGCTCGGTGAGACATTGCGTCCCAGCGAGACCGGGTTGTTTGTCCTGATCGCGGCGATCGGCGTGATGTTGACCTCGACGGTGATGCTGGCCCGCGGCGAGGCCGCCGGAGCCGGTGACGCGGCCCTGGCGGGGACCGCTGACCTCCGCGACTGAGCGCGCGCCGGATAGCGTGGTCACTGTGTTGGTGGCCGTAGCGATAGTCCCGTCCGCGCCCGTGCTGGTGCCTGAGCTGGCCGGAGCCGCGGCGGAAGTCACCGAGCTCAGAGAGGCGGTGCTGTCGGCGGCAGCAGCGCTCCCGGACCGCTGGATCGCCGTGGGCGTCGACAACCGGGACACGGTCTGGGGGCCGCCGGCAGCGGGAACGTTCGCCGGCTACGGAGTCGACGTCGGCGTGGCCCTGTCACCGCATCCCGACCGGAGTGCTCAACTGCCGTTGAGTGCGCTGATCACCGGTTGGATCCGCGGACAGGTCCGTCCCGGCGGTCGCGCCGAGGTGCGCTGCCACGCCGCCGGGCTGGCGC
>NZ_JBARXZ010000179.1:0-14844 GCF_049647605.1 Mycobacterium sp. | reverse complement strand
CGCCGGGGTGGCGACCGCGGCGCGCGGGCCGGAGCCGACGGTCGCCTGCGGGGTGCGGGCGCAGCTGTTGTTGACCACCGCGGACCGCTTTGTGGCGGAGCCGACTCTCGCCGAGGAGGTGTTCGGGCCCTCCTCGCTTATCGTGCGGACGCCGGTCGATCGTTTCGACGCGGTTGTCGACACCTTGGAGGGACAGCTCACCGCAACTGTGCACGCCGCGTCCGGGGACTACCCGCTGGCGAAGGCGCTGATCAGCCGGCTCGAGCTGATCGCGGGGCGCATCGTGTTCGGCGGCTGGCCCACCGGTGTCGAGGTCGGTCATGCCACCGTGCACGGGGGACCGTTCCCGGCCACGTCGGCGCCGTCGACCACCTCGGTCGGCAGCCGGGCCATCGAACGATTCCTGCGGCCGGTGGCGTACCAGAACCTGCCGGAAGAGCTCGTTGCCGACGAGATCCGCCGGGACAATCCGTGGGGGGTGCCGCAGCGTATCGACGGCCGGGTCGGTGGGGATACCGGCACGATCGGGTAACCGGCCGGGATGCCGTTGACCTCAATTATTGTTGAGGTCCTACGGTGAATGAATGAGCTTCGAGTCCGTGGCCCGGCACACGCTCTACCGGCAGATCACATCAAACGGCGCTGACCTGCACGCATTGGCTGATGCGTCGCTGTTTCGGCGGATCTGGGCGTTTTCGGCGCGACACCACCGCAGGCTCGGGGTGTTTGTCGGCGTCAGCGTGGTCAGTGCACTGCTGACGGTGGCGACCCCGCTATTGGCAGGCCGGGTGGTCGACGAGATCGTCCGTGGCGGCGCGGCCGGGGTGATCGTCACCCTGGCGCTGGTGATCGCCGGGGTGGCGGTGGCCGAGTCAGCCGTGGCGATGGTCACCCGGTGGTTGTCGTCGACCATCGGCGAGGGCCTGATCCTGGACCTGCGCACCGCGGTGTTCGACCACGTGCAGCGCCTGCCGGTGGCGTTCTTCACCCGGACCCGCACCGGCGCGCTGGTCAGCCGCCTCGGCAATGACGTCATCGGTGCGCAGCGCGCGTTCTCCGACACCCTGTCCGGCGTCGTCACCAACGTGGTGACGCTGACCTTGACGTTGGTGGTGATGCTCGGCATCTCCTGGCAGATCACGCTGCTGTCGCTGGTGTTGATGCCGGTGTTCCTGGTGCCGGCCCGGTGGATCGGCCGCACCATGGCCCGGCTCAGTCGCGAGAAGGCCATCCACAACGCCACCATGAACAGCCAGATGACCGAGCGGTTTTCCGCCCCGGGCGCCACGCTGATCAAACTGTTCGGCAGCCCGGACGCCGAATCGGCGGAGTTCGCGGCGCGGGCCGGCCGGGTCCGCGATATCGGCGTCAAGACCTCGATGTTGCAGGCGACGTTCATGAACTCGCTGACGCTGATGTCGGCGTTGGCTCTGGCGCTGGTCTACGGCCTCGGCGGAGTGCTGGCGATCGGGGGTGCGTTGCAGGCGGGTGCCATCGTTTCGCTGGCACTGCTGCTGACCCGGCTCTACTCGCCGTTGACGGCACTGGCCAACGCCCACGTCGAGATCGCGTCGGCGCTGGTCAGCTTCGAGCGTGTTTTCGAGGTGCTCGATCTGGTGCCACTGATCCAGGAGAAGCCGGACGCTCGTTCGGTGCCCGCCGGCGGCGTGGCCGTCGATTTCGATGATGTCCGGTTCGGCTATCCGTCCGCGGACAAGGTGTCGCTGGCCTCCCTGGAGGAGGTGGCGGTGCTGCCCGAGAACGAGATCCGCGGTGGTGCAGAAGTACTGCACGGCATCTCCTTCCATGCTGAACCGGGGCAGATGATCGCGCTGGTCGGGTCCTCGGGAGCGGGCAAGTCGACCATCGCCGCCCTGCTGGCCCGCCTGTACGACGTCGATTCCGGTGCCATCCGGTTGGCCGGGGTGGACGTCCGTGATCTGACCGCCCAGTCCCTGCGTGACACGGTGGGGCTGGTCACCCAGGACGGGCACCTGTTCCACGAGAGCATCGGGGCGAATCTGCGGCTGGCCAACGCCGCGGCCGACGACGACGACCTGTGGGCGGCACTGCGCCGCGCGCGTTTGGACCACGTGGTGGCCGCGATGCCCGACGGTCTGGACACCGTGGTGGGCGAACGCGGTTACCGGCTTTCCGGCGGGCAGCGGCAGCGGCTGACCATCGCGCGCCTGCTGCTGGGCACCTCGCGGGTGGTGGTGCTGGACGAGGCCACCGCCGCACTGGATTCGACTTCGGAAGTTGCTGTACAGCAGGCGCTTTCGGAGGCATTGTCCGGACGGACCTCGCTGGTGATCGCACACCGGCTGTCCACGGTGCGGGCCGCCGACCTGATCCTGGTGGTGGAGGACGGCCGGATCGTCGAGCGGGGCAGCCACGCCAGGTTGCTGGCGCGCCGGGGCCGGTACGCGGAGCTGTACGAGACGCAGTTCGGCAGCCAGGCGGCATGACGACGTTATTGGTTGGACACGCGTGGGAACCTGGAATCGGGGGCAGGCGCGCCACGTTGTTGTCGGCGGCGGGGTCTATGACTAGAGGACACGAAACTGGTGGGTGATTCGATGCGCGCAGATGACGGCCTCCGTTCGACGCCGGCGATTGCGGCCCGGTCGTCGGTGACCGTGGCCGGACGCAGCTCGGCCGCGGATCTGTTGCGGCTGCTGCCCTACCTGCTGCCGTACCGGGCCCGGTGGATCGCGATGCTGGTCATCGCGCTGGTGAGTCTGGTCGCCACCATCGCGATCCCGCTGATGACCAAAGCCGTGATCGACGGCCCGGTGCGCCACCAGGATCAGCGCGGGTTGTGGATCCTGGGCACCGCGGCGCTGGGGGTGGGGATCACCGAAGCGGTGCTGTGGTTCATCCGGCGCTGGCTGGTCGCCCGCGCCACCATGGGCGTGGAGGCCGATATCCGCAAGGACCTCTATGCCCGGCTGCAGGTGCTGCCCATGTCGTTTCACACCCGGTGGCAGTCGGGGCAGCTGCTGTCGCGGGTGATGAACGATCTGTCGTCGATTCGGCGGTTTCTGTCGTTCGGCCTGGTGTTCCTGCTGCTGAACGTCATCCAGATCGTGGTCGTCACCGGCATCCTGCTGGCGATGTACTGGCCGCTCGGTGTGGTGGTGGTGGTCTCGATCGTGCCGATCACGCTGACCGTGCTGCATTTCGAGCGTGAGTTCACCCGGCTGTCCCGGCAGGCACAGGACCAGGCCGGGCACGTCGCCACCCAGGTGGAGGAGGCGGCACTCGGGGTCCGGGTGGTCAAGTCATTCGGCCGGGAAGAGTATGTCTACGACCGGTTCGATGAACGCGCCACCGAGCTGTACGACACCCAGATCGCCAAGGTCGGGGTGTCGGCGAAGTTCTGGACCCTGCTCGAGATCATCCCGAACCTGACGCTGATCATCGTGCTGGGATTCGGCGCCTACGCCGCCGGCACCGGCGCGGTGACCATGGGCACGCTGGTCGCGTTCATCACGATGATGCTGTCGCTGGTCTGGCCCATCGCCTCGCTGGGGTTCTTGCTGTCGATGATGCAGGAGTCGTTCACCGCGGCCAACCGCATCGCCGAGATCTTCGACGCGCCACGGGAGATCACCGACGGCCCGGAGACCACGCCGCCGCGGGGCGGCCGTCTGGAACTGGTCGACGTCGGGTTCCGGTTCCCGCCCGACCATGAGGATGAGGCCGCTTCCGAGGACTGGGCGCTGCGGCATGTGAACCTGGTGGTCGAACCCGGCCAGACCATGGCGCTGGTGGGTGCGACGGGTTCGGGTAAGTCGGTGCTGGCCGCACTGCTGTCCCGGCTGTACGACGTGACCGAGGGCCAGATCCTCATCGACGGCCGCGATATCCGCCAGCTGAGCCTGCCTGCGCTGCGGGCGGCGGTGGCCACGGCCTTCGAGGACCCGACGCTGTTCTCCATGTCCGTGGCCGAGAATCTCAGATTGGGGCGCCCGGATGCCTCTGATGCCGAGCTGACCGAGGCCATCGATGTCGCCGCGGCCGGCTTCGTCTACGACCTGCCGTACAGCCTGGACACCCGCATCGGGGAGCAGGGCATGAGCTTGTCCGGCGGTCAGCGGCAGCGGCTTTCGCTGGCGCGCGCCATCCTGGCCGGGCCGAAGATCCTGGTGCTCGACGACACCCTGTCGGCTCTGGACGTGCACACCGAGGCCGCGGTCACCGCCGCTCTGGGGCGGGTGCTGGTGTCGGTGACCGGCATCATCGTGGCGCACCGCGCGTCGACGGTGTTGCTGGCCGACCAGGTGGCGTTGTTGCAGGACGGCACCATCACCCACGTCGGTACCCACTCCGAACTGTTGGAGTCGGTACCGGCCTACCGGTATCTACTGGCCGCCGACGATCAGCTCGACGACGGCACCCCCGAGCCGACATGGGCCGGCGATGCCGAGCGGGCCGCGCTGGAGCGCGACTACTGCGAGCGGCATGCAGCCGAAGACGCCTGTGCGGCCACCGAATTCGCGCGAATGGAAGGGGAGCGGCGATGACCACAACGCCGAAACTCACAAACGGGCGCGAAAGTGCGAGTGCGGCGCGCCAGAACGTCGATCCCGAATGGCGTGGCCGCTTCGACGACGAGCAGGACGACAACCTGCCCATCGATGAGAACCTGCCCCGGCGCCGGGAAGCCACGGCCCTGCTGTTCGACCTGCTGCGCCCGTTCAAGACCGCGGTGCTGATCCTCGCGGCGGTGGTGGTGGTGGAGAACGCCGCCCGGCTGACGGTGCCGCTGCTGGTTCAGCGCGGTATCGACCACGGTATCCCGCCGATCGTCGACGGCGGTTCGGCGCGTGAGCTGCTCACCATTGTCGGAGCGCTGTGCGCCGTGGTGGTGGTGCAGGCGGTCAGCCGGCTGTTCTTCCTGCGCCGGTCCGGCCGCATCGGGCAGAGTGTGCTCCTGGAACTTCGGCGGCGGTTGTTCGTGCACTTCGGCCGCCTCGATATCGCCTTCCATGACCGCTACACCTCCGGTCGGGTGGTGAGCCGGTCCACCAACGATGTCGAAGCCATCCAGGAGATGCTGGAGAACGGCTTCGACAGCCTGATCACCGCGGTACTGACCATGTTCGGGACGGCAGCGCTGCTGATCGTGCTCGATTGGCGGCTGGGGCTGATGTGTCTGGTCGCGTTTCCGATCCTGGTGTTGCTGTCGGCGTGGTTCCGGTCGGAGTCGACAAAAACCTACCGCGAGGTGCGGGAGAGCGCGGCGCTGGTGATCGTCCAGTTCGTCGAGACCATGACCGGTATCAAGGCCGTGCAGGCCTACCGTCGCGAACGGCGCAACCAGGAGATCTTCGAAGAGGTCGCCGACCGGTACAAGGACATCAACGAGAAGACGTTCAAGTTGGTGGCCATCTTCATGCCGGCGGTGAAACTGGTGGGCAACCTGACCACTGGTGTGGTGCTGCTGTACGGCGGCTACCAGGTGTTGCAGGGTGATATGACCATCGGGACCCTGGCCGCGTTCCTGCTGTACCTGCGGATGTTCTTCGAGCCCATGCAGGAGATCACCCAGTTCTTCAACACCTTCCAGTCGGCGGCTTCCGCCCTGGAGAAGCTGGCCGGCGTGCTGGCCACCGAACCGGCGATCACCGATCCGGCTGCGCCGGTTGCCCTAGGTACGGTGCACGGCGAGGTGGGGTTCCGGGACGTCGGCTTCTCCTATGTACCGGGCCGGCCGGTGTTGCCCGAGTTGTCGTTGACGGTGCCTGCCGGGCAGACCGTCGCGCTGGTGGGGACCACCGGGGCCGGCAAGACCACCATCGCCAAGCTGATCGCACGGTTCTACGACCCGACTTCGGGTGCGGTCACGCTCGACGGTGTGGATCTGCGTGACCTCGACCAGAGCGAGCTGCGCCGCCACGTGGTGATGGTGACGCAGGAGAACTTCATGTTCGACGGCACCATCGCCGACAACATCCGGTTCGGCCGGCCGCGGGCCACCGACGCCGAGGTACGGGGTGCCGCGGCCGCGGTGGGTGCCGACCGGTTCATCGCAGCCCTGCCGCAGGGATACGACACCGATGTGGCCAAACGTGGTGGCCGGCTCTCCGCCGGTCAGCGTCAGCTCGTCGCGTTTGCACGGGCCTTCCTCGCCGATCCGGCGGTGCTGATCCTCGACGAGGCCACGTCATCGCTGGACATCCCCAGCGAGCGGTTGGTGCAGCAGGCGTTGGAAACGGTGTTGGCCGATCGCACGGCCCTGGTGATCGCGCACCGGCTCTCGACGGTGGAAGTGGCCGACCGGGTGCTGGTGCTCGAGCACGGTCGCATCATCGAGGACGGCCCGCCCGCGGAGCTGATCCACAACACCGACGGTCACTATGCCGCTCTGCATCAGGCCTGGGTCCACTCACTGGCCTGACGCAGCTCCGGATCCCGCCTCGGCGGGGGCAGATCGGCCCCACAAGTATCCCGTTCCGTAGGTCGGTCTCGACTACTCTCCTTCGCGGGCTGGTTTCACAGGGGATAGGGGCGGGAAGTGGTGACGCTTCGGCGTGTGGCGACCTATGTGCAGGAATCGAGGTCGGATCGCTGGTTGGTGATCGCCCTGGTTGCTGTCGGTTTTGCCGTGTATGGGCCTCGGCTGGCCGCGGTGACACTCGTCGACCACGACGATGTCATCAGCATCATCGGTGCGACCTGTAACCAAGGGCGGTACGAGCAGTCGATTCCGACGGGGCGCTGGGTCGATGCTGCGCAGTGGCAACAGTATTGGCAATGGCGGGGCCTGGGTTGCTATGGGCAGATCAGTGCGGACCTGGCGCACTACGACATCCACCCACCGCTGTACTTCTGGCTGCTTCACACGTGGTTCGGCGTGTTCGGCGTTTCGATCCTCAGTGGGCTGCTGCTCAACCTCGTCATCCTTGCTGTGACGGTGGTTGTCATCTACACGACCTGTCGGGTGCTCGCGGTGTCCAGGTCGGTGACATTCGTGGTGACACTCGCGTGGATGCTCAGCCTGCCGACCCGAACCGTGGTGAGCATAGTTCGGCAGTACGGGCTGTTCTCGATGCTGACGGCGCTGCTGTTGCTCTGTGTTGTTCTGTGGTTGACGAGGCGGCAGGGCCGGTACGCGATTGCCATCGGTGTCGTGTTGCTGGCCGGCGCACTCACGCACTATCAGTTTGTGCTGCCCGCGGGGTTCATGTTGCTCTTTGCCCTGGCCATCCAGATCCACCGAAAGGCCTATCCGGCGATTGCCCAGTTGGCGGTTGCAGGTGTGGCGGCGCTGCTGTTGTTCTTCGTGGCGCATCCGGGTTTTCTCGAGTCGGTGTCCCAGGCCAACAGGCAGGCCCAGTCCTTCAGCTTCGCCGCGTTCGGTCAGCGGTTGGGTGCGGCGATCGCGACGATCTTCCAGATCTTCAACCCCCTCGACTGGCCGCATCCGCTGCCGTACGGACTGCTCGACATGGGGCGACCGGTGGACACCGTTCTCGGTGCGTTCAACGTCATCGTCGGGCTCGCCGCCCTGGTCCTGGTGGTTCGGCTGGCGATCAAGGCCGTGGCACATCGTCCGCGTGCCGCCTCGGAAACTCTTGCGGTCGAATACCTTCCGATTTTCACTGCCGTCACGACCTGGTGCACCGTCGTCGGGTTGTACGTGCTGTGCGTCAGCCCGGTGCACGCGATCGGACTGCAGTATCTGCATTTCACCACTCCGCTGCTGTTTGTGGCCGTCGCGCAGCTCATCGAAAAATACAAAGACGATATTCCGCGCCCGGTTGTCGGGTCCGTCGTTCCGGTGCTCCTGGTCGGCGCGGTGATCGGTACCTCGGTGTTCGTGTGGCATCGGTCCGAACAACAACGGATCTTCGCCATCCGGGACGCCGACGCCCTGCTCATCGACACGACCGAGATCGGAGTTCTGCCCGCCGTCCTGTGGCACGCCGCACCCGAGACCGTGGTCTACGCGGGCCTGCAGCGGGACCTGCAGGCCGGGATTCCAGTTCCCCCGGGGGGTGGGAGCCGCCTCGTCTACACATCGTCAAGCAGCTACGAGAACCGCTCCGAAGCACATGATCTGATCATGGCCGAGCTGGCAAATGCGGGCTACCGCTTGGAATTTCGGATGCCGTCCGGTGTGGTGCCGCTGATCCCGCTGGGTGGCGAGATCACCTTCTTCCGCTCGGATCGCTAGCGCAGCTACGGCAACAATCCGGACAGGCGGGCCTTGGTGACCGCTTCGTAGCGGGTGCGGGCGCCCAGTTTGGCGGTGGCACTGCGCAGATAGCTCTTAACCGTCTCCGGTTTGAGCGAAAGTCGCTGTGCCGCTCCGGCGTTGGTGCATCCCAGCGCCACCTGGGTCAGCACGTCCAGTTCGCGGGCGGTCAGTGGTGTGCCTGCCGGGGCCGAGGCGGGCAATGCTCCGGTCAGCTGGTCGGCCAGCCGCAGCAGATTCTCCCGCGTGGCAGTGCCCGGCGCGGCGGCCAGCCGTCGCAGTTCGGCGTGGACCGCACGGATCGCTTCGTCGCCGGGTCCTGCCAGCTGCGCCTCCTGCTGCCGAGTCCGCCGGTCTACCTCGTCTCGGATGTGGAGTTCTCGGCTCAGCCGGTGCGCCGACGCCAGCATCAGCTCGACGGTGTTCCCGCCGATCGGTGCGCTGGCACGGTGCGCGCCGTAGAGGACCGCCCGCGGCACACCGTCGACCACCACCGGTACCGCCAATACGCTGCGGATGCCTTCGGCGAGCACTGGCCTGTCGTAGTCGTGGCTGATCGACATGGCGTTGGGATAGTCGGCAACCGACAACGGCAGCCCGGAGACGATGCTGACCCCGCCGAGGCCGGAGTTGCGGCGCACGGTCAGTCCCCGCAGTCCGCTGGTGCGGGTGCCGACAAATTCGGTGAGCAACAGATCGCCACCGTGCACCTCGCCGCCGAACAGCACCGGTAACCGGCCTTCGGCAGCAACATGGCGCAGTTCGGCACGCACTGCGTCGCCGTCACGGGGGCGCAGCATTGTCACGGGTTCACCCACTTTCGGGGGTAGTGCACACATAGCTGTGACGTAGATCCTAGTTGTATGGCTAGCAACACCGACCGGTACCGTAGCGCGCGGGACCAACTTGTCGACGTGATCAGCGACTACGACAAAGCTGTCGAGACCTTCGAATGGCCGCGGATCACCGGCACGTTCAACTGGGCCACCGACTGGTTCGACGTCATCGCCGCCGGAAACAACCGGCCGGCGTTGTGGATCGTGGAGGCCGACGGCTCCGAGCAAAAAGTGACTTTCGCCGAGATGGCCCAGCGCTCGGACCAGGTGGCGACCTGGTTGCAGAGCCTCGGCGTCGGCAAGGGCGACCGGGTGATCCTGATGCTCGGCAACCAGGTCGAGCTGTGGGAGGCCATGCTGGCCATCGCCAAGCTCGGCGCGGTCATCATGCCCACAACCGGGGCACTGGGGCCGGCTGACCTGTCTGACCGGATCGCCCGTGGCGGTGCCCGCTTTGTCATCGCCAATTTCGGCGACACCGCCAAGTTCGACGGGGTGGCCGGTGAGTACGTCCGGGTTGTCGTCGGTGAGGGACCCGCCGGTGAGGGAGCAGATGGTTGGCACACCTACACCGACGCCTATGACGTGCCTGCGCAGCGGTTCAGCGCAGTGACCTCGGTCGAGGACCCGATGCTGATCTACTTCACCTCCGGTACCACCAGCCGGCCGAAGCTGGTGGAGCATTCGCAGGTCAGCTATCCCGTCGGGCATCTGACCACGATGGCCTGGATCGGCGTCAGGCCCGGCGACGTGCACTTGGCGATCAGCTCACCCGGCTGGGCCAAACACGCTTGGAGCTGCTTCTTCGCGCCGTGGATCGCCGAGGCGACGATCTTCGTCTACAACTACGCCCGCTTCGATGCGGCGGCGCTGCTGGCGCAGCTGCGGCGGGCGAAGGTCAACACTTTCTGCGCGCCGCCGACGGTGTGGCGGATGCTGATCCAGGCCGATCTCGGTGCCAAGCCCGAGGGGCTGAGGGAGATCCTCGGCGCCGGCGAGCCCTTGAACCCCGACGTGATCGCCCAGGTGGAGAAGGCCTGGGGGCTGACCATCCGCGACGGGTTCGGCCAGACCGAGACCACATTGCAGGTGGGCAACACCCCGGGTGCACCGGTCAAGGCGGGTTCGATGGGCCGTCCGATGCCCGGGGTGCCGGTGGTGCTGGTGGATCCGATCAGCGGTGAGCTGGCCGACGAGGGTGAACTCTGTCTGGACCTCGAGCACACTCCACTGAACCTGATGACGGGCTATCTGGGCGACGAGCAGCGCAACGCCATGGTGATGGCAAACGGCTACTATCACACCGGTGACGTTGCCGGCCGGGATGCCGACGGCTACATCACCTACATCGGCCGCACCGATGACGTGTTCAAATCCTCGGATTACAAGGTGTCGCCGTTCGAACTGGAAAGCGTGCTCATCGAGCATCCGGCCGTGGTCGAGGCCGCTGTTGTCCCGCAGCCCGACGATACCCGGCTGGCTGTACCGAAAGCGTATGTGGCCCTTGCCGAAGGGTGGGAGGCGAATGCCGAGACCGCCACGGCGATCCTGGAGTACGCCCGCAACAATCTTGCGCCCTACCTGAAGGTGCGCCGGGTGGAGTTCTACGAGCTGCCCAAGACGATTTCGGGCAAGATTCGCCGGGTCGAGCTGCGTCGGCGCGAGGAGGACGCGCATCGGTCCGGGACACCCTTCGATTCCGAATACCGTTACGAGGACCTCCTGCAATGAACTCTTACGACGCAGGACCCACCGACACCCCGATCCTGGAGATGACCATCGGGGCGAACCTGGAGAGCACCGCAGCTGCCCACCCCGATGTATTGGCGTTGGTGGACCTGGCTGCTGGACGACGTTGGACCTACCGCGAATTCGACGCCGAGGTCGACCTGGTGGCGCGCGGGTTGATGGGACTCGGTGTCGCTCGAGGTGATCGGGTGGGTGTGTGGTCACCGAACCGGGCCGAGTGGGTGATCGTGCAGTACGCCACCGCCAAGATCGGCGCCATCCTGGTGAACATCAACCCGGCCTACCGCACCCATGAACTGAGCTACGTGCTCGAGCAGTCCGGGGTGCGGACCCTGATCGCGGCGACGGACTTCAAGTCGTCGGATTACGTCGCGATGGTCGCCGAAGTGCGCGAGCGGGTTCCGGTCCAGGAGGTCATCTTCCTGGGCACCGAAGACTGGGATCGGCTGCGGTCCGGGGCCGACCAGATCAGTGTCGACGAACTCCGCACGCGTGCCGCCGAATTGCGAAACACCGATCCGATCAACATCCAATACACTTCGGGCACCACGGGATTCCCCAAGGGTGCGACGTTGTCGCATCGCAACATCCTCAACAACGGCTACTTCGTCACCGAGCTGATCGCGCTGCAGCCGGGGGAGAAGCTGTGCATCCCGGTGCCGTTCTACCACTGCTTCGGCATGGTGATGGGCAACCTGGGGATCACCAGCCACGGCGCCACCATTGTCATCCCGGCGCCCGGATTCGATCCGGGTGCCACCCTGGATGCTATCGAAAGTGAAAGCTGCGCCGGTGTTTACGGGGTGCCGACGATGTTCATCGCGATGCTGGGCCACCCGTCGTTCGCCGAACGTGATCTGTCTTCGCTGCGCACCGGCATCATGGCTGGGGCGGTGTGTCCGGTCGAGGTGATGAAACGGTGCATCGCCGACATGAACATGGCCGAGGTCGCCATCGCCTACGGGATGACCGAGACGTCACCGGTGTCGTGCCAGACCCTGATCGACGATGATCTCGAACGGCGCACGGCCTCGATCGGCCGCGCACACCCGCATGTCGAGATCAAGATCGTCGACCCCGAGACCGGCGACGAGGTGCCGCGCGGCACCGCCGGCGAGTTCTGTACGCGGGGTTACTCGGTGATGCTGGGGTACTGGGAAAACGATGAGAAAACAAGTGAGGCCATCGATTCCGACGGCTGGATGCACACCGGCGATCTGGCGGTGATGCGCGACGATGGCTATTGCAGCGTGGTGGGCCGGATCAAGGACATGGTGATCCGCGGCGGTGAGAACGTCTACCCCCGTGAGGTCGAAGAGTTCCTCTACACCCACCCCGACATCGAGGACGCCCAGGTGATCGGCGTGCCCGACGCCAAGTACGGCGAGGAGATCTGCGCCTGGATCCGGATGCGCGCCGGTCGTGAACCGCTGACCGTCGCGGCGGTGCGGGAGTTCGCCGACGGAAAGCTGGCGCACTACAAGATCCCCCGGTACGTGCACATCGTCGGGGAGTTCCCCATGACGGTCACCGGGAAGGTCCGGAAGGTGCAGATGCGGGAGGAGATGGCGGCGCTGCTGGGGTTGTGAGGGCTTTGTAACCACGCTGATTCGAACCGCCGACGGCACTGCCGGGTCCTCCTAGGGTGGCGGCTGTGCCCAAACCGCCGAAGAACCGCCCGCTGTACTACTCGGCATTCGTGATGAACACGCCCTCGCACGTTGTCCACGGCTTGTGGCGTGACCCGGAAGCCGAGAACCACCAGATCAACTCGCTGGAGCACTGGACGGAGCTGGCCAAAGAGGTCGATCGGGCCGGCTACGACCTGCTGTTCTTCGCTGATGTCAGCGGGCTGCGCTCACCGTGGAACGGCTCCTACGAGTTGGTGGCGCGTGAGGGTATGCAGATCCCGGTCAACGACCCGTCGGTGCTGATCTCGGCATTGGCGGCGGTCACCACAAATATCGGCTTGGTGTACACCAGTTCGATCGTGCAGAGCCTGCCGTTCGACTTCGCTCGCCGGATTTCGTCGCTGGATCACTACACGCGTGGCCGGGTCGGCTGGAACATCGTCACCAGCTTCTCCGACAACGTCTATCGCAACTACGGCCATGACAAGCTGATCGACCACGATCGCCGCTACGAGATCGCCGCCGAATACGTCGACGTGGTCTACAAGCTGTGGGAAGGCTCGTGGGACGAGGATGCGCTGGTGGCGGACAAGGCCGCCGGGGTCCACGCCGAGGCGGCCAAGATTCACCGCATCAACCATGTCGGCGAGCATTACTCGGTGGAGGGACCGCATTTTGTGTCACCGTCGCCGCAGCGGGTCCCGTTCCTGTTTCAGGCCGGGGCTTCGCCTATCGGGCAACGCTTTTCGGCCCGCAATGCCGAAGGTGTCTTCATCTCCAGCCCGGACCCGGAGTCGGCGCGCCGGCTTATCGACGAAACACGGTCACTGGCAGCTGAATACGGCCGTGATCCCTACGATGTGAAGTTCTTTCAGGGACTTTCGCTGGTGGTCGGCCGCACCGAAGACGAGGCGTGGGAGAAGGAAGCGCGGTTGGAGGAACTGCTGTCCGTCGAGGGCGTGCTGTGCCACATTCTCGGTGACGCCGGTATCGACGCCGGCGCATTGCCATTGGACACCCGGATCTCGGAGCTCGGCGAATTCCGTGGTGTGCAGGGCTGGGCGCGGTGGGCTGCAGAGTCCGCCGGCACCGACGACCCGACAATCGCCGATCTGGGACGGGCCTTCGAACGCAGCAGCCGCATCGTCGGTACCCCCGAGCAGGTGGCAGACAAGCTCGAACAGTGGCGCGACGCCGGGATCGACGGCGTGAACGTCTTCCACGCGGTGCGCCCGCACACCTTCACCGATATCGCCGACCTGCTGTTCCCGGAGCTGCGCAAGCGCGGCCTGATCTCCACCGACAAATCCGGCACGCTGCGGCACAAGCTTTCCGGTGGCGGTGGAGATCGAGTTCCGTCGACCCATCCCGCCGCCCGCTACCGCGGCGCGTTCACCGATAATTCGCTGGCCGACAAGGTCGCCGAGCCGTTGTCGGTACCGGCCCGCGTCTGAGAACTGCCGCGGCAATCCTGCTTTGACCATTCCGGTAGCGCCGGCGGCGCGCTGCTGCCAGAGTTGGTTGATGTCTGTGAGCCACCGGTGCGCCGTCTTCGGGCGGCGGACGTGTGCCGTGCTCGCCGTCACCTCGGCCGCGCTGCACGCGGTGATGCTTGCGCACACCGATTCACCGGGAGTGGCGGTCCTGATGCTGCTGATGGCAGCGGTCTGCCTGTATTGCGCCTGGGAGCTCTGGTACGGCGGGTCGGTACGGGCGTGGCTGCTGGTGGCACTGATGAATCTGGGGATGGTCGCCGTCCACGTCACCGGGGCCGGGCATCAGCATGGCGCGCCGTTCCAGCCCACTCAGGCCACTCCACCGTCTCCGATGATGACGATTGCCACTGTCATCGCGTTGATCGAGGTCGCGGCAGCGGTGGGGGTGCTGTGTTTCCAGACGCGGGGCCACGCCGCCCGGTTAACCGCCGGGCGGGGTGAACTGGCTTAGCGCCAGCAGCGCTCCCTGCGGGTCGCGGATGGTCACGGTTTTTGTCCACAGGGTGTCCTCGGTGGCCACGATCGCTGCGCCGAGGTTTTCGGCGATCTCCGCCGAGGTGTCCCGATCGGCGACGGTGAACGACACCTGCCAGCGCTCGGTCGCACCCGACGTCACCCACGCGACCGCGTCCTCGAAGCCGGGCGGGGCGCCGGCCTCGGACTGCACCGCGCGGATGTCGGGGTGGACGGTGGCCTCCAGGTGGTTACCGTAGCCGGGCCGCCGGACCATCGTCGCGAAGCCGACGTCGTCGAACTCCCAGCCGAACAGTGGGACGTAGAACGCGGTGGCCGCCGGTGGGTCCGCGGTCTGCAGATCGCTGAAGTTCCAGGTGCCCGGCACATTGACCAGCTGGGCGCCCGGTCGCCGGCGGGGCTGCCACAGCCGGAATGCCGCACCTCGGGGATCGGTGCAACCCGCCTGACGG
>NZ_JBARXZ010000178.1:0-104635 GCF_049647605.1 Mycobacterium sp. | reverse complement strand
GGATCGTGGTGCAGGTGCGCCTACGGCGATTCGGCCGATCGGCATATCGGCGGTTCGCACCGACGGCCGGTCCCGGGGTGCCGCTGGCCACCGTCGCCGCGATCACGCTGGCCGGCGGCGAGACCTGCGCATACGCCGGTGCCGTGGGCACCGACGCCCGCCCGGAAGCGCTCGACGACAAGGGGCGAGCCGGTGCGCCGCTGCGTGACGACGCCTTCGCCCGGGCGGACTACCGCGCCGCACTGGTTGCGGCGATGTATTCGGACGTGGCTGCCGAATTGGATAGTTGCCGTGATTGACGGACCATTCGCGGTGGTCGACGGAGTGCCGTTACCCATCCCCGAACACGCCCTGGCGAGGCCGTTGGCCGAAGTGCTGCGTGCCAACGGCGTACACAGTGTGAAAACACCCTGCCGGGAGGGCACCTGCGGCGGGTGCACGGTGCAGGTCGACAACCTCCCGGTACTCAGCTGCGTGCTGCCGGCAGCACGAGTGTCGGGTAAACAGGTGAACACCGCGCGTTCCTTGGTGACCACGGATCATGGCGCCTGGGTAGCGCAGTGTCTGGCTCAGCGCGGTGCCCTGCAGTGTGGGTTCTGCATCCCGGGCGTGGTCGCCGGCTGGCTGAGCCGTGACAACGACGCCGCCCTGGAAAGTCACCTGTGCCGGTGCACCGGGTACGTGGGATTGATCCGGGCACTCCACGGCGCACCCGATGCGGCGCCGGCCCGGCCGGATGGACTCGAGAAGGCCTCGGGAACAGCGTGTTACACCGCTGACGGAATACCCGCAGGGACGTTCTACGCCCGGATCCTCGCGGCGCCGCGGCCCGGATCTGTCCTCGGGATCGACGCCGCCGCCGCGATGCGAGTATCCGGTGCAGTAGCAGTGCTGACGCCGGCGGATTCCCCGCCGCACCGATACGACCCGAACCCGCACGGCCTGCCTGATGCCCCCCGCGAGAACTGCGTGTTCACCGACACCCCACGTTTCGCGGGCGACATCGTAGGACTGGTGGTCGCCGACAATGCCGATGCAGCGCGGCTGATGGCCGAAGCGGTGACAGTGCAGGTCGCTGAAACAACTCCCCCACTGCCCGACCCGCTGCAGTACGTACTGGGCGATCCGGCTCCAACGGTGGCCGATGCACTGCGGAACGCCGCGCACACCGTTGTCACCGAGTTCGATTACGGATCGGGCACGCACGACGCAATGGAGCCGCTTGCGGCGCTGGCCTGGTGGGACGATCGAGGGCGCTGCCACGTGCGGGGCTCGTGTCAACTACCCATGTTGGTCCCGGCGATGCTTGCGCCCGTGCTCGACATCGAGCCGCACGAGGTCCTGGTCGAACCCACCGCCCTCGGGGGCAGTTTCGGTCTGCGCGAGGAGGTTCTACTCGAGCCGGCAGCGGCCGTCGCGGCACGGCGATGCGGCCGCCCGGTCCTGGTGGAGACCAGCCGCGCCGAGACCACCGGACTTCGCCGCAGACACGCCGCGCGTGTGCAGATCACCAGCGGCTGGAGCGAGGCCGGCGACATCTCCGTGTTGCAGGTGTCCGCGTGCCTGGATGCCGGGGCTTACCTCGGCCACAGCGCTGCGGTGCTCAGTGCAATGGGTTCACTTGCCCTGCAGATGTATCCGGCGCCGATACGTCGGTTCGACGGCATCGCCGAGTACTCCCCCACCGCGCCCACCACCGCGTTTCGCGGCTACGGCGCCGCCGAAGCGCTGGTGCCACTCGACGTGCACATCGAGACCGCCGCTGGGCAGCTGGGAATCAACACCGACGTCCTGCGGCGCCGGAACATGATGCGGCCCGCTACCGCTGAGGTCGGCGTCATGTCGGCCGTGCAGCACCTGCACCTCGACAAGTGCCTAGATGAAGTGCTCGAGCGACTGCGGCTGCTGCCCGCTGGCGGGGATCGCTGGCGGCGGGGAACCGGGATCGCCACTGCCGTGATCGTGAGCTCTAGCGGCGGACCCGCCCACCGTGACACTGCGCAAGCGCGCTGCCGCCGTGAGGAGGACGGCACGCTGGTAGTGGAAACCGGCCACTCCGAAATGGGGCAGGGAACCCACGCGGTACTCGCGACGGTGGCAGCCGAACGGCTCGGCGTCGAGGCCGCTGAGGTGACTGTTCGGGTGGCGCCGACCTGTCGGCCGGTGGCCGACGGCGGAACCTATGCCAGCCGCGGCGTGCGAATGACCGCGGATTCGGTGTCACGCGCTGCCAGCGCATTGCGGACGCTGATCGACAGCGGTGCCCCCGGCGTACTGGAAGTGCACGGAGCCAGCAGCACAGCCGATTCCACGTTGGCAGGTTGCGCACAGCTGGTGGAGGTCTCCGTCGACACCTGGACCGGCCGGGTGGTGGTGGACCGCGTGGTGTCGGTCCATGACATCGGCGCGGTGATGGATGCACGGATGGCCGAAGGACAGGTGCTCGGTGGAGTGGCCCAAGGTCTGGGCATCGCACTGAGCGATCGGTACCCCGGCGGCCCGCTGCTGCACCACTCGCTGGTCCGCTCCACCGGGATGCCGCCAGTGGAGGTCGTCTTCGTCGAATCGGGCGGGGTGGCAGGCGAGCTCGGCGCCAAGGGACTCGGTGAAGCGTCGGTCGTTCCACTGCCGGCAGCCATCGTCAACGCCGTCGCGGACGCCACCGGGGTACGGATGGCCCAGATTCCCATGACACCCGAAACCGTCTGGCGAGCCTTGTCGGACGCACGAACGAAAGAGCAGAATGACAACACTGGCCACCCACCACATCGACTCCCCCGATGACGTCGACACCGGATTGCTCGATGCTTTCTGGACCTACGAACGGGCGCTGCTGGCCAACGATGTGTCGATGCTGGATCAACTCTTCCTCGCCGATCCCTCGACGTTGCGGGCCGACGCCACCGGTGTCCTGGTAGGACATGACCAGATAGCCGCGTTTCGCGCCGCCCGGCCCGGAGGAGCCCCCGCCCGCACCATCACCGCGCTGCATGTGCGCACACTCGGCGAGGCGACACGCCTGATACTGGCAGAGACGTTGCGGGCCAACGGGGGGCGTGGATTACAAACTCAAATCTGGCAACACACCCCGGAAGGCTGGCGGGTGAGCGCCGCCCACGTCAGTGCTGCACCACCCGGCGATCCGCACCTGTGGCGCACGGTCGGGGCGCCACTGTTGGCCGCCACCGGCGCCGGTCCGCTGACGGGGCTGACAGTGGCGGTCAAAGATCTCTTTGCACTGGCCGGCCAACAGATCGGCGGTGGCACGCCGGCGTACCTGGAGGCCGCGCCGATGTGTGACACCACAGCACCGGCGGTGCAGTCACTGCTCGACACCGGTGCCGACGTCGTCGGTCTGGCCCATACCGACGAACTCGCCTACAGCATTGCGGGTGTCAACCCGCATTACGGCACTCCAGCCAATCCCGCAGCGCCGGGGCGCATTCCGGGTGGATCCAGCAGCGGTCCCGCCTGCGCGGTCAGCCGCGGCGAATCCGATATCGGGATCGGCACCGACACCGCCGGCTCGGTTCGGGTGCCCGCCTCCTATCAAGGCCTGTGGGGTTTGCGCACCACACACGGCGCCGTGTCCACCGACGGGATGCTGCCCCTGGCGCCGTCGTTCGACACAGTGGGATGGCTCACGCGCGATCTCGCCACACTCCGGGCAGTGGCCTCCGTCTCCTTCCCCGACCAGCGCCAGGACGAGTTCCACAGCCAGGTGTTCGTCGACCCCGCGCTGGTGGCCTACTCGGACTCGGCTACCGCGCAATCATTCTGGACCCTGGTCCGTCGGCTTGAACAGTGGAAGCCAGTCCACTACATCGACGTAGCTGAGGGTCGCATCGACGACTGGTTCACGGCTTTCCGCACCGTTCAGGGCTTCGAAGCCTGGCGCACTCACGGTGGTTTCCTGAACGGGAATCCCGATGCAGTGGCACGCGAGGTGGCAGAGAGGTTCGCCGGGGCGTCACGTATCACCGCATCGGAGGCCGAGGCGGCACAGGACATATTGGACTGTGCCACCGCCGATCTCGATGACCGCCTGAACAAGAACGCGGTACTGCTCCTACCCACCACCCCCGGACCGGCGCCGTTGCCCGAAGAACTCGACGACGTACGCGCGGCGACGCTGCGGATGACATGCTTGGCCAGCCTGTCCGGCAGACCTGCGGTCAGTGCGCCATGGCTCCGGTCCGCCGGCCTACCGGTGGGACTGTCCATGCTCGGGTGGCGACACAGTGACCTGAGGCTGCTCGAGTTCTCTGCCGAAGCACAAACGCGCCTCGACGAGATGGATGCCCAGCATGGCTGAGACAGCGCCTGGGAGCCAGTATCTGGCTTCCACACCGGACACCGTTCTGTGGGGTGAGCTCCCCTGTGAGGCCGATGCGCCGGTGATGCACGTCGCCGCGGGCAGCACCGTGGTGATCGACACCGTCAGCCATGAAGGCATCCTGGCAGAGCAGGGCCGCGACCCCCTGACGTTTTTCGGAGGGTTCGGCGTCGATGCGCGCGACGTGCTTCCCGACGCGATCGACATCGCCGGGTCGAGCATCGCGCACGGCCCCGCGCATGGTCCCCACGTGGTCACCGGACCGATTGCCGTCGCAGGCGCGCGGCCCGGTGACATGCTCGCCGTCACCGTGGTCGATCTGACCCGACGTGCCGACTACGGCATCGTCTCCGCTCGACACGGCAAAGGTGCGCTGCCCGAGGATTTCCCGGCGGATCCAGGTAGGTCGACGAGCGTGTTCTGCACCGCGTTCGACGGGTTGGGGGCCATCCCGCTGCGCCAGGACGAGGGCGCATTTCCACGCCGTGACCAGCCTGCCATCCGGTTCCCGCTCGACCCGTTCCTGGGCATCATGGGCGTCGCCGTCGCTGGGGACAGGCGGGCTCATTCAGTCCCTCCGGGGCGCCACGGCGGTAACCTGGACATCCGCGCATTGGGCGTCGGCGCAACCGTCTACCTGCCGGTCCAGGTTCCCGGTGCATTGTTCTACGCCGGCGACCCGCACTACTCGCAAGGTGATGGCGAGGTGGCGCTGACGGCATTCGAGGCGCCGCTGCGTGCCACGGTGCGCCTCGACGTCGTGCGCGACGCGGGCCGCATCGTCGGCGGCAGGCCGTACGCAGAGACCTCCGAGCACCTGATCACCATCGGCCTCGACGCTGACCTTGATGAAGCCGTGCGTGACAACGTCCGCGCCGCCCTGGAACTCCTGCAGGGCAGGTACGGGATCCCCCGGGAACTGGGATATGCCTACCTCAGTGCCGCCGTCGACATGCGCATCTCACAAGTCGTCGACCAGGTGAAAGGTAGTCACGCGCTGATCCGTAAAACCGACCTTGCATGGCACTGAGTCCACCCACGACAGCTCGAAGACTCCGGGCTCACTCGTGCACGGCCAGAGCGGCCGCGTACAGGGGCGTGTTCGGATCCAATGGTCCGGCGACATCGACGATTTCGGGTCCCGTTTGTAGGATTTCCCGGCTCGCGATTCGCAGAAAGTCGGTGGTCGAGCGCCGGGCTTCGACAAATTCGAGGAGCTCCGACTTGCCGACGGCGAAAACCAAGCGACGAATTCCAGCGATGTAGATCGCCCCGCTGCACATCGCACACGGTTCGGTGCTGGAGAACAACACGGTCTCGCGAAGTTCGGTGGCGCTGAGTTCTGCGCTGGCCATCCGGATGAGATTCGTCTCCGCATGGCCCGTAGCGTCTTTGGCGGTCATGACCGTGTTCTCCGCGCGGTGCAGTACGGTGCCAGAGAGATCGGTCAGGACAGCGCCGAAGGGATGATTTCCGGCGGCCTTGGCGTTCCTCGCCAGTTCAATCGAGAGTTCCAGCATCTCAATATCATGTTCCTGCATGAAAGTGCCTTTCTGTCAGTCAGACCGGAAGAGTATCGATGGACGGGTCGTGTGCGTACTCGTCGTCGGCGGTGTCCAGCTTGGTCCCGAACGGATAGTCATAGGATTCGGGTTCGGCCAGGTGCAGCTTTGGCCCCCGCCACAACCATGAGAACGACCTGTGTGCCTCGCCGGCAAAATCACCGAATACTGCGTCTCGACGCTCTTGAGCCTCGCCGTCGGCCAGGTGATAGAGCCGCTCGTTCTCGGCAGAGGCGATCTGGACCTGGCTGACGCGACGAGACCGGCGCCCCTGATACCGAACAAGCGCCTCCTCCAGCATCTTTGGTCCCGCTAAGCTCAGTTCCTCGGCGAGGACCGCGGCATCCTCGATGGCTTGTGACGCACCCTGGCCTTGATACGGCAACATCGCATGGGCCGCGTCACCGAGAAGAGCGATGCGGCCCTGCACCCACTCGGGATCCGGTCGGCGATGAAAGAGTGGTTGAAGCAAGATCGTGCCCTCGGCCTTACACAGCACGTGGCGCAGACGCTCGTCCCAGCCCGGCACGCTGTCGACAAGTTCGTCCAGTTCGACGACGGTGGTCTGCCCCTCGGCGATTCGCCGATCGCTGCCCCGCTTCTGAACAACAATGCTCAGGGCGCTCGACCGGCGCACCAGAAAATGCACCACATGCGCCCCCGGCCCCAGCCAAATCGTGTTTTGCGGGCGATCGAGCAGCCATCTCGTGATCGGATCATCGGCAAGATCCTTCGACGGCACAAGGGCTCGATAGGTCAACTGGTCGGATCGTTGAAGGGTGTCCGCGAAGCCGCAACTCCTGCGCACCGCTGAACGAATGCCGTCGGCGCCGATGAGTGCATCTGCGCCGAATCTGCGACCGTCCTTGGTAACTGCAACAGGGCCGGCCGCGGTGTTCTCGACGTCCGCCACCTCGCAATCGCTGATCACCGATACCGGCTGACCGATACCGCCCTCCGATTCGCACGCCTCGAGCAACGCCCGGTGCAGATCGGCGCGGTGAAGCTGCCAGTACGGCGCGTCGCTCTGCCGCACCATCGACGCCGAGAGCGGCATCGAACCGATCACACGCCCGTCCTGCCAGCGGCGACGAATTTGTTCAAGGGGCTCTACCGCGTAGCGGCTCAGCGAACTGCGAAGCCCCAGGTCGATCAGGATCCGGCTGGCGTTGGGTGCGAGTTGGACGCCCGCTCCGACCTCGGTGAGAACGGAAGCCTGTTCAAGAACCGTCGCCGCGTAACCGACCTGACGGAGCGCAAGAGCTGCGGCCAGCCCACCGATACCGCCGCCCACCACGATCACGGTTGCTTTGCTCATGTGAATGTGCACCTTTCGCGCGATGAGCGCTCTCCTGTGAGCCGGAGGGCTCTACACGTATAGATAACAATGTCTGGTAGCTGTCATATGGATTTCTGCAGGTCACGCGCCTTCGTGGTCGCTCTCGGACAGACTGCATCCGCAGCTGGCGCGGCGCAGAAGTGTCACCGGCAGAGGCTCCTGTTGGGGCGGGCCACCCGCCAGGGCATGGGCGACTGCTTGCGCCGCGAGGGTGTCGACGTCACAGTGCACGGTGGTCAGCGCCGGCACGGTGGTGGCGCTTTCCCTGGTGCCGTTCGTGCCGATGACCGAGATATCGCGGCCTACGATCAAACCGGCCTGGCTCGCGGC
Organism: Mycobacterium sp.; assembly: GCF_049647605.1. Classification (GTDB taxonomy): domain Bacteria; phylum Actinomycetota; class Actinomycetes; order Mycobacteriales; family Mycobacteriaceae; genus Mycobacterium. The sequence continues at coordinate 97,068 of NZ_JBARXZ010000178.1, read as the reverse complement.
GGCCAATATCCCGGTGGCTTGTTCGTCGGTCGATGCGAACACCCCGTCGAACCGTAGGCCCGCGGCCACCATTTCCGAGAAGCTCGCGCATACCTGTGCGCGGTCATAGTCCCAATTCACTGTGTCGCACGCCGTGCCGAGTAACTCTGCGGTCGCGGCGAAGCTTTCGCATCGATCCATGATCGGGCCCGGCGGCTCGTCCACCCCGACGCACAGCAGCCGTTGTCTGCCGTGTGAGATCAGGTGCTCGGCGGCAAGTCTTCCCGCTTCGCGATCGTCGAAGACGAACGACGGGAGTCTCAGGTCGTTGGAGCGTCGGTGCACCAGGAGGACCGGGCCGTCGACTTCCCGGACCAGGTCGTGCAACGAAGCTTCCTCCCCGAAACCGACAAACACCACCGCCGCGACATTCAAACTCAAGAACTCTTCGAGGTAGCGCCGCTGAAGGTCTTGTGAGTAAGCCATGTGCGCCACCAGGGTGGCGTACCCCTGCTCGAAGGCGGCGCGTTCCACCGCCGCGGCAAGAGACGCGAAATAGGAGTTCGTCGCGTCGGGTACCAGCATCCCGATCATGGTGGTGTGCCCGCGTCGAAGGCTGCGAGCGGCACCGCTGCGCCGGTAGCCGAGCTCACTGATTGCCGCTTCGACCCGGGAACGAGTCTCGGACGCAACTGGCCTCGGCCCGTTGTTGATCACGTAGCTCACCACGGCGGTGGAGGTGCCGGCCCGTTCGGCGACATCGTGCAGAGTCGGTCTACCTCGTTTCATCGAGACAACCATAAATTGTCGAAGTGGACTCCCGCCGGTTCACGAGCGGAATCCGATTTCGGGGTCGATGAACTGGTTGGTGTAGAGATCATCTGGACGCAGCCCGGGTGCAATGTCCTGTCCTAGGGCGGAGAAGACCGGGAGTGCCTTGTCGAAGAAGTCGGCTACCCGGTTGGCGTCGAAATCGCCGACCGTGGCATTCGGCCCATTGCTTACGATGCCCTGTTCCCGCATGGCGGTCACTGCCCAGTCAGCCGTTTCTCGTGAGTAGGCCTGACCGCCTCGGAATTCGGCTACTTGTTCCATGGTGAGATCAATGGCGTGCGTTGGGTTGTCGAAGAAGTCGACCTCGGCCCGTTGCATCACCGGGATGAGCTCTTCCAGGCAGGGAGCGAGCTCGTCCAAATCTGCTTCGCGAACCGAGAGTTGTTGGGCGTAGGCGTCCCACCCGGCATCGTGGATCAACTGGTATGAAACGGGCTTGTCCCACGAAGGGACTTCGTGCTCGTACACATAGGCTTCGGAGGTCGAATAGCCCTGTTGTGCGTCTCTGCCCGCTGCAGCGACGAAGTTGGCGGGCGTGCCGTCGTAGCTGTCGTCGAGTACGCCATCGCTGACCAAACCCATCGAACGGAGATACTCCATGTAGGCCGTGCCGCCGGCGTAGCGAATGACGCCGCCGGTGCCCGCGAGCGCTGAGCTGAGCGCCCCGATGCTCTCGACCTCGGGGTAGGTCTGCGGATCCCACATGATCATCTGAGGATTCTTCTCGAACTGCGCCATCACACTGATCGTAGGCATCGCGGCGGACTGTTGGATGGCCTGATCGGTGGTGGTGTAGCCCATGGTGATGGTGTCGTCCTGATACATCGTCGCCACAACATCTTGGAATCCGATCGCAGGTCCGCCCGCTCGTATCTCGACATCCACGCCGGTGTAGTCCCCTCCAGCCATCAGCGGGCCACGGATCGCCTTCTGGTCTGCATCGACTTCGTAGCGGTCACCGAGCAGCTCATACAAGGGGCCGCGTTCTATCTGCGGGTGCCAGTGGGTTTGGATGACCACCGAGGACGGGCACGATCCAGATAGATCAACGGCACCGACTGTGAGACCATCGGCCATCTCGGCCGTAGTGTCGGTGCTGCCGCAACTCGCGAGCACAAGAACAGATCCGAGTGCTGCGGCAGCGAATGAGCATGATGGACGACGCATGAAACTCCTTGCCGTAGAAGACGTTAGGAAAATGAGGTGTGAACAGGTGTCAGCGACTGCCAAAGTCGTACCACCGACCGACAACGCACCGGCCAAGCCATCCGAAAGCGACGAAGACCGTAACGCCGAGAAGAGCTGCGACGGCGATCGAGGCGAAGAGCTCGGGCCCCTGCACCCGTGATTGGTACGTCGAAATGAGTGAGCCCAGCCCCGGCGTGCCTCTGCGAAAGAAGAAGTCGCCGACGATGGCTCCCACCACACTCAGTCCGGCCGAGATTCGTATGCCCGCGAAGATGGCTGGAAGTGCCGTGGGGAATTCGAGCTTCCGCAGAACAGTCCATCTGGTGGCGCGCTGAAGCTGAAACAGCTCGCGCTGCGCCTTGTCGACACTCTGCAGACCGAAGAGCGTGTTCGACACGATGGGGAACAGCGAGATCATCGTGCAGACGATGACCCGCGCCGGAAGGCCGAAGCCGAACCAGAAGCCGATCAGCGGTACCAGCGCAAGCACCGGAATGCATTGCAAGACGACCGCATATGGGAACAGAGACTGCTCCACCCAGCGGGCCTGGGCCATGGCCGTAGCCCAGGCCACGCCGAGAACCACCGAGATGGCCAATCCGGTCAGTGAGACGATGATCGACTGCAGTAGAGCGCTTCTGAGTTCGGAGAACACCGCCGGCTGGAAAGCAGTGAAGACAACTGTGTGAGGCGGCGGTAGGAGAAATCGCGTGCGTTCGCTGAGCACCACGAGCGCGATGTAGTACCACGCGGCCATCGCCAAACAGAAGATCCCCAGCGGCGGCCACACCCGCCCGAACAGACGTCGAACTGGCCCTTGCCGAGCAGCGGTGGCACCGGCTGCCGGCGGCAAGTTCGAGGTTTCTGCGCTTGCCCCTTTTGTCTCTGCGTTTGTCTCGATGGCGCTCATGCTGCGTGTCCAGCGGCGAGGGCGTGCGAGACAGCTCCGCTGAGTTCGGCGAACTCGGGGGTGTATCGGACATCGGGAGTGCGATCGGGTCCGAATGGGACAAGGAACTGTTCGACGATGCGGCCCGGTCGTCCGCTCATGACAACCACTTTCGTCGAGAGGTAGATGGCCTCTGCCACTGAATGCGTCACGAAGAGTCCCGCGAAACCACGTATGTTGAACAGCTTGAGTAGCTCGTCATTGAGGCGCTGACGGGTGATCTCGTCCAGCGCTCCGAATGGCTCGTCGAACAAGAACAGCTCGGGGTCCAACGTCAGTGATCGCGCCAACGAGGCCCGCATTCGCATACCACCCGAAAGGTGTTTGGGGAGGTTGGATTCGAATCCTGCCAGACCCACCAGCTCGATTGCCTCGCGCGCTTTGGCGGCTCTTTCCGGCTTCCTCTCGCCGTGCAGTTCAGCGAGCAGCTCCACGTTGGCCGCGACGCTTCGCCATGGCAGCAAGGTCGCATCTTGAAAGACATAACCGATGCGCGAGGCGGAGATCTCGGCCCGTCCCCCCGAAGCGAGTTCCAGTCCGGAGGCCAGGCGCAACAACGTGCTCTTGCCGCAGCCCGAAGGCCCGACGATACTCACGAATTCGCCCCTGTCGACCTTCAGTTCGACCTCGGAAAGGGCAACGGTGCCGTTGCCGAAGGCCATCGACACGTTGCGGAAGTCGAGTAGCCGCGTCTCGGTAGCTGTGCGATCTGTGGTCATGGTCACGGGTCACCCCTAGTCGGTGGGTTGTCTATGAACGGCACTGTGGCCGGATGTCGTCTCGGTTGGGTTACACGCCCATTGCCGCGTCATCAAATTGTCAGAACGTTTAGATAGCGCTTGATCAGGCGCGAATCAATCGCCCCAGCCCACCGACAGCGGCTGCGCACGCCTACAGACATTGGAGGGAGTTGCTGCCTGCCCCGTCGATCAGGGCGTCGTGAAGGATGCGGACGAATCGCTCCCGATCGGCGTGCATGGCGACATGGACGTTGTGCTCACGCAGACTGCGGTGACGTAGGTCGAAGACCGTCCGGCCGTAGGTGTGCCTGCCGGTGGTCTCGATCGCCGCATAACAGCTCTGAAGTTCGAGCACCGCCGCATCGAGCAGGTAGGCGATGCAGAGTGCGTCGTGTAACGGACTGGAGTCGCGCGGCTCCATGGGCTGCATCTCGGCGTAGCCGCTGATCATGTGTTCGATGAAGCCGGCGGCCGCCGAGGCCGGCGGTCCCGCAGCACGGAGTGTGGCAACGTCGTCGAGCGTGAGGTACGCCTCATGCGTCGCGTCGAGGGGGACGACTGTCAACCTCTCGAAGCCGGCCTGGAAGACCACATCGGCGGACACGGGATCATGCCAGATGTTGGCTTCGGCGCTGGCGGTTGAGTTGCCGATCGCGTGACCGCCGCCCATGAGCACCACCTCCTCGACCGCGCCCACGATGCGCGGGTCAACGGTGATCGCCGCGGCGATATTTGTCAGCGGCGCAACCGAAACGAGGGTCACCGGTTGCGCCGCCGTTCTCAGATACTCGACGAGCCACTCGACGGCGGGTGTGGCGAGCGCGGATCGCCGGGCTGCGGGCAGCGGCACTCGCTCCGCGTGCAGTTTGGTGCGGTTTCGGTCCTCCCCCGGGTTCGGGGGAAATGCGGTCGGCGCGAACGGTCGGGAGAGTCCGCGGTGGACGGGAACCTCGCCGCAGCCGACGTATTCAAGCACCCGGAGGGTGTTGTCGGTCGTGCTGTCGAGCCCGAGATTGCCCCAGACGGTTGTGCAGGCGACCAGGTCAATCGCGGGGGCGAGCGCAGCCATCATGATCGCGACGGCGTCATCGCTTCCAGTATCGACATCGAGAATGATCTTCCTGGCCAACGGGTTCTCTCCCTTGGTTCTGCGGCTTGGTGTCAGTTGTGGCCACGCGGCCCGACCAGCCGACGTGGTCACCACGGTGTTGGATTCGCTCGGGGTCTGTCGCATGAGAGCAACATGATGCCGACCCAAGGGTCGGGCCTGCAGCCGGACTGAATGTCTACAAACGGCACTTTTATCTAGAAATATTTCCTGCGTGTTACGCAGCCGTTGCTGCGGCATCAAGTTGTCAGAACGTTTAGATGAGGCTTGGGCAGCTACGATTCAAACAGTCTTTGATGCCGGGCGCGTTGAGACGCTGAACCCAATCCTGACTTCACAAATGAGTTTTGTAGACAGTAGACTTTCCAACATGCGACTTCCGGACACCCTCGTCGAAGCGGCTTGCGACGAAATCAAGCGAATGATCGCCACCGGAGAGCTCAAGGCCGGAGACCGCCTGCTCGAGGTGCAACTCGCCGAGCGTTTGGGCATCAGCCGTCCGCCCCTACGCGAAGCGCTCTCGACGCTGGCCGCTCGGCACATCCTGACCCTCACCCCGCGACGGGGCTACCGCGTGGCTCCACTCAGCCGCGAGGACGCCGACGAGATCTACTCGCTGCGCAACGCGCTGGAGAGGTTTGCCCTCGACGAGATGGAGGCCTCGTTGGCGCAGGCCGACTTCGGCGACATCGACAAGACCATGGTCGAGATGTGGTCCGCCGCGCACGCTGACGACCATGTAGGGGTCTTTCGCGCGAACCGTGAATTCCACATCGCCCTGGTCGATTTGGCGCAGCACCGGCGCCTCTCTCAGATGTACCGCACGCTGATGGAGCAGATGCATCTCTACATGTCGTTCAATCTCTCGTCTGAGGCCGCATCCAGCGGAAGCCTCATCGATGGGTGCCGCCGGCACGACAGCCTGTTGGACGCACTCAAGAGTGGGGACCGCGACCGCATCAACCAGGCGTTCATTCGCCATGGAGAGCGGAAGTTCATGGAGATCGAGGACCCATGGACGACGGGCTGAACTCGGCCAGCTCAATTGGTGCGCGCGTCCGCGCTGCCGACCTGAGCGCCGAGCTCATCATGCGCGCACATGTCGAGCGCATCCGAGGCGACGACTGCAACGCCTTTCTCCATGAGGACGGCGAACGGGCCATCAGCCGCGCGCGTCGTCTTGACCGTGACATCTCCGTGGGAAAGCCCACCGGCCCGCTCGCGGGGGTTCCCATCAGCGTCAAGGACGTCATCGCGGTCGCCGGCATGCCGCTCACCATGGGCTCTATCGCGTTCGCGAACAACATCGCCCGTCGATCCGCGGCCGCGGTGGAGCGTCTCGAAGCGGCCGGCGCAATTGTGGTCGGCAAGACCAACTGCCCTGAATTCGCCTTCGGAACCACCTGCGAGAGCCCGCTCGGCGGCACCACGCTCAACCCCGTTCACCCGCTGCGGTCGGTCGGCGGATCCAGCGGCGGTGATGCGGCAGCTGTGGCGTCCGGATTGAGCATCCTGGGACTCGGAACCGACTACGGCGGCAGCCTTCGGTGGCCGGCGGCCTGCGTCGGCATGGTCGCGTTGCGGCCGACCGCACACGGTGTCGACGGGCGAGGACAAGTACCCGGGATCGCCGGGCGGGTCGACGGCGACGCATGGCCCTCGCCGCTGAAGCTGCAGGGAGCAATGCAAACTGTCGGCCTCATAGCACGATCAGTCGAGGACCTGACGTTGTCGTGGTCAGTGTTGAGGTCGGCCCCGCCCGGGCTGCGAGCACCGGATGGTCTTCGGGTCGCCTGGACCGAAGGCACCCACATCGGTCCTGTCCGTGCGGAATTCGCGAACGCGGTGGCGGCCGCAGCGCAGTTTCTGGATCCCGGGGCGCGACACGTTCCCGGCGCACTGGCAGATACCCTCGATGCCTACAACGAACTGCGCGCACTTGATCCGTTGGACGACCACCTCGCGGCCGTTGCCGGCCGGGAAGGCCAATTGGCGCAACCAACACGCGCTCTCCTGCGCGCACAACGAACACCTCCCGTCGAGAAGCTTTCCGCTGCATGGGCTCAGGCGCTCGATATCCGGGCACGCGCCATCGACCTGTTCGATCACGCGGACATTCTCATATTGCCGGTTGCCGGGGGCCCCGCCTGCGATATGCAGGGGTACGTCGATGTGGACGGCACGACTGTCGGCGGGTGGCAATTGATGGCCCATTGCCGAGCCGTCACCTTGACCGGTTGCCCCGCTGTGTCAGTCCCTGTCGGAGAGGGTTCCGATGGCTTGCCCATCGCCGTTCAGGTCGTCGCCGCGCCAGGTCGCGATGACGTGGCGCTGCGAGCGGCAGCTCAACTAGACGGCAAGCGGGTCGTCGGCGTCCGCCACTAGGAGCCTGGGTTCGAGCACTGCGACCGATGGCGGCCGCAGTGGAGCATTTACGTTGAATTCGAAGGAGTATTGCTGATGAATGGGAAGCTTGTTCCCAAAGTGTCGATGACCGTGTGTGCCATGAAAACTCCCGGCGACGTCTCCGACGTCGCGCGGGCACTCGATGGCCCGGTGAATCCCGCAGCGGTGATCGCCATCATCGCCAAGAGCGAGGGTTCGGGCCTACACAACGACTATGCAAGGGCATTCGCCGAGCAATCGTTGCGTGCTGCGCTGGCGCAGGCCAGGAGATGCTCGCTTGACGACATCGCTGATGACGTCAGTTTCATCGTCTCTGGGGGCACCCCGGGCGTCATCAGCCCCCATGCCACTCTCGTCACCCAAGAATGGGTGGATCCTGCAGAAGCCGAGGGCCTTTCGGGTCCAGGCCTGGCTGTCGGCCGTGCCCATACCAGCCCCATTCTGCCCGAGGAGATCGGGCGGATCGGTCAGATCGACAAGGTAGCCGCAGCCGTCGACGAAGCGCGCCGCGCCGCCGGCATCGAAAACGCCAGCGATGTGCATCTTGTCATCGCCAAGGGTCCAGCCCTCACCCAACGCACAATCGGGGAAGCGCGACGCCGCGGCGCTACGGTGGTCACCGAAGATACAGGCATTGGCCCCATGGGCTCCATGTGCTGGTCCAATGATGCTGCAGCGCTGGGTATCGCGGTGGCGCTCGGTGAGGTTGACGCCACGGACGTCGATAATTCGGTGGTGCGCTCGAACTGGGATTTGTACAGCTCAGTCGCCCTGGCGAGCTCCGGAGGCGAGAAGGAACGCGGAGAAGTACTCGTTCTCGGCAACCGGCCCGATTCGGCTTCGTCGATTCGCATCGGACACGGTCTAACAGCCGACTTCGCCGATACCGGTGGCATCGTTCGAGCACTGCAGACGGCCGGTTTGGACTTCGAAGTGCTTCCAACCGAACGCCAGAAAGACGACATCGTGCAAGTGTTTGCCAAATTCGTTCTCCCACCGACCCCTGAGTTGCGGGGCCATCACATAACGATGTTGGACGACCACGAATCCCACCATGTAGCGAAGTGCGTGGGCGGCGCCCTTGTCGTATCGGTCACGGGTAAGCCTCCGGTCTTCATATCGGGCGGTGAGCGCAATTCACACATGGGACCGCCAGGAGCCAATCCCGTTGCTGCAGTGGTTCGTCGGTGAGTAGACCGTCACGATCGCGGTTGTCGGCATCAGCCAGACTCAAGGAATCGCTTGACCCTTTCTTGATCGCAATGTTCGCAATTGTCGGATTCGCGTGGGTCTTTCCTGCACGTGGAGACGGAGCCGTCGCGCTCGGGTACGCGACAGTCGTTGCAATCGCACTACTGTTCTTCCTCAACGGATTACGCATACCCACCCGCGAGGCGGTCGCCGGCCTGAAACACTGGCGCTTGCATATCGTGGTCTTGAGCATCACGTTCGTCGCGTTCCCGATCGTCGGTGTCGCTGCGAAACTTTTCGAAGGGTGGCTACTGGCACCGGTCCTTTACTCTGGCATCTTGTTCTTGACCCTGCTTCCCTCGACTGTGCAGTCTTCGATCGCTTTCACCTCCATCGCGGGCGGCAACGTCGGCGCGGCCATCTGCTCAGCGTCGTTGTCGAGCATGGTCGGAATCCTGATATCACCATTGCTGGCGGCTTGGCTTCTCGGCACACAGGGAAACGGGGTGTCCCTCGGTTCTTTCCTGACGCTCGGCGCCCAGGTGATTCTTCCATTCATTCTTGGCCAGTTGTTACGTCGCTGGCTTCGCAAACTGGTCGACCGCTTCGATACCGCCACCAAATTCGTCGATCGAGGATCGATACTGCTGGTTGTGTACGCCGCATTCGGGGCAAGTGTCCGGGATGGTGTCTGGCAAGGGATTGCCGCCACCGCGATCGCGGCAGTCTTGGTGGTCAACGCCGGGATCTTGGGATTGATGATGTGTCTCAGCTACTACGGGCCAGCACTGTTCGGGTTCAGCGAGGCTGACAGACGCACCGTACTGTTCTGCGGCTCGAAAAAGAGTCTGACGACCGGCGTACCAATCGCCGCCGTCCTGTTCAGTGGTCCCATGCTTGGCCTGATTGTATTGCCGCTCATACTGTTTCACCAGATGCAGATCCTGATATGCGGAATCATCGCCAATCGCCTTGCGCGGAAACCGGCCTGACCCACCCCGATGCTTGGCAAGGCCTCTCGCCAAGCGATGTCAGTCGGGCCGCCTCTGCCGACCGCGACGCGGCCAACTCTCTTGCGCCACACCTCTCGATGGGACCGGTCGCTGGATGACGAGCGACACTGCTAGCGACACCCAGTTGCTCTCCCCGCGGATCAAGTGACATGCGCGCACGGGTGCGCCGCGGCATTGATTCTCGGCTCGAACTCACGTTGGAAGTCGATGCGACCCGCCAGCTGTACATCGCCGACCCAGACAGGTGGCCAGTTACGCAGTGCGCCGACAGCCAACCTCATGAGTTCGCCGCGGCTGACCCCGCCCGCCGCTTGAACGGCGATGCCGTTGCTCATGGTCACCACGAAGCGGGCCAGCAGTGCGGCATCGCAGTCCACCGGCAGGTCGCCGTCATCGATGGCCCGCCGGAAGCGGTTCCGCAGACGTGACCACGCGTGTCCACGGACCGAGATCAGGGCGTCGCGGGCTGGTCGGGCGGCGCCCCGGTGGCCAGCGCCCTGTCGACGAAACTGGCCGGGCCCTCGTTGTAGCGCAGCAGCGCTTTGTAGAACAGCTCTTCCTTGTTGACGAAGGCGGCGTACATGCTGGTGCGGATCACAGAGGGATTGCCACAAGAACGTACAGTTCCTGCTCACCGTGCTCAACGGGCTGTCAGTGGAACGCGCACTCCCCCCGGCGATTCGGTCCTACAATCCGAAACTGAAACGCTCTACCCCGCGGTGGACGCGAACCGGCAAGTGATGACGTAGCAGCGAAATCAGGGTCGAGGCGACCTCTGGACCAACCGGACGTCAGCATTGGCCACTTCGGAGCCGTCACGACGGCGGAAACCCGCGATCACCGGTTCACTGGTACCCATGTCCACGAATCGGTAAGGCGTACCTTTGCTTTGGTCTGCATGCTTGTAGCCCCATTGCCCGATTGCCCCCAGGACCACCACCAGGTCGCGACCGGCCGGAGTCAGCTCGTAGCGGCTGCGAGTGCGGTCCCCCGGTTCGCGGTATTCGACTGTTTCCAGCACTCCCGCTGCGACCAACTCGGCCAATCGAGCACTGAGCACATCCGAGGCCACGCCGAGTTGCTCGCGAAACTCCGAGAATCGAGATCGGCCGAGCAGAGCTTCGCGAATGATCAGCACCGCCCACCGCTGGCCGAGGATCGCCATTCCGCGCGCTATGGGGCAGGGATCGTCAGACCACGGATCAGTACGCATGCCCCTATCCTAGTCTGTGTTGGGATCACCAACTCAGGCCCGCCGGCTTCCGCCCAGTGGGCCGAACCCCGGCTTCAGCTCCAATCCCAGGAGGTTTACGTGTCCACTTCAACATCAGTCACTGGGCTGTCCGCTGTGGTGACCGGCGGACAGCGCGGCCTCGGCAAGGCGATCGTCACCGAACTCCTCGCGCGCGGTGCCGCCAAGGTGTACGCCACCAGTCGTCAACCCACCGCGGCCGCCGACCCTCGCATCGTCAGCGTCGGCCTCGATGTCACCGACGACCAGTCGGTAGCCGCCCTGGCGCACATTGCCGCCGATGCCACGCTTCTGGTCAACAACGCGGGCCTGTTCGGCGGCCAGTCGCTGACCAGCAGCCCTCTCGCCGAGATCGAATCCGTCCTCGATACGAACTTCTATGGAACCTTGCGCGTGACAAGACAGTTCCTTCCCGTACTCGAGGCCAACGGTGGCGCAGCCACAATTGTCAACATCGCTTCCGTGTTGTCCTGGCTACCGACCTCAGGCGCTTACGGATGCTCCAAAGCGGCGCTGTGGTCAGCTACCAATTCGCTGCGTCTCGAGCTCGCGCCCCGACACATTCACGTCGTTGGCGTCTACCTCGGTTACACCGACACGTCAATGGTCTCCGACCTGAACGTGCCCAAGAATGATCCCGCCGATGTCGCGCGGCAGGTTGTCGACGGAATCGAGTCGGGTGCAGCGGAAGTCATTGCCGACGAGTTCACGCGACAGGCCCGCGCGTCAGTGTTCCCGCGACAGTAGGGACATCGCAAGGCCCACCTGGCATTGCTTCCGGCTGAACATCTAGGTTGGCATGACCAATCCAGCCCTGGTACGGTGGCGCTGTGATCCGGGTACGGGCGGGTGTGTACGCACTCCTGGCTGATCGTTTGCCGTTGGCCGCCGGCGGCAGCATACGACCATGATCGGGCGCAGTATCGAGTTCGAGTTGATCACCGCGACCGCTGCGGCAGTGACGCGGCGAGGAAGCGCGTTGGTGGTCGAAGGCGAACCCGGAATCGGGAAGACCACGCTGCTCACGGCAGTTGCGAGGTGGGCGGACGACAACGGTTTCCTTGTCCTGTCGTGCGCCGGAGTGCAATCGCAGGCCAACGTCGGCTACGCAGGTATGCACGAACTGGTGCACCCGATCCTCGATCACGTTGACGCGCTACCGGTGCATCAGCGGCGAGCACTGCTCGCTGCGTTCGGGTTGGCCGAGGACGAGCTGCCCAACCCGCTGCTCATCGGGGTGGCGATGCTGGGTCTGATCGAAGAGGTCGCCGCGCATCGGCCGTTGGTACTCATCGTCGATGACGCGCAGTGGCTCGACGAATCTTCGCTGCATGTTCTGACTTTCGTCGGACGCAGGGTGGCGCCCTCACCGGTGCTGGTGCTGTGCGCGTCGCGACCGCAGGCGGATGGCGAGCCGGCGCGGCTCATATCCCTACCGCGGTTGACGCTGGACCCCCTCGACGGCGCGATGTCACGTGCTGTCATCAAGGAGGTGGTTTCCGAAGCCGGTGAGCAGCAGCTCAGCAAGTTGGCGCAGCGCCGTGTGCTGGCCGAAGCCGCAGGCAATCCGTTGGCCATCGAGGAACTGGCCAAAGCACTGATGTCCAGCGGCGAGCTCAGCACGGTCTCGGCGCTGACACCGTTGCCGACCACACGACGCATCGAATGCGCATTCTTGGAACAACTGGACGCCGTTCCGGAGCCGAGCCGCCAGATGCTGGCACTGATAGCGGCCGGCGGCGACACCGCGCTGGTCGAGTTGACCGATGCTGCGCACCGGGTCGGGCTGTCGGACGCCGATCTGGATCCGCTGGAGCGGGTCGGGCTGATCACGCTCACGGGCGGGGCGCTGCACGTGCGCCATCCGCTGATCCGGTCGGTCGCCTACCGAGCGGCAAGCCTGACGCAGCGTTCGGCGTTTCATCATGCCCTGGCCGCAGCCACCACCGATCCGATGCGAACGGCGTGGCACCGCTCGGCGGCGACCTACGGACCCGACGAAGCCATCGCCGGCGATCTGGAGGCTCTCGCCCGGCGTGCCCAGCGCCGCGGAGCAAATGCCGAGGCAGCAGCCGCCTGGCGGCGCGCCGCAGCGCTGTCGCCGTCGACGGGCTGTCGTATCCGGCGGCTGGTCAGTGCCATAGGACCCGCGTACCAGGCGGGACTGACGGCCGAGGCAATCGACATCCTCGACGAAGCCGAGCCGCTGGCCACCGACCTCGCGGATCTGTTCGACCTGGCATTCGCGCGCTTCACCATGGGAATCACCACGGGAGTGACCTCGCCGACCATCCCGGAACTGGTCACGCTGTCCGATCGTCTGGGTGCCGGCGACGCACCGCCCCACCGCCGTGCGCAAATCCGCCTGCTGGCCGCCGCGGCGGCCCAATGCCGGATGCACGGTCTGGCTGAGTCCGGTCGCCATCTGGTCGCCGAGCGCCTGCACGCGCTCGAGAATCTCGACGACCCATCCGTCGAAATCGCCCTGACAATCATCGAAGACACCAAGTATGCGCGCCAGTTCCGTTGCCGCGCGGCTTCTCTGCACGCTGCGGTCAGTGACGACCTGACGGCACTGATGTCCATGGGACTTGCTGCCGAATCGGCCTCCGACCTGACGATCGCACAGACGTGCTGGGACAGCTCCATCGGGGTGGCACGCAAAGCGGGCGCGCCTGCGATCGAGTGCGAGGCCCTGCGCGGGTCCGCCCGCTCACAGATCATCGCCGGCCAGCTCCCCGAGGCGGCGATCAGCGCTCAGGGGGCGCTTCGGATCGCCACCGATGCCGATCTGGGTATCAGCCGCGGGGCCGCGGCGGCTCTGCTCGCACGAATCCATGTGTGGCGGGGCGAGATCAGATCCGCCGAGCAAGCACTGGCGAACGCACGACAGAACCTGCCGAATGACACTCCCCTGATGTGGGGCGATGAGTTGTCCTGGGCCAGCGGGCTGTTGGCACTGACCACGCACGACCACGAGCGTGCCTTCACCGAGCTCTCTCAAATGGCCCGCGACCGCGGATCACGCCGCTGGGCGATCGCCGATCTCACCGAGGCCGCGGTGTCCAGCGGCCACACCCAGATGATCAGCCAGATCGTCGACGAGATCGGCGCCGAGGCCGGCACATTGGGGTCGCCACACGTCGTCATGCTCGTGCACCGCAGCCGGGCCTTGATCGCCGGCACCCACCAAGACGCAGAGCACCACTTCCGCGCGGCCCTGGACAACGACGAGGTGCCACGCGATGCGCCGTTGGAATATGCGCGCACCCAACTGACCTATGGCGAATGGCTTCGCCGGCAGCGCCGAATCCTCGACGCTCGCTGTCAATTGTCGGCCGCGCTCGCAGTTTTCGATGATCGAGGCGCCCAGCCCTGGGCCCAGCGCGCCCGCGCCGAATTGCGTGCAGCCGGCGTCCAACTGCCAGGACGAGTGACGTCGACTGTTCCGCTGGCCGGCGAGCTGTCACCGCAAGAGTTGCAGATCGCCCGGTTGGCCGCCTCCGGACTGACCAACCGTCAGATCGCCGACCGTATCTACCTCTCTCACCGAACGGTGGCGGCACACCTGTACAAGATCTTTCCCAAACTCGGCATCACCAGCCGCCATCAGCTCCGAGACGCGATGGAAGCCGGCGGTTCCGACTAGCCGGCGGCACAACGTTTCATCTCGACGATGATGTCGGCGGTGGGCAGGACCGCATGCGCCAGGAAGCGGTAGTTCACGAGTGCCGCCTGGTATCCGTCACCCCACACAGCGTGGCGTGGTCCGGCGACGGCATCCACGGCGACCGCTACTTCGAATCCCTCCTCGAGGAGGTGGCGCAGATGGGACTCGACGCACATGTTGGCGAGCATCCCGGCAAGGATGATCCGGTCGCATCGACGTTTGTGTAGCTGCAGGACGACGTCGTTGGTCTGGGGGCCGAACACCTTGTGCGGGCTGGCCACGATGGTGTCGACATGGTTGATATAGGGCTCTAACTCCGGTAGCCAGTCCGCTCCCGAACCCGCAAAACCGCTCACATCAAGCGCGCCGGCTCGGGCGAACGTCCCGGTGGCGAACTCGTCGGCTTCCAGAGGCCCGTTGAACAACCATCGGGAATCGGACGGGTAGAAGTAGTGAGGTGAAATCACCAGCGGATAGCTGTGTGCCACCGCGGTCTCCATGAGTTGAGCAAGATGGGACACCGTGTCGTTCTCGGTCACGCTGGCCCCGACGGCCGCCCAGTTCCGGCCGGCGGGACTCAACACGTCGATCTGCGGATCGATGACCACAACTGCGGTATTGCTGGGGCCGAATTTCACTTCAAAAGTCCTAACAGCTGATTGAAGCACTCCGACATGGATGGATGGGTGTAGATCTCGTCGCGCAACATCGTGGCGGTGATGCCGTGGCGCATCGCCAGGGAAACGATGTTGATCACTTCTTGGGCGTCGTGACACAGCAAGGCCGCACCCAGAATCTTGTCGGTGACGGCATCCACCACCACTTTCATCATTCCGGCCGTGTCATCGACGATGCGGGCCCGGGCCACCGTCGCCAGGTCGACCACCGGACTGGCAGCCACCCGAACGTCATATCCGGCGGTGCGCGCCTGAGCCTCTGTCAGACCCACACGTGCCAAAGGTGGAGTCAGGAACAGACAGTTGGGCACTGCCTTCCGCTGTGACGCTGCGCGGGGCACGGCAGCGTCGGTGAGCTGATCGAGCACAATGCGGTAGTCGTCGAGGGAGATGTAGGTGAATTGCGGTCCCCCGTTGACATCGCCGACGGCAAAGATGTGCGGTTGGCTGGTTCGGCGGTAGTCGTCGACGACAACCGCGCCGGTGTCGGTGACCTCCACCCCGGCCCGGTCCAGCCGCAGCTGGGCGGTGTTCGGCGTGCGCCCCAGCGCGACGAGCACCATGTCGGCATCGACAGTGGCGGAGCTTCCAGCGTCGAGGTAGTGCACCCGTCCCACCGGCGGATGGCCGGAACGCAGAATAGTCTGCACTCCAGTGATTTCCACCGAGGTGGCGATGGTGACGCCCTTGGTACACAAGACCGAGCGCGCCGTGTCGGCGACATCGGCATCCTCATGTGCCAGCACAGTCGGGCGTTGCTCCAGGACGGTGACCGCTGTTCCGTAGGCGGAGTACATCGACGCGAACTCCAAACCGATGTAGCCACCGCCGAGTATCACCAAGCGGTCGGGCCGGGACGCCTGCCGTAACAGTTCGGCGCTGGTCACCACGACCGGCGTATCACTCAAACCGGGCACGTCTGGAAGCACCGGAGCCGAGCCCGTACCGATGACGATGCTACGGGCGGTCACGGTGACCATGCCGTCATCGGTTTCGACGACGACGGATGTCGTGTCGATGAATCTCGCGGGGCCGGTCAGTACCCGCACTGTCGGGATCGGCGCCAGCGAGGCGAGATTCGCGGCGCGCAGACCCGCGGTGAGGCGCTCGGTGGCGGCTACCGCCTCGGCGTACGCCAGCGCGCCCTCCTCCCTCTTCGGCGCATGCTCACCGCGGTACACCATCGACTTCGTGGGCACGCACCCGGTGTTGATGCAGGTGCCGCCGTACATCTGTGTCGACTCCTCCACGAGGACAACTTGCTGCCCTCGTCGTCCCATGGCGGCGGCCAAGGTCTTGCCGCCCTTGCCGAAGCCGATGACCAGCAGGTCGGCATCGATGACCGGGGCCGTCATGCCAGGAACGCGAGGACTTCATGGGTGAAATCCTCGACGTGTTGAAAGAGGAATCCGTGGCCGGCATCGCTGTAGAGAATCGCCTTCGCGTTGGGCAGTCTGCCCGCCATGGCAAAGGTGCCGTAGGAGTCGATCATCCGGTCGTGGGCCCCGTTGGCCACCAGAACCGGAATAGTGACATCGCTCAAGCGATCCCAGACGCTGGACCCGGTGGATGCAATGACAGCCAACTGCGCCTTCATCGTCTCCAGTGACACCGCAACATGCTCCGGCGACAGCACGCGAGCCTCCAGCCGGCCCAACGACTCCACCCCCAATTCATGGCCCGGGCCATCGTCCGGGAAGAAAAGGTAGAGGAAGTCATCGTCATCGTTGACCGGTTTGGTCGCCACCTGCCAGATCTTGGGGTCCGGCTGCGGCATCCCGGGTACCCCGCCGCCGGGTGAGCTGCCGGCGACGATCAGCCGTCGCACCAGATCCGGGCGTTGCAGCGTGGCCGCCTGAACCACGATTCCGCCCAACGACCACCCCAGCAGGTCGACCTCGTTCAGGCCCAGGGTGTCGACGAACTGCGCGAGGCCGCCGGCCAACGCCTCCATGGTGGTCGGCGCGACGCCGCTGGTCTTGCCGTGGCCGATGTTGTCGAAGATGATCACGTCACGTTCGGATGCCAATGCATCCAGGAATGCCGGATCCCAGTGGTCCATGGTGCCGCGAAAACGCAGCGCGAGCAGCAACGGTACTCCGGTACCCGAACCAAAGCGCCGGTAGGCGAACCGCACACTCGGTCCGTCCAGATACTGGGTCGCAGCCTGAGAAGATGATGATTGTGTCATGTTGTCGGTGTTCCTCATCGATCGCTGTGTGCACTGAGTTCCTGGTTGTCGGCGTGCACTTTCGATCGTGTGTCCTGAACAGCCTGGCGGTCCATAAGCACATTGACTGTTGTTGATTCTGTTGCCGACCACTTCACGACAACAGCGCCACGTCGCCGTACCAGAGCAGACCGGCGACACGGGCGTCCTCACGGCCCGGGTGATCCGAGATCGTCCGTCGCCTTGGCCGGTTGGCATCCGAAGTCGATTCCGTCACGTGACGCTGCCCGTGGTAGGTCCTGCAAACTCGGCATCGCTTCTCATTTGATGAGATGCGTTCTCATGTAATGGGATACACCAAATCGAGACTCACCGGTGATTGTTCACGATGACGTTCAATGTTACGAGCAACTCCGGTGGCGTTGCCCCGCAAGCATTTCCAGAACCTTGGCCTAGCGACCGTCATCGTGTTTGCGAGGGCTACAATCCGTCTTGATACTCCGGCGCGGCTCAGTGGTCAGCTGATTGCAGCTTTCCAAGGACAAGACGAACGAGGTGACGCAAGATTCTCCCTTGAGGCCAGAGCCGGTCGGGCAACAAAGAAAGGGGCCCCATCAGCGTGGGCAACATCAGCAAGGTTCTTGTTCTCGGTACCGGCGTTCTCGGCGCGCAGATCGCGTTCCAGACGGCTTACAAGGGTTTCTCGGTCACCGCCTACGACATCAACGAAGGCGCTCTGAGTGCGGCAAAAGCCAAGTTCGCCGGACTCGTGGACACCTACAAAGCCGCGTTTCCCGACGCCGGTGACGGCGTCGCGGACGAAGCCCTGTCGCGTATCGGTTACTCCTGCGATCTGGCGGAGGCGGTCACTGATGCCGACCTCGTGATCGAGGCGATCCCAGAGATCCTGCAGCTCAAACGCGAGACGTTTGCCAAGCTCAACGAGGCGGCCCCGCTGCATACCATCTTTGCCACCAACTCTTCGTCGCTGTTGCCCAGTGCCATCGCCGATGCCACCGGGAGGCCGGACCGATTCCTGGCCATGCACTTCGCAAACATGGTGTGGCAGTTCAACACCGCGGAGATCATGGGCACCCCACAAACCTCGCCGGAGGTGTTCGAACGGGTGGAGGCGTTTGCCGGCGAGATCGGGATGGTTCCCATCCCGATCAAGAAGGAGGTGCCGGGCTACCTGCTCAACTCCCTGCTCATCCCGTTCCTGAACGCAGCGTTGTCGCTGGCGGCAGGAGGTTACGCCGAACCGAAGGCGGTCGATGAGGTGTGGCGCATCGATACCGGGGCCCCGATGGGACCGTTCCAGATCTACGACATCATCGGCCTGAACACCCCGTACAACATGTTGTCCCACGGCGACGAACACGATCAACAGCTTGCCGCGTGGCTCAAAGAGAACTACATCGACAAAGGCCGCACCGGCACTGCCGCAGGCGCCGGGTTCTACGACTACAACCAGAAGTAGGAAAGGGACGAAATGCGCTACACGGCAGGAAACTACGAGGCCTTCGCTCGGCCCCGGAAACCAGCCAAGGTAGACGGGAAGCGAGCTTGGTTCGTCGGGGCCGGACTGGCCTCGATGGCCGGCGCAGCCTTCCTGATCCGAGACGGCCGGATGGCCGGCTCGGACATCACCATCTTCGAGGAGCTCAAGCTACCCGGCGGCGCCCTTGACGGCATCAAAGAGCCGAAGAAGGGTTTTGTCATCCGCGGTGGACGTGAGATGGAAAACCACTTCGAGTGCCTCTGGGATCTGTTCCGCTCGATCCCCTCCCTCGAGATCGAGGATGCCAGCGTCCTGGACGAGTTCTACTGGCTCAACCTCGACGATCCGAACTACAGCTTGCAGCGGGTCACCGAGAAGCAGGGCCAGGACGCCCATTTCGACAACATCTTCAGGCTCTCGGACAAGGCCCAGAACGACATCAAGAAGATCTTCGCCGCCACCCGAGAGGAGATGGAGGACAAGAAGATCGAGGAGGTCGTCAGCAAGGATTTCCTGGAGTCCCAGTTCTGGACCTACTGGCGCACCATGTTCGCGTTCGAGAACTGGCATTCGGCCCTCGAGTTCAAGCTCTACCTGCACCGTTTCATTCACCACATCAAGGGTCTGCCGGACCTGTCGACCCTGAAGTTCACCAAGTACAACCAATACGAATCGCTGGTGCTGCCGCTGTACAAATGGCTGACCGAGCAGGGCGTGGTGTTCAAGTTCGACACCGTGGTCACCGACGTGGATTTCGACCTCAGGGACGGCCACAAGCAGGCCACCTACGTCCAGTGGATCTCCGAGGGAGCCGAGGGCGGCACGCCCCTCACCGCGGACGACCTGCTGTTCATCACCATCGGATCACTCACCGAGAACTCCGATGAGGGTGACCACCACACGCCGGCGAAGCTGAACAGCGGACCGGCACCGGCGTGGGATCTGTGGCGGCGAATCGCGACGAAGGATCCGGCTTTCGGCTCCCCTGACGTCTTCGCCGGCGACATCGAGGCCACCAAGTGGGAATCGTGCACGGTGACCACACTGGACAAGCGGATCCCCGAGTACATCCAACGGATCTGCAAGCGTGACCCGTTCAGCGGCAAGGTGGTTACCGGCGGTATCGTCACCGCCCACGATTCGTCCTGGCTGATGTCCTGGACGGTGAACCGCCAGCCTCATTTCAAGCAGCAGCCCTCTGACCAGATCGTGGTCTGGGTCTACGCGCTGTTCTCCAACGTCCCGGGCGACTACATCAAGAAGCCCATCCAGGAGTGCACCGGAGAGGAGATCACCAAAGAGTGGCTCTATCACCTGGGTGTCCCTGTCGGGGAGATCGACGACCTGGCAGCCAATGCAGCCAAGGCTGTGCCCTGCATGATGCCGTACGTCACGGCGTTCTTCATGCCCCGCAAGCACGGTGACCGTCCGGATGTGGTCCCCGAGGGTTCGGTGAACTTCGCCTTCATCGGCCAGTTCGCGGAGTCCGCACAGCGGGACTGCATCTTCACCACGGAGTACTCGGTACGCACCCCGATGGAGGCCGTCTACACCCTGCTCGACATCGAGCGCGGCGTCCCCGAGGTGTACAACTCGACGTACGACATCCGGCAGCTCCTCCAAGCAACCACTCACCTGCGTGACGGCGAGAAGGTGGAGCTGCACGGACCCAAGATGCTGAAGAGCTGGATCGTGGGCAAGCTCGACGAGACCGAGATCGGTCCGCTCATGCACAACGCCGGACTGATCTGACCTCGACGCCGTCTTGCCGCACAGGCGGCAGATGTATGGCTGCTCTTCAGCCACTTCACGATTCACAACTGCCTCCATTCGCCGGTTGCCGGAGCGACCGGCGAATGGCGCGGTAGGGTCATTGTCATGTGCACGCGAGTCCTCTGGCCCGACGCGGGCGATGCGGTCCTGGTCGGTCGAAACATGGATTTCCAGAAAGACCTGATGACCAACCTGTGGAAGCAGCCCCGCGGCGTGACCCGCGATGACGGAGTTTCCGGCAAGCTCAGCTGGACTTCGAAGTACGGCAGCGTGATCGCGACTTCCTTCGACATCATCTCCGTGGACGGATTGAACGAGGCCGGTCTGGCTGGTCACATCCTGTGGTTGGCGGAATCCACCTACGGCACACCGGACGACTCACGCACCCAGCTCAGCCAGGCGGTCTGGCTGCAGTACTTCCTGGACAACTTCGCCACGGTGGCGGACGCGGTGAAATGGATCGCCGAGACCGACGTGCAAGTGGTGCAGATGACCGATCCCACTGGTGGCGTGCCACCGGCCATTCACCTCGCCCTCGACGACGCGACCGGCGACTCCGCGATCATCGAGTACGTCGACGGCAAGCCGAAGGTGTACCACTCCACGGACTACCGGGTGATGACAAACTCCCCGACCTTCGATCAGCAGCTGGAGCTGGTCAAGAACTTCGACGGCCTCGGTGGCAGCGCGCCTCTGCCTGGTTCCACGAACGCTGCCGACCGGTTCGCGCGCGCCTCCTACTACGCCGACCGGCTGCCGAAGCCAGCCGGTCAGGTGGCGGCCATCGCCGCCATGTTCTCGGTCATCCGCAATGCCGCCCAGCCCTTCCGGATCCCCGACCCCGGCAAACCTGATGCGTCACAGACGATCTGGCAGGTGGTCCTGGACCTGACCAACAAGCGACTGGTCTACGAGTCCACCACTCGCCCCAACATCGTCTGGGTCGACCTGGCTGACCTCGACTTCTCCGAGAACACCCCCCAGTTGAAGCTCGACCTACAGAGTGAACTCGCGGTGCAGGGCGGGATTGCCGGCAATGTGGCCGACAAGTTCGCAGACAAGGGTCCGATGACCTTCCTGTCGCTGAAGCTGCTGGACGAACTGGCGGCGGCCAACGCCAAAAAGGCTGCGACCCAAGGCTGACAGTCACACCCGGTGTTCGGTCATTGCCGCATCTGTTGGAGGTACATCGCGGCTGCATGACTGCGGTTGGTGGCACCCGTTTTACGGAGCACCTTCTTCACGTGAGTCTTGACGGTGCCTTCAGTGATCACCAGGCGTCGGGCGATGTCCGCGTTGGACGCTCCGGTCGCCAACAGATTCAGCACACTCCTCTCACGGGGCGTGAGACGCGCAAACCCATCGGCCTTACGCTGAGGAGGTGCGACGGGCTCGTGGCTCTCCGCCGTGAATCCCGGTGTACTCCGTCTTGCGGTCCTCGCCTCGCTGGACGCCCGGAAATCAGCACGGCCACCCAGGGAATCGAGCATCTCGTCCGATTCGTCGAGCGCAAACCGTAAGCTCCGGCGGATGTTGTTGAGCTGCCCCCGGAGGATGGATCGCTCCAGCGTCAGCCCAAAAATCTCGGCGAAGCGAGAGAGCAGGTCCCGATCCGCCTCGATGAGGGGGTAGCCGCTGAAGCCGTGGTCGCCGTGAATGGTGGCTACCACTTCACCGAGAGCCACCACCGGCGCGACGACATAGCCAGTGGTTCTCAACATGCTCACGATGGGCTGAAATGCGTTCGGGTCATCGATCGGGTCGGTGACAAGAGCGGACCGTCGACTACGGACGATATGAGTCTCGATCCGATGCGGTGCCAAATCCAGCGCCAAGGAGCCCGCCTTCTGTTGATACTCGTTGGCGAGCTCGTCGTCCCCCTGCACGTAGGTGCTCTCGAGACGTAGGCAGTCAGCGGTGCGGTAGAGGATCATCGTGCGTTCCAGACCGCAGATTCTGGCGACATCCGCGCTGGTTCGTCTGAGGAGGTCGTGAGCCTCCACATCTGTGGGAATCGAATCGGCCTGGCTCTGCACGGCGGTGAGTCGCTGGATGTGGGTCTCCAGCTCAGCTGTCTGACGCCGGCTGCGCAGCCGTTCGGACTTCAGTATGAGTTGGTAGGTTCGCCTGATCTGCTCAGCCGTCATCGAGGTGCCGGCTGGTCCTTCGACGACCGCGCACAAGTCCTCGGAAACCACTGCCAGAAGTCCAGCAAGAGCACTCCGAGACGGATTCTGGTTCAGAACCGATCCAATGTCGTGAGCTTCGTCGAGATGCCCGTTCATCTCGTGCAGGAGTTCGATCATCTCCGCGGCGTGAGCCGACTTCAGCCATCCGAGTGGTTCGGCAGAGCGATGTTGTGGCCTCGGTACCGTCGCGACGGGTGCCAGGTGTACAGGCATCTACGACTCCCTTTGCGACGATCCGCGACAACGCACTGCGTCAAAGCCGTTCGCCGTGATCCGTGTTACATGGCCTCACAACAGGGTTCCCGCTGTGTCGGGAAGATGTCAAGGTCGGAGTACCCGGCGCCCCTCGAAAGGGTGAGCTCTCCACCCCTTTGGGGGTGTCCAGGGCGATGAACCCGGCAAACCCGCCGCGCCACTGACCTGCGACTCCCTCGAGAGAGGTCAGTTTGTACCTCCAGAGGGGTCTTTCCGGTCCCGTTGCTTGTGCCGGCCGTTCTCGACTTCGCAGCATGGCAATGCCACCACGAGTGAGCCGCATCACCTAACTGGCCGCCGAAGCTACAGGCACTGAAAGAGGCAGAAATGAGTACGCCCGAGAACACCGGGTTTGCGAACCCCACCGAGAGCGATGCCGAGCGGGTTCGCGCAGCAGCGGTACAGCGGTTTGCCGCCCGCCAGATCAAGAGAGCTCAGGCGCCGGGTGTGCCGGTTCACGATTCGGTGGTGGTCGCAGGTAATGGGATCGGAGCGCTGACCTTCGCCGGTCGGCTGGCACAGGATCCACGCTTCGAGAACAAGGTGACCGTCGTGGCCCCGACGATTCCCGAGTCGCGCAAGCTGATTCAGGGAGTCAACCTCCGTGGTTTCGGAGCAGATTTCATGGCCGCCGCAATGGACACCACCCATGCAGGCCTTGTGGAACAGTTCGCCTCGCCTGTCTTTAATCCGGCGTGCCATCGGCAGACCGTTGGTCTGGCAGAGAAGCGCGGAGGCCGTTGGGACCTCGCCAGCGGACCCGCGGTCTGGCTGGGCGGCGATCCCTCGTCGGCACCCCCGAGCGCCTACGGTTTCCGAAACAGCAGGGTCACGGTCGGGCTCGCGGAAATGGCCGAGAAACTGTCGGTACATCTGGTCCCGGAGAAGGTGGAATCCGCAGAACATCTGCGGAGCTACGCCGAAGGTTCAAGACCCCTGCTGGTCAACGCGACAAATCGACCGGAACTGTTGGGAGGAAACACACTCCCGCCACAACGGCTGGTGATCGCTGTCCAGGCGCCGTTCAAGACCAGCACTCGTGGCCTCAACGGGATGGCTCCGCACACCGCGCTCGCAACCGGATTTGTCCGCGACGGGATCATCGACGTCGGCTACTACACACCGTTCAGCGACCCACTGTCGCCGGAATCGCGCTGGTACGGCATCGTGGCCCGAGTTGTCGACGCGACTGTGCCCTTCGACACCGATCACCATCAGTCAGCGATGGTCGAAGAACTTCTCGGCCTCGCCGAGACAATGGGCCTCGATGTCGATGATGTCGACGAAACACTCACGCGCTCTGTGGTTCCGGCCTATCCCTGGGGGCGGGTGCCGCGGTCGGCACCCGGCATCGTGAACCTCAGCCGCGCCTACTCCGGAGGCGTCCCTGCGTTCTACGCAGACGGGATGACGACGGCATCGGTGGGCGGCTATCTGGGCGCCGAAGCGGTACTCAACGGGGCCGACGCCGAGGTCGTTGTGCGTAGGTCAGTGCGCAGCATCCACTTCAACAACCTCCTCTGGTACGGCGAGACCAATGTCATCACCCCGCTGTCCACGGTCTTGCTCCGGCGAATCCCCCGTCCCGCCATGTTGTATCCCCACACTGCCAGCCGGCGGCTGTGGTACTCGGCCGCCTAGAAAGGAAGCCACGATGGTCTCCACCGAGAATTTTCGCGCCGGAATGCGGCGCCTCGCCGCGGGTGTCAGCATCATCTCCACTCAGGGGGAACAAGGACCCGAAGGTATCACGGCCACTGCAGTCACCTCATTGAGCGCCGAACCGCCCAGCGTCATTGCCTGTGTCAACAAAACCCTTCGCCTGGGCAGTTCTATTCAACGCACAAAAACCTTTGGAATCAGCATCCTTCGCAACAATCACAGCGACCTGGCGCGCACGTTCGCGGGGATGGATGGCGTGCGCGGCAACGACAAGTTCTCTGTCGGCACCTGGCAGGAACTACCCGGAGGAGTCCCCGTACTCGCCGACAGCCTGGTCAGCATCAGTTGCGAGTTGAACGAACTCATCTCCTCCGGAACGCATCTGATCCTGATCGGTCAGATCACCGACATCATCTTGGGTGATGTCGGTGAGCCCCTCGTCTACTGCGACGGCGAATTCACCGGACTGCGGCGGCTCGCCGTGGCTTCCGCTCGATAGCTCGACCGCGCGGCGGCTCTGTTCCGTCCCTCCTGCCTAGGAAACCCCATGACCCAAATATCGGACAAATCAGCAACACTGGACTCTCCGGAAGCAGGAGAGATTACCGAGAACATCGCGGATCAATACTTCGCGACGCTGAATCCTCGTGACAACAGCCTCATCGCGAACTACCCGATCATGAACGCCGACCAAGTTCGCAACGTGGTCCGGAGCGCCAAGACGAGCGCGGTTCGGTGGGCCGCTCTGAGTCCGGCCCGACGCGAGCGCCACCTACGGCGGTGGCGGCGGTATCTTCTCGATCACTACGACGAGCTGACCGACCTGGTCGTGCGAGAAAACGGCAAGTCGCGCGCTGACGCGCAGCTCGAGATCGCGCTCGGCATCAACCAATTACATTGGGCCACCAAGAATGCCACACGAGTTCTGCAACGGCGGCGGGTCGAACCCGGGATACTCATGTTCAACCACGCCGCGACGGTCGAGTACCACCCCTACGGGGTGGTGGCAGTTATCGGGCCGTGGAACTATCCGGTGTTCTCTCCGCTCGGGGCCATCGCCTACGCGCTGGCGGCGGGCAATGCCGTGATCCACAAGCCCAGCGAATACACCACCCTCGTGGGACAGTGGCTGGTCGACTCGCTGCGCAACGCGGTCGGCAACGACAGCGATGCGGTGATACCCCTGCATATGGTCACCGGAAACGGCATCACCGGAGACGCGCTGTGTAGAGCCGGCGTGGACAAAGTAGCCTTCACCGGGTCGACCCCCACCGGCAAGAAGGTCATGGCTGCCTGTGCCGAATCGCTGACTCCGGTGCTCCTGGAATGCGGTGGCAAGGATGCGCTGATCGTGGACGCGGATGCCGATATCGAGGCCGCCGCCGAAGCGGCGGTGTGGGGTTCGATGACCAATGCCGGTCAGACGTGCATCGGCATCGAAAGGGTCTATGTCGCAGAGTCGGTCGCGGAACGCTTCATGACAGCAGTGACCGGCAAAGCCGAGCGACTCAGCGTCGGTGCCGACCCCCTCCTCGACCTCGGGGCGATAACGATGCCGGCTCAGGTTGATGTCATCGAACGTCACATCAAGGCTGGAATCGCCGCCGGCGGACGACTGTTGGTGGGCGGGACAGATTCGGTTTCCCGTCCCTATGTGTCCCCGGTGGTGCTGGCCGACGTGCCGGAAGACTGTGCGGCACTCCAGGAAGAAACCTTCGGTCCGGTCCTGATCGTCAACCGTGTTCAATCCATGGACGAAGCCGTAGTTTTGGTCAACGACAGCGAGTTCGGGCTCGGCGCCACCGTTTTCTCCCGTGCACGTGGTTCGGAAATCGCACGACAGCTGCGGGTCGGGATGGTGAGCGTCAACTCCGTGCTCGCCTATGGCGCGATGCCGGCACTGCCCTTCGGTGGTGTCGGACAATCGGGCTTCGGCCGGATCCACGGTGCTGATGGCCTACGGGAGTTCAGCTGGGCGCAGTCGGTCGCACGAAAGATCGCTCCGGCACCGGTCAACGTCACCTCTTTCGAAAGGCCCAGGTGGGCGATGCGAGCGTTGACCACACTCGTCCGAACCCTGTACCGCTGACCATATTTGGGCACCCATCGGCCGATTCCCGAGCGGCGGACTCGAATGCTCGCCGCACTCAACCAACCAGAGAGATCGACTTCAGCCATGTCCACGCCACACGCACCCCAGCTCTATGGGCACATCATCGCCGAGGCCCTACAACGCCATCGATCGCGCGTCGCCTTCATTTCAGGTGAACGCCAGATCAGCTATTCGGAGACTGCGGCCAAAGTGGCGGGGTTCGCCGAGCAGTTCCACCACCTTGGTATAGGTCCGGGCTCGGGCATCGCCGCACTGAGTCCCAACATTCCCGAAGTCTGGATGGCCCAGGCGGCGGCGATCATGCTCGGCGGCCGCTTCACCGGCCTGCATCTACTTGGCTCTCTCGAGGATCACATCTTCCTGTGCTCGGACTCAGGAGCCTCTGTGCTGGTCGTGGCAGAGGAACTGGCCGTGCACGGCCGCGCGATCGCCGATCGGGTGCCGAGTATCAAGAAGGTGATCGTTCTCTTCGAGGACACCCCATCTCCGAGCGCAGAGCCGGCATTGGATCTGCGTATCGGGCCTCTCGACCCCGACACCGTCGCGTTGTTGCAGTACACCGGCGGCACAACCGGACGCCCGAAGGGGGTGCTGCTGTCGCACCGGGCGATGGCCCATCAGGTCGCGTCACTGACCGCCGGGTGGGCATTGCCCGAGTCCCCCCGATACCTGGCGGCAAGTCCGATCACCCACGTCGCCCTGCTGCCGATCGTTCCCACTTTGTTGCGTGGCGGCACCGTCGTTCTGCTGCGTTCCTTCAACCCGCAGGCATGGTACGACGCGGTCGAGCGGCACCGGGTCAACTACGCCTTCACCGTCCCCACGATGCTGTACGCACTGCTCGACCACGCGCGGGCCGGCGAGTTCGATACCTCATCGCTGAGAACGATCGTCTACGGGGCCTCGCCGATGTCCCCATCCCGGCTCGAGGAGGCCAAGAAACGATTCGGCGAGATCTTCGTGCAGATCTACGGACAATCCGAGAACACTGCGATTGCCACGGCGCTTCGTGGCGACGAGCACCTACCCGAGCAACTGGCCTCATGTGGCCGTGCCGTCGTCGGAACCTCGGTCGCGGTCCTGGACGAGCGCGGAAACCCCGTCGGCGATGGTGAGGTCGGTGAACTCTGCGTGCGCTCCCCCGCTGTCATGCTCGGGTACCACAACCGCCCGGAAGAGACCGCAGAGGCGTTACACGCGGGGTGGTTGCACACCGGTGACCTGGCATTCCGAGACGACCGCGGATTCTTCTACATCGTGGATCGCAAGAAGGACATGATCATCTCGGGCGGCTACAACGTGTATCCCCGCGAGGTGGAGGATGCCTTGTCGAGCCATCCCGCTGTGTCCTCGAGCGCAGTCATCGGTGTCCCCGACGACAAGTGGGGTGAGTCGGTTCACGCCGTTGTTGTGCTGCGCGACGGCCACGTCCCAGCTGCCGAAGAGCTCATCGGCCATGTGAAGCGGCTCAAAGGTTCGGTGAGCGCCCCCAAATCAATTGAGTTCGCAGCCAGCTTGCCGCTGACGCCGGTGGGAAAGATCGACAAAAAAGCTCTGCGTGAGCCCCACTGGAGCAGTCGGACAAGACAAGTCAACTGACCGCCGGCCACGGCGGCTCCGATACCCACAAGTGCCCCCTCACCCGAGGGTGTGCACCTCGACGAAGAACTGGACAGTGCCATGACCGACTCGAACATCCCCGCAATTGCCCGCTGGCACGACCTGGTCAGAAATCCGCAGCCGGAATCGCTGCACGATCTGCTGGCTGAAAACGTGGTGTTGAGGTCGCCCGCCATGTACAAACCGAAGGAGGGAAGAACCCTGGTGGAACCGTTCCTGTGGGCGGCGCTGACCGTACTGGCCCCCACCATGACCTACGAACACGAGTGGCTGGACACGGATTCCGCGGTCTTGCTCTTCACCGCAGAGGTTGACGGTCACGAGGTCAGCGGCGTGGATATCGTCCGCTGGGACCAGGAGGACCGCCTCACCGAGTTCACCGTGATGATTCGGCCGCTCAAAGGACTCGAAACCGTGGTTGCCGCAATCGGGAACGCATTGGCGGCGGCAGCATGAGCGACTCCAAGGTGGTCTTCGTCGCCGGCGGCACCAGCGGTATCAACCGTGCAATCGCCGAAGCCTACGCTCGTGACGGCCACAAAGTGGCCGTACTGAGCCGGTCCGCGGAGAAGGTCGAGTCGACACTCGCAGCGCTGGCAGCGCACGGCGGCTCCACTCTCGGCTTCACCGCCGATGTACGAGACGCCGAAGCTGTCGCCTCCGCAATGGGCAGCACCCATGGCACCTGGGGCGAGATCGACATACTCATATCGGGTGCTGCCGGGAACTTTGTCTCGCCGGCACACACGTTGAGCACCAATGGTTTCAAATCTGTGGTCGACATCGATCTGCTCGGCACCTTCAACGTGATGCGATGCGCGTGGCCGCACCTGCGCAAGCCGGGCGCGGCAGTCATCAACATCACGGCGGCCACAGCCTGGATGCCCACCAAAGGGCAGATCCATGTCGGCGCCGCCAAGGCCGGCGTCGACCAGGTGACAAGGACACTGGCACTCGAGTGGGGCGAGCACGGGGTTCGAGTCAATGCCGTGGCGCCGGGTCCGGTCGAAGGCACCGAAGGCATGCGGCGACTCGCACCGTCAGCAAGCGCCGTCGCAGGTTGGACACAGGCTGTGCCGCTGGGGCGGTTCGCCACCACCGCCGACATCACCGCCGCCGTCCAATGGTTGTGCTCTGATGCCGCCGGCTACATCACCGGTGTGGTGCTCAACGTTGATGGTGGTCTCTGTCTGGGCGGCTCTTCTGCGATCAGCGCCGCGATGCAACAGCAGTGAGGCTGGCTCGCAAATGAACGAGGCATCTTGGTTCACTCACCCTGACACGGAGGACAACTGCGCCTTGGCATCGCGCGACCAGTCGTCGGCCAATACCTCGGTCTTGCCGCCGAACAGGCCGTCGAGCGCCATCTCCGCCACCACCCCGGGATCCGACTTCTGGTCGGCGGGAAGGTAGCTGACCATATCGGTGTCCATGTATCCGACATGCAGTGCGGTGACATGGATTCCCTTGGGCGCCAGTTCCTCTCGAACAGCGTCCGTCATGGCCCAGGCTGCGGCCTTGGCCGAC
This sequence comes from Mycobacterium sp., assembly GCF_049647605.1. Lineage (GTDB taxonomy): Bacteria > Actinomycetota > Actinomycetes > Mycobacteriales > Mycobacteriaceae > Mycobacterium. The sequence continues at coordinate 67,251 of NZ_JBARXZ010000178.1, read as the reverse complement.
GAGTATGCACCACTGGTCGAGGGATGCAGCCAGGACAGGACCGACAATACATTCAGGATCGCGCCGCCGCCGTTGCTCTCGATCACCGGAGAAAATGCCCTGATGACCTGGAGCGTCCCGAAGTAATGCGTCTCCATCTCGGCGCGGACGTCGTCCAGTGAGCCGTCGAGCAGGGTGGCGCGAGTGGAGATTCCGGCGTTGTTGATCAGGACCTTGACATCGGGCGCGGCCTCGGCGGCGCGGCGGATCGATGCGGGGTCGGTGATATCGAGTTGGAGGGGCGTGGCGCCGGGGATATCGACCGATTCCGGCCGGCGGGCGGCCGCGTAGACCTTTGCACCGCGTGCGAGGAGCTCGATGGCAAACCGCCGGCCGAGGCCGCGGTTGGCCCCGGTGACCAGAGCGACGACGTGTTCTGTGTTCATGGTTGATCTACCTCCTGGGACAGCGCCTCGATGGGCATGCAAACGGGACATCCACGGGATCCATGGTGCATCCCGAATCTGCGGATTTTTCGGCTATCCGGTAATCGGTCAGCGGCCCGGTAACCAGTCAGTGATCTCCTGCAGCACCCACGCATTGCCGTCCGGGTCGGCGAACGATGCGAAGGACCCATAGCTGCGCCCCTGGGGATCAGGGCCGGGCACGCGGGCGTCGGTGCCGGCATGGTTGAAAACCCCTGTCGAGTCATGGAATACGTCACTGACATCGATGCCGCGAGCCACCAGTTCACCGCGTGCGGCCGCGATGTCGTTCACAACGAGGTACAGCCCTTGACTGGAGCCCGGCGCGGCTGTGGTGACACCGGTGCCGAAGATGACGGACGCCATCGAGCCCGGGGGCGTCAACTGCACCACCCGATATCCGTCGTCTACCGCGGAGTCCGCATCCAGCCGCCAGTCCAGTGCCTGATAGAAGCGTTTGGCCACATCGACGTCGGAGACCGGTAGAACGATGACTTCAAGTTTCATATCCATGATGACTCCAAGGTCATGAGAGGTTCGAGCCGTGGCACGGTTGTCGCGGCTCGGACGAATCGGCCCGCTCGCTGACCGGAGTATCCCGCCCGACACCCGAGTTGGGCAGGGGAATTCCCAGGCGAATCCGACGTATTCAATCGCCGAGTCCCGCCCGGGCCGTCCGCTGTGTAACGCGTTGTAACTGTTGCGTACGTCACGTGTCCCCTGTGTGCTGGCTCACATGCGCCCGGAGGAAGTCGTCGCCATCGGGCGTTCACCCGATCGTGCTCCAGCACCGAGCCTTCCCCAGTCGGAGTCGAACACCTGACGCGTGCCCGACTCCACACAGCGAGGAGAGAACAGATGTCGACAACGCATACCCCACCTGACGAGGAACCGGTCGAGTCGCTTTCTCGATCAACCGGTACGGCCACCCGAGAATCGCCTCCCTACCGCTGGGTTGTCTTCGGCCTCGCGAATCTTGCTGTCGTGCTGGGTGTGTCGGTGGCCGGCTGGTACCTGTTGGCCGACCCCGAGCTGAGCCCGTGGAACTTCTACCCGCTTCCGTTCAATGCGGCGTTGTTCTGGGCGATTCTGTTTGTCGTCTTTGTGGGATTCAACGCGGAATTCACCGGATTCAATCGCCTGAAGCAACCCTGGCGTGGCCTTGCGATCACCGCCGCGACCGCGGTGTTCGGGGTTGCCGTCACCTGGATACTCGCGGCGGGACTCGGCAGCGTGAACCCCGATTTTGCGCCGGAGCGAGACGGCGGTCTCGGATACTTCGCCGGTGCCCTCTTTGTCCTGTTCGCGTTCGGCACCTTCGTCATCGTCGTGCTGAATTGGCAGCATTGGCCGTGGCCGCAACTCGGTCTGACCCAACCCGCCGTCGGCCTCGCCGAGATCGCGGCCGTCTTGGGGCCCACTCTGCTGCTGTACTTCGCGCTGGGTCTGCCGGCGATAACTGCGGGCCCATCCGACCCGGTCATGAGCCTCGACACCCTGATGGGCTGGTTCTACAGCGTGATCGTCTCGGTCATCCTGACCGGACAACTCTTGGACAACTGGCCCTGGCGGCTGGCGGGCCGGCCGGGGCGGGTGGCCCTCGCTTCGACCGTCGGCAACGTGATTGTCGGAACCGTGATCTATTTCCTGACTCTCGCGCTGGTCAAGGTGTTGTTGGGATCAGCCACCACCGCCGCGATCGGCAGCGCAATCACCCAGTACCCAGCGCAGTTCGGCGTCTGCTGGGTCTTCTGGATGATCTTCTGGGCCAATGCTTTCGGCAACCGGCCGACGCAGCTCGGCGCAGCGGCCAACTATGTCGTGAGATCAGCCGTGACACTGGCGCTGGCCGCGGCGACGTTCCTGTTCTACTACCTGTTCGCTGCGCAACATCTCCTCCATGAACCAGAGGTGGCCCCCGGTGTCGCGGGGAACGCACTCGGGTTCGTCGACTGGTTGGTGCTGGTGACGTTGCTCTATGTGGTGGCCTTCGAATCCATGGGCCTGCGACGGCTGTCCGCAGCGGGGCCGCAAACCTGATCGTGCCGACGCTGGGGCTTCGCGATTGTGACTGCCTGCCGGGGCCCCAGCAGGCTTGTCCGTCTCCACGCACGACTGTGGAACAACACTTTATTCTTAGCGCGTGCCCTGGCCAGTCGACCCGTCGCCGTTGGTGCCGCGTTGGCACGGCCTGGGTTTTACCGCCTTCATTCTCATGTTGGGGCTCTACGCCGCGGCGGGTCGATACGCGGCGGAGAACAAGACAGACCAAGGGCTGTACTGGGTGTTGGGCGGCGCGGCGATGTTTGCCAGCTCCGTGGCGTTGCTCGGGTGGTTCCGCGGATGGAAGGACAGCCGCCCACTCCTGATGGTGTGGCCGGTGGCCTCGCTGGCCGCCACCATCGCCGTCGGCGTGATCGAACCGGACGCCACCCGCATTCTGCCGGGCACGATCACGATCACCTTCGCGTTCGTGGGTCTCACATGCCCGCGATGGCGGTCGCCTGCACTCGTGCCGTTGGGTGTCGTGGCATTTGTCATCGGCGGCGCAAAACACCTCCCCGCTGAGCTCCCCACGGTGGTGGTGACGGCCATCATGTGGGTGATCGTCGCAGAGGTCCCGGCGTGGTTGATTGCCCGCTTGGAAGAGCAGAGTGTGCAACTGCGTCGAATCGCCCAAACCGATGCCCTCACACAGCTGCTCGACCGCAGCACGCTCGGAACACAACTTGCCCTCCACGGCAGTGAGTCCGCCCTGGTGCTGCTCGACCTCGACAATTTCAAGGACTACAACGACCAAAACGGCCATGACTCCGGCGACAGGCTGTTGGTTGCGTTTGCCGACGTCCTACGTTCGTCGGTACGAGCTCAAGACATGGCTTTTCGCCTCGGTGGTGATGAATTCCTGCTCCTGCTGGTGGGAGCGAACGACGCCGACGCGGCGGCCGTCCTGTACGAGGTGCGCCGACGATGGGACCGTGCGGGTGCGCCGGTGGGTTTCAGCGCCGGAATCGCCACCGGAGAACAGGATCCGATGCGTATCGCCGACGAACGGATGTACCGGCACAAACGTTCCCACCGTCCTGATCACTTGCACTGACCACCGACGTTGGCCGAAGGAGCAGCTATGCCATCACCACTGACAGATCTGGGTGTGACCATTCCGATGATCGCCGCGCCGATGGCCGGCGGCGGCACCACCACGGCAATGGTTCTGGCCGCGGCGCACGCCGGCGGTATGGGTTTTCTGGCCGGCGGCTACAAGAGCCCGGAGCTGCTGGACCGTGAGATCCAGACCGTACGGGCCGCGTCGATTCCGTTCGGCGTGAATCTCTTTGCTCCGAACAAGGTCTCGATCACACCAGCCGCCTACCACGAGTACGCGGCGAACGTACAACGGGTAGCCGACCGGTTCGGCCTCACCCTTCCCGTGGATCCGGTTGACGACGACGACGCTTTCGGAGCCAAGGTTGACCTGCTGCGAGCGCATCCGGTCCCTGTCGTGAGCTTCACCTTCGGAGTGCCCGAGACCGACGTCATCCGAGCACTGCGGAACGCCGGCACCATAGTTGTCCAGACGGTCACCAGCGCCGAGGAAGCCGAACTCGCCGCCGACGCCGGTGTCGACATGTTTGCCGTGCAGGCCAGCGTGGCCGGCGGCCACTCGGGCACCCTCACACCTGACCGGCTCCCGGCCCCGGTACCGCTGGCCGACCTGGTCGCCGAGGTCACCCACCGCACCACCCGGCCCCTCATCGCAGCGGGGGGTGTGGCGACACCCGGTGATGTGGCGGCGGTGCTGGCCGCCGGTGCCCAGGCGGTAGCGGTCGGCACCGTTCTGTTGCGTGCCGACGAGAGCGGCGCTTCGGCCACCCACCGGGCGGCCCTGGCGGATCCACACCGCACCGAGACCGTCGTCACCCGAGCGTTCACCGGGCGACCGGCCCGTGGGCTCCGCAACAGCTTCATCGACCAGTTCGAACCGTTGGCTCCGTTGGGCTATCCCGCGATCCACCATCTGACCAGCCCGCTGCGCAAGGCAGCTGCGGCCGTCGGCGAAGCCGACCTGGTCCACCTGTGGGCGGGCACCGGATACCGATCAGCGCGGGAAGCACCGACCGCAGAGATCCTCCGCGAGCTGGCGGGCGAGGATGTCCCCCGCAAAACGACAGCCAAATAATCTCCCGTGGTGCCCTACGCTGTGGCAGATGCGTGCCCAACGATGTGCCCTTCGCACCACCTCGGCGCTACTCGCCGTCGGCGCGGTCGTCCTGCCCGCTGCCGTCGCCTCAGCCGAGCCGGCTCCTGAGGACTCCAGCACCCCGGTCATAACGATGGTGCCGGAGGTCCCGCCGTCACCCGGCCAGACGCAGTTCACCGACGACCCGGCCATCGTCGACCGTCATGCGCAGAACATCGAGTCCTGGAGTCGCCTACCCGACCCCGACACGATCGCGGTGCAGTTCACCACCGGCACCCCACAATGTTTCGGTGCACACGCCGAAGTGCAGGAGACTGCCGACATCGTGGCCATCAAGCTGAGCACCGGGACGCTGCCTGAGGCGACAAACCGCGCATGCGTCGCGATCGCCGTCTTCGCCACACTGACGGTGACCCTCGATGCGCCGGTCGGCCACCGGGCAGTCGTCAGCATTGTCTAGCAGCGATCGGGGCAGTGCGTCCCCGGTCGATTGGACCGGCACCCGGGTGCTGCGCCGCACCGTGTCCCGCAACCTACGTTGGCTGGTGCCCGGATCCGGGCTCATCGGTGTGCATCAGCTCTGCGAAGTGGCCGTGCCGGTGCTGATCGGCATCATCGTCGATCGCGCGGTCTCGACGGGCAGCGTCAGCGCGATCGTCACCTGGATCGGTGTGCTGGCCGCGCTGTTTGTCGTATTGACCGTGGTCTACCGGTTCGGGGCACGGCTGCTCATGTACGCGATCGCACGGGAATCGCACCTGTTGCGGATCGAGTTGAGCCGCAAGATACTCGACCCGCTGGGTATTCGTACCGACTACAAAGTCGGTGAACTGCTGTCGATTTCGTCTACGGACGCCGACGAAACCTCATACCTGCTCGACTACGTTCCCCGCGTCACCGGTGCCGTCGTCGCAACCGTGGCCTGTGGCGTGGTGCTGCTGACAATCGATTTGCAGCTCGGCCTGATGGTGCTGATCGGGGTGCCGATCGTGGCGGCCGGCCTGCAGCTGACGACCCCGCTGATCACCCGGCGGGTGGAGGCCCAACAGGCCGAGGTCGGGCGCGCGACAGCCCTGGCCACCGACCTCATCAGTGGACATCGACCACTGGCAGGGATCGGAGCCCAAGGCAATGCCGCCGCTCGTTACCGGGTGGCCAGCCGGCGTTCCCTGACCGCGGCGCTGCGGGCCGCCCGGATCCAGAGTGTGCACACCGGCGCCGCCGCAGCTGCCGGAGCTCTGGCCGCGATGGCCGTCGCCGTGGCTGCGGCCTACTTCGCGATCACGGGCAGCTTGTCGGTCGGTCAGCTCGTCACGGTGATCGGGGTGGCCCAGTTCCTGATCGAGCCGTTTGCAACGCTCGCCGTCGTGCCCAGCTGGGTGGCCGGGGCCCGGGCGTCGGCGAACCGGGTGGCAAACGTGCTGTCCTCGGACACCCGACACCGCGTCCACTTCCCTGTCGCGGCTTCGACCGACAACGCACCCGGGACCCTCGAAGTCCGCGATGCCACCCACGCCACTCTTGACGACTTCTCCCTCTCGGTACGACAGGGCGAGCTGGTCGCGATCCTGGCCCGCGATCCCCGCGACGCCCACGCCCTGGTCGACCTGCTGTCGGGCCGGGAACGCGAACTCGGCGCTGTCACGGTCGGAGGCCGTGGCATCGGCGAGCTGGCGCCGGGCGAGCGCCGGGCACATCTGTTGGTCGAACACCACAACAGCGACTTGTTCAGCGGCACCTTGGAGTCCAATCTCGATACTGGACCGGCAACCGACGAGGCGACGGTGCAAGCGGCGCTGGAGGCCTCCTGCGCAGTCGATGTGGTGAACCTGCATCCGGACGGACTGGCCCATCCCGTTGCCGAACGCGGCGCCGGCCTCTCCGGCGGTCAACGCCAGCGCTGGACCCTGGCCCGGGCACTGGTCGCCGATCCTGAGGTGCTGGTGCTTCACGATCCGACCACCGCGGTCGACGCCGTCACCGAACAGGCGATCGCCGACGGGATCCGCCGCCTGCGTAAGAACAACGGCCGGACAACGGTGATCTTCACCAGCAGTCCGGCACTGCTGGCCATCGCTGATCGGGTGGTCCTACTCGCCGACGGCCGGATAGAGGCTGTAGGGCCCCACCACGATCTGATCGTCACCCACGCCGACTACCGCGAGCGGGTGGCGCGATGAGCCCGGGTGAATCCGTCACTCCCCCGGTACTTCCCGTAGCCACCGCCCGGCGCACCGGTGCTTGGCTGCTGGCAGATCTGCGGACCCGGCGAATCGGCCTGGCCGCCGCAGTGGCGGTGGGGTTGGTAGCGGCGGCCGCAACAACCGTGCCGATCTATCTGCTCGGCACGCTCATCGACACGGTGCGCGAGGAGAACAGCCCCGGCACACTGATCGGGCTGGCCGCCGTCATCGGTATGGCCGCGGTGCTCGGCGGACTGGGCACCGGACTGTCCAGCTACCTGATCACCAAACTCGGAGAACACACCGTCGCCGATCTGCGCGAAGAGGTGTTGGACCGGGCATTGCACCTTCCCGCCACCACAATCGAGGAGAGCGGCCGCGGTGATCTGCTGTCCCGCGTCGGAGCCGACGTGGCGTCCGTGGCCAACGCGGCCTCCGAGGTGCTGCCGACAATTCTCAACGCATTCTTCCTCGGCGTCGTGACCCTCCTCGGAATGGCCAGTCTCGACTGGCGTCTGGGGCTGGCGGGGGCACTGTGCATTCCGGCCTATATCGCCGGGCTGTGGTGGTACCTGCCCCGCTCGGGGCCGATGTACGCCGACGAGCGTATCGCCATCGCCGCCAGAGCCCAGGTGACCGTCGAGTCCATTCAAGGCGCCCGGACCATCGAGGCCTACGAGACCCACAACCGCCACTACGGCGACATCGAGGCTGCCTCGGCGCGTGCCCGGGACATCTCGATCACCGTCTTCACGCTGTTCACCAGGTTGGTGGGTCGGGTCAATCGTGCCGAGTTCATCGGCCTGTCAGCCACCTTGGTCGTCGGGTTCCTGCTGGTGAAGTCCGGATCGGTGACCGTCGGCCAGACCACCGCCGCAGCACTGATGTTCCACCGGCTGTTCAATCCGATCGGCATGCTGATGTACACCTTCGACGAAGCTCAAGAGGCGGCGGCCGGCCTGGCGCGCCTGGTCGGGGTCGTCGACATGCGGATTCCCGCGGTTGAACGTGGTCACCGCTCCGGAGTTCCGAGAGGCGCGAACATCTCGGTCGAGGACGTGTCCTTCTCCTATGGCACCGGACCTGATGTGCTGCATCGGGTTTCGCTCTCGATAGCGGCAGGGACACGGTGTGCGCTGGTGGGGGCCACTGGTGCGGGCAAGTCCACTCTGGCCGCCGTCATCGCCGGCCTACTCGCTCCGACACGTGGCCAGGCGGGTATCGGCGGGACGCCGATCGGTGACATCGACCCGGTTGTGCTGCGGCGCACCGTCGCCAGCATCACCCAGGAGGTCCACGTGTTCTCAGGGCCGCTGATCGACGACCTGCGCCTGATCGCACCCGAGGCCGATCGCGACACGATCTGGTCGGCCCTGCAGCGAGTGGGAGCCGACAGGTGGGTCGAAGCCCTTGACGAGGGCCTCGACACCGTGGTGGGTGAACACGGAGCCACCCTGACAGCCGCCCAAGCACAGCACATCGCGATGGCCCGTCTGGTCCTGGCCGACCCGGAGGTGGTGGTACTGGACGAGGCGACCGCCGAGGCCGGCAGTTCACACGCCAACGAGCTCGAGTCGGCAGCGGCCGCTGCCACCGCGGGTCGAACCACCCTGATCGTCGCGCACCGGCTCACCCAGGCGGCGACCGCCGATCAGATCGCCGTGATGGACGACGGCCGGATCGTCGAGAACGGCACTCACAGTGAGCTGATCGCCCTCGACGGCCGCTACGCGCGGCTCTGGCGGGCGTGGAGCGCCCAGACCTGAGCAAACGAGTTGCTGCGGGACGCATTCGTTATACATTCGTACCGGTCAGAACTGGACACCGTGTGTTCATACAGCGGTGGCTAGGAGGTGTTACCTCCTTTACACGCGCTCGACGACGATGTCCGGCGTCAAGGATGAGGTCGGACATGACCGTCGCAGAGTGAACGAGACGTTGGGGGCCAGCTTGACATCAGTTGCCGTTCTGAGGGCAGCTACTGCGGTTACGGTGATGCTCGGCGGGATCTTCGGGATAGCGCCCGCCGCTGCAGACCCGGTGGACATGGCGCCGAAAGTCTATTCGAAAGTATCCCGAGATGGTTGGACGCTGACCATCCAACTGGACCGTGAAGTGGTGAACTCGGTGCCCAACCTGGCAAACGCCACCGATTCCCGGGAGGGATTCGTGACCGTGTCGGGTACCGCCACTGCCACCGGCGGAGCCGGTGAGATCACCGACAGCCTGTTCATCGTGGGATACCAACTCGGGTGCCAACGTGACGTGTCGACCGGTCTGCAATACGGCGGCACCGCCGGCGTGGCACCTCAGGGCTCGATCGGTCTGCCCTTCAGCGAAGGCGCCAACGCCGGTGTGGCCGGCGGGGCCGCCGGCTTTGTCCAGACCGTCGTCCAGCCGGGTGTCATCGTGGATCTCCCGCTGTCCAACATGGCGCTCAGCGACGGCGGCCAGGCCATGATCGACATCGACAACATCCACGTCAAAGCCGACGCATGCGGCGGCGATGTGACCATCAGGTCGTATGGTTATCTGCGTGTCTCGACATCGGCGGCGCACACGCAGTTCGCCCTCTACGGCGAACCCATCAAGATCTGAGGTGGACATGTCGAAGCAACAGATGATCGGGGCGGCCGCGCTCGCCGGGCTGGCATCGCTGACCCTCGTGCCCGTCGCGGCCGCGGCACCGGATCTGCCGCCACAGCCCCCGTACATCCCCGGCGATGTCTCGCCACAGCCGGGCAGTTTCGACTACCCCTACAACATCATCGTGGTGGCGCCGCCGGCCACCACGGACGCCCGCGGCGTCAAAATCCACACCAATGCCGGTGCCGGACAGCAACTCAGCGGATTGCCGGGCAGTCAACTCGGCAACACCGGTCAGGCTGAGGGCAGCCTCACCAATTCCAGTGCGCAGTACGGTATCTCCGTCGGCAACTCGCACCCCGAGCCACCGAATCCCGGCATCGGCATCACAGCCGGCCCCCAGACCAGCGTCCAGTTGGAGAGCCCTGACGGCCGGCGCCCAGAATCGGCGCTCGGTGTCGAATCATCACTGCCGAACTCGGATCCGACCGTTCCCGTCATGGAACTCGAGGATCCACAGGGAAACCGGGCACCGGCCGCTGCTACAGCACCCTGAAGTCAGTACCTGGTAGCGCTCTGCAGCAGCGGCGGGTACACCGCCGATGACTCGCCGTCGACGGTGGTGCCCGCGAATTGCAGCATGGCCCGCATGTCACCGTGCATCGGGGCCGGGTCGTTGAGCTCGGGTGCGGACACCGCGTCGAGCATCCGAAGATGCTCAGCGTCGAGGGCGAGGTCCAGGCCGGCGACGTTGTCCTCGAGATGCTGCAGGCGACGCGCGCCGAGGATCGGGACCACCGCGCCCGGCCGGGAACGCAACCACGACAGCGCCACTGCCGCCGGTGAGGCGTCGAGCTGGGACGCGATGTCCACAACGGTGTCGATGACGCGGAACTGCTCCTCGGTGGGACTGCCCACATAGGCGGTGCGGGCCGAGTCGACGGCATCGCCGCCCCGCCGGTACTTCCCGGACAGGAACCCGTTCTTCAGCGGGCTCCAGGGCACCAGCGCCATTCCCTGATCACGGGCCAACGGCGCCACCTCTCCCTCGATGGTGCGGGCCAGCAGCGAGTACTCGACCTGGAGGGCGATCAACGGTGTCCACCCGTTCAGCAGAGCCATGATGTGCGCCTGCGCCGTCACCCAGGCGGGGTTGTTGGAAAAGCCGATGTAGCGGATCTTGCCGGCCCGGACCAGATCGTCGAGAGCGCGCATGGTTTCTTCGACCGGGGTGTGCCGATCCCAGTTGTGCAGCCAGCAGAGGTCGAGATAGTCGGTGCGCATCCGCCGGAGCGACTCCTCCACCTGGGCGATGATCGACGACCGTCCCGCACCACCACCGTTGGGGTCGCCGGGAAACAGGTTGGTGAAGAACTTCGACGCGAGCACCACCCGTTGCCTGCGCCCGGGGCGATTGGCGAAGTAGTCACCGAGGATGGCCTCCGAGTGGCCGTTGGTGTAGAAGTTGGCCGTGTCGATGAAATTGCCGCCGAGATCAAGATAGGCGGACAAGATCTGTTCGGACTCCTCCACACTGCTGCCCGCCCCACCTGCATCCGTTCCGAATGTCATGGCGCCCAGCGCAAACGGGCTGACGCGTAGACCTGAACGGCCGAGTGTGACGTAGTGATCCAGGGACATATCGGGTGAACCTCCGTGGTGAGCTGATGATGTATCAAGCAAACCTCGGCGGCGGCGCCCGCGGTAGCGTGATCCCGGCGCAAGCTTGCACAATCCTGCTCGATCTGCGCGTATCAGACGCATCGAGTGCACCGGAAATGGTTGAGTTGGGGCATGCCTTCGACACCGGAGCTGCTGGCATGGATCTGTGATCGCATCTCAGCGCACGCCCGCCAGGACCTGCACACCCCCATCGACGGTCTGCTGCTGTCCAAGGTCACCAAAGCCGATGCGGCGCCGGAGTACTCGCTCACCGAGCCGCTACTGGTGTTGATGGCGCAGGCCGGCAAGCGCCTGTCACTCGGAGACCAGGTGCACGAGTATCGCGCCGGTCAATGTCTGGTGGTCACCGCCGAGCTCCCGGTGACCGGCCACTACATCGACATCACACCTGGAACTCCGTCCCTGTCCATGGGTGTGGTGCTGCGGGCCGAGACAGTGGCCGCCCTCCAACTGCGGCTTCCCGTCCAGCGCTCGCACACCGGCCCAGGCCCGGTAGCCATGGCGACCACCTGGGCCGATCATGATCTGCTCGATGCCCTCGCCCGACTGCTCCAGCTGCTCGATCGGCCGGCCGATGCCGCGGTGCTGGCGCCGCTACTGGAACAGGAGATCGTCTGGCGGTTACTGACCGGGCCGTTGGGTGAAACCGTCCGACAAGTGGGGGTCGGCGACAGTGATCTGGCGCTGATCAGCCGAACGATCGCCTGGATTCGCGACCACTATGCCGAGCCGATGAGAATCGAGGACCTGGCCCGGCTGTCCGGCATGAGCTCGTCGCACCTGCACCGACGCTTCCGGGCGGTGACTGCGATGAGCCCGCTGCAATTCCAGAAACGGATCCGCTTGCAGCAGGCCCGCACGCTGTTGTTGGCGCGCCCCGGCGACATCGCCGGAGTGGGGCATGCCGTGGGCTACGACAGCGCGTCCCAATTCACCCGCGAATACCGCCGGCTGTTCGGCGCGCCACCCAGCCAGCACGCCACAGAACTGCGGGCTACTGCGAGTCCATCGCTCGGCCATACTCACCGATGACCGCGCGGTCGGCCACCACGGTCGCAGTGGCCAGCTCACCGGTCACGGTCGCATGGATGGCTACCTCGTCATTGACGGCAAAAGGCGTTGCCCTGGTGAATGACTGGCCGCCGATACCTGTGACGGCGGTGGTATCGGGGGTGAGCCGATACGTCTGGGTGTGCCCGTCGGCGCTGCGCGCGGTGAGCGAATCGCCGGTGACGGCAACGATCGTGCCGTGCTGACTGACCGGCTGCGACTGGACTACAACATGTGCCTGCGGTTGTGGCGCCGGAATGGCCGCACCAGAGTCGGCATGCGCCACCAGGACAGCGGCCGAAAAGCCGGCAAAAGACAGGGCGATGGCCACCGGAAACGCCATCGCGCCGATGGTGGATCGACGCTCGCTCGCGGGAGCCGACGTGGCCCGGCGATCGGGGTCGAAACGGTGGTTACCCGACATCTGGTCGCCTCCTAACGTGCCGCGGTGATGCCTCGACCACCAGCACTGCGATTGGCTGACGTTCGAAGCGGTACCCGTGAATGCAAAGCGACAAACCCCGCCGGCTATTCCCCACTGGGTGTTTCGGTGTTGCCAACACCGGGGTATCACCGTCCCTACCAGGAGATACCCACCCCGGTCGAGATCCGGCGAGCCACAGACAGGAGAGACAGACATGACCAGGTCGCCGCAGCACACCGCAAACAGCAGCGTTTCAGTGTTGGGCGCACTGCTGATCGGCACCGGCGTCGTTGCGTTCGTCGCCTGCGTGGTGGGGTTTGCACTGGGCTGGGTGAGCTTCGGGACGTGGGCAGGCATCGTCGCACTGTTGTCATCGGCAGCGGGTCTGGCCTACCTGACCGCAGAGGGGCGGCGTCAGCGCCGAACCTTGCCGATGGCCCAGCGCCCGGCCGGCAAGTGACCGGGGGCCAGTTCCTCAGAACGACGGCCCGGTGGGGATTACAGTCGGGGCATGCGTAGCGCGCTTCTCATCCTGTTCGGCGTGATCATCGCCCTTTTTGGGGTGCTGTTCATGCTGCAGGGATTCGGTGTGGTCCAAGGTAGCCCGATGAGCAACACCACCACCTGGTCCGTGCTGGGTCCTGTAATCGCAGTGAGCGGTGCCGCCATGGCGTACTTCGGCTGGCGACTCCGCCAGCGCTAACGGTCACCGATCAGCGGCTGCACCTGGTTGGCGATCACCGTCGCGAAGTCGGCGAAATCGACGTCGGCAGCGGGCTGGAACACAACGGTGTCGGCACCGGCATCGATCCACCGACGGGCCCCCGCAGCGATCTCCTCCGGACTGCCGTAAACAGCGGCGTCGGATTCGGGATCCAATCCCCACTTCTGAAGCTCTTGTGCGGCTCGAGTTTTCGCGTCGGCACCGACCGTGCACTGAATGTAGGCCACCACCGAATGTGGCGTGCCGGCCGCATTCCCCTGGCGGATGTGAGCGACTGCGGAGCGCAGGGCCTGCGCGGTGGTGCCACCCGTGATGACGGTGCCCGAGGCCAACTCCCCGCTCAGTCGCAGAGTTTTGGGACCTGTTGCAGCACAAAGTAACTCAATCCCCGGCGCAGGAGGCCATTCCAGCTGTACCTCGTCGAGGTGGATGTAGGTACCCGCGACGGTGACTCGGTGGCCGTCGAGCAACGCCCGCAAGGCGCTCAGATACTCACGCAGCAGCGTCATGGGCGAGGACACCTTGGCGCCGATCTGCGCCATCCAGTCCTGGACCCCGTGCCCCACCCCGATACGTACCCGGCCCGGAAACGCCCTCGACAAGGTGGCAATCTCCATGGCGGTCGCCGCAACATTGCGCATCGGCACCGGCAACACCCCGACACCAATCGTCAAGCGTCGAGTGCTCGCCAGGGCCACCGCGATCGCCGAGATGCCTCCCGACAGGAAACAGTCCTCCCACACCCAAAGCTCGTCGAGACCGGCCTCGTCTGCTGCCCGAGCAGCGTCGCACAGCAGTTCCGGCGCGTGTTGGGGCCGGTACACACACCCCACCCGAACGGCACTCACAAGGTGCCGAAGAACTCGATCCAGTTGCCATCGGGGTCGGCCACGAACAGCCACCCCATCCCCGGCACCGGCTCGAACTCGGTGAGTGGCTCGACCAGCTGATAGGGCGAGGCGGCAACACGGTCGGCCAGCTGGGTGAGATTCTTGACGCTGAACGAGAAGTACTTGATCCCCGCCTGCACCCGGCCGCCGCCCTGGGCCGTCGGCTCCGACGGCGGCGGGGTGTAGGTGACAAGCTTGACCACATTGCTGCCCAGGGCATAACGACGCTGCGAGCCGCCGGGGAAGTCGATTTCCGCCTGGAACTCCAGACCCAGGAAATTCTCGTAGAACTCGATCATCGCATCGAGGTCGGTGGTCACCACAGCCACTTCGACGTTGGGGCTGAGCAGATCCAGTTTTGTGGTCACCGGCTCATCGTGCCATGCCTCATACCCCGGTCCACGCCTCATCGAGGCGTTCGGCCACGTCGATCACCTTGGCCTTGATCGACTCCGGCGCGTCGATCTGCTCACTGACGTGCGCGGCGATGAACCGCCTGATCTCGGCGTCCACGCCGCCGATGATGCGCACCAGTTCACCGCGAATGGATTTCGACGATACGTGCACACTGATGTCCGTCGGCCTCGGCTTGGCGACGTCGATGATCAACAGCAGCGGTTCAGCTGCGCGGGCGGTGGCCCGCAGCGCGATCTCGCCAGCCACCGTGAACCGCTGCTTGTCCAAGCGCAGATCGACCAACAGATCGATCTCCAGCGGAATCCGGATCGAAAAAGTGATGGTCTCACCCAGGTGACGGCTGGCTCGCGGCTGCTGGATCCTGACTCTGGCGGTGACCCGGGCCAGCCCGCCTGGTCCCTGCGCCATCGGGCCCATCTGGAGCTCGTCGCCGGCGATATCGGCAAATGCCGCCGCGACTCGCTCCTCGGTGACTGCGACCTCGAAGAAATTGCGTCCCCACCGCTCATAGGTGAGGTAGTCCTGCGAATCCATGGTGACCCTACGTTCTCACAGTCCATGACACTGGTGCGCCAAGGGCGCGCGCAGCACCGGTTGAGCCGGCTCGACCCGGCTGCCGGCGCCGCACCGAGATACTGATGATCCGCCACCCGATCGAAAGGCCGCCGATGTCGGTCCCACATTTCCAGATGCCCCTGCGAGTCCGCTACGTCGAATGCGATATGCAGGGCCGGGCCTTCAACGGGCATTACCTCACCTGGGTGGACATGGCCCATACCGAGGCCCTGGGTGAGCTGATCGGTGACTATCGCACTGTGACCGACGCCGGGGTCGACTTCGTCGTCGCCGCGGCGGAGCTGCAATTCCGCCGTCCGGTCACCTTCGATGATCGACTGCTGGTGCAGGTGCGGTTCCAACAACCCGGAAACAGCTCCCTGCGCAGCGAATTCACCATCGTCCGCGACGGCGGGGACCCCGATGCGGTCATCGCCGAATGCGTGATGACCCACGTGTGCGTCGACACCACCAACTACCGGAAGCAACCCTGGCCGGACTGGATCCGGCAGCGGCTCCGGGAGCGAATCGGAACCGACCTCAGCTGAGCGGGCCTGCAACACCTTTCGTTTGACTCCGGCAGGCGCGGACCAGCAGTAGTGTCAGCCCATGGGACCCCACGAGCATGGACCGCAGCGGGATCTCCCGCCGGGCATGGCTGAGCAACTCGACCTGCCGTACGCGGGCCTGGCTTCCTTCGGGCATCGCCCGTTCCTGACCGAGATCGACCAGCTCGAGAGCTGGCAACCCGATGTGGCGATCATCGGCGCGCCGTTCGACGTCGCGACCACCAATCGCCCGGGTGCCCGGTTCGGGCCGCGGGCGATCCGGGCGACGGCCTACGAACCAGGCACCTACCACCTGGATCTGGGACTGGAGATCTTCGACTGGCTCGAGGTGGTGGACTTCGGCGATGCCTACTGCCCACATGGGCAGACCGAGGTGTCCCACGCCAACATCCGGGAACGAGTCCATGCGGTGGCATCCCGCGGCGTCGTGCCGGTGGTGCTCGGTGGTGACCATTCGATCACCTGGCCGTCGGCCACCGCGGTCGCCGACGTGCACGGCTACGGCAATGTCGGCATCGTGCATTTCGATGCGCACGCCGACACTGCCGACATCATCGAGGGCAACCTGGCCAGCCACGGCACGCCGATGCGCCGGCTCATCGAATCCGGGGCAGTCCCGGGCACCCACTTCGTGCAGGTGGGTTTGCGCGGCTACTGGCCGCCTCAGGACACCTTCGAGTGGATGCTCGAGCAGGGCATGACATGGCACACCATGCAGGAGATCTGGGAGCGCGGCTTCAAGGCAGTCATGAAGTCGGCTGTCGACGAGGCGCTGGCGAAGGCCGAAAAGCTGTACGTGTCCGTTGATATCGATGTACTGGACCCGGCGCACGCCCCCGGTACCGGCACTCCCGAACCCGGCGGCATCACCAGCGCCGACCTGCTGCGTATGGTCCGCCAACTCTGCTACGAACATGACGTGGCAGGTGTGGACGTGGTCGAAGTGGCACCCGCCTACGACCATGCCGAACTGACGGTCAACGCCGCGCACCGCGTGGTGTTCGAAGCACTGGCCGGGATGGCGGCCCGCCGACGGGATGCTGCCGGGGGCAGTCCCGGGCATCCCGCGTATCGACCTGGATAGACGGCACCGCCGGTGTGAATCCGGCCGATAGTGGAGCAGAGGAGCGGCAGCGTGAATCTCGGCCTGTGGGGCGAGCTGACGATACTGACAGCGGTACTCGAAATCGGCTTCGCCATCTGCGTATTCGTGTTCATCAGCAGACTGGAGAAGCGCCGCTCTCATCCACTGGGCGAGAAGGTGGGCGCCCACAAAGCCGTGCTTGCCAAACTCCGCCAATCCCAACCGATGTCGCAGGACGAAGTGGATTATGCGAGGGAGCTGGTTGCCGACGCTCGCTCACCGCTGGCCTACGCCATCCCGGCCGCACTTTTCTGCATCGGCCTCTTCTACGTCGTCGGCTGTCTGTATGTGCTGCACCTCCACGGCGGTCATCCGTCCTTTCGGACCTTCATCGGCGGCATTCCGATGTTGACGTCGATGAACATGGCCGCCCAGCTCAGAAGGGTTGCGGGATTGAAAGCCAAGCTGCAGAACATTTCGGTGGTGCAGCCGGAGCCTGCCGGCAGCTCGGCCCGTTAGCCGGAACCTGACCGGACCACTGGATCGTCGTCTTCCCACAGCAGTAGCTGACGGACCGCGGCGCGTGAGCCGTAAGGCTGGAGCATCTGGCTGGCGGGGCGGGGGCGCACTCTCAGCGGCCACCAGAACCAGCGGCCCAGCAATGCGGCGACCGCCGGAGTCATGAACGAACGAACGATCAGCGTGTCGAACAACAGGCCGAGGGCGATGGTGGTTCCGATCTGGCCCAGAATCCGCAAGTCTGCGAACAGGAAGGAGGCCATGGTGGCGGCGAACACCAGCCCGGCTGCCGTGACCACGGCACCGGACCCGGCCATCGCCCGGATGATGCCGGTGTTCACGCCGGCGCCGATCTCCTCTTTGAATCGGGAGATCAACAGCAGGTTGTAGTCCGACCCCACTGCCAACAGCAAGATGACAGCCAGCGCCAGGACGATCCAATACAGTTGAATGCCAAGGATTTCTTGCCAGATCAACACCGAGAGCCCAAAAGAGGCCCCCAACGACAGTGCCACGGTGCCCACGATGACAAACGCGGCGATGATGCTCCGGGTGATGAACATCATGACCAGCAGGATCAGGCTCACCGCCGCGATCGCGGCGATCATGAGATCGTATTTGGCGCCCTCCTGAATGTCTTTGTAGGTGGCGGCAGTGCCGGCGATGTATATGTGGGATCCGGCCAGTGGCGTGCCCTTGACGGCGGCCTGCGCGGCGTTCCTGATGGCTTCGATGTGCGAAATGCCTTCAGGTGTAGCGGGATCGCCCTCGTGGGTGATGATCATGCGGGCCGCCGTTCCGTCCGGCGAGAGGAACAGTTTGAGCCCACGCAGGAATTCGGGGTTGGTGAACGCCTCCGGCGGCAGGTAGAACGAGTCATCGGTTTTCGACGCGTCGAATGCCTGACCGAGGGCGGTGGCGTTTTGCAGTGCCGCCTCAGCCTGGTCGTTGAGGCCGGAAGTGGTGGCGTAGTTGGTGAGGGTGAGGTCGCGGTTGGCCTGCTGACTGGCGATCTGCGGCGGTATCAGCGCGAGCAGCTTGGGTTGCAGCTCATCCAGTTTGGCGATACTGCCGGCGACATCGGCCAGTTGTTCGGTCAGTGCGTTGATACCGTCGAGCGCGTCGAACAGGGACCGCAGGGCCCAACAGATCGGGATGTCGAAACAGTGTGGCTCCCAATAGAAATAGTTACGCAGCGGCCGGAAGAAATCGTCGAAGTTGGCGATCTTGTCCCGCAAGTCCTGCGTGGTGGCCACCGTGTCCTGGAAGGCTTTGGACTGCTCGTCGGTGATCGCACTGGATTGTTGTTGGAGCGCATACTGCTGCCGAAGAATGTCGATCGAGTTGTTGATCACGTCAACCTGTTTGAGCAAGTCCGCACCACGCGCTTGCTGGAAAGGCAGGTTGTTGAGCTGAGCGGCACTGCCGGCACTGATCTGGAAGGGAATCGACGTATGGTCCAACGGCGTGCCCAGCGGCCGGGTGATCGACTGCACCTGCGCGATACCGTCGGTGTGGAAGACCGCCTTGGCGACCCGCTCCAGCAGGATCATGTCGGTGGAATTGCGTAGGTCGTGGTCGGCTTCGATCATCAGCAGCTCTGGATTCAACCTCGCCGGTGAGAAGTGGCGTTCCGCGGCGGCGTAACCCACATTGGCCGGGGCGTCGGCGGGCATGTAAGGCCGGGTGTCGTAGCTGGTGGTGTACCGCGGCAGCGCCAGCAGACCGATCAGGGCGACGGCAATCGTCGCTGCAAGGATCGGACCGGGCCACCTGACGACAGCCGTTCCGATGCGACGCCACCCCTGGGTACGCATCGGCCGGCTGGGTTCGAACAGCCCGAAATGGCGGCCGATGATCAGTAGCGCCGGCGCCAAGGTCAACGCCGCCACCACTGCGACGAGAACACCGATCCCGGCGGGGACACCCAAGCTCTGGAAGTACGGGAGCCGGGTGAAGGTCAGGCAGAGCACCGCGCCGGCGATCGTCAGACCTGAACCCAAGATGATGTGCGCCGTTCCGCGGTACATCGTGTTGAACGCCGACACCCGATCTTGCCCGGACTGACGTGCCTCGTGAAAACGGCCGAGGATGAAGATCGCATAGTCGGTGCCGGCGGCGATGACCAGAAGCGTCAACAGATTGGTCGAGTAGGTCGACAACTCGATGATGCCGGCGTTGGCGAGCACGGCGACCACGCCGCGCGATGCGGTCAGCTCGATCATCACCGTGAAGATCACGAAGATGACGGTGGTGAGACGTCGGTAGAGCACAAAGAGCATCAACGCGATCACCCCGATGGTGATCAAGGTGGTCTTCAGGGTGCCGTGCCGGCCCACTTCGAACTGATCGGTGACCAGCGGAGCGGCACCGGTGACGTAGGCCTCGAGACCCGGTGGTCGCGGTGTGCGATCGACGATCTCACGCACCGCATCCACGGACTCGTTGGCCAATGACTCACCTTGGTTGCCGGCCAGGTACAGCTGGACCAAAGCTGCCTTGCCGTCGGAGCTCTGCGATCCCGCTGCCGTCAGCGGATCCCCCCAGAAGTCCTGGATGTGCTGGACGTGCTCGGTGTCCTGGGACAGTTCCTGGATCAGGCTGTCGTAGTAGTGGTGGGCGTCAGCGCCGAGTGGTTGATCGCCCTCCAGGACGATCATCGCCGAGCTGTCGGAGTCGAACTCGCCGAACACTTTTCCGATGCGCTTGCTGGCTTGTAGCGACGGCGAATCCTTCGGGCTCAGCGAAACATTGTGCGATTCGGCGACAGTTTCCAATTGGGGCACAAAAACATTCGTCAGCACCGCCAGCGCGAGCCAGAAGAGCGCGATGATCACCGAGTACCGCCGGATGAAGTCCGGAACCCGCGTGGCACTCATCCGGACTTGTCCAGGCAGTAGGTGAAGGCGTGCCAGGCATTCACGGTTCTCTCGTCCTTGACCGCACCATCGATGGTGATGCGGCAGCCGATCCAGTCACGGTCCCCCTGCGCGGAGACGTTGACAAAAACCGCGGGCTGCGTGGTGGTGGTGTCATAAGACCAGGGCAGCGCGACGGCATCGGCGCGCTGTGGTTGGGCATCGATATCCAGGTAGGTGATGGTGGCCAGCGTGCCGGGTGGGCCGAACACCTCCAGGACCACGCGCTTGGGGTTGAACGGCACGATATCGGTGTCGGATCCACTTGGGGTGGACGTGACATCCTGTGAGGCGAAGACGCCGTGCAGCCGGTAGACGGCAAATCCGGCCACCACGAGCACAACCACGGTCACCAGCAGCATCCAGTGTCGGCCGAGTCGCCGTCTCACCGAAACCCGCTGCATCCGTGACCCTCCCCTGAACGGCGACAGGCGCGGACGATCAGACGATTCTTCTAGTGCGGCTAAGCAATGAGGATGACGGTACGACAAGTAGCCGGACTCCACAACAGTTCATCGGCCGGCGCGCACGGTGCCGGTGCAGTGGCGCCACGATCACCGTTGTAGATACACAGGAAACTATGCGGGTCTTGCTCTGGTGATTTCAAATCAACTTGGAGACAACCCTTTTGCCGGCTACACAGGGTGCACACCCGGTGAAACGACTTCGTGCGGCCGTCCCGCGAAGGGAAGACCGCACGAAGTAGAAGGATGCAAAGACCGACTGTCAGGTCACCGATTCATAGCTGCAGATGGCCTCGACCTTGTCGGCGGACTTGCTGGACGGATCGAATTCGTACTCCAGCCACTCCCGCACCAGGCGGCGCGCGAGTTCGAGCCCGATCACGCGCTGCCCCATGCACAACACCTGCGCATTGTTCGACAGCACCGAGCGCTCCACCGAGAAACCGTCGTGGGCGGTCACCGCGCGGATGCCGGGCACTTTGTTGGCGGCTATGGCGACCCCGAGCCCGGTACCGCAGATCAACAAGGCACGATCCGCCTTGCCCTCGGCCACCAGACGGGCCGCCGCCACCGCCACGTGCGGGTAGGCGGTGTCCTCGTCGGTGCCGACTCCGACATCGGTGACCTCGGCTACCCGGTTGTCGGCGCGCAGATCACCCTTGAGGGCTTCCTTGTACTCGTATCCGGCGTCGTCGGAACCGACGACGATCCGCAGATTCGACGGCACTACTTGTCTCCTTCAGAGATCGGGAAAGCTTCGGCGACGGTAACCGCGCACATCGCCAGTGAGGTGGCGCCGGCGTCCGGGGTACCGATACTACGTTCGGCCAACGGCCGGGCACGCCCGACCTTGGGTCGCAGATCCGCAGTGGCCCGGGCGGCGTCGGTGGCCACCCCCGCCGCCACGCGCCACCCGTCCTGCCAGCTCTGTCCGTCGCCGACCTGTCGTTCCAGTTCCTCGACAAACGGCAGCAAGGCATCGAGCATCGTCTTGTCCCCCGGTGATGCACCGCCGAGTCGGATCAGCGCGTCATAGCCGTCGCGCATTCCAGCGGCCACGGCAGCCCCATCCGGACGTCCGGTGTCGCCCAGTCGAGTACCCAAGGCCGAAAGCATTGCGCCCCAGAGCACCCCGGAGGTGCCACCGGCCTTCGCCGCCCATTCACTGCCGGCGGCGGCCAGGACCGAACCGGTACCGGCCCCATCGGCGGCAGCACGGTCGGCAGCGGTGCGCGCCGCCGACGAGCCCTTCACCATGCCGCGGCCGTGGTCACCGTCACCGGCCACCGCGTCGATCCGACCGAGCTCATCCTCGGCGCCGGCGAGCATCTCGGCGATTGCGGCGATGGCGCCGGCGACAAACTGTCCGCAGCCGCGACCGTCGTCATCGGAGAGCTCCGAGAACACGACGGCATCGGCAGCAGCATCGGAGGCGGCATCGGTTCGCCGCTCCCCCTGCAGCGCGGACGCGGTGGCACCCTTGCGGTATGCCGGGCTGTCAGCCGGCGCCGTCCAATACTTCTCGAGTTCCTCGTCGAGCCACATCACGGTCAACGAGCAGCCCGACATGTCGAGGCTGGTCACCAGCTCACCGACCTCGGGCTCGATGATCTCGAAGCCCTTATCGCGCAACAGCTGAGCGGCCGTGCCCCACACCACGAACAGCTCCTCGTACTTGGTGCGGCCCAGGCCGTTGAGGATCACCGCGATCCGCTTGGACGGATTCTCCGGAAAATCGTTGAGGACACCTTCGACCAGGGTCTTGGCCAAATCTGCTGCCGACGGCATCGGCTCATCGGCGACGCCGGGCTCACCGTGGATTCCCAGCCCCAGACCCATGTGGCCTTCGGGCACCGTGAACAGCGGGTGGTCGGCTCCCGGCATGGTGCAGCCGTCGAAGGCCACGCCCAGGGTCCGGGTGGCGTCGTTGGCCGCGGTTGCGATGCGAACCACCCCGGCCAGGTCGAGACCATCCTCGGCCGCAGCGCTGGCACACTTGAAGACAGTGAAATCCCCTGCGATACCCCGCCTTTTGGCTTCCTCGCCCTTCGGGGCGCTGGCCACGTCGTCGGTGATGGCGAAGTAGACGGCCTCGATACCCTCGCTGCGCAGCTGGTTGACCGCCAGCCCGAAGTTCATCACGTCACCGGCGTAGTTGCCGGTGGTCAACAGCACGCCGGCATCACCGTGTGCGGCGCGGGCCACCGAGGCCGCCTCCTGCGCCGATGGGGAGGTGAAGATGTTGCCGACAACGGCGCCGTCGGCAAAGCCCGGTCCGACGGTGCCACAGAACGCCGGGTAGTGACCCGACCCGCCGCCGATGACAACGGCGACCTTGCCCGGAGCGGTCTTGTTTGCCCGGACCACACCGCCGGGCACGCCGGTGACGTAGCGGGAGTTGGCGTCCAGAAACCCGACGAGCATGTCCTCGGTGAACCGGGCCGGATCATTGAAGAGTTTGGTCATCGGATCCGGTCCCCGTTGTCGGCGTCGAAGAGATAAACCCGCTCCGCTGGGGCGGTGACAGTCACCCGCTGGTCGGGCTCATAGCTCTGTTGGGCCGGGGTCTGCACCACGATTCCGTCTTCCATACCCGCAACGGTACTTGTCGCCAACCCGAACTCGAGCAGGTGCTCGAAGTAAGCAACGGTAGCTGTGAGCCCTGCCGCACCGGCGGGCTCACCGGCGCCGAGCGCACAGTCCTGCGGCCGGATTCCGACGGTCACCGGGGCCCCGTCCGCCACGTTGCGCGCACTGGCCTCCAGGTAACCGGCATTGTTGCCGATCTGCACGCGGACTCGGCCGTCGTGAATTCGTGCGGTCCCGTGCAGCACGTTGATCTGCGGTTCGCCGACAAACGTGGCAACAAACAGATTCGCCGGATCGTCGAACACCTCGTCGGGGGTGCCGAACTGTTGCACCACTCCGGCGTCCATCACCGCCAGCCGATCGGCCAACGACAGCGCCTCCACCT
Organism: Mycobacterium sp.; assembly: GCF_049647605.1. Classification (GTDB taxonomy): domain Bacteria; phylum Actinomycetota; class Actinomycetes; order Mycobacteriales; family Mycobacteriaceae; genus Mycobacterium. The sequence continues at coordinate 43,546 of NZ_JBARXZ010000178.1, read as the reverse complement.
GGTCGTGGGTGACAACGATTGTGGTGTAACCGAATTCACGTTGCAGCACTTTGAGTTCCCGGCGCACCCGCTGGCGCGCGGAGGCGTCGAGGTGACTCAACGGCTCATCGAGTAGCAACACCGGTGGGTTGCGGACCAGCGCACGGGCCAACGCGACCCGCTGCTTCTGCCCGCTGGAGAGCCCCGCGGGTCGCAACTCCAGGAGGTCGTTCATCTCGAGCCGGTCGCAGATGGCGGACACCATCGTTTCGGCGCCTTTGACCTTGCGCGCCTTCAGGCCGTAGAGCAGGTTGTCGCGGATCGACATCGGTGGGTACAGCGCGTAGCTCTCGAAACCGACACCGATCCCTCGCTTGGCGGCGGGCAGCTGCGAGATCTCGCGGTCCCCGATCTTGATGGACCCACTGGTGACGGTCTCGAGCCCGGCGATCATTCGCAGCGTGGTGGTCTTGCCGCAGCCCGAAGGCCCCAGCAGCGCCACCAGCTCCCCCGGCTCGATGGCCAGATCGATACCTTTGACCGCGGTCACCCGGTCCCGCCCGCGGGAGGCGTAGGTCTTGACCAGGTCCGAGAGTGTGAGGCTCTGCGCGGTGCTGCTCCGTTCCGCTGTGACGGTCACTGTGCGGCCTCCAGAGTGGTAGGGCTGGTGGTGGTCAAACGAGCGGTGTCTCCGTCGCCGGCGGCGAAGACGTGCACGTCGCTGTCGGCGATGGTCATCGTCACCTCGTCGCCTTCGCCGACCCCGTGACGTCCGGAGGTCAGCACGATCAGGTGGGCACCGCCCACATCAACTGTCAGCTCGATGTTGCGGCCCAGTCGCTCGGCCAGCAATACCCGGCCACGCAGCGACCCCTCTCCGGAGGTGACGTGAATATCGGAGGGCCGCAGCCCGACTCGCACTCGGTCACCCCGCTGGGCCTCCAGTGCTGCAGGTAGCGGTACCGACGGACTCCCTGGGTCGTTTCCTCCCAGCCTGATCCGGTTGTCGTCGAGCACACCGTCGATGATGTTGATCTCCGGCTGCCCCAGAGCCTTGGCGACGAAGGTGTCGGCCGGCCGGCGCCAGATCTCCTCGGGAGTGCCGACCTGGACGAGGCGACCGGCTCGCATGACCCCGATCCGGTCACCGAGCGCCAGCGCCTCCTGGTAATCGTGGGTGACGTAGATCGTCGTCGTGTTACTCATGGCGCCGAGCTGTTTGAGCTCGGCACGCATCTGGGCCCGCAGCTTCGCATCCAGGTGGCTGAGCGGCTCGTCGAGCAAGTACACATCGGCCGGGCGAACCAGGACCCGACCCAGCGCGACGCGCTGACGTTGACCGTTGGACAGCTCGCGCGGCAATCGCTGCAAGAGGTGGTTGATACCCAAGGTCTTGGTCACCTGGTCGATGCGTTCGGTCCGCTGCGCCTCCGAATACTTGCCGGTACGCCCCGATTTCAGTGGCGACGCCAAGTTCTGGCTGACGGTCTTCTGCGGATAGAGCGCATAGCTCTCGAAGGCCATCGCCACGTTGCGGTTGTACGGCTCGACCATGGTCACGTCGACGCCGCCGATGTGCACAGATCCTTCATCGATGTCCACGAGTCCCGCAATGGATTTCAGCGTTGTGGTCTTGCCCGCACCGCTGGGTCCCAGGATCACGAAGAACTCGCCGTCGGCGATGTCGACGCTCACGCCGTCCACTGCTGCGACTTTGCCGAACGCCTTCTGCACGCCGCTGGCTGAGATGGTCGCCATCAGGATTTCACCGCCCCGAAGGATAGGCCCCGCACCAGGTACCGCTGGATGGTGAGCGCGAGGATGAGTGGCGGCAGCGCGGCGATGAGGGCCGCCGCCGCCGTGAGGTTGTAGTACGCCTGCCCGCCGCCGCCGAGGAACTTGGTGATCGCGACGGTGACGGTGCCGGCGTTGCTGTCAGCCAGAATCAGCGGGAAGACGTAGTTGTTCCAGGCGAAGATGAACGCCAACAACGCCGCCGCCGCGATCCCCGGCCTGACGATCGGCAGGGCGACCATCACAAAAGCTCTGGTGCGGGTGTAGCCGTCCAACAGTGCCGCCTGTTCCAGATCCTCCGGCAGATCCTGAAAGTAGGACCGAAGGATCCACACCACCAGCGGCATCGTCACCAGCTGCAGCACCCAGATCATGCCGACCTTGGTGTCGAACAGCCCGATCTGGTTGTAGATGACAAACAACGGCACGATGACCATCAGTTCCGGCGCGAAACGGAAGGACAGCATGGTGAACATCAGGTCGTTGGAGCCTTTGTACTGCCACCGGCCGGCAGCGTACGCGGCCGGGATGCCGATGATCAGCGATACCAGGACCGCACCACCGCAGTTCAGCAAGCTGGTCAGCATCGCCGAGGTGAAGTCGACACTCGTCATCTCAGTGCCCTTGTCGGACAGCACCGTTGCGAAGTTCGACCAGGTGGGGCTGAATGCGAAGTAGGTGGTGGTCTGCTCCTCGGCGTTCTTCAGTGCCAGCATCAGCATCCAGAAGATCGGGAACAGCGAGAAGAGGAACCAGAAGACCAGCCCCACGTCGGCGGCCACCGAGCCGATGGACCAGCGCCTCTGGCCGGGCAGTAGTTCGGCTTTAGTGAACAGTGCCATGTCTAGGACTCCGCTCCGGCAGCACGACGCTGCGCCTTGCCGAGCACGCTCACCAGGTAGCGCGCGGTGATGAACACGATGACCCAGAGCAGCAGCATGTACGTGCTGCCGCGCGAGTAGTCGAGGTTGATGATCGAGTCCTCGAACGCCCCGATCTGCAAGGTGCGGGTGGCCACGCCGGGCCCTCCTGCGGTCAGCACATAAATGTGGTCGAAGACCTTCAGGTTGTCCATGAACCGGAAGATGACAGCCACCAGGATGTAGGGCCACAGCATCGGCAGCATGAGCTTGCGGAACATGTAGAACCAACTGGCGCCGTCGACTTCGGAAGCCTCGAACGGCTCCCGTGGCAGCGAACGGATACCGGCGAGCACCAGGATGGCGACAAACGGGGTGAAGATCCAGATATCGACCAGGATCACCGAGAACAGGGCATTTCCCGCCGACAGCCAGTCAAATGTATTACCCAGCCCCAGAACATGATTGAGAACACCGAACTGCGGGTTGAACATCAGTTTCCAGATCACGCCCGCGATCACCGGCGCGATCATCAGCGGCAGGATCAGGACCTTCTCGAAGATCTTGCCGATGAACGACGACCGGTTGAGCAGCAGCGCGAGACCGACCCCGAGCACTGTCTCGATGAAGGTGGCCAGCACGGCGAAGGTCGCCGTGACCTGAACGCTCTTCCAGAACACCTGATCGCCGAGCACCGAGACAAAATTCTCGAACCCGACGAAGTGCGGATTGGGGTTGACGGCCGCGTAGTTGAGGAAGGCGTAGTAGGCGCCGACCGCAAACGGGTACAGGATCCCGATCACGATCACCACCGCCGGCACCGACAGCAGGTACGGCCGCAGCCGGCGCCGCCAGATCGGTACCTCGGACAAGTTCTGGCCGCGCGCGGAGCCCGGCTGCTCCGGCGATGTCGCCGGAGCCTTGGACGTCTGAGTTGTCATGGATGCCACGGTTCCTAGAGGTTGACCTTGGAGGTGTTGGTCTTGGCGAGGCTGGCCAGGCGGGATCTGGCGTCATCTCCGCCGTAGATGTCCTGCAGGGCGACCGCCCAGTTCTGCGTGGTGTCGAAGAACTTCTTCTGCGGGGTGAACTGGATCTTCGATTCGCCGATGACGGTCTCGAACGCTTCCAGATAGCCGTGCTGATCGGCGGCCACCCGTTTGAACGTGGTGTCGAACACCGACTGGCGCACCGGATCTGCGTACGTGCCGCCCTCGACGGCCTTGTTCATCGACTCCTTGCCCGTGGCCCATTGGATGAACAACCAGGCCGGCAACTTGTTTCGGGAATTCGCCGACATGGCCCAGCTCCACGTCCACAGGTTGGTCTTGTAGTTGCCGTCGGGCCCGGCGGGGCCCGCATACCAGGCGATGTTGCCGGCTTCTTTGCTGGCGCCGGGCTTGTTTTTGGGGTAGGTGGCGCTGTCGGCGTCGAACACCATCATCGCGGTGCCATCGCCGAGATCGCCGGTCGCGTTGGGATAGTCATACGTGGTCCACGATGTGGGTCCGGCCCGATGCTGCAGGTCGATCCACTTCTCGGTGAAATCGACGGCCGCGGCACTGTCCATCTCGGCGACCAGTTCCTGGCCGTTCCAGCTGTAGTCCACCGCGCCCTGGCGGGTGTACTGCGTCATGAAGCCGGGATGGATGGTGGCCCACGACTTCGAGCCGCGGGTCGACAGACCGTAGCGATTCTGCGAACGGTCGGTCAGATCGACGGCCAGCTGGATGAAGTCGTCGAGATTGTCGGGCAGTCTGGTGATGCCCTTTTCGTCGAAGATCCGCTTGTTGTAGGCCACGACGTTGTTCTCGAATCCCCACGGGATGGCCCATTGACCACCGGTGCCCAGCGGGTTTCCCAACGTGAAATCCCAGCGGGTCGAGGTGCGCAGGCCCTCGAAGATGTCCTCGAAGTCGTACTCGGCACTGGTTGCCGCGGTGTTTTCCAGCCACGGTTTGAGGTCCTCGACCCAGCCCGGGGGGCCGTACTGCCAGATGAAGTAGGCGCCGAGCATGAACGCGTCGTGTTTACCGGAGCCGCCGGCCAACTCGGTGTTGAGCTTGGTGAAGTAGTCGGCCTCCGGTACCAGGTCGACGTTGACAGTGATGCCGGTGAGTTCGGTGAACTCGGCGAGCAGCGGCTGATACGACAACTGGTACGGATGCGGGGTCTGGAGGATGTTGATGGTCTGCCCCGACGCCTTGCGCCAGTCGAAGCCACCGGTGACCTCGCCGGCGCCATTGGGTGCAGGTGGTGTTCCGCCTACACCGCAGGCGGACAGGATGGGCGCGCCGACCGCCGCCGCACCGGCAAGGCCCATGGCCGCCAACATGTTTCGCCGGGATAGCTGTGGTCCACGAAAATCGCGCATGGATGCAACCCTCCGTCAGGCCGGGATCAGGGACACTTTGACCGATTCGCGGCCGCTGCCGACCAGGTCCAGACCCTTCTGGAATTCGGTCAGCGGCAGTTGGTGCGTGCAGATCTCGTCCATCGGCAGAACGCCGGATTCGATCATCTTGATGGCCGCGGGCCAGCAGTACGGGCCCAGATGGGCGCCGAGCACGTCGAGCTCTTTGTCGTCGCTGATGATGCTCCAGTCGACGGTGACGTCGCTGCCGAACACGCCGTACTCGACGTACCGGCCGAGCTTGCGCAGCAGGTTGAGTCCCTGTGGCACCGCCGAGGTATGCCCGGTGCCCTCCAGATAGACGTCGGCTCCGTAGCCGTCGGTGAGATCTTTGACGATCTGCACTGCGTCCTGTTCGGCGATGTTGATGGTGAGGTCGGCGCCGCACTTCTTGGCGAGCTCCAGCTTCTCGGGCGCCATGTCCAAGGCGATGACGCGCATGGCGTTCTTGGCCTTGGCGCCGGCGATCATGCCCAGACCGATCGGTCCGCAGCCGGCGACCACGACGGTGTCCTCGAACGTGATCTGGGCGCGCTCGACCGCATGCAACGAGCAGGACAGGGGTTCGGCAAACGCTGCGTGAGCGGGGGCGATGTCCTTGGAGACCTTGTGTACCAACGCTTGCACCGGGTAAATCATGTAGGAGGCCATCGCCCCGGGGGTGCGGCGCTTGAACCCGTAGAGGTCGTGAGGCTGGCACATGTGGTAATTGCCACGCTTACAGAAGAGGCACTCCCAGCACGGGACGATCTGCTCGGAAACCACTCGGTCACCGACCTCGATGTTCCATCGCTGTGCCGCCTCGTCGTCGAGTTCGACTACCACGCCTACAAATTCATGCCCGGGGATCACCATCGTCTCCGCCCAGGCGGGCCGGTTCTCGTCGCCCCAGAACTTGGCGGCACCGTGATAGCACTTCAGGTCGCTGGCGCAGATGCCGACGGCCTCGACGCGGATCAGCGCCTCCCCTGGGCCACGCTGCGGGACGGACACCTCTTCGAGGCGGTAGTCATTGGGGCCATGGCACACCACGGCCTGCATTTTTTCGGGAATTCGATCGGCCATCAGCTAGCTCCTGCGCAATTGGACATCCGGGATCACGGTGGTCTTCCCCGGTTCACACCAGGTCGAATGGTGTGGGTGGAGTCACAGTATGCGACCTAGTGCATCTTTGTCCAGAACGAATGTTCACAGAACACTGACGATGCACAAGTGTTCAATGGCATACTCTGTTCGTGCCCCGCCCCGCACAATCCCCCAGCCCACCCGTTGTGGAGACCTCGCCTTCCGATGGCGACGTCGGCCACTTCTCGGCGTCGCTGCTGTACTCGGCGGCCAAGCTGTACTACACCGAGGACGCCACCCAGGCCGACGTGGCGGCCCAGCTCGGTTGCAGCCGAGCCACCGTGAGCCGACTCCTGGCCGAAGCCAAACGGCGGGGCATCGTCCGCATCGAGGTGGTAGCCCCGGCAGAGGTGTCCTCGAGCGACCTCGCCGACCGTCTGGCCCGGGCACTGGCGCTGACCACCGTGTTCCTGAGCCTGCCGATGCCCAATCCCGGCCCGGGACGGAAAGTGGTCGACGTGATGGGAGGCGTCCTCGCCCCAGCCGTCGGCCGAGCACTGACCGCCTCCGGCCTACTTCCCGGTGACACTCTGCTGGTGTCCTCCGGTCGCACCGTCTACGAGGTCGCCCAGCACGACCTACCACCACTGCCCGGGGTCCTGGTGGCCCCGACCGTCGGCGGCAACGACCAGCCCGACGAGTGGTATCAAACCAACGAGATCACCAGGTTGGTGGCGAACAGAGTTGGCGGCCGGGCCAATTACCTGTTTGCACCCGCACTGCCCGGCCATGATCTGTATCCGTCGCTGTTGAAGGATCCGAGCATCCAGCGAGTCCTGCACCTGTGGCCGGTTGCCCGCTGCGCCCTGATGGGAATCGGTGCACCGCCGCTGCTGCGCAGCGACATCCCGCAGTTCGTACCGACCCGATCGAATTCACTACGCGACGCGGTCGGCGACGTGTGCTCACGATTCTTCGATCGCCAGGGCCACGAGGTCCAGTTCGAAGGTGTCGACCGGCTGATCGCGGTGGAACTCGAAGTGCTGCGCCATATTCCGGTCACCATCGGTGTGGCGGTGGGCGTGGACAAGGTGGAGTCGATCATCGCCGGCGCCCGCGGCGGATACTTCAATCAGCTGGTGACCGACCCGGCCACGGCCGAAGCCCTCCTGGAACGGATGGGCGCGGAATAACACTCACCGCGAGACCGGTGCCGGGTTCTCCGCAAGCCGGTGCACGAGGTGACGGGTGTCGGGATACAACTCGCGCCAGGTCTGGTAAAGGTCGTCGTACATGGCCACATTTGCCGGATCAGGAGTGATCTCCCGGGAGATCCGGGCCCAATCGGTATCCGGGGCAACCACACCCGCGCCGATGGCAGCCAGTAGCGCATCACCGTAGCTGGCCCCGATCGCCTGCTCCGGGACCAGTTGGGCGCGCCCGGTGACATCCGTCAGGGTCTGCGCCCAGATCGGACTGCGCAACCCGCCGCCGACCGCCACCACTCGGTCCGCCCCGTGCCCATCGTCGAACTTCTCCAGAATCTGCCGGATACCGAACGAAATCCCTTCGTAGGCAGCGCGGAACAAGTGGCCGCGGCCGTGTCGCAAGGTCAGTCCGGCGAACACGCCGCGGGCACGCGGATCGAACACCGGGGTGCGCTCACCCGCCAGATACGGCAACACGACCAGGCCTTCGCTGCCGGGCGGCACCGCCAACGCCTCCGCCATCAGGATGTCGAACGGGGCGCCACCCGTGGTGGCCTGCAACCACTTCACCAGGCTGCCCGCCGTTGCCGTTCCGGCCGCCAATGCATGAGTGCCGGGCTCGACGCCGGCCGTCGTCCACAATGCCGGATCACAGTGGTACTCATCGATGATCTGTACCAGGAACATCGTGGAGCCGTACATCAGCATCTGGTCCCCGGGATGGCGCACGCCGACCGAAAAAGCCTCGGCCAGGGCGTCGACGGTGCCCGCCACCACCGGTGTGCCCACCGGTACCCTCGTGGCGACGGCCGCCTCGGCGTGCACGGTCCCCACCACATCGCTGGGCCAGACCAGCCTGGGCAACGGTAGATGTCCACAAATGCGTTGTGCCCACTCGGTATTCCACTCGAACGTGCGGGTGGCATACAGCGGGTCGCACTGGCTGGCGGTGTGATGATCCATCACGTACTCGCCGGTGAGCTTGGCGGTGATATAGGAGTTCGAGCCGTACCAGCCGGTGGCGCGACCGAACACTTCGGGCTCGTTGCGGCGGACCCACTCGATCTTGGGGCCCACCGCCTGGCTCGACAACGCGGTACCGGCCCGATCGAGAATCGCATCAGCGCCGAATTCTGCTGTCAAAAAGGCGATTTCGTCCTCGGCGCGAGTGTCGATTCCGTAGAGGATCGCGCGTCGCAGCGGGCGCAGTGCCGCATCGCACAACACCAGACACGGGCCCACACCACTGACACCCATCGCGGCGATACGCGCTCCGGCAGGCAACCGGTCCACCAGGGCACGGCTGAGGGCGCAGACCTCACCCCACCACATCGCCTCGGCGTCGACCTCTGCCCAGCCCGGCCGCGGCAACTCCACGGCGTGGGCGATTGTTTCGACGGCCAGGACCACACCATCCGGATCGACCAGCACACCTTTTGAGCTACCGGTGCCCATGTCGATGCCCAGGAGCAAGTCCACGGACCTCACCCTACGGCCTCGTCGCCGTCACACGGACCGCATCGCCCGCCATCCCGGGACACTCGGGCACCCTGCGATAATTCGATATTCGATATGTTTCTCGACAAGAGTTCCGCCCGGCCCGCCGGTTCCGAACGAGGAGGCACGTTGCTCAAGGCCGGTCCCTCCCCCCGGCTCCTGATCGCAGCCCTGAGCGTCGTCGCACTCACCGTCGCGGTGCTGCAGACCGCTGTCGTTCCGGTGCTGGGCCTGATCGCCCATCAACTCCAGGCCTCATCCGTCGCCGTCAGCTGGACCGTCACCGCCAACCTGCTGGCTGCGGCGGCAGCCACCCCGTTGTTGAGCCGGCTGGCCGATCTCTACAACAAGAAGCACGTGCTGCTCGGTGTGCTCGGAGTCGTCCTGATCGGATCGATCATCGCCGCCACCACCAGCTCGCTGCCAGTGCTCATTGCCGCCCGCGCACTGCAGGGGGTGTCGTACTCGCTGTACCCGATCTGCGTAGCGGTGTTGCGCGAAGAGCTCGTCGAGACCCGGGTGGTCCGAGCCTTGGCAGTCCTGTCGGCGATCCTCGGCTTCGGCGGCGGCGTGGGCCTGGTCGCAACCGGCCTCCTGGTGGACGGGGACGCCGACTACCACCGGGTGTTCTGGTTGACCACCGTCTTCACCCTGGCGGTGATCCTGGTGGTGGTGTTTGTGGTCCCGTCACGGCAACGCAGGGGTGAGGGCAGTGTCGACTGGTGGGGAGCGGTAGGGCTGGCCGCCGGACTGAGCGCAGTCCTGTTGGCGATCACCCAGGGCAATACCTGGGGCTGGACCTCCCCCATCACCATCGGCACCGCGGCCGGCGGAGCTGTGGTCCTCGGGCTCTGGGGGCTCTGGGAGCGCGGGCGGCAACATCCGCTGGTGTCGATCTCCTTGCTGACCCGGCGATCGATGCTGCTGACCAACCTCGCCACCGTGTTCGTCGGCATGGGTTTGTACTTCGGATTCCTCGGTTTGACCGCGTTCGTACAGGCGCCCCGCGACATCGCCGGTTACGGCTTCTCGGCCAGCGTGCTCTACTCCAGCATCGTCTACCTGCTGCCCGGCGCATTCGCCGGCCTGGTGATGGCGGTGGTGAGTGGACGGTTCATCGACCGCTTCGGTGCCCGACCGGTGCTGGTGTGTGGAGCGCTCACCGGCATCGTGGGATTCATCGGTCTGGCCGTTGCACATTCCCAGCCGTGGCAGGTGATCGTGGCCGGCATCTTCACCAACGCCTACATCAGCCTCGCCTACGGTGCACTGCCCGCTCTGGTCGTCAGCGAAGCCGCCCGCGGTGAAACCGGAGTGGCGACCGGCCTCAATGCCATCGCCCGCACGGTGGGCAGCGCCGTCGCCGCGGCGATCGTGGCGGTCCTGCTCGGTCACCCGTCGGCACAGACCGGGCAGCCTCCTGAAAGTGCCTACATCATCATCTTCGCCGCCGGTGCCGTGACGGCCGCGCTGGCGACGATCCTGATCGCGCTGTCACGGCACCGGGGACGGCCCGACCAGCCGCGGTACGGCACCGTCGACTCCCGCGCCATGAACCACGAGTGGGGATGACCGTCACTTCGGGTTTCGGTGGGATCGGCGCCCTGATCGGGTATGCACTCGCCGGAGTCCGACGGCCCGGTCGGTTCGGTTCACACGGAGGTCGTCATGCTCGGATGGCTGGACCGGTTGCAGCAGCGCAGCCCGACGGCCGGCTTCGCGATCGCAGTGGTCTACAAGTTCATTGACGACCAGGCCGGATATCTGGCCGCGTTGGTGGCCTACTACGCCTTTGTCTCGTTGTTCCCGTTGCTGATGCTGCTGACGACAGTGCTGAGCGTCGTGCTGGCCGGGCGCCCGGAATGGCGAGCCGCCATCTACGACTCGGCACTCGCGCAGTTCCCGTTGATCGGCGACCAGCTCAGCGAACCGAGCGCACTCAGCGGTGGTACCGCCGGGGTGGTCATCGGTGTGTCCGTCGCGCTGTACGGCGGTCTGGGGGTCGGTCAGGCGGTCCAGAACGCCATGGAGACCGTCTGGGCGGTACCACGGCACCTGCGTCCCGACCCGTTCCGGTCACGCCTGCGCAGCTTGGTCCTACTGCTGGTGATGGGCACCGCATTGGTGACCACAACGCTGCTGGTCGCGATGGGGCGTGGTTTTGGCGCCGCGGGCACGGTCGGGGTGGTGGTTGCGGCGTTTGCCCTCAATGCGGCGGTGTGCACCGTGGCGTTCCGGGTCACCACCACCCGTCCACTCACCTACGCCGAGGTGCTCCCGGGGGCGGTGACCGCGGCCGCGGTGTGGCAGCTGTTGCAGTGGTTCGGAGCCGGCTACGTCGCCCGGGTGGTGGCCACGGCAAGCGTCATCAACAGTGTCTTTGCCGTGGTGCTCGGCATGATCGCCTTTCTCTACCTGGTATCGACGAGCCTGCTGATCTGCGCGGAGATCAATGTGGTGCGGGTCGACAGGTTGCACCCGCGGGCGCTGCTGACCCCCTTCACCGACGATGTCGATCTGACGGCCGCCGACCGCAAGATGTACGAAGGGCAGGCACAGGCGCAGCGGGCCAAGCCTTTTCAGCGGGTGGAGGTCACCTTCGACTCACCGGGCGGCGTCGGTGGCGACCGGTGCGACCCGAGCCCCGGCACGGGCGGCACCGATCCCGGCGGCGACGACGAACACAATCCCGAACACCGCGGCCGGGCCGGGGACCTGGTGTAGCACCAGCAGACCGATGAGCAGGGCGAATGCCGGCTCGAAGCTCATCAGCGTCCCGAAAGCCGACGTGGTGAGGCGGCGCAGCGCCAAGAATTCCAGGGTGAACGGAACCAGCGGCAGCAGTATCGCCAATCCCAACCCGATCAGCATCAGTCCCGGGGTGAGGTGAGCAAATGTCGCCGGCCCGGCGACAACGGTTGCCACCAGACCGGCAGTCGGCATCGACACCGCGAGGCCGTTGACACCGGCGACGTCGTCGCCGACCCGCTGGGTGAGCAGGATGTAGGCAGCCCAGCACAGTGCGGCACCGAGGGCCAACAGCACCCCGATCGAGTCCACCTGACCCGTCCACGGCTGGGTCAGCAGCAGGACGCCGATCGCGGCCAGCGCCGGCCACAGCATCCGGCGGCCCGCACCGGCGGTCGCCACAGCCACCCCGAGGGGCCCCAGGAACTCCAGTGCGCTGGCCGTCCCCAGCGGGATACGTTCCACCGCTGCCATGAACTGCAGCGTCACTGCCGCGGTCACCACACCGAGGGCCACGCAGTACAGAAATGAGCGACGGGTGAACGCGCTGCGCCGCGGCCGCACGATCAGCACCATCAGCACGCCCGCCCATGCCAGACGCAGGAACGCCGCGCCATCGGCGCCGATCCGGTCGATCAGCATGACCGAGATGGCCAGTCCCATCTGTACACAGAGCATCGCGCCCAGTGCCATGACGGTGCCGCCGCGGGCCTGGCTGTCAGTCATGGAGTCCATTCAAGAAGACGATGACCATTCACGTCCACGTGATAAATACGGACATACCGTTCATCCATCATGAACAATTGGCGGATGGAACCTCGCCGGCTACAGCTGCTGCTGGCACTGTCCCAGCTTGGTTCGATGCGGGCCGTCGCCCAAGCCCACGGACTCACCACCTCGTCGGTGTCGCAGCAGATCGCCGCACTGGCCAAGGAAGCCGGGACCGCGCTGATCGAGCCCGACGGCCGCCGGGTGCGCCTCACCCCGGCCGGTCGCAGGCTCACCGATCACGCGGTGAGAATCCTGGCCGCCGTCGACGCGGCACGGCTCGACCTGGACCCCGGTGCCGAACCCGTCGGCACGGTGCGTGTCGGCGGGTTTGCCACCGGAATCCGGGCGTCACTTCTGCCCGTCCTCGACGAACTGGCCTACACCGACCCCGATGTCGACGTCATCATCAGCGAGTTCGAGCCGGTGGAGGCGTTCCGGCTGCTGGTCGGTGACGAACTGGACCTCGCCCTCACCTACGACTACAACTTGGCGCCCGCGGCCCCGGACGCAGCGCTCGCAGCGGTACCGCTGTGGACGGCGCCCTGGGGATTGGCGGTGCCCGCCGGCGGCCCCGGCGGAAGCGAGCTGGCCGACTACGCGGATGCGACGTGGATTGTGAACTCCCGCAACACTGCTGACGAACAAGCTGTTCGGACGCTGGCGGCGCTGGCCGGCTTCCGGCCGCGCATCGCACATCAGATCGACAGCCTGAACCTGGTGGAGGAATTGATCCGGTCCGGATACGGGGTGGGGCTGCTACCGCTGCAACGCCCGACACTCGACGGCCTGAGAATACTGCCGCTCAGTGAGCCTGCGGTGACGTTGACCGCCTACGCCGTCACCCGCCGGGGACGGGCCGGATGGCCACCACTTGCCCTCATCCTCAACCGGCTGCGCCCTGGCAACAACACCGTTCCGGCGCTCCCGCAGTGGCCGAGGTCCACGGCGGTCACGGGTTTCGACAGCGCCGCCACGGGTAGCACCGAGATGGGAGCGTAGACAGCCGGAAGTGGCCGTCCGGCACCGCAGATCACAAAGGGACAGTCGTGACCGAGCAATCTGAGAACACAGACGGCCCCCTGACCGTGCATAAAGACACCAGGGCCACCCGTCAACAGGTCTGGGCCGTGCTGGCCGACGGTTGGACATACTCGCAGTGGGTGGTGGGCAACAGCAGAATGCGGGCTGTCGACCGGAAGTGGCCCGAAGTGGGCACCACCATCCGGCATTCGATCGGTGTCTGGCCGGCCCTACTCGATGACCTGACCGCGGTCGAAGAGTGCCGGCCAGAGCAACAGCTGGTGCTACTGGCCAAGGGACGACCCTTCGGCAAAGCGCGAATCTCTCTGCGGCTGAACGATGTCGACGGCGGCGGCTGCCGCATCACCATGGCCGAAGAACCAGTGGGCGCCCCCATGGGGTGGGTGCCGCGTCGAGTCGCGCTGGCCCTGGCATATCCGCGCAACCGGGAGTGCACCCGCCGACTCGCGGCCATCGCCGAACACCGGACCCCCGACGACATCGCATAGCCGCCAGCGGCGATCGGACTCTACTTCCCGGCATCGTCAACGGCGGCCACCTCGGCCTCTGCCGTCGCCTGGATCAGCGCCAACAGCTCGGCGTCCAGACCCGGCGCGAACTCCTCGCGCCGTTCCGGGGACATGGTCATGGGCACGCCTTCGGGCATCACGGCTGTACTGAGTTCGGTTCCGTCGTTGGACGGAGATGCACCCCGGTACAGCTTGGCTGCCTGGCTTTGGTCGTCGGCGCTGAAGCTGTACTGGATGCTCTGCAAACCCAGATCGAGGAGCTTCTTCACTTCCGGGAACTTCTCCGCGTTGGTCTTGGGGATCGGAAGCACCGAACCCCAGTTGACCCCAAGGGTTTCCAAAGCCTTGGCGAACGCATTCTCGTGCGCCTGATCACGGACGATCAGGTAGGCGATGGTGGATCTGGCCGCTTTGTTCGCCGTCATCTCGTAGATGCGGCACTTCTGGAGACGCCCAGTGGACTCCAGCATCAAGTTGTACAGCAGATCGAGAACGAGGTTGCCGCTGTTGTACACATAGGAACCCGACCACGGATTGCCGGCCGCATCCACCGGAAGGGCACCCTGGGCACCAACGAGATAATGGTGAATGTTGCTGTGATCCAAGGCGATCTTCAACGGCGTTGCGCCTTTGGCGCCCGGTTTGTCCACCGGATCGGTCTTCCTGCCCTGGTATCCGGGTGAACCATCCAGCAAACGCGAGATGGTGGTGCCGATGAGTTCCACGTGGCTGATCTCCTCGGTACCGACTCCCTGAAGCAGATCTTTGTACGGCTTGGCGGCGGCGTCCCCACGGAAGTTCATGCTCTGGAACAGATACTGCATCATCGTCCGCATCTCGCCGAACTGTCCTCCGAGGCCCTCCTGGAGAGCGTTCGCGGCAGCCGGATCCGGCTCGTCGACAGCGATTTTGTTGATGAGTTGTTCGGTGTGTGAATACATGGCTCTCCTTGGTTCCCGAGGTGAGCGCCGACAACCTGAAACCAGACGTTTCCGGGCGAGTTGTCGATACTCGAGGGCCGACCGGGTCGAAGGGACCACAAACTCCAGCTACTTGAAGCGTCGGCTTGGCAGGAGTGCCCCGGGAACCGGAGCCCAAACGTCACTGACCAACCCGGGTGAGTGGGCTCAGCCCTTGGCGGGGAAGTGTTTGACGATGCCTTCCTGCACCACGGTCGCGACGATACCGCCGTTCGGGTCGAAGAAGTGTCCCGTGCCCAGGGCTCGGGAATCCGACGCCACCGGGGACGTGGTCGAGTAGAGCAGCCAGTCGTCGAAGATCACCGGGCGGTGAAACCACACCGAATGATTGATGGTGACCGCAAAGATGCGGTCGAAACCCCACGACAGTCCGTGGGTGGTGATGATCGAGTCGAGCACCGTGGTGTCCGAGGAGTACACCAGGGCGGCGTGATGCAGCACCGGATCCTCCGGCATCGGGTCTTCGGTCTTCATCCAGACCCGGTTGTGGTCCAACCGGTCACCCTTGTCTCGCATCACCCAGGCCGGGTCATTGGTGTAACGCCATTCGATCGGCTTGAGAGCCTCGAAAAACAGCGGCACCACCGACTCATATCCCTCCAGAAGATCGCTGATCTTCGGAAGATCGTGTGGCGGTGGCACATCCGGCATCGTGACACCGTGCTCGAGGCTGCGGCCGCCGGCGAGGAACGACACCATGGCCGTCGCGAGCAACTGACCGTCCTGGGAGACATCCACCCGCCGGTTGGCAAAACGCCGTTCATCACGCATCCGCACCACGGTGAACTCGAGGTCCTTGGCCGGATCGCCACCGGCGATGAAATGCACCGACAGCGCGTTCGGCGGCAGCTGGCGGGCCACCGTGCGGCTGGCCGCGACAAAGGCCTGCGCCATCATCTGACCGCCGAACGTGCGGATCGGGTTCTTGCTGGGATGCCCGCCGACGAACACATCGTCCCCGGCCGGACGCAGCTCCAACACGGCCAGGAGTTCGTTGAAATCTGAGCTCGCCGGCCGTGTCATCGCTGAATACTCCTGGTCGCCGTTAGTGGTCGTCCTCGCCGATCCGGTGCACATGGATCAGGTTGGTCGAGCCTACTGTGCCCGGAGGGGCACCCGCGACGATGACCACCAGGTCACCCCGCTTGTACCGACCGAGCTCCAGCAGCGACTTGTCCACCTGGCGGATCATCGTGTCCGTCGTGTCCATCGTCGGCACGATGAACGTCTCGGTCCCCCACGTCAGCGCCAGCTGACTGCGAACCTCCGGCAAGGCCGTGAACGCCAGCAGCGGCAGCGGGGTGTGCAGCCGGGCCAGCCGGCGCACCGTGTCACCGGACTGCGTGAACGCCACCAGGGCCTTGGCGTCGAGGCGCTCGCCGATATCGCGGGCGGCATAGGAGATCACGCCACGCTTGGTGCGCGGTACGTGGGTCAATGGGGGTGCGGCAGTGGAATTCTCCTCCACTGCGGACACGATGCGGGCCATCGTGCGGACCGCCTCCAGCGGGTACTTGCCCACCGACGTCTCACCAGAGAGCATGACCGCGTCGGCGCCGTCGAGCACCGCGTTGGCCACGTCGGAAGCTTCGGCACGGGTGGGCCGGGAGTGCTCGATCATCGACTCCAGCATCTGGGTCGCGACGATCACCGGTTTGGCATTCTCACGGGCCATCTGGATGGCACGCTTCTGCACCAGCGGAACCTCTTCGAGGGGCAGTTCGACGCCCAGGTCACCGCGAGCCACCATGATTGCGTCGAACGCCAGCACGATGGCCTCGAGGTTGTCGATGGCCTCCGGCTTCTCCAATTTGGCGATGACAGGCACCCGGCGTCCGACCTGGTCCATGACCTCGTGCACCAGTTCGATATCTGCCGGTGAGCGCACAAATGACAGCGCGATGAAGTCGACGCCGAGATTCAGCGCGAATTTCAGGTCGGCGATGTCCTTCTCCGACAGAGCCGGCACCGAGACGTTCATCCCGGGCAGCGACAACCCCTTGTTGTTGCTGACCCGGCCGCCCTCGGTCACCCGGCAGACGACATCGTCGCCGTCGATGCTCTCGACCACCAAACCGACATTGCCGTCATCGATCAGCAACCGGTCGCCGGGGGACGCATCGTGCGCAAGTTGCTTGTAGGTGGTGGACACCCGGTCGTGGACGCCCATGCAGTCCTCGACCGTGATCCGCACGGTCTCGCCCGTCGCCCACAGAGTGGCGCCGGTGGAGAACCTGCCGAGACGGATCTTCGGGCCCTGCAGGTCGGCCAGAATGCCGACTGCCCGGCCCGACGAATCGGAGGCCGTGCGGACCCGCTTGTAATTGGCTTCGTGGTCGCTGTGGTCGCCGTGGCTGAAGTTCAGTCGGGCGACGTCCATGCCCGCTTCTACGAGCGCTCTGACTTGCTCGTCTGTCCCAACTGCAGGCCCGAGAGTGCAAACGATCTTGCCGCGTCTAGTCACGGCGCCCCAGCATAGTCGCAGTCAAACGGCATCTCGACCGATACAGATGTGTTGGCGTTTCGGTCACTTTGCTGATACCCCCGAGACGTCGAGATGAACCCTGGCAGGGCACCTGTCTGGGTGCCCGGATGACGACACATCGGCCTAGATCACAGCCAGCGGCAATGCCGACGGCCGAACGGGCTCGGGCAGGTCCGACTCCCCCATCAGATACACGTCGACCGCGTGAGCCGCTGAACGGCCCTCCGCGATTGCCCACACCACCAGCGAGGCACCCCGATGTGCGTCACCGCACACGAACACCCCGGGCGCGCTGGTCTGCCAGTCCGATCCGCACGGCAGCGCCCCACGGGGATTGAGGTCCAATCCGAGGCCGTCGAGCAAAGCCATCTTCTCGACCCCCTCGAATCCGATCGCCAGCAAAGCAAGATCGCACGGCAGCACCAGCGACTCCCCGACCGGGGTGATGACCCGCCTGCCGTCGGCGTCCCGGGTGACCCGAACCTCGGCGACCTCCATGGCACGCAGATTGCCGTCGTCGTCTCCCAGGAAACGCTGCACCGCCACCTCGTAGCGGCGCAGTCCCCCCTCTGCATGTGCGGGTGAGGTACGTAACACCAGCGGCCACGTCGGCCACGGGCTGCGCTCGTCGTCGCGCATCCCGGGAGGCTCGGCGTTGTAGTCGAGCTGAGTCACCGACGCCGCACCTTGCCGGTGCGCAGTACCCAGACAGTCGGCCCCGGTGTCCCCGCCACCGATGATCACCACATGCTTGCCCTTCGCCGAGATCGGCGAAGGACCGTCGCCTTCACATTCCTTGTTCGCCGGCACCAAGTGTTCCATCGCCAGATGGACCCCGTTGAGGTGACGGCCGTCGACATCGTTGTCCCGCGCGCGCAGCGCCCCCACCGCCAGCACCACCGCATCGAAGCGGGACCGCAGCTCCTCGACGTCCAGATCGACTCCGACCTCGCAGTCGGTGACAAAGTGAGTTCCTTCGGCCCGCATCTGCGCCAAGCGCTGGTTGAGGGTCGACTTCTCCAGCTTGTACTCCGGAATCCCGTAGCGCAGCAGGCCGCCGAGGCGGTCATCGCGTTCGTAGACGGTGACGTGGTGTCCCGCCCGGGTGAGTTGTTGTGCCGCAGCCAATCCCGCCGGACCGGAACCGACGACGGCAACCCTCCTACCGGTGTTGACGGCCGCGGGCTGAGGTTCCACCGTGCCGTCGAGCCAAGCTTCGTCAGCGATCGACTGCTCGATGCGTTTGATGGTCACGCTGCCGCCGGTCTGTTGTTCAGCGATGGACAGCACACACGCCGCTTCACAGGGGGCCGGGCACAACCGCCCGGTGAACTCGGGAAAATTGTTGGTGGCGTGCAACCGGTCGCTGGCCGCATCCCAGCGGCCGCGGCGCACCAGATCGTTCCATTCCGGGATCAGATTGCCCAGCGGGCAGCCAGCAGATCCCGAGTGACAGAACGGGATACCGCAGTCCATACAACGCCGTGCCTGCTGGCTGACCTCCGCGGCCCGCTGATGCGGATCCTGGGCTTCGTACACCTCACGCCAGTCCCCGACGCGTTCATCGACGGGCCGCTTGGTGGCCTCCACCTTGGGCACGTTCAGAAATCCCTGAGGATCAGCCACGGGTCGCCTCCATGATCGCGGTATCGACGTCACGCCCCTGCGCCTCGGCCATCCGGGTGGCCTGCAGCACACGCTGGTAATCAGTGGGCATGATCTTGGTGAACTGTGCGCTGCGCCTTGGCCAGTCAGCCAGCACCGACGTTGCCACCGTGCTGCCGGTGTACCGGGCGTGGCCGGCGATCACCTCACGCAGCCACACCAGGTCCTCGTTGTCGAGGCTCTGCAATTCGACCATCGCGGTGTTGACCTTCGCCGGGTCCAGCCCGAGCACAAAAGCGACCCCGCCCGACATGCCCGCGGCCATGTTGCGGCCGGTCGCTCCGAGCACCACCACCCGTCCGCCGGTCATGTACTCGCAGGCGTGGTCGCCGACACCTTCGGCGACTGCCAGCGCACCGGAGTTGCGGGCAGCGAACCGCTCCCCCACCCGGCCCCGAAGATAGACCTCGCCGGAGGTGGCGCCGTAGAGCAGTGTGTTGCCGGCGATCACGTTTTCCTCCGGCAGGAACAGGACGTCGTCGGGCGGCTGGACCACGATCTTGCCGCCGGACAGGCCTTTGCCCACATAGTCATTGGCATCACCGACCAGCTCGATGGTGATCCCCGGCGGCAGGAAGGCACCCAACGACTGACCGGCCGACCCGGCAAGTTTCACCGTGATGGTGTCGGCGGGCAGACCGGCGGCCCCGTAGCGCCGGGTGACCTCTGCGCCCAGCATCGTGCCCACCGTCCGATTGACATTGCGGACCGGGAGCTCCAGCACCACCTCGTGGGCGTCCTCCAGCGCGCCCTCGGCGAGCGCGATGAATGTCTGATCGAGGGCCTGTTCGAGTCCGTGGTCCTGGTCGCGCAGGCGCCGGCGTTGCGGCAGTCTGGCGCCGTGAGCGTCGGTCGGGACCGCAAAGATCGGGCTCAGATCCAACCCGGCGCTCTTCCAGTGGGCCACGCCGGCGGCGGTATCGAGCAATTCGGCATGTCCCACAGCCTCGTCGATACTGCGGAAACCCAACTGCGCCAGATACTGACGAATGTCCTCGGCGATGAACCGGAAGAAGTTCTCCACGAACTCCGGCTCGCCGTTGAACCGCGCCCGCAGTTCCGGGTTCTGCGTGGCCACCCCCACCGGGCAGGTGTCGAGGTGACAGACCCGCATCATGATGCACCCCGCCACGATCAGCGGAGCCGTGGCGAAGCCGAACTCCTCGGCCCCCAGCAACATGGCCACCACGACATCCCGGGCGGTACGCATCCCGCCGTCGCACTGGACGGTGATGCGGTCGCGTAACCCGTTGAGCACCAGCGTCTGCTGGGTATCGGCCAGCCCGATCTCCCACGGCGCCCCGGCATGTTTGAGCGACGTCAGCGGAGCTGCCCCGGTACCACCGTCGTAACCCGAGATCAGGACCACATCGGCGTGGGCCTTCGACACACCGGTGGCCACGGTGCCCACCCCGACCGAGCTGACCAGCTTCACGTGGATGCGCGCCCGGTCATTGGCGTTCTTCAGATCGTGAATCAGCTGCGCCAAATCCTCGATCGAGTAGATGTCGTGGTGCGGTGGCGGCGAGATCAGGCCCACGCCCGGCGTCGAATGCCTGGTCTTGGCGATGTTCGGATACACCTTGTATCCCGGAAGTTGGCCACCTTCACCCGGTTTGGCGCCCTGCGCCATCTTGATCTGGATGTCACTCGCGTTCACGAGGTAGTCGCTGGTGACGCCGAACCGGCCCGAAGCGACCTGCTTGACGGCGCTGCGGCGCCGCGGGTCATACAGCCGGTCGACGTCCTCACCGCCCTCACCGCTGTTGGAGCGGCCGCCGAGATTGTTCATCGCGATGGCCATGGTCTCGTGGGCTTCAGCAGAGATGGACCCATAGCTCATCGCCCCGGTGTTGAACCGGGTGCAGATCGAGTCCACCGATTCCACCTCGTGCAGCGGCACCGGCGGGCGCAGACCCTCCTTGAAGGTGAACAGACCGCGCAGGGCACCACCCTCGCGAGCGAGGCGATCAACTTCATCCGAATACTGCCGGAACACTTCGAGGCTTCTGGTCCGCGTCGAATGCTGCAGGAGGAAAACAGTTTCCGGCGTGAACAGGTGTAGCTCACCTTCCCGACGGAACTGGTACTCGCCACCGATCTCCAGCCGGCGGTGCACCCGCTCGGTGGGATTCTCCGGGTACGCGCGCCGGTGCCGCAGCTTGACCTCCTCGGCGATGACGTCGAGGCCGACACCGCCTAGCTGACTGACGGTGCCGGTCAGGTACTCGTCGATCACCCCGCGGTCCAGGCCGATCGCCTCGAACGCCTGCGCCCCGGTGTAGGAGCCGACAGTGGAGATACCCATCTTGCTCATCACCTTCGTCACCCCCTTGGTGAGCGCTTTGAGGTAATTGTGTACCGCCGTGGAAGTCTCGATACCGGTGAGCTCGCCCTCGCGGATCAGATCTTCGATGGACTCGAAGGCCAGATAGGGGTTGACCGCGGCAGCGCCGTAACCGATCAGCATCGCGATGTGGTGCACCTCGCGGGCATCACCGGTCTCGACGACGAGGGCAACCTTGGTTCGTTCCTTGGTGCGCACCAGATGGTGGTGCACCGCAGAAACCGCCAGCAACGACGGGATGGGCGCCCGAGTGTGGTCGGAGTCGCGGTCGGAGATCACCAGGGTGCGAGCACCTTTGGCAATCGCATCAGAGGCGCGCAGCCTCAACTCCTCGATGGCCTCCGCGAGCCCGTCACCACCGCGCTCGACATCGTAGAGGCCGCGCAGCACCGTCGTCCGCAGGCCGGGCTGCTCGTTGTCGTCGTTGATGTGCACGATCTTGTTCAGCTCGTCGTTGTCCAGTACCGGCCAGGACAGCAGGATCTGCCGGCAGGATGCTGCCGACGGTTCCAGCAGGTTCTGCTCCGGCCCCATCACCCGCGCCATCGAAGTGACGATCTCCTCGCGGATCGCGTCCAGCGGCGGATTGGTCACCTGCGCAAAGAGTTCCACGAAGTAGTCGTAGAACAACCGGGAGCGTTGGGAGAGGACCGCGGTGGGAGTGTCTGTGCCCATCGATCCCAGGGGTTCGGCCCCCGAAGCCGCCATCGGGGTCAGCATGATCCGCAGGTCCTCTTCGGTGTAGCCGAAGGCGATCTGGCGGCGCACCACCGACTCGTGATTGGGCTGGACACGGATCCGGTCCGGCAGCGTTTTGAGATCGAGCAGCCCGGCATGCAACCACTCGGCATACGGGTGGGCGGAGGCGAGCTGGTCCTTGATCTCCTCATCGGAGACGATCCGGCCGGCCGCGGTATCGACCAGGAACATCTTCCCGGGCTCGAGGCGACCCTTGGCCACCACCTCGGCCGACGGCACGTCCAGCACGCCACTCTCGCTGGCCAGGATGACGCGGTCATCGATAGTGCGCCACCAACGGCCCGGCCGCAGCCCGTTGCGGTCCAGCACCGCGCCGACCACGGTGCCGTCGGTGAACGTCACGCACGCCGGGCCATCCCAGGGCTCCATGATCGAAGCATGGAACTGGCAGAAGGCGCGACGCTGCGGACTCAGATCCGCGTTGTTCTCCCAGGCCTCGGGGATCATCATCATGACCGCGTGCGGCAAGCTCCGCCCGCCCAGGTGCAGCAGCTCCAGGGTCTGGTCGAAGGAAGCCGAATCGGACGACTCCGGGGTACAGATCGGTGAGAGCCGGGCCAGATCACCGCCGATCAGAGTGCTGGCCAGCATCGCCTCGCGAGCGTGCATGCGGTTGCGGTTCCCGCGGACGGTGTTGATCTCGCCGTTGTGGGCGACAAAACGGAACGGGTGCGCCAGCGGCCACGACGGGAATGTGTTGGTGGAGAACCTGCTGTGCACGATCGCAATGGCGCTGGTGCAACGCTCGTCGCGCAGATCGTCGAAGTACTTCGGGAGCTGCATCGTGGTGAGCATGCCCTTGTAGGTGATGGTCCGGCTGGACAGCGACACGAAGTAGACGCCACTGCCGGTGGACTTGATCTCCGAAGTCAGGTGGCCGGCGCGCTTGCGCAACGGGTAGACCCGCCGGTCCAGGTCGAGGCCGGAGAGCCGGCGGCCCTGTTCATCCGGCGGTGCGGCAACAAACAGCTGCACCATGTGCGGCATACATCCGAGCGCCGTTGCGCCCACCTCGGCGCCGTCCGGATCAACCGGGACCGTGCGCCAACCGAGCACGTCGATGCCCTCGTCAGCGGCGATCGCCTCGACCCGGTCCCGAGCCGCCGCTCGCGCCACCGGATCTTGCGGCAGGAAACAGATCCCCGCGGCGAAGGTGTTGCTGCCGTCGGCGGCGGGTGCAGGAAGCTCGAAGTCGACGACGGCCCGCAACAGGTCGACCGGGAGTTGCAGCAGGATGCCTGCTCCGTCACCGCTATTGGGTTCGGCGCCGGCTGCACCCCGATGTTCGAGGTGCTCCAGCGCGATCAAGCCGTCGGCCACGATCGAGTGGGACCGGCGACCCAAGATGTCGACGACCATCGCAACACCGCAGGAGTCATGCTCCTGCTCGGGGTCGTAGAGTCCCTGTGCCCTGGGCACTGCCGAGAACAGCATGCGTACACCTCCGCGGCCGCAACCGCGGGAGGCGAGAGTCTCGTGCACTAGTGGGATGCGCTAGGGGCATTCAGATCTCAGTACCGGCCGCAGTCTGACGTGTGAAACGCGGGACTGCACCGGCCCGACACGGTGGCACTTCTGCCGACAGCAGTGCGCCACCGATTTCCGAAGTCTAACAGCGCAACCGCTCAGCTACCCGCCGAGAACAGTCGGGACCAGCGGAAAGCCGGGCAGATTGCGGACCACCGTCCAGACAACGGCGGCCACGACAAGGAACACGACCGAGAAGGTGGTCCAGATCGGTTTCCGGCTGCGGCGACGCAGCCACACCCACAACAGCACCGCGGGCAAGGCAACGAGCAGGAACACATTGTCGACGGCGGCGGCGGCGATATCGCCGTGCAGCAGGTCGTGGGTCATCCGCAATCCGCCGCACCCCGGGCAGAACCACCCGGTCAGCGCGTGGAACGGGCAGGGCGGAAAAATCGAACCCGGCCGATGCGGATCGTTGACACCGATATAGGCCAATCCCCCAGCCAACACCGCACCCGTACCGAGTGCGGTGTAGAGCTGGGCGCGGCGAGTGGGTGGCTGCGCCGGAGCGTCAGGTCCCATCACGAAGTGGACGGCCCTGCGGGTCGCGCACCCTGTCGGTGAGAATCAGGATGGCGTCGATGATCCCCCAGATGACGGCCCCGATGCCGCAGGTGAGCAGCCCCACCACCAGCTGAGCCACCCCCAGGCCGACGTAACCCATGTACATCCGGCCGATACCCACCAGGCCGAACAGTCCGAGCAGCTGCAGCAGGCCGCCCACCAGTTTCGACTTCTCCGAGAAGGGCTCGCCGGTGACCGGGTGGCGCCCATAGGGTGCCGACGGGTCGTAGTAGGCGCCGGGGGGCGGGTACTGGCCAGCAAACTGCGGCTGACCGTATTCCGGCGGCGGCGGATAGCCGGCATTCGGCGGCGGAGCGAAGCCACCGTTCGGTGGCGGTGGGTACTGCCCAAAGTCCTGCGGCGGCGGGAAGCCGCTGCTCGGCGGCGGATAGCTGGCCTGCGGCGGCGGGAAATCGCCGCTCGGCGGCGGATAACTGGACTGCTCCGGCGGAGTGCCTTCGTCGGCTTCAGAGCCGGGCTTGGAGCTGGGGTTCGATCCGAACTGCGGGTCCGTCATAACGCCAAGGATGCCAGATTCTGGCCAAGGATCTCGGTTCCGGTCGGGTTCGTCTCTATCGTTGCGTTGTGCGTCCAGTCCCCGAAGTCCCCGGCCCCGGCCAGGAGTCCGTCTGGGCATATCCGAGACCACCTCGGGTAGAGAGAATCGACGCCACGATCACCGTCGAACTCGGCGGTGTCACAGTCGCCCACGCGGTCGGAGCCTGGTGGGTGCTGGAAACCAGTCACCCACCGACTTACTACCTGCCGGCCGAATCCTTCACCACCGGAACACTGCGACCGACCCAGGGTTCATCGTGGTGTGAGTGGAAGGGACAGGCCAGCTACTTCGACCTCGCCACCGCGGCCGCAACCGCACCACGCGCCGCATGGACATATCCCCAGCCCACCCCGGGATTCGAGGCCATCGCCGGAGCTATTGCGGTGATGGCAAGCGCTGTCGACCGGTGCCGCGTCGACGGCGAGATCGTGACACCGCAACCGGGCGGGTTCTACGGCGGCTGGATCACCAGCCGTGTCGTCGGGCCTTTCAAAGGAGTGCCGGGGTCCCTCGGCTGGTAGGACAGCTCAGCGGCGACGGCGCAACAGCCGACCCAGGCGCGATCCGCGGGCCGGTGCCGGGGACGGCGTGATCACCGGGGACGGTTCAGGTTCCGGTTCTGAGGTGTCCTGTTCAGGCTCTTTCGACGATTCCTCGCCGATCTGCACGTCCGAGCCGGCGGCATCCTCGTCCTCAGCCGCCGCTTCTTCTGCCAGGTCCTCTTCGGCCTCGTCGTCGGCGGCCGGCTCTTCGGCCTCATCCACCGCTACATCCGCGGACTCGTCGACCTCGACGGCCTCTTCTTCGGCTACCGCCGGCACGTCCTCATCGTCGGCAGCCTGAACCTCAGCAGCCTCGTCCTCGGCGGCCGTCTCTACGGCCAGGTCCTCATCGGCCTCATCCTCGGTAGCCGGCACTTCGGCTGCGTCGGCCTCATCCACCGCTACATCCGCGACCTCGGCAGCCACTTCTTCGGCTACCGCCGGCACGTCCTCATCGGCGGCAGCCTGAACCTCAGCAGCCACGTCCTCGGCGGCCGTCTCTTCGGCCAGGTCCTCATCGGCCTCATCCTCGGTAGCCGGCACTTCGGTCGCGTCGGCCTCATCCACCGCTACATCCGCGACTTCGGCAGCCACTTCTTCGGCAACCGCCGGCACATCCTCATCGTCGGCAGCCTCGGCCTCGTCCTGCACCTCGTCGTCGGCGATTGCTTCGTCGTCGTCGTCGCTGAGAGCTTCGTTGTCGAAGGCCTCCTGCTGCTCCGACACCGGCGCGTGCGGGACCTCTCCGTCGTACTCCTGGAGGCTCTCGAGATCGTCTTCATCGACGGGATCGTGGTCCTCGTCGATGAGCTGTTCGTCCTCGGCTTCGGCTTCCGTTTCGGTGACCACGCCGCTGCCGGCGGTCACCTCAGCCTCGACGATCGCCTGATCGGGGGCTTCTAACTCGGCGTCGGCGCCTTCGGTTGCTTCGTCATCTTCTGATTCCGCTTCGTCTTCCGACCTTGCTTCGACTTCAGCGACCGTGAGCTCGGACTCTTCGGGCTCCGACCCCTCGGGCTCAGATTCTTCAGGCTCGGATACTTCGGGCTCGGATACTTCGGGCTCTGATTCCTTCTCAGCGACGGTGACCGCTGCGACCACACCAGTGGCAGCCGCGGCCTTCTCGACCTCGCCCACCGCGTCTTTCACCACGGAGTCTTTGACCACCGAGTCCGCGGTGTCATTACCGCCCAGCGTGTCCGGTGCCTCACGCCCCTTCGGGGCCAGGATGAAGTAGACAATCGCGCCGATGAAAACGAACGTCGCCGTGAACGAATTGATCCGGATCCCCGCGATCAGGGTGGCGAAGTCGTCACGCATCAGCTCGACGCCGAACCTACCCACGCAGTAGCCGGCCACATAGAGCGCAAAAAGCCGACCATGACCGATCTTGAACCGTCGGTCGATGTACAGAAGGGCCGCGAACACCAACAGGTTCCACAGCAGCTCGTACAGGAACGTCGGATGTACCACCGCGGCCACCTGGCCGGTGGACACCCCGTTGAGGGAGTGCACATCGATGACCCCGGACGGTTCACGCCGGTAGAAGATCTCCATGCCCCACGGCACGTCGGTGGCGCGACCGTAGAGCTCTTGGTTGAAATAGTTGCCCATCCGGCCGATCGCCTGAGCGAGCACGATGCCCGGTGCGACCGCGTCGGCAAAGGCGGGCAGCGGAATGCCGCGGCGTTTACAGGCAATCCAGGCGCCCACACCACCGAGGGCAACAGCGCCCCAGATACCCAGGCCACCGTCCCAAATCCGCAGCGCCGCAACCGGACCCGCACCGTTTGCGCCGAAATAGGTTGGCCAGTCGGTGATGACGTGGTAGAGCCGCCCGCCGACAAGACCGAAGGGCACCGCCCACAACGCAATGTCGTAGATGACACCGCGCTCACCGCCGCGCGCTTCCCATCGGCGATCGCCGATGACCAGCGCTGCGATGATCCCGATGATGATGAACAGCGCGTAAGCGCGGATGGGTACCGGACCCAAATGCCAGACACCCTGCGACGGGCTGGGGAAAGCGGCCAGGAGCGTCGTGCTCACCCAGGAACCTCGGTGACTTTCTGCCGGACACCGGCTGCGAGTTCTTCTGCCAACAGCTTCAGGGCAGGCAACCCGCCGTCGAGGGCGGCCACCAACGCCGACCCGACGATCACGCCGTCGGCATAGGAGCCGATCTCTGCCGCCTGGGCTCCAGACCGCACACCCAGGCCCACTCCGACCGGGATATCCGAGACCGCTTTGACCCGCGCGACGAGTTCCGGCGCTGCGTTGGAGACCGCGTCACGAGCACCGGTCACCCCCATGGTCGATGCGGCATAGACGAAGCCACGGGATGCCTGCACCGTGGCTGCCAGCCGCTCCGGCGTCGACGAGGGCGCCACCAGAAAAATCCGGTCCAGGCCATGTGCGTCGGACGCGACAAACCAGTCGTCGGCTTCGTCAGGGATGAGATCGGGGGTGATGATGCCGGCGCCACCGGCGGCAGCGAGGTCGCGGGCGAACGCATCGACTCCATAGCGGAGCACCGGGTTCCAGTACGACATCACCACGGCGCTGCCGCCGCGGTTGCTGATCGCCTCGACCGCGGTCAATGCGTCCCGCACCCGAACTCCGTTACGGAGCGCGGTCTCGGTCGCGGCCGCGATGGTCGGACCGTCCATCCCCGGATCCGAGTAGGCGATGCCCACCTCGACCAGGTCGCAGCCCCCGTCGACCAGAGTGGTCATCGCCTCGATCGAGGTCTGTACATCGGGATAGCCGGTGGGCAGGTACCCGATCAGCGCGGCACGTCCCTCGTTGCGACAGGCCTCGAACAGCGGGCCGAGCTTGCTCCGGGCTCCAGCTGGTGCCGTCATGAGCCCTGGGCCTCACTTTCGTCGAGCAGTCCAAACCACTTTGCCGCGGTTTCGACGTCTTTGTCTCCGCGACCGGACAGATTCACCACGATCACCGCGCCGGGTCCCATTTCGACACCGAGCTTGAGGGCGCCGGCAACGGCATGGGCCGATTCGATGGCCGGGATGATGCCCTCGGTGCGGCACAGCAGCCGGAATGCATCCATGGCTTCGGTGTCGGTGATCGGCCGGTACTCGGCCCGTCCGAGATCCTTCAGCAGCGCATGCTCGGGGCCGACGCCCGGATAGTCCAGACCTGCCGAGATGGAATGCGACTCCGTGGTCTGACCGTCCTCGTCCTGCAGCAGGTACGAGAATGAACCCTGGAACGCCCCTGGCGATCCACCAGTGAAAGTTGCTGCGTGCCTACCGGTTTCGACACCATCACCGGCAGCCTCATAGCCGACCAATCGCACACCGGGATCATCGATGAACGCGTGGAAGACACCGATGGCATTGGAGCCGCCGCCGATGCAGGCGGTCACCGCGTCGGGCAGCCGCCCCGCCTGCTTCTGGATCTGGACGCGGGCTTCCAGACCGATGATCCGCTGGAAGTCGCGCACCATGGTCGGGAACGGGTGCGGACCCGCCGCGGTGCCGAAGCAGTAGTAGGTGGAGTCGGCGTGGGCAACCCAGTCCCGGAACGTCTCGTTGATGGCGTCCTTGAGCGTCTTGGAGCCGGATTGAACCGACACCACTTCGGCTCCGAGCAGCCGCATCCGGGCGACGTTGAGTGCCTGACGCGCGGTGTCGACCGCACCCATGTAGATGACGCACTCGAGGTCCAGCAGCGCACACGCCGTGGCCGTGGCAACGCCGTGCTGACCGGCTCCGGTTTCGGCGATGACCCTGGTCTTGCCCATCTGCTTGGCCAGCAGCGCTTGGCCGAGCACATTGTTGATCTTGTGAGACCCGGTGTGGTTGAGGTCTTCCCGTTTGAGGAACAGCCGTGCGCCACCGGCGTGCTCGGACAACCGCTTGGCCTCGTACAGCGGCGACGGGCGGCCGCTGTAATGGGCCTGCAAGTCGTCCAGGGTGTCGAGGAACTGCTGGTCGTTGCGGGCCTTTTCATAGGCGGCAGTGACCTCTTCGATCACCGCCATCAAAGCCTCGGGCACCAACCGTCCGCCGTACCGACCGAAGTGGCCGCGCTCGTCGGGGTCGTGCGAAGTGGGTTCAGCAATGGCCGCGCTGGAGCGCGGCATTTCGGAATTCGAAAGATCAGCCATCAGATTCAGTTCTCGCGCACGCAGTAGCGCGTTAGCGGGCGGGCTTCGGGCAGGACGGGTGGGTACCGGCAGTCACCAGATCGGCCACGGCGGTGCGTGGGTCGCCACTGGTGACCAAACCTTCGCCGACCAATACCGCGTCGGCACCGGCGCCGGCGTAGGCGAGCAGGTCGGCAGTTCCCCGGACGCCGGACTCAGCAACACGGATGATGTCGCTGGGCAGTCCGGGGGCAATTCGGGCAAAGCAGTCGCGGTCCACTTCGAGGGTCTTGAGATCACGGGCGTTGACGCCGATGACCTTGGCGCCCGCCTGCAGCGCCCGGTTGGCCTCTTCCTCGGTGTGCACCTCGACCAGTGCGGTCATCCCCAGCGACTCGGTGCGTTCCAGCATCGACTCGAGGGCCGGCTGCTCGAGTGCGGCGACGATGAGCAGAAGCATATCGGCGCCGTGGGCACGCGCTTCGTGGATCTGGTACGGACGTACCACAAAGTCCTTGCGTAACACCGGGATAGACACCGCGGCACGCACCGCGTCCAGGTCCGCAAGCGACCCGTGGAATCGGCGCTCCTCGGTGAGCACACTGATGATCCGGGCACCACCGCTCTGGTAGGCCCGGGCAAGGTCTGCCGGATCCGCGATGTTGGCCAGTTGGCCGCGGGACGGGCTTGCGCGCTTGACCTCGGCGATCACCCCGATACCCGGCTCACGTAACGCACCCATCACGTTCAGTGGCGGTGGTGCGTCGGCGGCAGCAGCCTTGACCTCAGCCAAGCTGACGATGGCCTCGCGGGCGGCAACGTCAGCGCGGACACCTTCGATGATTGAATCGAGGACGGTCGCCGTGCTCATGACTGCCGGTCCCTTCTGATAATCCGCCGGGCTCTCAGTCGAGATTCCACCCGGATCGGATGGTGTCCGGCAGTGACCCGATGCTGTTCCTGAAGGGTAGCCGTCGAGCCGCCCCGGACGTTCACCGACCCTCCCTCTCGTCGTCATCGCCCTTACCGGTTTCAGGCTCCTGAGGCAGCGCATCTGAGTCGGCTGGGACCGTCGTCGGATCCTGCCCTTCGTCGAGCGCATCCCAGATCATCCGCTCCGACAGCCCCGCCTCCGCAGCCCCCGCATCCAAAAGCTGTTCGCTGGAGGTCTCACGGGCCGCGGCGCGGCGGGCAGCCGGCGCGGCGTACTTCGTGCTGGCCGCCTTGTTCCGGCCGGCGGAACGGATCAGCAGCACCGCCGCCACGAGCGTGCACAACGCCGAGACCAGGGCAACCGCCGCGCCCCAGTAGTAGCGTTCGCTGGCCACCAGCGACGCCACCGGAACTTCGGCCAAACCGGCGCCGCGGACCGCCACGTCACGCACCACCCACTGGGCGATCGCCACATAGGCGATTGCACCGCTGACCAGGGCGACCAGGATCGCCAGCAACCGCAGCGGCCACCCCCGTACCGCCAACACCGCCACTGCGGTCGCGACGAGCAGCAGCGCCAGTGGGACCAGCGCGGTCGACCAACTGGCACCGGAGAGGGTGATCACCTCCGGCTGGCCCAGGCCGTCGAACGACGTCACCTGCACCCAGGACATCCGCGAAGCGATCCACAACCCGAGGGCCGCCACGACCAGCAGTAGCTGCCCGAGCCGGGTCATGCGCTTGGCACGCCGGTCGGGGTCCGTCACGTCATCGGGCACGCTACGGCGCTCTCAGTGTCTCGGCGGCGGCGACAGCATTGAGGACGGCTTTGGCCTTGTTGGCCGATTCGGTGTACTCGTACGGGCCGTTGGAATCAGCCACCACGCCCCCGCCGGCCTGCACATAGGCGGTGCCGTCGCGCATGAGAGCGGTTCTGATGGCGATGGCAAAATCGGCATTGCCGGCGAAGTCGAGGTACCCGAGGACGCCGCCGTAGAGGCCACGCCGCGTCAGCTCGACCTCCTCGATCAATTCCATCGCCCGTACCTTCGGCGCGCCGGACAGAGTGCCGGCCGGAAAACACGCCGTCACCGCATCCAGGGCGGTGCGCCCCTCGGACAACAAGCCGGTGACCGTGGAGACCAGATGCATCACGTGGCTGTAGCGCTCGATGTGGCTGTAGTCCTCCACCCGGACGGTGCCCGGCACACAGACTCGGCCCAGATCGTTGCGCCCGAGGTCGACGAGCATCAGGTGCTCAGCCCGCTCCTTCTCGTCGGACAACAGTTCCTTGGCCAGCAGTTGGTCGTCCTCGTCGGTGGCTCCCCGCCACCGGGTGCCGGCGATGGGGTGCGTCTTGGCCCAGCCGTCCTTGACCGTGACCAACGCCTCAGGGCTGGAACCGACAATCGAAAAGGCCGTTCCCCCTTCATCATCGGGCACATGCAGGAGGTACATGTACGGGCTGGGATTGGACACCCGCAGCATCCGGTACACATCGACCGGGTCGACGCTGGTGTCTATCTCGAACCGCTGAGAAGGCACCACCTGGAAGGCTTCACCAGCCTCGATATCGGCGACCAGTTTGTCGACGATCGAGGTGTACTCATCGACGGTGCGCTGCGACCGCGGGTCCGGCACCGGGCGCTCGAACGTAGACACCGTGGACGACAACGGTTGACCGAGCGCTTCGGTCATCACATCCAGACGCGCCACCGCGTCGTCGTAGGCGCCGTCCACCCGGTCGGTGGTGCCATCCCAGTTGACCGCGTTGGCGATCAGCGTGATGGTGCCTTCGTGGTGGTCGACGGCGGCGATATCGGTGGCCAGCAGCATCAGCATGTCGGGAAGCTGCAAGTCGTCGACGGTCAGTTCCGGTAGCCGCTCCAAACGTCGGACCAGGTCGTATGCGAAGAAGCCCACCATCCCACCGGACAGCGGCGGCAGGCCGGGCATCGCCGCCGTGGCCAACAGCTCCAGGGTCTCCTGCAACGCCAACAGCGGGTCACCGCCGGACGGTGCGTCCTGCGGCACCGCGCCCAGCCACACCGCATGACCATCACGCACTGTCAACGCAGACGGGGCACCGGCGCCGATGAACGACCATCGTGACCAGGACCGCCCGTTCTCAGCGGACTCCAGCAAGAAGGTGCCGGGGCGGTTGGCCGCCAGTTTCCGGTAGGCCGACAGTGGTGTCTCACTGTCGGCGAGCACCTTGCGAGTCACCGGCACAACACGGTGCTCGGCTGCCAGGATGTGGAAGTCCTCCCGGGTGGTGGTCACAGCGATATTGGCTTGCACGGAGCTATCCTCCCAGACCGGGCGGATGCTCGGCGTAGCGTGACTTGCCATGAAACGCGGTGACGTCATCGACGACTTCGTCTTGCCTGATCAGACCGGTGCCGAGCGCAGGCTCAGCGACCTGTTGGCGCAGGGCCCGGTGGTGTTGTTCTTCTACCCCGCCGCCATGACACCGGGCTGCACCAAGGAGGCCTGTCACTTCCGCGACCTCGCCGGCGAATTCGCCGCCGTCGGGGCCCAGCGCGTCGGGATCAGCACCGACTCCGTGGGCAAACAGGCACGCTTTGCCGAGCAACAACACTTCGACTATCCGCTGCTGTCGGATGAAGACGGGGCAGTCGCAACCTCGTTCGGCGTCAAGCGTGGACTGCTCGGCAAATTCATGCCGGTGAAACGGACCACCTTTGTCATCGACACCGATCGCCGAATCCTCGACGTGATCGCCAGCGAGATCAGCATGGACACCCACGCCGACAAAGCCTTGGAGGTCCTGCGCAACCGCGCCGGCTAGGAACAAGTGATCTGAGGAGTCACTCCGCAGCAAGAAGTACGTCGGCATCGAAGCAGCTGTGGTCGCCGGTATGGCAGGCTCCCCCGACCTGGTCGACCTCCAGCAACACGGTGTCGCCATCACAATCCAGACGCACCGAATGCACGTACTGGGTGTGCCCCGACGTCGCCCCCTTGATCCACTGCTCACCACGGGAGCGAGAGAAATAGGTGGCCTCGCGGGTGGCCAGGGTGCGCGCCAAGGCGTCGTCATCCATCCACGCGACCATCAGCACGTCGCCGGTCCCGCGCTGCTGCACCACCGCGGTGAAGAGCCCGTCAGAGTTGCGTTTCAACCGGGCCGTGATCGTCGGATCCAGGCTCATCGCACACAAATCCCGTCCGCTGCCATCGCAGCCTTCACCTGTCCGATGGTCAGTTCCTTGAAGTGAAAGACGCTGGCCGCCAGCACCGCATCGGCCCCGGCATGGACCGCCGGCGCAAAATGTTCTACCGCGCCGGCCCCGCCGCTGGCGATCACGGGCACCGTGACCGCGGCCCGCACCGCGCGCAGCATCGCCAGATCAAAACCGGCCTTGGTGCCGTCGGCGTCCATCGAATTCAGCAGGATCTCCCCGACACCGAGTTCGGCTCCACGCGCGGCCCACTCGACCGCATCGATGCCGGTCCCCCGCCGGCCCCCATGGGTGGTGACCTCCCAGCCCGAGGGGGTAGGCGGTTCGCCCGCCGGCACGGTGCGGGCATCCACCGACAACACGATGCACTGCGAACCGAACTGCCGAGACATCTCCGCCAGCAGCTCCGGCCGGGCAATCGCTGCAGTGTTCACCGACACCTTGTCCGCACCGGCACGCAGCAACACGTCGACATCCTCGACGGCGCGCACCCCACCCCCGACGGTCAGCGGGATGAAAACCTGCTCGGCGGTGCGACGCACCACTTCCAGCATGGTGGCTCGACCCGACGACGACGCGGTGACGTCGAGGAATGTCAGCTCGTCGGCGCCCTCGGCGTCATACACCGCGGCCAGCTCGACGGGATCACCGGCATCACGCAGGTTCTCGAAGTTGACCCCTTTGACGACGCGACCCGCGTCGACATCCAGACATGGGATGACGCGGGTGGCCAAGGTGCTCTGTTCGACCGAACTCATCGGTAGTCCTCCGGATCTCCAGCCGATTTCACGATCTCGAGGATGCGCTCGTGTACGCCAGGTGCGGCGGCCAGCGCCGAAGTCGATTCATGGGTCCACGGTCGCCCGGCGAGATCGGTGACAAGACCGCCGGCCGCCCGGACCAGCGCCACCCCTGCCGCGTAATCCCACACGTGATCACCGAACGTGATCGCGCCACCGAGAATTCCGTCCGCCACATACGCCAGATCGACTCCGGTGGCACCGTGCATCCGCAGCCGCGAGCACTCCCGGCTCATGTTCTCCAACACCGCCAGCCGGTACCGGCCCGGGAATCGGCCGCGCCAGTCCACATTGAAGGTGCCGACACCGACGATCGACTGCTGCAATGTCGGTGACCCCAGCGGCGGCCGCGCGACACCGTTCGAATACAGCGGACCGCCGACGAACGCGGTGTATCGCTGACCGGTGAACGGCAGCCAGGTCAATCCGGCAACCGGCTCACCGTCTTGCATCAGACCCAGCAGAATCGCGGCCATCGGGGAGCCGGCGGCGTAGTTGAACGTGCCGTCGATCGGGTCGAGCACCCAAACCAACGACGAATCGACAGGTGCGCCACCGAATTCCTCACCGTGCACCCCGATCCCGGTGCGGGCGGTGAGCGCCTCGACCACATGCCGTTCGATCGCCAGATCCACCTCGGTCGCGAAGTCATTGCCGGACTTCGCCACCGCCGAGTCGGCCCGATGCCCGTCCAGGAACGGAGCCACGACCTCGTCGAGAACAGCCGACGCCTCGGCGATCAGGGCGTCGAAATCGATCATCGGCTGACCGCAGCCAAAGCTTCCGGCAGCGTGAAACGTCCCGCGTAGAGCGCCTTACCGACGATGGCGCCCTCGACACCCGCACCGGTGAGGGTGGCGATGGCACGAAGGTCGTCAAGGCTGGAGACACCACCGGAGGCGATCACCGGGGCCTCGGTCTTGGCAGCCACGGCCGACAACAGCTCGAGGTTGGGGCCGTTGAGGGTGCCGTCCTTGCTGACATCGGTCACCACAAAGCGTGAGCAGCCCTCGCCGTCCAGACGTTCCAGCACCGGCCACAGGTCACCGCCGTCGGTTTCCCAGCCGCGACCGCGCAACCGGTACTGCCCGTCAGCGAACTTGACGTCCAAACCGACGGCCACCTTGTCGCCGTGCTCGGCGATGGCACTCGCGCACCACTGTGGGTTCTCCAGTGCTGCGGTGCCGAGGTTGACCCGCCGGCACCCCGTGGCCAACGCCGCCTGGAGCGACTCGTCATCGCGGATGCCACCGGACAATTCCACATCGACGTCGAGCTTGCCGACCACCTCGGCGAGCAACTCGCGGTTGGAGCCACGACCGAACGCGGCATCGAGGTCCACCAGATGGATCCACTCGGCGCCGTCCTGCTGCCATCCCAGAGCGGCTTCCAGCGCTGACCCGTACTCGGTCTCGCTACCTGCCTGCCCCTGGACAAGACGAACGGCCTTGCCTTCGACCACGTCGACGGCGGGCAGCAGAATCAAACGTTCGTTGGTCACAGTCACAGTCCCTCAACCCAATTGGCGAGCAGCGTCGCACCGGCGTCGCCACTCTTCTCCGGATGAAATTGTGTCGCCGACAGCGGACCGTCTTCGACGGCCGCCAGAAACGGCACATGATGCCTGGCCCAGGTGAGCTTGGCATCGGGGTTGCCGGCCCACTCCTGGGCGGCATAAGAATGTACGAAGTAGAACCGCGTCTGCGAATCGATGCCCCGAAACAGGGTGCTGTTCTCGGCCGCTTCCACGACGTTCCAGCCCATGTGCGGGACGACGGGAGCGTCCAGATGTGTCACCGCACCCGGCCACTGCCCGCAACCCACCGACTCGACACCGAACTCGACGCCACGAGCGAACAGGATCTGCATCCCGACGCAGACCCCGAGCACCGGGCGCCCCAGCTGCAGACGCTCGGCGATGATCTTCTCGCCGCCGATGGCCCGCAACCCCGTCATGCACGCTTCGAACGCACCGACACCGGGAACCACCAGACCGTCGGCTTCGATCGCTGCCGTTGGATCGGCGGTGACCACGACATCGGCACCGGTGCGCTCCAGCGCGCGCTGCGCCGAGCGCAGGTTCCCGGACCCGTAATCCAAGACCACCACCCTTTTCCCGGGGGACGTGCCGGAGGGCGGCATGTCGGTGGGACGCATGTCAGTGGGAGGCTCTGTCACAGTGTGCCTTTGGTGGAGGGCACTCCGCTGACCCGCGGGTCATACTCGACAGCCTCGCGCAACGCGCGGGCGACGGCCTTGTACTCGGCCTCGGTGATGTGGTGCGGATCGCGACCGTAGATGGTGCGGACGTGCAAAGCAATACGCGCATTGAACGCCAGCGACTCGAAAACGTGCTGATTGATCACCGTGTGATACGGCACGCTGGAGCCGGTGATCGTGTACGCCTGCATGAACTCCGGCTCACCGGTGTGCACACAGTACGGACGGCCCGACACATCGACGGAGGCGTGGGCCAGCGTCTCGTCCATCGGGATGAAGGCGTCGCCGAACCGGCGGATTCCCTTCTTCTCCCCCAGCGCCTCACCGAGCGCCTGCCCGAGCACGATGGCGGTGTCCTCAACCGTGTGGTGCGCCTCGATGTGGACGTCGCCGGTGGCACGCACCGTCAGATCGAAGCTGGCGTGGCTTCCCAGCGCGGTCAGCATGTGGTCGAAGAACGGAACCCCGGTATCGATCTGCACCTGTCCGGTGCCATCGAGGTCCAGTTCGACGACGATGTCGGACTCCCGGGTGGTGCGCTGCACACGGGCACGTCTGGCGGTCAGGGTATTGGTCATGATGCTCCTAGCGGCTGGGCCAGTTCGGTGGCGGCGAGATCGGCGCTGGCTGCCAGCAGCGCATCGTTTTCGGCGGACAGCCCGGTGGTGGCCCGCAGGTAACCGGGGATCCCGACGTCGCGGATGAGGATCCCGGCGTCCAGGTAGCGCTGCCAGGTGGCTGCGGAATCCGCGAACTCACCGAACAACACGAAGTTGGCATCGCTGGGGATCACCCGAAATCCCATGCTGGTCAGCGCTTCTGCGACCCGCTGCCGTTCGCGGATCAGAGTCGCAACACTGCCCAACGTGTCGTCGGCATGCCGCAGTGCCGCGCGGGCCGCGACCTGGGTCACCACCGACAGGTGATAGGGCAGCCGCACCAACAGCATCGCGTCGATGAGTGCCGGGGCCGCAACCAGATAACCCAACCGGCCACCGGCAAAAGCGAACGCCTTGCTCATCGTCCGGGTCACCACCAGTCGGGCGGGGAACTCGTCGATCAGCGCGACAGCACTGGGCTGCGACGAGAACTCGCCGTACGCCTCGTCGACGATCAACACCCCCGACGTCATCGCGGCCAGTAGCCGGCGCAGGTCATCGAGCGGCACACTCTGTCCCGACGGATTGTTCGGGCTCGCCACAAAAACCACATCGGGTGACCGGGATTCGATCGCCGCCACAGCCACTTCGATGTCGAGACCAAAATCGTCGCTACGGGCGGCTTGCAGCCATTGGGTCTGGGTGCCGTCGGAGATGATCGGATGCATCGAGTACGACGGCACAAAACCGATGGCGCTGCGGCCCGGCCCGCCGAAGGCCTGCAGCAGCTGTTGCAGGATTTCGTTGGAACCGTTTGCTGCCCAGAGATTCTCGACGGTCACCGGTACCGATGTCTGCGCCGCCACGTAGGCGGCCAGATCGGTGCGCAGCGCGACCGCATCACGGTCGGGGTAGCGGTGGAGCTCGCTCGCCGCCTCACGTACCGAGGCGGCGACGTCGTCGATCAGCTCCTGTGTCGGTGGATGCGGGTTCTCGTTGGTGTTCAACCGCACCGGCACCACCAACTGCGGAGCCCCGTACGGGGACTTCCCGCGCAGGTCGTCGCGCAGCGGCAGATCGGCCAGGCCGATCCGCGATCCAGGCACACTCACCGTTCGAACCTCCGCCGTACAGCTTCGCCGTGGGCGGGCAGATTCTCTGCCTCGGCGAGGGTGATCACATGGCCGGACACGTCTTTGAGTGCGGCCTCGGTGTAGTCGACAACGTGGATGCCCCGCAGGAACGTCTGTACCGACAACCCGCTGGAATGCCGGGCACAACCCGCAGTCGGCAGGACGTGGTTGGAACCCGCGCAGTAGTCACCGAGGCTCACCGGCGACCAGGCGCCGACGAAGATGGCACCCGCCGAACGGATCTGGTCGGCCACGGCGTGCGAGTCGGCGGTCTGGATCTCGAGATGTTCTGCGGCGTACGAATTCACCACACGGATACCGGTTTCGACATCGTCGACCAGAACAATCGCCGACTGCTTACCCAGCAGCGCGGCCAGAACCCGTTCCCGGTGCACCGTGGTCTGCAGCTGTACTGCGAGTTCGGCGTCGACGGCAACTCCGAGATCGGCACTCGGGGTGACCAGCACGCTGGCCGCCATCTCGTCGTGTTCGGCCTGGCTGATCAGGTCGGCGGCCACGTGCACCGGATCGGCAGTGTGGTCAGCCAGGATCGCGATCTCCGTGGGGCCGGCCTCGGCGTCGATCCCGACCTGCGACCGGCAGATCCGCTTGGCGGCGGTGACGTAGATGTTTCCGGGTCCGGTGACCATGTCGACCGGCGGCAGCTCCGCGCCGTCGGTGTCGGTGCCGCCGTACGCCAGCAGGGCAACCGCCTGCGCACCGCCGACCGCCCACACTTCCTCGACGCCGAGCAGTTCGGCCGCGGCCAGGATGGTCGGGTGCGGCAGCCCGGAAAACTGGGCCTGCGGCGGGCTGGCGATCACCAGCGAGTCGACGCCCGCGGTCTGGGCCGGCACCACATTCATGATCACGCTCGACGGGTAGACGGCATTGCCGCCGGGCACGTACAACCCGACACGTTCGACGGGCACCCAACGTTCGGTGACAGTCGCCCCCGGCGCCAGCTCGGTGGTGGTGTCGGTGCGACGCTGATCGGCGTGCACCGCCCGAGTGCGATCGATTGCCACCTGCAGCGCGGCCCGAACAGCGGGATCGAGGTCACGCAACGCCTGCTGCAGCGCCGCCGCCGCAACGCGAACCGTAACCGGCCGGATACCGTCGAACTGCTCGCCGTAGCGCAGCGCCGCCTCGGCACCGTTGTGGGCTACGTCGTCGACGATGGGGCGAACCTTGGGAACCACGGCGTCGACGTCGACACCGCCGCGCGGCAGGGCCGCACGTAACTGTGCCGCGGACAGGGTTCGGTTCCGCAGGTCGATCCGGGGCATCTCGAAGCTGGCCATCTCCCCGATTCTCCCTGATCGGTGCACCTGAATAAAAATTGGTTGAACTGCGCTGTCACCCGCCAGCCACGCTCCTGCGTTGCAGGACACTCCCGGTTGGCGTTCCTGGGCGCGGTGCGGCAGCCCGGCCGGAGCAACCGCAAACTCCGCCGACAGCAAGAACGCGCCCCACCGCGACGTTCGGAGCCACCCGGCCAGTTCAGCAACGCCGTCGCCAAGTTTGTCCGCCGACAGAGCCACTCGACGGCCGCCGCCCCGTCCAGCTCGGTCAAACTCGATTGAACTACGTCGGAGCGGCTGCCACACTCTGGCGATGGAATGGCAAGTTTGGTTGGCGTTCGTCGGCGCGTCGATCGCGATCAGTGTGTCGCCGGGCGCCGGGGCGATCTTGTCCATGGCCACCGGATTGACCCACGGCCTGCGCCGCAGCTACTGGAGCATCCTCGGGCTGCAAATCGGACTGATGGTGCAGCTCACCCTGGTTGCGGTGGGCCTGGGTGCCGCGCTGGCCAACTCCGTGCTCGCGTTCAACGTCATCAAATGGCTGGGCGTGGCCTACCTCATCTACTTGGCGGTCCGGCAGTGGCGCAGCGCCACCGTCGACCTGCGCACGCAACTCGGCCCGGCCGGTGAGTCAGGCGCCCTGGCCATGGTCATCCGCGGCACGCTGGTCAACCTGAGCAACCCGAAGGGACTGGTGTTCCTGCTGGCCGTCCTGCCACAGTTTGTGGTGCCGACGGCCCCCTTGCTGCCCCAATACCTGACCATCGGCGTGACCATGGTGGTCGTCGACCTGGTTGTGATGGGCGGATATGCCGGGTTGGCGGCGCGGGTGCTGGGGTGGTTGAGAAGCCCACGCCAACAGCGCGCCGTGAATCGAACCTTCTCCGGGTTGTTCGCCACCGCGGCGGTGGTGTTGTCCCTCGTCCGTCGGGGTACCGCCTGAGTCCCGGGGTACCGCCTGAGTCAAGGTGTGCGAGGCACGAGCACACCGCCGAGCTCAGGCGAAACCAACCCCGCCTGAGTCAAGGTGTGCGAGGCACGAGCACACCGCCGAGTAGGGATAAGTTCACCGCAAATCTCGGTGTTTTCATCCGCAATTACCCACCTGATCACCTATTGTCGGCTCGGCTGCGCCAAATTGACGGGCGCTTACATGTCGCGATGTATTCGGGGAGTCTGTTCGATGGCGGTTGTCCACGAGGCCGATGAGGCCAAATATCAGCGGCTGACACACAAATCAGCAGCCGTGGCCCTGGGTTTTGCCTTGCTGGCAATCCCGGTGGTGCCACAGATCATCGACGTCGCGCTGCCGGAGCGGGAGTGGGCGACAGACGGTGCCGCCGATGACGGCGACGGAGTGGTGGACCTGTTCACCACCGCCGGGACAGCCATCGAGGTGAGCGTGCCCGATGACTGGATTCCCGAGAACAACGGCGACAGCGCAACCCTGCACGGCCCCAACCAGATGATCATGATCCAGGTCTATGACCGCGCCGGTCGCGACACCGACATCGTCACCGACCGGCTGATGCGCGCCAACCGCATCAGTGGAATCAACTCGGCATTCGACGGCGGCCGGGTCGAGGCCGCGGACGGCGCATTGTCGGGGAAGACATGCGTGGCCATCCTCGAGGGCATGAGCGGGACGTGCGCTTACCTCGCCAATGACAACCTGGTGGTGGAGATGATGGCGTTGAGCAACATCGAGGACGGCGGCGAACCCGCCCCATCGATGGCCGAAGTGGCCCCGCTGATCGTGACGGTGTCCGAATGACCGCCACCCAGGCCGAAGTCAAGGCTGCGGCGAAACCCGACAACACATCTCCGATCTATCGGCCGAAGTCGGCAGTGTTCTGGTTGTACGGCCTCACGTTGGTCATCGGGGTCTTGACGCTGTCCTCGGACCGCGGCTCGGCGATCGGTGCAACATTTGCGACGCAGATCGAGCTGTGGTGGCTGTGGGGCGCCTTTGTGGTGCTGCTGTTGTGGCTGATGTTCCAGTTCGATCCCTATCGCAGCGGGCGGGCATACCCGCAGATCCTCATTGCCGGAATGGCGTTGGGGGGCACCATCGCCATCACCATGGCCGGCATGGGCAATGGTGCCATGGACGGAATCTGGTCCCGCTGGCTCGATCCGGAGACCATGGCCGCTTGGTCGGCCGCACTGTCGGCCCCACTGATCGAGGAAGCCTCGAAGGCCATGTGCGCGCTGGTGGTGCTGGTGCTGTGCGCGCCGGTGTTCAACCGGCTGTCGCAAGCCATGATGCTCGGGATGTTCGTCGGCTTCGGCTTCGACCTCACCGAAGATCTCGACTATGCGGCCAATGACGCACTCGGGAGCCTGGACTCCGACTACGCCGCCGTGCACGATGAACTGCTGATCCGGTTCCTGACCGCCGTGCCGGCGCACTGGGCGTACACAGCCCTGGCGACCATGGGGGTGATGGTGCTGCTGCCCTGGTTCCACAAACGGGGCCAGTGGTCATGGCCCAAACGACTGCTGCTGGCCTTCAGCCTGATGGCCAGTGCCTGGCTCATGCACTTCCTCTGGGATGCACCCAATTTCGTGGACTCCGACAACCTCGCCATCCTGATCAAGGTGGTTCTCAACGTCGTCATCTTTTTCGTTCCGGTGCTGCTGCTGATGCGCCACGAACGTGACTGGGTGCACGAACGCATCGAGGCGGGCCGCACCACGTTCCTGGCCGATTTTGATGCCGCACTTCTCGATTCGTTGTTGACGCGGCGGGGCCGGCGTGCGCTGCGCCGGACTGCTCGCAGCACCGGTGGGTGGGCGGCGGCCAAGACGGTGCGCAGGCGCCAGAGACGCGCCCTCGACGTCATCCAAACCGCCTGATCGACAAAAACTGCCGCCCCGGGGAGCCGATGATCGGTCTACCGGGGCGGCAGTGTCATTGCTGAGTCATTGCTGACGTTGTGGGTGTGTCAGAAGTCCAACCCGATGTCGAGCACTCGCACCGAATGGGTGAGCGCGCCCACCGCGAGATAGTCCACTCCGGTGCTGGCGTACGCCGCCGCGGCATCCAGTGACAACCCGCCTGAGGACTCCAGCAGCACATCAGGGGCCCGGGAATCGCGCCGCTGCACGGCGATTTGGGTTTCCCAAACAGCGAAGTTGTCCAGCAGGACCAGTTGGACATCCTCGTCCAGGATTGCGTCCAGCTGCTCCAGCGAGTCGACTTCGACTTCACAGGGGAGATCCGGTGCGGCG
The DNA here is from genome assembly GCF_049647605.1 of Mycobacterium sp. Taxonomy (GTDB): domain Bacteria; phylum Actinomycetota; class Actinomycetes; order Mycobacteriales; family Mycobacteriaceae; genus Mycobacterium. Next base: position 687 of record NZ_JBARXZ010000178.1, on the reverse strand, counting down.
GCACGGACCGCTCGAAGCGCCGCCACCACCGATCCCGCAGCGGCCACATGGTTGTCCTTGATCAGCGCGGCATCACCGAGACCCAGGCGATGATTGACGCCGCCACCGACGCGGACCGCGTACTTCTGCAGCGCGCGCAGGCCGGGCAGGGTCTTGCGGGTATCGCGGATCTTGGTGTCGGTGTCACGCACCGCCTCGACCCATTGTGCTGTGGCGGTGGCGATCCCGGACAGATGGCAGACCAGGTTCAACATGGTCCGCTCGGCGGTGAGCAGGCCACGGGTTTCGGATTCGATGGTCAGCAACGCATCCCCGGGCAGCAACGTGTCACCGTCGTCGGCGCGGCCGAGCACCCGGTAGCCGTCGGCTCCGAGTACCTCGTCGAGGACCAGCAAGGCGATGTCGATACCCGCCACCACTCCGTCGGTGCGGGTGATCAGGGCCGCCGTGGTGCGCGCGTCCGCGGGAACCGTTGCCAGCGTGGTGATATCGGGGCCGTAACGCAGGTCCTCGTCGAGGGCCCGGTTGATCGCGATCCGCGCTTCGGAGAGTTCGTGTTCGGTGAGCGCCATCAGCATGTCACCACCGTGGTGTCGACGACGGGTTCACCGTCGATGAGACGCACCACCGTGCTGTGGGCCTGCGTGTCATCGAGCAGAGGTTGGTCCGCGCGGTGGTGCGAACCCC
>NZ_JBARXZ010000177.1:0-20337 GCF_049647605.1 Mycobacterium sp. | reverse complement strand
AGCCGGTCCAGAACCCGTCGGTGCCCAGCGCTTCGCGCGCCGTCGCATCGAGTTCGAGTTGCAGCCGGCCCGCCGCACTGCTCCAGGCCTCGGCGAGGCCGGCCAAGGCGTCAGGTTCCCAGGACCCCGCCTGCGAGACCGTCGGTGTCACCCGCGCATCCTGACACCGTCGACGCCCCGGCCGTCGACCGTCATCCACAGGTGCGTTCGGCGCGCTTGCCCACCACCGGCAGCGACCACCAAGTACGCTCGGATACGTGCAGCGACGAATCATGGGTATCGAGACCGAATTCGGCGTCACGTGCACGTTCCACGGCCACCGGAGACTGTCGCCGGACGAGGTGGCCCGCTACCTGTTCCGGCGGGTGGTGTCGTGGGGCCGCAGCTCGAACGTCTTCCTCCGCAACGGTGCCCGCCTCTATCTGGACGTGGGCAGTCATCCCGAGTACGCCACCGCCGAATGTGACAGTCTGATCCAGCTCGTCACCCACGATCGCGCAGGTGAACGGGTACTCGAGGACCTGCTCGTCGATGCCGAGCAGCGGCTGGCCGACGAAGGCATCGGCGGCGACATCTACCTGTTCAAGAACAACACCGACTCTGCGGGCAACTCCTACGGCTGCCACGAGAACTACCTGATCGTGCGGGCCGGCGAATTCTCCCGGATCTCTGACGTACTCCTGCCGTTCCTGGTCACCCGCCAACTGATCTGCGGCGCCGGCAAGGTGCTGCAGACCCCGAAGGCAGCCACCTTCTGCCTCTCCCAGCGTGCCGAGCACATCTGGGAAGGCGTCTCCAGTGCCACCACCCGGTCCCGACCCATCATCAACACCCGGGACGAGCCGCACGCCGACGCCGAGAAATACCGTCGACTGCACGTCATCGTCGGTGACTCCAACATGAGCGAGACCACCACCATGCTGAAGGTGGGGACGGCGGCCCTGGTCCTGGAGATGATCGAAGCCGGTGTCCCGTTCCGGGACTTCTCGCTGGACAATCCGATCCGGGCCATCCGCGAGGTCAGCCACGACCTCACCGGCCGTCGCCAGGTCCGGCTCGCCGGCGGCCGCCAAGCCAGTGCGCTGGACATCCAGCGCGAGTACTACGCCCGCGCCGTCGAGCACCTGCAGACCCGCGAACCCAACCCGCAGGTCGAGCAGGTCGTCGACCTCTGGGGCCGCCAGCTCGACGCCGTGGAGAGCCAGGACTTCGCCAAGGTCGACACCGAGATCGACTGGGTGATCAAACGCAAGCTGTTCCAGCGCTACCAGGACCGCTACAACATGGACCTGTCCGACCCCAAGATCAGCCAGCTGGACCTCGCCTATCACGACATCAAACGAGGTCGCGGTGTATTCGACCTGCTGCAGCGCAAGGGCCTGGCCGCCCGCGTCACCACCGACGAAGAAATCGACGAAGCCGTCGAGACGCCGCCGCAGACCACCCGGGCGAAACTGCGCGGCGAATTCATCAGCGCCGCCCAGGAGGCCGGGCGCGACTTCACCGTCGACTGGGTGCACCTCAAGCTCAACGATCAGGCCCAGCGCACCGTGCTGTGCAAGGACCCGTTCCGGTCGGTCGACGAGCGGGTCAAACGGCTCATCGCCTCTATGTGACCGGTGCCGGGGTAAGCGACCCGCGTCGATGTAAGCCTCACAGGCGCCGGACATCTAAGGTCTCATCCGTGGGGATCTCCAAAGTCGAACGCCTGATGAACCTTGTCATCGCGCTGTTGTCGACACACGGCTACATCACCGCCGAACGGATCCGCCGCAGTGTCGCGGGATACACCGACAGCCCCAGTGACGAGGCGTTCTCGCGGATGTTCGAACGCGACAAGAACGAACTGCGGGATCTGGGCATCCCGCTGGAAACCGGCCGGGTGTCGTCGTTCGATCCCGCGGAGGGCTACCGGATCAACCGGGACGCCTACGCCCTGCCCGAGATCGAACTGAGCTCCGACGAGGCGGCCGCAGTCGCAGTGGCCACCCAGCTGTGGGAATCACCGGAACTCGTCACCGCAACCCAGGGCGCGCTGCTCAAGCTGCGCGCGGCAGGTGTTGACGTCGATGCGGCATCCGACAACGCGGTGACCATTTCGAGTGTCGCCGGGCTCCCGGGGCTGCGCGGCTCCGAGGATGTGCTCGGCGTCCTGCTGGCGGCGACCAACTCGGGTCAGGCCGTGCAGTTCCGGCACCGCGCGTCCCGCACCGCCCCGGTCACCGTGCGGACCGTCGAACCCTGGGGAGTGATCACCATGAACCGGCGGTGGTACCTCGTCGGCCATGACCGGGGCCGAAACGACACCAGAACCTTCCGGCTGTCCCGGATCGGTGATGACGTCACCGCGGTGGGACCTGTCGCAGCAGTGACCCGCCCCGAAGGAGTCGACCTGCGCGCCATCGTCCGCCAGGTTGTCGGTGAGGTGCCCAGCGGTCAGTTGGCCCGAGTCTGGGTGGCCGACGGCCGCGCCACCGCGCTGCGGCGCGCCGGGACCACCGTCGGCCCGGCCGAACGTGGTGGACGCGCCGGCGAGATCCTCGAGATCGACATCGGCTGGCGGGACCGAACGGCCCGCGAGGTCGCCGGATACGGCGCCGACGCCGTGGTCCTCGAGCCGGAGTGGTTGCGCGACGAAGTGCTGGAGCGGTTACGGGCACAGGCAGGGGTGGCGGCGTCATGAGCAACGTGTCCACGCGGCTGGTTCGGCTGCTCAACATGGTGCCGTACTTCCAGGCCAACCCACGGATCACCTTTGCCGAAGCCGCTGGAGATCTCGGCGTGACCACCCGGCAGCTGCGTGACGACATCAACCAGCTGTGGATGTGCGGCCTGCCCGGCTACGGGCCCGGCGACCTCATCGACTTCGAGTTCTTCGGCGACACCATCGAGGTGACGTTCTCCGCCGGTATCGACCAGCCGTTGCGGCTGACCTCGCCGGAAGCCACCGGACTGTTGGTTGCCTTGCGTGCGCTGGCGGACGTGCCCGGGGTGGTCGATCCCGAGGCCGCCCGCAGCGCCATCGCAAAAATCGAGTCCGCCGCCGGCACCCTGTCACACGGTGCCGCATCGGCCGAACCTGAGCCGGCACCGGCCGAGAGCCGAGCCGCCGCCGGGGTACGGGCCGCTGTCCGCGACGAAAAAGCACTGGTCATCGAGTACTACTCGGCCTCACGCGACACCCTCTCCAGCCGGGTCGTCGACCCGGTCCGCATCCTTCTGGTGGGGGACCACAGCTATCTGGAGGCGTGGTCCCGCGAGGCCGAGGGCGTCCGGCTGTTCAGGTTCGACCGCATCGTGGACGCTGTGGTGCTCGATGAGCCGGCGGCGGCACCGAAACCGGCGCTGCAGAACCCGCCGGACACCTCGCTGTTCAGCGTCGACCCGGGATCCGATGCGGCCCAAGACCCCAGTCTGCAGTCGGCCACCTTGCGGATCGCGCCCGAGGCATCCTGGATGTTCGACTACTACCCGCTTCGGTCGGTGCGAGACCTGCCCGACGGTTGGTTCGAGGTGGAGATGACCTACGGCGCCACCGAATGGATGACGCGGTTGATCCTGGGGCTGGGCGGCGTGGTCACCGTGCTGGAGCCCGCGGAATTGGCCGCCGAGGTGCGGAGCGCGGCGACGGCCGCACTGGGCGCATACGCCGCGGCGGGGTAGCATCGGTGCCACGGTCCGAACCTGTCTGGAGGTAACCGAAGTGGGTGCTCTGCAACCCTGGCACTGGGTGATCTTGATTGCCGTGTTCGTGCTGCTGTTCGGCGCAAAACGCCTGCCCGATGCGGCGCGCTCGCTCGGCAAGTCGATGCGCATCTTCAAATCCGAAGTCAAGGAACTCCAGAGCGAGTCCAAGTCGGACCAGCCTGAAGTCACCCCGCAGCATCCGACGGCGAATCCGGTGACGGTGCAGTCGGAGCGGGTCGAGGCTCCGGCGCCGACCCAGACCGACGCTCGCCCGGCCTGACCACTGCGGACACCAGCCAGCCCACCGTTTCGGTGCGGCTGGCTGACCGTGTCTTGATGACTCGAAAAGCGCAAAACCTGTGAAGACCCCTGGCGTGATGAAGCGGCTCGACCCTCGTCGGCGCCGCGCCAAGAGCAACCCAGACGGCACCATGTCGCTGGTCGATCACATCCGGGAACTCCGCACCCGGTTGCTCATCTCGGCCGCGGCCGTTGTGGTCACGACGATCTTCGGTTTCTGGTGGTACAGCAACGGCCTGTTCGGGTTCGACAGCCTCGGCGAATGGCTGCGCGGACCGTACTGTTCGCTGCCGGACTCCGCGCGTGCCGATATCAGTCCCGACGGGTCCTGCCGACTGTTGGCGACCGCACCGTTCGACCAGTTCATGCTGCGGTTGAAGGTGGCTTTGATGGCCGGGATCGTGCTGGCCTGCCCGGTGTGGTTCCACCAGCTGTGGGCGTTCATCACCCCCGGGCTCTACGCCAAGGAACGCCGCTTCGCGGTCGGATTTGTGGTCGCGGCCGCCACGCTGTTCATCAGCGGCGCCCTGCTCGCCTACGTGGTGCTGTCCAAAGCGTTGGGATTCCTGTTGACCGTCGGTAGCGACGTCCAGGTCACGGCGCTCTCCGGCGATCAGTACTTCAGTTTTCTGATCAACCTGCTGCTGGTGTTCGGCGTGGGATTCGAATTCCCGCTGCTGATCATCATGCTCAACCTCGTCGGCATCCTGCCCTACGAGAAGCTCAAAGCCTGGCGGCGCGGGCTCATCATGGGGGTGTTCACCTTCGCGGCGTTCGCGACACCGGGATCGGATCCGTTCTCGATGCTGGCGCTGGGACTGTCGCTGACCCTGCTGATGGAGTTCGCGATCCAGATCGGTCGTTTCAACGACAAGCGCAAGGCCAAACGCGAAGCCCGCGAAGCCGCGGCGCTGGCCGACGACGAAGCTTCGACGATCGAGGCCCCGACGCCGGTGTCGGCGCCGGCCCGGCTGACTCACGACGACATCACCTGAGGTGACGACCCTTGTCGAGGTGTCGAAGTTCACCGCAGAGCTGCCGTTCCCTCTGGACGATTTCCAACGGCGCGCCTGTGAGGCACTCGAGCACGGTCACGGAGTCCTGGTCTGCGCCCCGACCGGGGCCGGAAAAACGGTGGTCGGCGAGTTCGCGGTGCACATGGCGCTCGCGGCCGGCCGGAAGTGCTTCTACACCACACCCATCAAGGCGCTGAGCAATCAGAAGCACACCGACTTGGTGCGGCGCTACGGTGCCGAGCGGATCGGGTTGCTGACCGGCGACGTGTCGATCAACTCCGACGCTCCCATCGTGGTGATGACCACCGAAGTGCTCCGCAACATGCTGTACGCGGATTCGCCGGCGTTGCGCGGTCTCGCCTACGTGGTGATGGATGAAGTGCACTTCCTGGCCGACCGGATGCGCGGTGCGGTGTGGGAAGAGGTGATCCTGCACCTGCCCGACGAGGTGCGGCTGGTCAGCCTCTCGGCGACGGTCAGCAACGCCGAGGAGTTCGGCGGCTGGATCCAGACGGTCCGTGGGGACACCACGGTGATCGTCGACGAGGTCCGGCCGGTGCCGTTGTGGCAGCACATGCTGGTCGGTAAACGCCTGTTCGACCTGTTCGACCTGGACCGGCAGCAGCCGGGCTCGGGTAAGCCGATGCTGGTGGATCCCGAACTGGTCCGTCACATCGCGCATCGCCGGGAAGCCGAGCGGCAGACCGACTGGCAGCCGCGCGGCCGCGATCGGCACCACAACCGTCACGGCGGTCGGCCCGGCTTCTACCGGCCACCGAGCCGGCCCGATGTGATCGCCGCTCTGGACCGGGAAGGGCTGCTGCCGGCCATCACCTTCGTGTTCTCCCGGGCCGGATGTGACGCCGCGGTGAAGCAGTGCCTGCGGTCTTCGCTGCGATTGACCACCGACTCCGACCGCGCTCGGATCGCCGAGATCATCGATCGGCGCTGCGGGGACCTGCTCGAAGCCGACCTGGCAGTGCTGGAGTATTACGAGTGGCGTGAAGGGTTGCTGCGCGGACTGGCCGCCCACCATGCCGGTATGTTGCCGATCTTCCGGCACACCGTCGAGGAGCTGTTCACCGCGGGTCTGGTCAAGGCGGTCTTTGCCACCGAGACGCTGGCGCTGGGGATCAACATGCCGGCACGCACCGTGGTGCTGGAGAAGCTGGTCAAGTTCAACGGTGAGCAGCACGCCCCGCTGACGCCGGGGGAGTACACCCAGTTGACCGGGCGCGCCGGTCGGCGCGGTATCGACGTCGAAGGTCACGCCGTTGTCATCTGGACGCCCGAGGTCGAACCCGCCGAGGTCGCCGGCCTGGCCTCCACCCGCACCTTCCCGCTCAAGAGTTCGTTCGCGCCGTCCTACAACATGACCATCAACCTGGTCCACCAGATGGGCCCGGATCAGGCGCGGCGCCTGCTGGAGCAGTCCTTCGCCCAGTATCAGGCGGACCGATCGGTGGTCGGGTTGGTGCGCGGCGTGGAGCGCGGCGAGCGCATGCTCGGCGAGATCGCCGCCGAACTCGGTGAGCAGGGGGAGTCGATCCTCGACTACGTGCGATTGCGCGCCACGATCTCGGAGCGGGAACGCGCTCAGGCGCGGGCATCGCGGGTGCAGCGCCGGCGAGCGACCGCCGACGCCCTGACCGCCCTGCGGCGCGGCGACATCATCAGCATCACCGGGCGTCACGGCGGTCTGGCCGTGGTGTTGGAGCCGGACAATGACAGCGACGAACCTCGCCCACTGGTGCTCACCGAACATCGGTGGGCCGGCCGGATCTCGGCGGCCGATTTCACCGCGGCGTCGGCGCCGGTGGGCACGATGTCGCTGCCCAAGCGGGTCGAGCATCGGCAGCCCCGGGTGCGGCGCGATCTCGCCTCGGCATTGCGGTCGGCTGCTGCCGGTCTGGTGCTGCCGGATGGCGGTCGGGACCGGCGGCGCGGCGGCAGACCCGCCGGCCACCAGGAAGATGACGTCGACCCCGAGTTGGCCGGCCTGCGACAGCGGCTGCGCGCCCATCCCGTGCACGCCGCCAGCGACCGTGAGGTCAAAGTCCGTGTCGCGGAACGCTATCTGCGAATCGAACGGGACAACACCGTGTTGCAGGGGAAGATCGGTGCCGCAACCAACTCGCTGGCCCGCACCTTCGACCGCATCGTGGGCCTGCTGACCGAACGTGGGTTCGTCGAACCTCGCGGTGACGACATCCGGGTCACCGACGACGGCAGGTTGTTGGCGCGGATCTACAACGAGAGCGATCTCCTGGTGGCCGAGTGCTTGCGGACCGGCGTCTGGAACGGGTTGGCCCCCGCCGAGTTGGCCGCCGTGCTGTCGGCGGTGGTGTTCGAGACCCGGGGTGGTGACGGCCCTGGCCCGCGGGCCTTCGACGTCGCCAGCGCCGGGGTGCGCAGAGCGTTGGCGGCGACCCGCCGGCTGTCCGGGCAGTTGCGGGCGGACGAGAGCCGGCACCGGATCGCGCCATCTCGGGAGCCTGACGAGGGATTTGTGAACGCCATGTACCGGTGGGCCACCGCCGGTGATCTGGCGTCGGCATTGTCGGCCGCCGCGGAAGCATCGGCCGGAAACTCCTTGTCGGCGGGTGATTTTGTGCGGTGGTGCCGCCAGGTCCTGGACCTGCTCGACCAGGTTCGCAACACCGCGCCGGATCCAGCGCTACGGGTGGCCGCAAAACGTGCCGTCGATGACGTGCGGCGCGGCGTCGTGGCTGTTGATGGCGGGTAGGGTGTTGCAGACGCTACGTTTGATGCCAGCATGTTGAGCACCGAGGAGAGACGATGAGCGGACCCCAGGGAACCGATCCGAACCAGCCCTGGCAAGGGCAACAGGGTCAGGATCAGCCCGCCAGCGGTTCGTCCGACCAACCCACGGAGGCGCCCAGCTGGCAGCCGCCCAGCGGTGACCAGGGTGAGCAGTCCACCCAGCAGGCACCCAACTGGCAGCCGCCCAGCGGCGAGCAGGGCGCCCAGCCCACGCAGCAGGCACCCAACTGGCAGCAGCCGGCGTATCCGCCTCCGCACCAGCAGTATTCGCCCTATCAGGCGCCCGCGCCGGGGCAGGCTTCGGGTTACAACCCGGCCCACCAGCCGCAGCAGCCCTACACCCAGCCGGGTTCGGGGACCGTTCCCGGTTACGGCCAGCCCACTTACCCGCAGCCCGGTGCCTATCCGCAGTACGGGCAGCAGCCCGGCGGCTACCCGCAGCCGGGTCAGCCCCAGTACGGCCAGCCGCAGTACGGCCAGCCCGGCCAGCCGCAGTACTGCCAGCCCGGCCAGCCGCAGTACGGTCAGCCCGGCGCGTACCCGCAGCCAGGTCAGCCGGGTCAGCCCGGTCAGTACCCCTACGGTCCGCCGCCCGGGGACGAGGGCTCCAAGAAATCGATGGCGGCGGTCGGCACCATCCTCGGTGTTCTCGGCGCGATCGTCGTGGCGCTGGTTCTGGTACTCGGCTTCTGGAAGCCCGGCTTCTTTGTCACCACCAAGTTGGACGTGACGAAGGCGCAGGAGGGTGTGCAGCGGATCCTCACCGACGAGGCCAACGGCTACGGAGCCACCAACGTCGAGGACGTCATCTGCAACGGCGGCGAGAGCCCGACCGTCAAGAAGGGTGACACCTTCACCTGCGAGGTCAGCATCGATGGCACCAAGCGCCAGGTGACGGTCACGTTCCAGGACGACGACGGCACCTACGAGGTCGGCCGCCCGCGCTAGAGCTTGTCGAGCGCCGCCTGAAGGCGGGCGATCGAGGAGCCGACGCCGTAGGTCTGCGCCAGGTCGGCGACCCGCTGCGGGTCGGCGGCCGCCAACGGCAACACATCGGTGTCGGTGGACATCGTGACCGGGGCGTCGGTGGCCACCTTCACCACTGGGCCGGCCGCATCGAGATACACCGCTGCGGCTGCCAGCTTGGCTCGAACACCCTTGGGCACAGACGATTTCGGGTCTTCGGCGGCGGCCCGGATGCCGGCCAGCGAGTGATGCTGCGACAGTAGCGTCGCGGCCGTCTTCTCGCCGATTCCCGGCACCCCGGGCAGCCCGTCGGACGGGTCGCCGCGCAGCAGGGCCAGCTCGGCGTAGGCCGCACCGGCACGGTCGGCCGGCACCGCGTAGTGCTCGGCCACCTCGGTGGGCCCGAACAATGTGGCTTTGGCCAGCCCGCGGCCGATGTACAGCACGCGCACCGCGACAGGATCATCGGTGACCACCTGCAGCAGGTCACGGTCACCGCTGACCACGATGACCGGATCGCGGCGTTCTTGGGCAGCCAGGGTGCCCAACACGTCGTCGGCTTCGAATCCCGGTGCCCCGGCGGTGGTGATCCCGAATGCCTCCAGCAGCTCGGCGATCATCTCGACCTGTGGGGTCAACTCGTCCGGTACTTCCTCGACGTCGGGTGTGCCCGCGGGGCTCTCCTGCTCCACGCGGTGCGCCTTGTACGACGGCACCAGATCCACGCGCCACTGCGGACGCCAGTCCAAGTCCAGGCACACCACCAACCGTCCCGGCCGGTGCTGAGTCACCAGGGTGGCGATGGCGTCGAGGAAGCCGCGAACCGCATTGACCGGCCTGCCGTCGGGTGCCTTGATCGACGACGGCACCCCGAAGAAGGAGCGGAACCACATACTGGCGCCGTCGAGCAGCAGAACGGGGGAGTCGGCGGGTGAACCCGCGTCAGGAGAAGGCACCCGACCATCCTGCCAGCCGGGTGTGACGTCGAGGCCGGAGCGGCACGACCCCGACCAGGCAACGTGCCGCTGACGCAATGACATAGGTTAGCCTCAGTTCACAATCAGTCAGCGGCTTCGTCCCAGAGAAGGGAACTGCGATCGTCACCGTGCTCAAACGCGTGTGGCTGCCGCTGGCATTGGTGGTGGTACTCGCCCTGGGAGGATTCACCGTTTCCCGGGTCCGCGGAATCTTCGGCTCTCAGCAGCTGCCCACCTATGCCGGCAGCACGGTCGACGTCACCAACAACTCGAACCCGAAGCGGGTCCGGTATGAGATCTTCGGCAACCCCGGAGCCCGTGCCGACATCAACTACCTCGACCCCGACGGCGAACCGATCCAGGTCGACGATGCCGCCCTGCCATGGTTCATCGAGGTCGAAACCACAGCGCCGTCGATGGCGGCCAATATCGTCGCCCAGGGCGGTGGCGACTACCTCGGATGCCGAATCTCCTCCGACGGTGACGTCCACGATGAGCGGAGTTCCAGCGCCGTGAGCGCCTACGTCTACTGCATGGCGAAGTCCACCTGATGCGCCGCGCCCACACCAATGTGAACGCCGAACCGACCGCGCTGGCCCGCTGGATCAGGCGTCTGGCGGTCCCGATCGTGATCGGCTGGGTGGCCCTGGTCGCCGCCGCCGCGGTGCTGATACCGCCGCTGGAACAGGTGGCCGCGGAGAACTCGGTGCCACTGAATCCCACCGATGCGCCGTCGCTGCAAGCGATGACGCAGATGGGCAAGGTGTTCGAGGAATCCAACTCCGACAGCATCGCGCTGATCGTGCTCGAGGGCACCGAACCGCTCGGCGCGGACGCCCACGCCTACTACGACGACCTGATCCAGCGATTGCGGGCCGACACCGCCCACATCCAGAACGTCCAGGACTTCTGGGGAGATCCGCTCACCGAGTCGGGCGCGCAGAGCACCGACGGTCGGGCCGCCTACGTGCAGCTGTTCCTGGCCGGCAACATGGGCGAGACCCTGGCCAACGAGTCGGTGGGCGCCGTGCGCACCGCCGTCGAGGCCGTCGCGCCTCCCGACGGGGTGACGGTGTACGTCACCGGCCCGGCCGCACTGCAGGCCGACCTCCAACACGCCGGTGAGCGCACCGTCCTGCTGATCACCGTGGTGACGTTCTCGGTCATCATCGTGCTGCTGCTGTTCTTCTACCGGTCGATCGTCACTGTGGTGATCGGGCTTGTTGTGGTCGCCCTGCAGCTGGGGGCAGCCACCGGCGCGGTGGCGGTCCTGGGGCATTTCCAGGTGATCGGGCTGTCGACATTCGCGGTCAACCTGGTGGTGGCCATGGCGATCGCGGCCGGCACCGACTATGTGGTCTTTCTGCTGGGCCGCTACCAGGAGGCCCGCGCTGCCGGCGCCGATCCGGAGGCCGCGTACTACGAGATGTTCCGCGGCACCGCCCACGTCATCCTCGGGTCAGCCCTGACGATCGCCGGGGCGGCGTTTTGTCTGAGCCTGACTCGGATGCCGTACTTCCAGAGCCTCGGAATCCCTTGCGCGGTCGGCATGCTCGTGGTGGTCTCGGCGGCGCTGACGCTGGGACCGGCGGTGATCACCATCGCCAGCCGATTCGGTCTGCTGGAGCCCAAGCGCGCCATGCGAATCCGGTTCTGGCGACGGATCGGCACCTCGGTGGTGCGCTGGCCGGTACCGATCCTGCTGGCGTCGCTGGCGGTCTCCCTGGTCGGGCTGGCGGCGGTGCCGTTCTCGACGGCCACCTACGACGACCGGCAGTTCATCCCGGCCGACATTCCCTCCAACGAGGGCTATCTCGCCGCCGACCGGCACTTCTCGGCGGAGCGGATGAACCCGGAGATCCTGCTGATCGAAGCCGACCACGACCTACGCAACTCCGCCGATTTCCTGGTGCTGGACAAGGTGGCCAAGGCGGTGTTCCGGGTCGAGGGCATCTCGCGGGTACAGGCGCCGACGCGCCCGCAGGGGACCCCGATCGAGAACACCTCGATTCCGTTCATGATCAGCATGCAGGGTGTCGGGATGGCCCAGAACATGCAGTTCATGTTCGACCGTCTCGACGACATGAAAGCCCAGGCCGAAGACCTGGGCAACACCATCGAGATCATGCGGAACATGCAGTCGCTGATGACGCGGATGTCGAACATCACCGGCGACATGCTCGGCGATGTCCAGGACCTGCAGGACACCACGCTGGAACTGCGCGACAGCATGGCCAATTTCGACGACTTCTTCCGGCCGATCCGCAACTACTTCTACTGGGAACCCAAGTGCTACAACATCCCGTTGTGCTGGTCGCTGCGGTCGGTGTTCGACAGTCTCGACGGCATCAGTGTGCTCACCGATCAGATGGACCGGATGATCCTGGGCTTCACCGATCTGAACGCGCTGATGCCGGAAATGCTGGCCCAGTTCCCGGCGATGATCGCCACCATGGAAAACATGCAGCAGATGATGCTGACCATGCATTCCACCATGTACGGGATGTACTCGCAGATGGACGAGGCCGGCAAGGGCGCCACCGAGATGGGCAAGGCCTTCGACGCGGCCCGTAACGACGACTCGTTCTATCTGCCGTCGGAGGTGTTCGACAATCCGGATTTCCGGCGCGCCATGGACCTGTTCGTCTCACCTGACGGCAAATCGGTGCGGATGATCATCAGCCACCGCGGCGACCCGGCCACCCCGGAAGGGCTGTCGCGGGTGGACCCCATCAAGGTGGCGGCCATCGAGGCGATCAAGGGCACCCCGCTGGAGGACGCCCGGATATCGCTGGGCGGTATGGCGGCCACCTACAAGGATCTGGCCGACGGATCCAAATATGATCTGCTGATCGCCGGTATCGCCTCGGTGTGCCTGATCTTCGCCATCATGCTGCTGGTCACCAAGAGTCTGGTGGCCGCGATGGTGATCGTCGGTACGGTTCTGACATCCTTGGGGGCGTCCTACGGGCTCTCGGTTGTGTTGTGGCAGTACATCATCGGATTGCCGTTGCACTGGATGGTGGTCCCCATGGCGGTCATCGTGCTGCTGGCGGTCGGAGCGGACTACAACCTGATGATGGTGGCGAGGTTCAAGGAAGAGATACCCGGCGGCCTCAAAACCGGCATCATCCGGGCAATGGGCGGCACCGGAAGTGTTGTCACCATCGCCGGTGTGGTGTTCGCGTTCACCATGTCCTCCCTGGTGGTCAGCGACCTGCGCACCATCGGTCAGATGGGCACCTTCATCGGGATCGGGCTGCTGTTCGACACGTTTGTCGTGCGGGCCTTCATGGTGCCGTCGATCGCCGCCCTGCTGGGCCGGTGGTTCTGGTGGCCGCTCAATCCGCCGACCAGACCGCGCTCGAACCGGCAGACTAGCCTGACAGCATGAGCTCGAGTCGTTTCGAATCCAGCGTGTACTCCGATCGGTTGGCCGCGGCCGCTGCGGCCGCCGCAGCCGCCGGGCTGTCCGGGTTGGTGATCACCCCCGGTTACGACCTCCGGTATCTGGTGGGGTCGCGGGCCGAGACATTCGAAAGGCTGACCGCCCTGGTGATCCCGGCCTCAGGCACCCCGACGGTGGTGGTGCCCCGGCTGGAGCTGGCGTCGCTGAAGGATTCGGCGGTGCTCGAACTCGATCTGCCGGTGCGGGACTGGGTGGACGGCGACAACCCCTACGACCTGGTGGCGGCGGTGCTGACGGGGGCATCGGAGCCCTCGATGGCGGTGGCCGTCACCGATGCGATGCCGGCGCTGCACCTGCTGCCGCTGGCCGACACGCTCGGTGTGGTGCCGGTGCTGGCCACCGAGGTGCTGCGCACCCTGCGCATGGTGAAAGATCCGAGCGAAGTCGATGCCCTGCGCAAGGCCGGCGCCGCGATCGATCGGGTGCACGCGCGGGTACCCGAGTTCCTGGTGCCAGGCCGAACCGAGTCCGACGTCGCCGCCGATATCGAGAAAGCCATTGTCGCCGAAGGGCATTCCGCTGCGGCGTTCATCATCGTCGGCTCCGGCCCGCACGGTGCCGATCCGCACCACGAGGTGTCAGACCGGGAGCTGCAGGCCGGGGACGTCGTCGTCGTCGACATCGGCGGCCCGTATGAGCCCGGCTACAACTCCGACTGCACCCGCACCTACAGTCTCGGCGAGCCGAACGCCGAAGTGGCGCAGCAATATTCAGTCCTGCAACGGGCGCAGCAGGCGGCGATTGCGGCGGTGCGCCCCGGCGTGACCGCCGAGCAGATAGACGCCGCCGCCCGCGACGTGCTGGCCGAAGCCGGCCTGGCCGAGTACTTCGTGCACCGCACCGGGCACGGCATCGGGCTGTCGGTGCACGAGGAGCCCTACATCGTCGCCGGCAACGACCTGGCGCTACAACCGGGAATGGCGTTCAGCGTGGAGCCGGGAATCTACTTCCCCGGAAACTGGGGTGCCCGCATCGAGGACATCGTGATCGTCACCGCCGACGGCGCCGAACCCCTCAACACCCGCCCGCATGAGCTGGTCGTGGTCCCGATCTCACGCTGAGATCGGGCTCAGGTGCGGTCCAGCAGATCCGAGCTACCCAGCACCCGTTCGATGTGGATCTCGACGGCCACCCGGCGCGGATTCACCCGGGGGGTTCGGTAGCGCTGGGCGTAGCGCAGTTCGGCGTCACGCACCGACTCCGCATCGGTGAGCACCGCGGCCCGGCCCTCCAGGGACAGCCAGCGAGCGCCATCGACCTGGCTGAGGACCGCCACTCCGCCCCGCTCGGCGTTGACCGCCTTCTGCGAACCGCCGGTGGTGATGACGCGGGCGATGTGGGTCTTGGGGTCGAACGTGAAACCGACCGCAACCACATGCGGCGAACCGTCCGAGCGCAGAGTCGTGAGCATCGCAAGATGGCGCTCGGTCAGAAACGCCAGCGCATCATTGGTCAGTCGTGTGGTTGCCTTCGCCATCAGGAGCCACGCTAGCGCAGGAGATAATCGCAGCTGTGAAAGACACGGATCCAGGCGTGATCGTGATTTTTGGTGGGCGCAGCGAGATCGGCTCGGAACTGGCGCTGCGACTGGCCCGCGGCGCCACCGTGGTGCTCACCACCCGTGACGGGAACGGCCTCGAACAGCAGGTAGCCGCGCTGACCGCGGCCGGGGCGGTGACGGTCCAGGTGAAGAAGTTCGACGCCGACGACCTGGGCAGCCATCGCCGCCTGCTCGACGAGATCATCGGCGAGCACGGCCGGATCGACACCGCGGTGCTGGCGTTCGGGATTCTCGGTGACCAGGCCCGCGCGGAATCCGATGCCGACCATGCGGTGGCGATCGTGCACACCGACTATGTGGCGCAGGTGAGTCTGCTGACCCTGCTGAGCGATCGGATGCGGGCTCGGGCGAGCGAAGCGACGGGGGATCGACTCGCCGGCCGCGGCCGGATCGTGGTGTTCTCCTCGGTGGCCGGCGCCCGGGTGCGCCGCGCCAACTACGTCTACGGTTCGGCCAAAGCCGGGCTCGACGGGTTCGCCGGCGGGTTGGCCGACGCCCTGCACGGCACCGGTGTGCAACTGCTGATCGTGCGGCCCGGATTTGTCATCGGCCGGATGACCGAGGGGATGGACCCCGCGCCACTGTCGAGCACCCCGGCGCAGGTGGCGGAGGCGGCCGCCCGCGCGTTGGCGACTGGTCGACGATCGGTGTGGGTGCCCGGGTCGCTGGCGGTTCTGGTGTTTGTGATGCGACTGCTGCCGCAGCGGCTGTGGCGGCGGATGCCGCGCTAAGCCGGCTGCGCCCGGAGGCGGTAGCCGTCCACGGTGGCAACCAGCACCTCACCGACACCGGGGCTGCCGCAGGCCCGTTCGCAGCCCACATAGTGGTGGCGGTGACCGACGCCGATGTTGGCACCCGAATTCACTGCCGCGGTGGCATCGGCGCGCACATCGGCGACCGACCGTTCGCAGCCCGGGCTGCCCACACATGCGCTGACATTCAGCCATGCCGAGTTCTCGTCGAAGATCAGGCCCTGCGGGGCCAGTACCCGCAGCGAGACGTCGGCCACCTCGTCGGACAGGTCGCACACCAACAGGGACCGCCACGGCGTGATCACGATGGGCGCACCGATGGCCGCCACATACTCGGCGGTACGCGATGGCAACACGCCCAGCGGCACCGCCGCGCCGAGGGCGACGCGGCCGTCGCGCTGCTGCAACCAGCCGACCGGACCGTGGGTCTGTACGGGCCAGCTGCGGCCGGGACCGGCGGTGGGTGTCAGCTCCGCCAGTAGCACCTCTGGATCGTCCAATTCGGCAACCCGCCAACGGTTCTCCCGAATCGCCACAAACCGGCGCGCCACGTCGCACAGGGTGGCGATCACCTCATCGGGACACAACCGCACCCCGGTGTCGGTACCGGAGAGCAACAATGCCGGTGTGCCGTCGTCGAGCACGTGCACGCCGACGTCGGCACGCAACCCGGACACGTCGGCGCTGCCGTCGTCGAAGCTGAACCAGAACCGTCCCGGTAGCCCGGCCAGCACCGGATCGGCCCGCAGCGCCGCATCCAGTTCGGCCACCCAGGGCCGGACATCGAGCACACCACCGACGCGGCCGGACAGCGGGGACGACACGATGTTGCGGACCCGCTCATGGGTGGGTGACGGCAGCAGATCGGCAGCGGCCACGGCATCGGCCACCGTCGAGGTGTCGCTGATACCCCGCAGCTGAACGCTGCCCCGCGACGTCAGCTCCAGCGTCGCGGAACCGTGTTCCGCCGCCGCCCGGGCCAATGCTTCGAGCTGGTCGGAGCGCAGCATGCCGCCGGGGAGCCGGATCCGGACGAGGGCGCCGTCGGCGGCCTGGTGCACCTGCAGGGCACCGGGGCAGGCATCCTGGTCACGTTCACGATCCACCCGTTCACCGTACGACTAGGCGGGCACCGCCGCGAGGATGGGTGAATAGTGACTGGCGTCGCCGGCAACCACCCGGCTGGGCCGCCCATGGATGTCGACGGGCACGTCCCCGGACAGCGTGACCCGGTTCAGCCGGCGATAGTGGTCGTCGTAATCGGACACCGCGTAATGCTGGGTGGCGCGGTTGTCCCAGATCGCGAGGTCGCCGAGCCGCCAGTTCCACCGCACGGTGTTCTCCAGCCGGGTGATCCGCGACTGGAACAGCTCGAACAGCGCCCGCGATTCGGCCGCCCCCAAACCGACAAACCGCTTCACGAAGTGGCCCAGCACCAGCACCCGGCGACCCGTTTCGGGATGCACCCGCACCACCGGATGCTCGGTCTCGAAATAGGTCGACTCGAACTCCTCGCGATAGTCGCGGGTCGAATCGGGCACCAGCTCATCGACATCGGCGGGATGTTCGGTGGCGTAGTCGTACTGGTTGGTGTGCACCGCCCACAGCGTCTCGGCCAATGCCCGCAACGGGGCGGGCAGCTGGTCGTAGGCGGTTTCGGTGTTGGCCCACACCGTGGTGCCGCCGTACTCGGGCAACACCACCGCCCGCAGGAGTGACGCCTTGGGAACACGGTCGACAAAGGTGACGTCGGTGTGCCAGCTGTTGGCCTTGTCATAGCGCGAATCGATGGGCAGCACCTGATGACCCCGCGAGGTCACCGTCGGATGGGCGATCGTCGGGGTGCCCAACAGTCGGGCGAATGCCAGCTGCTCCTCGTCGTCGAGGTGATGCTGATCGCGGAAGAAGATCACCTTGTGTTCCAGCAGTGCGGCGTTCACCGCGCGAACCGCCTCGGTGTCCAGGGAGCCGGTGAGGCTCAGCCCGTCGATCTGGGCGCCGATGTTGCCACCGAGCTTTGTTATCTCCACAGCCATATCGGTGATGCTCGGCCGTGGCGGGGTATCGGCACACCGTTTGGCTACCGCTGATCGAAAGTCGCCCGCCGTCGCCCGGTGGGAACGGGTGGCCCGGTCTCATTACGGTAGATCCCACATACCCCGCGACGTTAGGTTGATCTCCATGGCTGTCACATTTGCTGAAGTCGCCAAAGCCGAGTACATCCTGCTCACCACTTTCACCAAGGACGGTCGCCCCAAACCGACCGCCATCTGGGCGGCACCGTCGGGGGACACCCTGCTGGTGATCACCCAGGAGAAGTCGTGGAAGGTCAAGCGCATCCGCAACACCGCCCGGGTCACCATCGCCAAATGCGATCGCCGTGGCAACCCCAAGGGCGAGGCGGTGGAGGCTGTCGCCGCCGTCCTCGACAGCTCACGCACCGGTGAGGTCTACGACGCCATCGGCGCGCGGTACGGGCTGCTCGGCAAGACTTTCAACTTCTTCTCGAAGCTGCGCGGCGGCATGACCAACAACATCGGCCTCGAACTCAGGGCGGTGGAGTGACACATGCCGGACTCGTTCAGTGACGTGGCGAACGCGAAGTACCTGCTGTTGACCACCTTCACCAAAGACGGCCGGCCCAAGCCGACAGCGGTGTGGGGCGTGCCCTGCGACGGCAAATTGTTGATCAGCACCGACGACGGGTCGTGGAAGACCAAGCGCATCAACAACACTCCGCGGGTCACCATTCAGAAGTGTGGTGTGCTGGGAAAACCCAAGGGGGCGCCGGTGGAGGCGGTTGCCCGCAACCTGCCGAAGTCGGAGACCCGGCGAGTGTTCGACATGGTTACCAGACGTTATTGGTGGCACGCCTGGTGGTGGATTCCGCAGGCGATCGTGCGGGGCGGCATCGACAAGGTGCACGCCGCCATCGAGGTGCAACCGGCTACGGGGAACCCGTAGCTGATCCAACACGTTGACCCCTACATGGTGATGCGCCTGTTCCTGCTTTACGTCCTCGTCGAGATGGCGGTCATTGTCGCGCTCACGGCGACCATCGGGTTCGGCTGGACGCTGATCGCACTGATCGGCACCTTCCTGCTGGGTATCGCGCTGGCCGGCTCGCAACTGCGCCGTCAGCTGGCGAAACTGCGGCAGGGCATCAAAGACCCGCAAGGCGCCGTGACCGACAGCGCGCTGGTGGCACTCGGTTCGGTGCTGGTGTTCATCCCCGGCCTGGTCACCACCGTGGTCGGTCTGCTGATGCTGGCACCGCCCAGCAGGGCCGCAATGCGCCCGCTCGCCGGGCTGGTTGCCGCCCGCGGGATCACCCGCAATGTCACCGTCATCAACCTCGGTGGTGTGCCCGGAGCGCCGGCACGCGGACGCGGCCAGTACATCGACGGGGAAGTGGTCGACGTCCACGACGATCTTCCCGACAGCGACGTCCTCCGCACCGACCGGCCGCTGGAGCGTTAGTCCGGGTAGGTAGCGTGTCTGCGTGACGACGCTGCTGCTCAACGGCCGCATCCACAGCCCGACACATCCCGACGCCACGGCGATGGCCGTTCGTGGGGACACTGTGGCCTGGCTCGGAAGCGATGAGGTGGCCCGCACCCAGTTCCCCGACGCGACCGTCGTCGATCTGGGCGGTGCCTTCGTGGCTCCGGCATTTGTGGACAGCCACGTGCACGTGACCTCGACCGGGCTGCTGCTCAGCGGACTGGACCTGCGTGCGGCCACCTCCGCTGCGCATTGCCTGCAGCTGCTTGCCGACTTCGCGCGCTCTCGGCCCGAGGCCATGGTGTGGGGCCACGGCTGGGATGACTCGGCCTGGCCGGTGCCCGGTGCGCCGAGCACCGCCGAGATCGATGCCGCGGTCGGCGGCCGGCCCGCTTATCTCTCCCGCATCGACGTGCACTCGGCGCTGGCGTCCACGGCACTTCGGCGCCGGGCCCACGGGCTGGCGAAGGCCGACGGTTACCACCCCGACGGCCCGCTGCGGGCCGCCGCACACCATCTGGTGCGCGATGAAGCGCGCGTTCTGCTCACCGATTCCCAACGCGCCGAGGCGCGCACCGCAGCCCTGGACGCGTTTGCCGCCGCCGGGGTGGTCGCCGTGCACGAATGCGCCGGACCGCACATCGGGGGCCTCGAGGACTGGCAGCAGCTGCGGGCCACCCGGCACGGCGTCGAGGTGTTCGGCTACTGGGGTGAGGCGGTCTCCTCGCCGGATCACGCCCGGAAGCTGCTCGAAGACACGGGCGCACACGGGCTGGCCGGCGACCTGTTTGTCGACGGGGCTCTCGGTTCCCGCACTGCCTGGCTCTCGGAGCCGTACGCCGACGCCGACCACTGCGGGCGGTGCTATCTGGATGCCGACACCGTCACCGCGCACCTGCGCTCCTGTACCCAGGCCGGGGTGACGGCAGGTTTCCACGTCATCGGAGATGCCGCCGTCGGCGCCGTCGTCGATGCCCTCGAACAGGTGGTGGAGGAGCTCGGGGTACCGGCGGTCGCACGCTGCGGACATCGACTCGAACATCTGGAGATGGTCGATGCCACGCAGGCCCGCAAACTCGGTGCCTGGGGGGTGATCGGCAGTGTGCAGCCCCATTTCGACGCGTTGTGGGGCGGTGACGACGCGATGTACGCGCGTCGCCTCGGCCGCGATCGAGCCTCAGGACTCAACCCGTTTGCGCTGTTGGCGGCTGCGGGGGTGCCGCTGGCCTTCGGTTCGGACAGCCCGGTGACCGCCATCGACCCGTGGTCGACGGTGCGCGCGGCGACAGCGCATCACACCTCCGGTGCGTCGATCTCGGCG
>NZ_JBARXZ010000176.1:0-34733 GCF_049647605.1 Mycobacterium sp. | reverse complement strand
GCACTGATCAGCGCTTCGAGCGCTCTGGTTGTGGTCGGGTGCGGGTTCTCCCCGCCGGCCCCGCCACCGTCGGCTGCAGGCGGCTGCGCCGGGGCCGACAGCCCGGCACCCGACGTCATCGCGGCCGCGATCGCGACCCTGCCCGCCGGCCCGTGGGTCGAGACCGCCCGGGGCCATGCCGACGACTGCCGCCTGCAGTGGGTATTGACCACGGTCGACGGTGGGACGGCGTCGTCCCCGCAGCAGGTGCTGTTCTTCGACCGCAACACCCCGCTCGGTACGCCGACATCGGATCCCAGGCCGTACATCACAGTGCTGCCGTCGGGCCCGGAAGCCGTGCTGGTGCAGTACCAGTGGTTGGTCGGTGACGAGCCCAACTGTTGCCCGACGGGCTTGGGCACCGTGCGCTTCCGCATCGGCGCGGGCGGCGGGCTCGAGGCCCTCGACCCGATTCCGGATCCCTGACGGCTCACAGCCACAGATAGAGGCCCGAGAGCCCGGCCCACAGCGCCAGGCAATACCCCTCGAACGCCACTCGCAGCGGAATCGGTGCGTGCCGCAGTTCCATGAAGTCCAGGCCGACCAGACGCACCTTGATCGCGGCGATCGCCAGCACCACCACGGCGATCATCGATCCGGTGCCGTGGTCGGCCCCGACAAGCGCTGACGCCAGCGTCGCGGCCACCAGGATCAGCCAGCTCGTCCCGGCGCGGTTGCCGACGTAGTGCAGGGCGTTCATCAGCTCACCAGGTACAGCAGCGGGAACAGGACGATCCACAGCAGGTCCACCAGATGCCAGAAGCAGCCGCCGCCTTCGATCAGTGCCATCCGGGTGGCGCTGAGTTCGGTGCGCCGCGTCTGGGTCAGCAGCAGCGCCAGCACCGTGATGCCGACGCACACGTGGAACAGGTGTAGACCGGTGAGGATGAAGTAATACATGTAGAAGTTGCTGGTGCCGGGTCCGAAGCCGGCGGAGGCCAGGGCGACGTACTCGTAGATTTTCAGCGCGGCGAACAGCACGCCGAACCCGATGGCGGTGGTGACGGCCCGAGCGGCCAGGGCGGTGGCCCCGTCGCGCAGCGCGCCCAGGTACACCACCACACACAGGGAGCTGGTCAACAGCACCAGGGTGTTGATCAGCCCGATGTCCAGGTGCAGGGTCTGGCGTCCGGCATCAAAAACCTCTGGTGCTCCGGCACGTTCGACCAGGAACGTGCCGAAGAACACCGCAAACACCAGCATGTCGCCGAAGAGGAACACCCAGGTGCCCTGCTCGCCGGGGGTGCGCCGCCGAGTCTGCGCCGTTGTGGTCACGACGCGGCGGCCGGCGTCGGCTCCGACTGCCGTTCGGCGCGCTGCTGGGCGCTGATCCCGCGCAGCAGCACATAGGTGGTGGTGAACATCCACAGCGTCAGGGCCAGCCCCGGGATGTAGAACGCGAACACCCCGTGCCAGGCCAGCGGGCCGTCATTGAAGACCACCACCACACAGCCGGGCAGTGACAGCAGCGCCACCCACAGGTTGAAGTAGCCGTACCAGCGGGGGAACGTCGGCGGATCGCCGGCATCGGTGAACGACGCGATGGCCAACGAGATGTTCTGCACGACAATGGTTCCGACGATGCCGATGAACATCAGCCAGAACGCGTCGTTGAGAGCCTGGGTGATCTCCACGGGCCGGGTCTCGGGCCGGAACGCCGCGGCGGCCATGATCAGGAACGGAAACAGCAGTGCCGGAACAAAAATGGTGGCGGCGAAGAGTTGGGTCATCGACAGCATGCCCCACTGGCCTTCGGCGCGACGGATCCGCAGGACCAGCGTGGCCAAAAACGGCAGTGCGATCACCGCGGTGAGGATGCAGCCGGCGACCCCGAGGCGGATCAGGATCTTGTTGTCGATGTAGAAGCCGGCGATGTCGTCGGCGGACGCCACCGGTGACAGCGGCGGGAACATCTTGGCGACCCCGGAGAAGCAGGTGCCGTAGAGCACCAGCATGACGGTCCCGCACCATGCGCCGATTCGCTGCAGCCTCAGCTCCACGGCGCTGAGGCTACTGCGCGACCCCACCGGTTATGGCAATTTTGCCAAAAGTGATGGCGCTATTCGGGCAGGTTCTCCGGGTGCAGCATCTCGGCGTACCGCAGCTGTTCGGGGATCCCGAAACCGTCGACCAGCAACTCGGCATGAGGGCGCAGCTTGCGGCAGCGGTCGTTGATACCGCGGGTGACGGCCTTGGCCCGTTCTGTGGACAGGAACCGGTGTTCGACGAACCAGGCCTTGTCGTCCTCGATGACGCTGAGGGCGTAGAGGTCGCACACCAGGCCCAGGATCTCGCGGGCGTCGTCGTCCTCGCAGGTTTCGATACCGGCGACAAACGCCTCCAGGATGATTCGGTCGATGTGTGCCTTCGCCGCGTGCAGCACGTGGTCCTGTACCGCGTTGAAGGCGTCGAACGCCGACATTTCCTTCGACTTGCCCTGCAGCCGTCGGGCCACCGAGGCGATGATGTACTCCTCGCGGTCTTCGAACATCTTGACCTGTGTACCGCGGTTGAAGAGGCTGCCTTCCTCCTCGTTGTCCTGGCGGGAGTCCAGGACGGTCTGGATGATCGTCTCGGCTGCCGTACGTTTCATCACCCGCTCGCCGGCGAAGTTGGCGGCAAAGCGCACCCACTCCACCGGGCTCATGCCCTTGATGTCGTCGGCGTACGCGGTCAGCAGCTCCTTCGCCACCAGCTGGGTGAGCACGTGATTGTCACCCTCGAAGGTGGTGAACACGTCGGTGTCGGCGCGCAGTGCGATCAGCCTGTTCTCGGCGAGATAGCCTGCGCCACCGCAGGCTTCGCGCGCTTCCTGGATGGCGGTGCTGGCATGCCAGGTACTGGCCGCCTTCAGTCCCGCCGCCCGCGACTCCAGTTCACGCTGCTCCTCGGCGTCGGGGTTGTCCGAAGATTGCAGCTCGTGACACCGGGCCACCAGCTCGTTCTGCGCGAACTGCAGGGCATAGGACTTGGCGATCAGCGGGAACAGTCGGCGCTGGTGCACCAGGTAATCCATGATCAGCACTTCGTCGTCGTCACCCGGTGCGTTGAACTGCTTGCGCTGCAACGCATAGCGGGTCGCGATGTCCAGCGCGACCCGGGCCGCGGCGCCGGCGCTGCCCCCCACGGTCACCCGGCCGCGGATCAGGGTGCCCAGCATGGTGAAAAAGCGGCGTCCGGGGTTTTCGATCGGGGAGCTGTAGGTGCCGTCGGCGGCGACGTCGGCGTAGCGGTTGAGCAGGTTGTCCCGCGGAATCCGGACCTGGTCGAAGATGATGCGGCCGTTGTCCACTCCGGGCAGCCCGCCCTTGTAGTGGCAGTCAGAGGTGGTGATGCCGGGTAGGTCGTTGCCGTTGTCGTCGCGCAGCGGCACGACAAAACAGTGCACGCCGTGGCCGGTGCCATCTGGTGTGATGAGTTGGGCGAAAACCGCTGCCACGGTGGCCGTCTGCGCCGCGCCGCCGATGTAGTCCTTGCGTGCCGACGGGGTGGGCGAGTCGATGATGAACTCTTCGGTCTTCGGATCGTAGGTGGCCGTCGTTTCCAGGGACTGCACATCGCTGCCGTGGCCGGTCTCGGTCATGGCAAAACAGCCCAGCAGGTCGAGGTTGATGATGCGTCGGACGTAGGCCTGATGGTGGCGTTCGGTCCCCAGGTTCTCGATCGCTCCGCCGAACAACCCCCACTGCACACCTGCCTTGACCATCAGTGACAGGTCACTCATCGCCAGCATCTCGATCCGGGTGACCGCGGCGCCCACATCGCCGTTGCCGCCGTGCTCCTTCTTGAACCCGTCCTCGGCGGCGCCGTGAGCGGCCATGATGCGGAGCTGTTCGGCCACTTTGGTGCGGGCGATGACCGTGTTCGGCGTGTAGTGCGGTCTGAAGATGTCACCGGAGAGTTCCTTGCGCACGGCGTTCTTGCAATCGCGCCAGCGGCCGTCGAGGGCGTCCCGGAGATGCTCCGCAGTGGTGGTCATGTTCAGACGGTAGCCCGCCGTCGGCCGAGTCAAACTGTGATGCCGCAAACAAGTCCGGCCCCGGCCACTCCGGTGGCGTTAAATGACGGCATGACTGAGCAGATCGGCCTGCCTCACGACTTCGACCACACCCACTCCGATGTCAGCGGCGGGTGGTTGCGTGCGGCCACCTTCGGGGCGATGGACGGGTTGGTGTCCAACACCGCCCTGATCGCCGGTGTGGCCGCCGCCGCCAGTGCCGAGGCCGTGGTGCTGGCGGGTGTGGCCGGTCTGCTGGCCGGCGCGTTCTCGATGGCACTCGGGGAGTACACGTCGGTGACGACGGCCAACGAACAGGTCGACTCGGAGGTCAGGGTCGAGCGGCGCTCGATTCGGGGCAACCCTCAAGGCGAGAAGGCCGAGTTGGTCTCGATGTTGATGAAGATGGGGCTGACGGAACCGACCGCCAAGCAGGCCACCGAGGAATTGCACCGCGACGAGGCGCAGGCCACCAACTTCCACCTCGTCCAGGAACTCGGTGTCGATCCCAACGAAAAGCCCTCACCCTGGGTGGCCGCGGGGTCGTCCTTCGTGATGTTCGCGATCGGCGCCATCATTCCGCTGCTGCCGTTTCTGCTCGGTTACCCGTCGCTGTGGGCGGGCCTGGTCTGCGGCGGGGTGGGTCTGCTGATCGCCGGGGGGCTGGCGGCCAAGTTCACCCGTAAGCCGTGGTACTGGGCCAGCTTGCGGCAGCTGGTTTTTGGTGGTGTTGCGATCGCGGCCACGTATGTTGTCGGGCATCTCATCGGCGTGGCCGTCGGCTAGTCCCGGCGCAGCTCAGCTGTTCTGAGCGATCTCCAACATGCGTCGCATCACGCCGACCGCGGTGCTCAGGGCGTCGCGCTCCTCGGCGCTCAGCTGCGCCAGGACCGGGTCGATCACCGCCGCGCGGTCCACTCGCGCCTGCTCGAGTACTTCGCGACCGCGTTCGGTGATCCGGATCAGGACGGCCCTGGCGTCGCCGGGGTCGGCGGTGCGGGTGACCAGGCCGACGTCTTCGAGGCGTCGCACCTGGGTGGTCATCGTGGGCTGTGAGCAATGGTCCAGTTCGGCCAGATCCGAGATCCGCGCCTCACCTCGGTCCTCGACGGTTGACAACAGCCGCGCCTGTGCCCAGGGCAGGGGCAGCTGAGTTCGCTGGGTCGCCAACCTGTTCAATCGCGCCACAACGCTGAGGAAATCAGCCCCCAGGCCGGTAGTGTCGGGACCCACAGACGTCATGACCGACAGAGTACATAGCAATGCTATGCATTTCAATCTGTCAGCTGGCTGGCAGTATTGAGGAATGATCTCGAGCCCCCCGGCCGCTGAGCCGAGTCCGGCAAGGTCATTGCGTCCCGCGGAAACCGCACAAGCAGCCGTGATGGCCGCACTGTGTGCCGCCACCGCGATCATCGCCGTTGTCGTCCCGTTCGCCGCCGGGTTGTCCCTACTGGGGACGGTCCCGATGGCGCTGCTGGCGTATCGCTACCGGATCCGCGTACTGATCGCCGCGGCCGTCGCCGCGGGCATCGTTGCCTTCCTCATCGCGGGCATGGGCGGGTTCATGACGGTGTTCAACTGCGCCTACATCGGGGGGCTCGCCGGCATCGTCCGACGTCGGGGCCGCGGCACCCCCACGGTGGTCTTTGCCTCATTCATCGCCGGCGTGCTGTTCGGATTTTTTGTCATCGGGGCACTGCTCATCCTGTCCCGGCTGCGTCACCTGATCTTCGCCTCGATGACGGCCAACGTCGACGGCACGGCGGCGGTGTTCGCCCGGATTCCCGGTTTCGAGCAGGCGTCGCAGGATTTCAAGGTCTTCTTCCAGACTGCGCTCAGCTACTGGCCGTGGTTGATGATGGGCTACTCCATCTTCGCGATCATGTTCGTCTCGCTGCTCGGCTGGTGGGCGCTGTCGAAGGTGCTGCACCGCCTCCGTGGCGTGCCGGACGTTCACAAGCTCGATCTCGTCGAGGAACCCGGCGTCCCCGGTCCGGTCCCGGCGCACTTGCGTGACGTCTCGTTCCGGTACCCGCAGGCCGAACACGACGCGCTTCCCCGGACCAGCCTCGATATCGGCGTCGGCGAGCATGTTGCCGTGGTCGGCGCCAACGGCTCCGGCAAGACCACACTCATGCTGCTGCTGGCCGGCCGCACACCCACGGCGGGCACCATCGAGCGTGCCGGGGTGGTCGGGCTCGGCCGGGTGGGTGGCACCGCGGTGATCATGCAGCACCCGGAGAGCCAGGTGCTGGGCACCCGAGTCGCCGACGACGTGGTGTGGGGTCTGCCGCCGGGCACCCAGACCGACGTGGATGGCCTACTCGGTGAAGTCGGCCTGACCGGGATGGGGGAGCGGGACACCGGTGGCCTGTCCGGCGGGGAGTTGCAGCGCCTGGCGGTCGCCGCCGCGCTGGCCCGCGAACCGGCGCTGCTGATCGCCGACGAGGTGACCAGCATGGTGGATCAGGCCGGCCGGGAGGGACTGCTCGAGGTGCTCTCCGGGCTCACCGAACACCGTGAGATGACGCTGGTGCACATCACGCACTACAACAACGAAGCCGACACCGCCGACCGCGCCGTCGATCTCAGCGCTTCGCTGGACAACCGGGCCATGGTCGAGACCGCCGCTGCCCCCGCCGCCACCGTGGCCAACGGCGCGGGACGCATCGTCGGGGAAGGCCGGACCCCTTCAGGTACCCCGGTGCTCGAATTGGACCGGGTGAGCCACGAGTACGGCACCGGCACCCCGTGGGCCAAACCGGCGCTGCACGACATCAGTTTCACCGTGCACGAGGGCGACGGCGTGCTGATCCACGGCGGTAACGGCTCCGGTAAATCGACGCTGGCCTGGATCATGGCCGGTCTGGCCGTCCCCACGTTCGGTACCGCGCTCGTCGATGGTTTACCGGCGCACGAGCAGGTGGGGTCGGTGGCGCTGTCGTTCCAGGCGGCGCGGCTGCAGCTGATGCGCGCCCGCGTCGACCTCGAGGTGGCATCGGCGGCCGGTTTCTCGCATCGGGACCGCGCGCGGGTGGTGGCCGCACTGGCCGCCGTCGGCCTGGATGCCGCATTGGCCCGGCGTCGCACCGACCAGCTTTCGGGCGGCCAGATGCGGCGAGTGGTGCTGGCGGGTCTGTTGGCCCGCAAACCCAAGGCGTTGATCCTCGACGAGCCGTTGGCCGGTCTGGATGCCGAGAGTCAGGCCGGGCTGCTGCGGCTGCTGGAGGATCTGCGCCGCAATTCGGGCCTGACCGTCGTGGTGATCTCCCACGATTTTGTGGGCCTGGAAGACCTGTGTCCGCGCATCCTGCACCTGCGCGACGGTGTGATGGAGCCGGCGGCGACGCCGGCGGGAGGGATGGCATGACGTCTGTGCCGCGCAACAAGACACCGCGGTCGGTGGTGCTGCTGCGCCCGGTGCCCGGCGACACCGTCATCCACCGGCTGTGGGCCGGCACGAAGCTGATCGTGGTGTTTGTGCTCGGGGTGTTGATGACGTTCTATCCAGGTTGGGTTCCGATTGCACTGGCGGCGCTGCTGGTGTTCGTGGCCGCACGGCTGGCCCGGATCCAGCGTGGGGTCTTGCCGTCGGTGCCGGTGTGGCTGTGGATCTTCCTGTTCGTCGGGGCGTTGACGGCGTCGTTCGCCGGTGGTGCGCCAGAGATTGCGGTCGGGTCGGTGACCGTCGGGCTCGGTGGGCTGTTGAACTTCCTACGGATCACTGCGCTGTCCATCGTGCTGCTCGGGCTGGGTGCCATGGTGTCGTGGACCACAAATGTTGCCGAGGTTGCACCCGCGGTCGCCACTCTCGGGCGTCCGTTGCGACGGCTTCGCATTCCGGTCGACGAGTGGGCGGTGACGCTGGCATTGGCGCTGCGGGCATTCCCGATGTTGATCGACGAGTTCCGAGTGCTGTTCGCGGCGCGGAAACTGCGGCCACGCCCGCTGCTGAAGACACGGCGGGAGCGGCGGCGGCGCTGGGCATCGGACCTGGTGGATCTGCTGGCCGCGGCCATCACCGTCAGCTTGCGCCGCGGCGACGAGATGGGCGATGCCATCTCCGCGCGCGGCGGCACCGGTCAGATCTCGGCGGCGCCGTCCAAACCGGCGCGACGTGACTGGATCACGTTGGTGATCGTGGCGGTGGTGTGTGCGCTGGCGTTGGTGGCCGAACTGACGGTGCTGGGTACCAGCTCGTCCCGCTGACCGAATTTTATTCGCCACCAACTGGACCCCAGGCTTCCGAGCGTGAGTTCGAATTGGGCTGCCAAGGGGTCGCGAGGGTGGCAGGGTGGGCCGATGGCAATGCAGGAACAAGACGCGCAGCGAACGGTGTTCGGTCATCCGATCGGCCTGACGAACCTGTTCGGTGTCGAGTTGTGGGAGCGGTTCTCCTTCTACGGGATGTTGACCATCCTGGGCTACTACCTCTACTACTCGGTGACCGACGGAGGCCTGGGCTTGCCGCAGGCCACGGCCACCGGCATCGTCGGTGCGTACGGCGGCCTGGTCTATCTGGCCACGGTGCTGGGCGGCTGGGTCGCCGACCGGCTGCTCGGTATGGAGCGCACGGTGTTCTACGGCGGCATCGTGGTGATGGCCGGGCACATCGCGCTGGCGGTACTGCCCGCGATGGCCGGTGTCGGCGTGGGTCTGACGTTGGTGGCTCTGGGTTCGGGCGCGCTGAAAGCGAACGCTTCGTCGCTGCTGGGCACCCTGTACGCCAAGGATGACGCTCGCGCTGACGGCGGGTTCACCCTGTTCTATCTCGGAATCAACCTGGGCGCGTTTGTCGGCCCGCTCATCACCGGCTTGTTGCAGACCCGGGTAGGTTTCCACGTCGGTTTCGGAGCTGCCGCCGTCGGCATGGCTCTGGGGCTGGCCCAGTACGTGGTGTTCCGTCGCAATCTTGGCTCCCACGGCCGGGAGGTGCCGAACCCGTTGCCGCGCAGCGCGGTCATGAAGACGGTGGCCGTAGTGGTCGGCGGCGTGGTTGTCGTCGCCGCTGTCATCGCCCTGGGCTGGGTGACGTTGGCGAACATCTCGCAGGTGACCACCGGTGTCATCGTCATCGCGGCGATCAGTTACTTCGTGATCATGCTGGGTAGTGCCCGGGTGACCGACGTCGAACGGGTCAGGCTGCGTGCCTTCGTTCCGTTGTTCATCGCCAACGCGGTGTTCTGGTCGCTGTTCCAGCAGATCTTCACCGTGCTCGCGGTGTACTCCGACAAGCGGATGAACTGGTCGATCTTCGGTTGGACCGCACCGTCGAGCTGGGTCGGCTCCTTCGAGCCGGTGTGGGTGATCGCGCTGTCACCGTTGTTCGCGATCATGTGGACAAAGCTGGGCAGCCGGGCCCCCACAACTCCCCGGAAGTTCTCCTACGGTGTCATCGGCATGGGGCTGGCGTTCCTGTGTTTTGTGCCGCTGGCCGGTATTCCGGGCCAATCGGTGCCGGCGCTCATCGTCTTCGCGATCCTCGCCGTGTTTGCCATCTCGGAGCTGCTGCTGTCGCCGATCGGACTGTCGGTCACCACAAAGCTTGCGCCCGTTGCCTTCCGGGCGCAGATGATGGCGCTGTACTTCTTGTCCGTGGGTTTGGGGACCTCGATGTCGGGGGTGCTGTCGGGCTATTACGACCCGGCCAACGAGGTTGCCTACTTCGGCACTCTGGGCGCCGTCACTGTGGCTGTCGGCGGCATCACGTTTGCCATCGCGCCGTGGATCAGCCGGCACATGGAAGGTGTGCACTGACAACAACACCCGATCGGCCGGCTGCCCGGGGCCGTCAGGTCAGGGCGTGATCACCGTTTTGTCGTCGAGGTCGCCGGTCGCCGAGACCAGCGCCGGGGCGTCGACCTCGGGCCCGCTGGCACGTACCCGCAGCAGATACGATCCGCCCGGAGACTTGATCACCAACGTCTTCTGCGCAACCAGCGACTTGACGCCGTTGTCGTCGAACATGCCGCCGATCTGATGAGCCTGTAGCCCGCCGAGTTTGCCGTCACCGCCGGCGCCCATGCCTTCGTATCCGGGCAGGTTCTCCAATTCCCCAGGGGCGTACTGGAAGATCGTCGGCATCGAGACGTCCTCGCTGAGTTTGGTCAGCGTGGCCTTGATGATCGGCGGGTTCGCCGGTGCGCTGGCCTGTATCAGCGTGACGGCCCAGAACGGGTCGCCGGGCACGTCGATGGCCGGCTCCCAACCTGCCGGGGTGGACATCTGGATCGTCGGGGCGCCCGGGTCGCCGGGGCGTGCCGGGGTTTCGGTGATGCCTTCGCTCTTCAGATACTCCGAAATCGACATCGTCGGCGGTGCTGCCGGGGTCGGCGACGCCGTGGTCGGTGCCGGAAGGTCGGTGGACTCCGGTGCTGCCGAGGAAGAAGTGACCTCCGACGCGCTGGTGGCCTCTCCGGTGTTGTCGGAAGAACCGCATCCGGCGAGTCCCAGTACGGCAACGGTGGCGGCGAGTCCGACGATCGTCTTCGAGTTCACGCCTGACAGTTTAGGGGCGCCGCCGCCCGGGGCGGCCGAACTCTG
Source organism: Mycobacterium sp. (assembly GCF_049647605.1). GTDB lineage: Bacteria > Actinomycetota > Actinomycetes > Mycobacteriales > Mycobacteriaceae > Mycobacterium. The sequence continues at coordinate 24,151 of NZ_JBARXZ010000176.1, read as the reverse complement.
AACGTGTCAGACGCACTCGCCGGCGTGGGCCTCGAAGCAGTCCGGGCACACCGGCGGTAGGCGTGGTTCCGACCGGGCGGCCGGTGCGGCCGCCGGCTTTGCGGCGGAGCGCCGGGACCGGGTGGGCGCCGGAGACTGGTTGATGTCGGGGTTGATCTCCTCGAGCCGGCGCAGCCGCGCCGTGGCGAAGTCTGCCAGCTCCGGTGACACCGGACGCTTCAACAGGTCCCGATAGGCCATGGCATTGGTCCTGGCCGCGGTTCGGCTGGCCGGAATGGTGCCGACCAGCAGGTGCTGCAGGCTCTTCATCAACGCCTGGACGTTGTCGGCGCCGGTCCGGTGAGCCGAGGCGATCTGCTCGGCGGTGAGTCCGTCCTCGATGCCGCGGAACACCTCGCCGTGGCTGAGGCCGGTTCCGCCGCTTCGCAGAAACTGTTCGATCTCGGTCCGCAATTCGGGTGTCAGGTCGGTGGCCATCGCCGCCCAGTTTTTCACACCCGGGCACCGCCGTGTCGACCGCGCATTGGTTACGGTGGGAAACCGTGAGTGATCGCTCCGTTGACCCCGCCTTCTTGGACCTGCCCCGCCGCGCGCTCGCCGACGCAGCACTGAGCGCCGCGTTGCAGGCCGGCGCCAGCTACGCCGACCTGCGTATTCACCGAATCACCGACGAGAACATCGCGCTGCGGGACGGTGAGCTGGAAAGCGCGGTGGAGAACCGTGAGATCGGCGTTGCGGTCCGGGTGATCGTCAACGGGACCTGGGGGTTTGCCTCGCACGCCGAACTGTCGCCGGACGTGGCCGCCGACACCGCCCGACGGGCCGTTTCGGTGGCCACCGCATTGGGCCCGCTCAACACCGAACACATCGATCTTGCCGCCGAACCCGTGTATCGCGACGCCACCTGGGTGTCGAGCTACCTCATCGACCCCTTCGATGTGCCGACGGCGGACAAGATCGGAGTGCTCCGCGAGCACTCGGGGCGGCTGCTGGCCGCCGACGGGGTCGACCATGTGTCGGCGGGTATGCGCGCGGTCAAAGAACAGACCTTCTACGCCGACACCTTCGGCTCGTCGATCACCCAGCAACGGGTGCGGGTGGAGCCGGTGCTGGAGGCCATCGCCGTGGATGCGGCCGCCGGCTCGTTCGAATCGATGAGCACCTTGGCGCCGCCGTACGGGCGGGGCTGGGAGGTGCTCGCCGGCGACGACGTGTGGAACTGGACCGACGAGCTGGCGCAGCTTCCGGTGCTGTTGGCCGAGAAGGTCAAAGCGCCTTCGGTGGTGGCCGGTCCCACCGACCTCGTGATCGACCCGACCAACCTGTGGTTGACGATCCACGAATCCATCGGCCACGCAACCGAATACGACCGGGCCATCGGCTACGAGGCCGCCTACGCGGGGACGTCGTTTGCCACCCCGGACAAGCTGGGGACCATGCGCTACGGCTCACCGGTGATGACGGTGACCGCCGACCGCACCGTCGAGCACGGCCTGGCCAGCATCGGGTACGACGACGAAGGTGTGCAGGCCCAGAGCTGGGACCTGGTGCGCGACGGGATCTTTGTCGGCTACCAGCTGGACCGGGTGTTCGCGCCGCGGCTCGGGCAATCACGGTCCAATGGCTGCTCGTATGCGGATTCGCCGCACCATGTGCCGATCCAGCGGATGGCCAACGTATCGCTGCAGCCGGCCGCCGAGGACATTTCCACCGCGGACCTGATCTCCCGGGTCGAGGACGGGATCTACATCGTCGGTGACAAGAGCTGGTCGATCGACATGCAGCGCTACAACTTCCAATTCACCGGGCAGCGGTTCTACAAGATCCGCGATGGCAGGCTCGACGGGCAACTGCGCGATGTCGCCTACCAGGCCACCACCACTGATTTCTGGAATTCGATGGAGGCCGTGGGCGGTCTGTCGACCTGGGTGCTGGGCGGGGCGTTCAACTGCGGCAAGGCGCAGCCCGGGCAGGTGGCGGCGGTCAGTCACGGCTGTCCGTCGGCGCTGTTCCGCGGTGTGAATGTGCTCAACACCCGTACCGAAGGGGGCCGCGGGTGATGAGCCACGGCCGGACGAGCATGCCGCGTAGTGCAGAAAGTGAAGCAGCAGTGGACAGGAGTGGCCGATGATTCCCGCGCCGAAGGTCATCGACATCGCCCTGGCCGCCGCCGGTCAGGGCAGCGGTGCCGACGAGACGATTGTGCTGGTCACCGATGTCACCGATGCGTCGCTTCGCTGGGCCGGTAATTCGATGACCACCAACGGGGTGGCGATCAGCCGGTCGACGACGGTGATCTCTGTTGTCCGGCTAGGCGACACCGCACACGTCGGCTCGGTTCGGTCCACCGATGTCGACCCCGACAACATCGGCGTGCTGGTGACCGCGGCGCAGCTGGCCGCCCGGTCTGCCCCCGAGGCCCGCGACGGTTTCCCGTTGCTGGTGGATTCCGGTGAGCCCGAGGACTGGGATGAGCCTGCTCCGGGCACCGGCGCCGAGGTGTTCGGTTCGGTCGCCGATGCGCTGGCCCGGGGGTTCTCCGGTCCCGACCAGCTTTACGGTTTTGCCCACCACTTCGTAGAGACGACGTGGCTGGCGACCTCGACGGGAGTGCGGCGCCGGTTCACCCAGCCGACGGGCACCGTGGAGATCAACGCCAAACGCGGCGACGCCAGCGCATGGGCCGGGGTCAGCACACCGTGGTTTGTCGACGTGCCTACCGACCAGCTACTCGAAGACTTGCACACCCGACTCGGATGGGCCTCGCGCACAGTCGAATTGCCTGCAGGTCGATATGAGACGCTGATGCCGCCGTCGACGGTGGCCGACATGATGATCTATCTCGGCTGGTCGATGGATGGGCGCGGCGCCCAGGAAGGCCGCACCGCACTGTCGGCGCCCGGTGGCGGGACCCGGGTGGGTGAGCGGCTCACGGATCTGCCGCTGACCCTGTACTCCGATCCTGTTGAGCCAGGCCAGGAATGTGCGCCGTTTGTGTACACCGGCAGTTCCTCGGATCGGATCTCGGTGTTCGACAACGGGGTGCCGATCCCACGGGTGGACTGGATCCGTGATGGGGTGATCAACGCGCTGGCTTACCCGCGGGCGCTGGCCGCCGAGTTCGATGCGCCGGTGGCGATGCCGGCGACGAACCTGATGATGTCCGGTGGTACCGCGCAGTTGGCGGACATGGTTGCTGCGACCGAACGCGGACTGCTGCTGACCACCTTCTGGTACATGCGCGAGGTCGACCCCACCACACTGTTGCTGACGGGGCTCACTCGCGATGGTGTGTACCTCGTCGAGGACGGGCAGGTCACCGCTGCCGTCAACAACTTCCGGTTCAACGAGAGCCCGCTGGATCTGCTGCGCCGCGCCACCGAAGCGGGCGTAGCCGAACCCACCCTGCCACGCGAGTGGGGTGATTGGGCCACTCGCGCCACCATGCCGAGCCTGCGGATCCCCGATTTCCACATGTCGTCGGTGAGCCAGGCCCAGTAGTCCGCCCGGTCCCGTTTCCGTCTCATCGCTTTGGGTATAGCCCTTTAGCACCAGAGCCCAGGGAGGGGATCGATGAGGACATCAGCCAGGACCGGATATGCCCTGTTCGCCGGCGCCGCCGCGATGACACTGCTGGTCGGATGCGGCAGTAGTGGCGACACCGACGAGACGACCACAACCACCGACACCACGTCGGAGATGACAACCACCACGACCACGACCACGGAAGCCCCTGTCACCACGACCGGCACCGAGGCTCCGCTTCCACCCGGAGGTGAAGGCGGCATGCCCGGTGGTCCGACCGGTGGTGGCGGTCCTGAAGGCGGTGGTGGCACCATTCCCGGTGGTCCGACCGGTGGCGGCGGTCCTGAAGGCGGTGGTGGCGGCATACCCGGTGGTCCGACCGGTGGCGGCGGCCCTGAGGGCGGCGGCGGCACCATTCCCGGTGTCGGCGGCGGTAGCGGCGGCCCTGAAGGTGGCGGCGGCTGTGTCGGTGACGTCTGTATAACCGTCCCCGCCCCGTAACCACTCACCACCTCCGCGACCGCGCGGGTCTGTACGGCAACACGCCGTAAACCGCGTACAAATCTGCGCGCTCGCGGCAGGCTGGGGCGGTGATCTCTGAGTTCACCGCCCTCCGGGCACTGTCGCCGACCGCGCTCGCCGACGTCAATGCCGCGGTGCGCCAGACCTGTGCGGCGACGCTGGGCCTGGCTCCGTTGCCAGCCGATGCCATCCCGGCTGCGGATGCAGCTGTGCTGGCGTTTGCCGAACAATTCAGCGTCGACGTCTCGGTGCTGAGCGCCGAGCAGCGATCGGCCTTTCTGGCGGCGACCGGTGACACCGCGTTTGCGGTGGCCGCGCTGATCTTCGTCGCCGACTTCGGGCCGCGGGTGTTGGCCGGTCTGTCCGCACTGGGGTTGACCGTGCCGCCGGCGCCCGAGCACTGGGATCAGCACACCGATCCCGGTGACCTGCTGCTCAACGGCTTCGCGCCGGCAGTGGCGCAGCTGGCGACCCTCGATCCCGTGACCACCGAAATCGTCCGATTGCGGGGCGCGGTGCAACACAACTGCCGATTGTGCCGGTCACTGCGCGACGGGACCGCGCTCGACGCCGGCGGGTCCGAGACGCTGTACGACGATATCGCGCACTACGAGGCGTCGGATCTGTTGAACAACCAACACAAAGCGGCACTGCGTTATGTCGACGCCCTGATCTGGACACCGGCGCACATCCCGGTGCAGACCGCCGGCGGGGTACGCACCCATTTCACCGATACACAAGCCACCGAGCTCACCTTCGACGTCATGCGCAACGCCTGCAACAAGATTGCGGTGGCGTTCGGCGCCGACACCCCGCGAGTGCCGGAAGGCACCGAGCGGTATGTCATCGGTGCTGACGGGCAACCCGTGTACCGCTAGAAATCGAGGTCGTTGTAGATCTCGCGTAATACGGTGGGCAGCAAGGCATTTGCGGTGGTTTGCCCGTCCGGTGACAAGGTGAGGTTGGTCCAGATCGCCAGCGTCACCTCATTGGCCGGGTCATGGCCCATGAACGAGTTGAAACCAGGCATCTCGCCGCCGTGGTAGTACATCGCCGCGTGTGGCCCGAACTGCTGGTGGGCGATACCGTACCCGTACTTCTTCCCGTCGGGATCCGAAGGCTCCTCCGGGATCAGGCTATCGAGCCACAATTGTTGATATTCGGGTCCGAATACATTGCCGGACACCAGACCCCGTATCCAGACAGCCAAGTCGGCGGCGGTCGAGATGGCCCCGCCGGCTGCGGTGGCATACGACGAATTCTGGTGCGTGTAGTCCACCGGACGCAGCGTCCCGGCGTGCGCGGCCGCCTGGATGTCCTCGGGATAGTCAGAATCCGTCAGCGCATGAGATGTTCCGCCGTACATATAGCCATGTGAATAGGGGACGGGCAGACCGGTGTCACCGGCGTCGGGCAGCGTCGTGTTGTCCAGGCTCAGGGGTGCAAACAAGCGTTCCCGGAATTGCACGTTCAGCGGTCGTCCGCCGACCTGCTCGGCAACCAGGCCCAGCAGTGCGTAATTGGTGTTGCTGTAGTCGTATTCGGCGCCTGGGGTGAACCGCGGCGGCCGCTGGTAGGCAAATGCCAGCACCTCTTCGGGGGTCCAGGACTTGGCCGGGTCGGCGTCCAACGCGGCGGCCAGTTCGGGGGCGTCGGTGTAGCCGTACAAGCCGCTGCGCATGGTCAGCAACTGGGCAAGGGTGATGTTCTCGCCGTTCGGCACACCGGGGACATACTTTGTGATGGGGTCGTCGAGAGCCAGGACGCCGTCTTGGGCCATCAGCACGATCAGTGCGGCGGTCATGGTTTTGGTGTTCGACGCGATCCGGAAATGTGTATCGGCCTGTGGCGGAGTCCGAGCATCGAGCTCGGTGGTGCCGACGCCGGCGGTGACGGTGCCCGCTGGGGTGCGTACCAGCACCAGTGCCCCCGGCACCAGCATGTCCCGCGCCGCGGCATCGACAACGGCCTGTAGCCGAGCCGGGTCGACGGACCGTAACGCCGACGCGGGCTCTGCGGCCGCGGTCGGGGCGCAGGCCAGGATCGCGACACAAGCGGCGGCCGTCATCAGTCGCAGGCGCGACCTCATGGTCGTCATCAGCCAGACACCTACTTCGCAGGTCGAGTGGTGTGCGCAGTGTATCGCCGTGCTGCCGGTGGTAACGCCGATTCGTTCCGGGGCGATAGGGAGTTTGCCGAAAGCTCAGCACGAACCTGTCACCGGTGTCATCCTGATGCCGCTCTCTTCGGAAGCCCGGGGTGTTCGATCCGAGAGTCACGATCACTGACGGGGCGTTCCTTCGAGGGGGAGTCATGCGCGCAGCGGTACATGTTGGTCGAGCGGGCGGTCTGGCCGTTGCGCTCGGGGTGGGGTTTGCGGTGGTCGCGGGCGCTGGTGTCGCCACAGCCGATACCACGGACAACGATTCGGATTCCAAGCCACGAACGTCGGAGCACTCGGCGACGACGAAGAAGCGCACCGAGACACGGACATCGGAGCGCCCCGGGCCCTCGGGATCGGCGGCCAAATCTGCCGACAAAGACGACAAAGACGACAAAGACGACAAAGACGACAACGACGACAAACACGACAACAAAGCCGACGGCGGCACGGTCACAGACGACGACAAAGGCAGCACCACAGCGAAAAAGCCCACCAAGGCCGGCAACAAACACGCCGGCAAAGACGCCACCACCGAAACCGCCAGTGGCACGGCGCCCCTCGACAAGACTGAATCTGACAAGTTATCCACACCGGCGGTGAAAACCACCGAAGCCACCAGGATCTCGCGACGCACCGACGCGAAACTGGCCAAAGAGACACCTGTGGCGGAGCCCGCGGAACGGCAGGTCTCACCCACGCAGAGCCCGCAGGTCACCGAAACACCTTCTGTGAGAGCGGCAATCGACACCACCCCGAAAATCGTCGAGCCGGTGCGCGTCGTCACGGTTGACACCGTGATGGCACCAGCGCAGTTGGTGACCCAAGACGTCAGCAGCGTCACGATCGACGCGCCGGCGCCGGTTCGTGCGCCGGCCCCGCAGCAGTCGTCGCTGTTGATGGCGCTGCTCACGCTGGGCACTCGCCGCGACACGGAAGCCCGCACCCTGACCACCGACACCGCCCGCACTGCCACCGCGCTGACCAGCCCGGTCCCCAGTGCTGCCGTCACCATCCCGGCCACCACCCGGGTCGGCTGGCTCACCGGCGCGGGCAGTATCAACGACACCGTGAAGCGGTTCGGCATTGCGGGTACCGACGTCGGCGTCATGTGGGACAACGGCATCACCAAGGACAACCCGGCCACGGCGATTGTCGAGCAGCGACAGGTGCTCATCGCGTTCGGCGACACGTTCAGCGGTGCCGGGATGACCGGAGTGTGGCGCAACAACGTGCTGTTGCGCAGCGCTGACAACGTGCTGTCCAACGGTCTGTACGTGCCAGACGGCATCATCCACGATCCTGGCGCCTACAGCGGGTCGCCGATGACCAACCCCAGATTCTCGCGGGAGATCATCGGTAAGTACGGCTACGCCGTCGGCTCGGAGGTGACGATCATTCCGACGGCCGCCATTTCGGTTCCGGGCGCCGGCGTCGGTGGTGCAACGCGCCAGTACGTCAACTTCATGTCGGTGCGCTCCTGGGATACCCCGGGGCGCTGGACCACCAATTATTCGGGCATCATCTGGTCCGACGACAACGGACAGAACTGGACGGTGGTGCCGGCCTCGGGTATTCGCCCCGCTGCCGCCGGGCGTTCGACCAGGCCGTTTGTCAACGGCAATCAGAACTTTCAGCAGGGCGCCTACGTCAAACCCCCGGCCGGTTCGTCGGATGCGGCGGCGGGCTGGGTGTACTCGTACGGCACGCCCGCCGGTCGCGGCGGCACGGTGTATCTGTCGCGGGTCAACGACAAGCAGATCCTGGACCAGACCAAATACGAGTACTGGAACGGCACGTCCTGGGTGAAGAACAACCCGGCGGCGGCCAAGCCGATCCTGCCGGGCACCACAACCAGCAGCTTCTTCGGTCTGGTGAAGAACACCACCTACCCGAGCGCCGGTGAGATGTCGGTGCAGTACAACCCGTATCTGAAGAAGTACGTGATGCTCTACACCGACAGTGGCGACAATGTGGTCATGCGGACGTCGTCGACGCCGCAGGGCACCTGGTCAGCACCGAAGACGCTGGTGACGTCCTCACAGTATCCGGGCCTGTACGCGCCGATGATCCATCCGTGGTCGGGGTCGTCGCTGTTGAAGAAGGAGGACGGCACGGACGAGGATCCGCAGATGCTGTATTGGAATCTGTCGCAGTGGAACGAGTACAACGTGGCGTTGATGCGGACCGATCTGAGTCGGGTGTAGCACCTCGGGGCGGCGCGACGATAGGGGAGATATGAAGCGTGTGGCGGTTGTGGCGGTTGCGGTGACGGCGTTGGCGCTCGCACCGGTGGCGGCGGCTGAACCTCAGCCCGGCACTGCGTGCCCGGCGCCCGAGGCGTTGACCAAGCTGCCGGATGCGACGGTGCTCACCTGCACGGGCGGCACGTGGACGCCGTTTGGCGGCCCCTATCCCTACGGCGACACCTGGGTCAGCGACGTCGCCGGAATCACCCTGCACGGGCAGGGACTGCGCAATCCCGAGATCATGTCGGGTGCGTGGACGGGGACACCGTTGGATCCGGCAGCGGTGTGCGGGGCGCAGCAGGCTTCGGTGGTGGCCGCCGGTGAGGTGGGACCCGAGGAGACGGTGACAGGTGATCCCGGTCAGGTGCTCGACTTTCAGGTGTTGCCAGTGGTTTTCAACATCACTCTGACCGGTGACTGTCTGTGGCAGAAGCGTTGAAGTTGATTGTCACGGTATCGGCGACCCGCAGCGAGCCCATCATCATCGAGTACGGCTTGATTCCGAAATCTGACTGACGCACTTCGGTGCGGCTCGACACTTTGTGTCCAGTGACCGCCACCTCGACGATGTGCCGGTGGCGCCGGCCGCAGATCTGCAGTTCGCCGGTGATCCGGTACCCGGTGTCGGTGGCCTCGATATCGGTGGAGGCGAAAGTGATATGCGGAAAGCGCTTCGCGGACAGTGTTTTCAGTGCGTTGGAACGTGCCACCAGGCGCTCGGGTGAGGTCATGGGGGTGAGGCCGCCGGCACCGCTGTCAACGTGCAGGGAGTTGACGTCCGTGGTCAGGGTGAGTGCCGACGGCCGCTCACCCTCCCAGCTCAGCGAGGCGTGCCAGGACTGGACCTCGATGGTCAGTCGGTGGCCCATCCGGGCGGCGGCACCGTCGACCCCGGTCAGCACCTGCAAGGTTCCCGTGCTGCTGTCGAAGACCGTCATCGGCGTTACCGTACCTGCCGATGCCCGGAGCTCGACGTAGGGTGCCACCGGTTGATGGTCGCAGAGGTAGGTTGGTCCCGTGACGCAGATATCGGTGATCACCGGCGGAGGCAGCGGTATCGGCCGCGCCGCCGGACTGGCATTGGCCGCGGCCGGCCATCATGTGGTGTTCTGCGGGCGGACCGCCGAAAGCCTGCACGAGAGTGTGCAACTGGCGGGCTCCGGGGAAGCGGTGGTGCTCGACGTCACCGATGAGCAGGAAGTGGATGCAGTCTTCGCCGGGCTGGATCGGGTCGACGTCCTGGTGAACTCCGCCGGGGTGTTCGGTCCACAGCGGCCCGTCACCCAGACCTCGCTGAGTGACTGGTCGCAAGTGATGACGGTCAACGTCACCGGGTCGTTCCTGTGCGCCCGGGCGGCGATGCGCCTCATGGAGGAGCAGGACCCGCAGGGTGGGCGCATCGTCAACATCGGCTCGGTGTCGGCGCAGGTGCCGCGGCCGGAGGCCTCGCCGTACACCGCCAGCAAGTTCGCCATCAACGGCCTGACCCGGTCGCTGGCCCTGGAGGGCCGTGACAACGGCATCGCGGTGGGCCAGATCGACGTCGGCAACGCCGCCACCGCCATGACGGCGGGTTTCGACGGGGCGTTGCAGCCCGATGGTTCCCGCAGGGCAGAGGCGAGAATCGATGTGTCGCATGTCGGTTCGACCATCGCGCATATCGCGTCACTGCCGTTGGAGGTCAGTGTGCCGTTCCTGACGGTCATGGCCACTCGGATGCCGCTGCTGGGCCGGGGCTGAGGGATATGTTGCCGTCCAGAAGCCGCAGGACCTCGTCGACGTCATCTTCGGTGGTGGCCCAGGAGCAGACGAAGCGATAGATCGGGGCGAGCTCGTCGGGCGTATGCACGGCGTAGCGTTCTGTGATCGCTGCGTGCACGTCACCTTCGAGGACAACAAACACTTCATTGGCCTCGCATGAGCTGGCCAGCGTCAACCCGCGGTCGGTGAAGCCGGAGCTCAGACGGGCGGCCATCGTATTGGCCAGCAGGCCCATTCGCAGCCAGAGATCATCGGTGAACAGCGTCTCGAACTGTGCGGACACGTAGCGGTGCTTGCTCGGCAGGTGACCGATCTGCTTTTGCACGAACCGGATTCCGTCGAAGTGTTCGGGTCTTCGAACCAGGATCGCGTCTCCGTAGAGCAGGCCGTTCTTGGTTCCGCCGACGGTCACGATATCGGCGTCGCCGATCGCCTCGATCGGGGAAACATTGAGTGCAGCAACGGCATTGGCGATTCGTGAGCCGTCGACGTGAACCAGTAGGTCGAGGTCATGCGCCTCGTCGACAAAGGCTTTGATCGCCGCGGCGGTCCACAGTCGGCCGTTTTCGGTGGATTGGGTGATGGTGACGATGCTGGGCTGCGAGTGGTGCACCGACCCCCGGCGGGCGGCCGCGGCAGCCAGCTGGGCGGGGTCGATCAAGCCGTCGTCGCTGGGCAACGCCGTCAGCATGGCACCGGACAGCCGCACCGGTCCGCCGGCCTCGTCGACGAGGCTGTGCGCGATGTCGCTGCACAGAATGGTGTGCCACGGCCGGGTGGCTGCGGTCAGAGCGATGACATTGGCGCCGGTGCCGGTGAGGGCGAACAGCACCTCGGCGTCGGGGGAGTCGAAGGTCTGCTTGATCGCCTCGGCCGCGCGCGGGGTGATGGCGTCCTCGCCGTAGGACATGGCGCTATCGGAGTTGGCATCCAGCAGCGCCTGGATGATCGAGGGATGCGCCGGGGCGGAGTTGTCTGAGGCGAACGCGGTGGAGAGACTCACCCGCGTCATGATGTCACGAGGCACTGTGGCCTTGCAGGCGGTGACCAAAGGCTGTTGGCCACCGGGAGCCTGCGACTTAGCGTCGAGGGCGACGCACTGGGAAAGGAGCGCTGATGTCCACCTACGGCGATACGGGACGCGGGATCCTGGTCGGAGTGGACGGCTCACCGCCGTCGAAAGTGGCCGTCGACTGGGCGGCCCGTGAGGCGGCGATGCGTAACGTCCCGCTGACTCTGGTGCACGTTGTGGCACCGTCGCTGTTGATCTGGTCGGATGCATCGGTGCCGGCCGGTTTTCTGAGCTGGCAGCAGGAGCAGGCCGACGAGATCATCCGGCAGGCAACTCAAGTCGCGCGGGATGCCGGTGTCACGGCGGCGGCGACCGGGGTACTCGACGGCCCCATCGCGCCGACGATGGTGGACCTGTCCAAGGACGCGCAATTGGTGGTGGTCGGCTGCCGCGGGCTGGGTGCTGTCGGCCGGGCTCTGTTGGGTTCGGTGAGCACCGCGCTGGTGCATCACGCGCACTGTCCCGTGGCGATCGTCCGTGACGAAGACGCACCGGCGCCACGTCCCGCCACGGCACCGGTGGTGGTTGGTGTGGACGGCTCACCCGCCTCGGAGCGGGCGGTCGCGATCGCGTTCGACGAGGCCTCGTGGCGGGGTGTGAATCTGGTGGCGGTGCACGCCTTCGGCGATGTGTGGATGCTCGACTATCCGGGATCGGAATTCACCGCGATGCGCGGGGAGGCTGCCGAGGTGTTGGCCGAGCGACTGGCCGGCTGGCAGGAGCGCTATCCCGATGTCGAGGTTCACAAGGTGGTGGTGGCCGACCGGCCGGCGCACCGGCTGCTGGAGCTGGCGGAGACGGCGCAGCTGGTGGTGGTCGGCAATCGGGGGCGTGGCGGCGTCGGCGGCATGCTGCTCGGGTCGGTGAGCACTGCGGTGGTGCACTCGGTCAAGGTGCCGGTGATCGTCGCTCGTGGGAGCTAGATTTTGGGGAGCTGAAGCCCCCGGTCAGCACCGCGTCGGTGGCGGCGACGTGCAAGAAGGATCCGGTCACCACCACCGGCCCGGTGTCTGACGTCGCCAGGGCCTGCCGGACCGCGCTGACAGGCGTCGTCGACGCTTCCCCGGGCATGAAAATTTCGTCGGGGAGAGCCGGCGAAGTGACTGCTGGGCAGCTTGAACGCGGTCTCCGCGGCGGCATTTCGATCAGCAGCTGTCTGAGGTTCACTGCTGGCGCACTGCGTCGACGAAGATGTCGGGCCCGACCGGTGCGCCGCCCATCTGAACCCGTTCCAGGATCGATCGGACGTGGGGTGACAGGTGGGTCTGCGATTTCCAGCTCGGCTACATCGGCTACCTCGGGTACAAGCTCGAGGTCGAGACCGGTGGCCGGTCGGCGCACCGGTCCGACGGTCCTGTACATGTCAAGGCAAGTTCGGCCGCGGTGTCGAGGGCTGATTCTTCGATGTGGTCGCGGATCCACGAATCTCCGACTGTGGCCGAAGTCGCAGGAGTGTTCTTCACGCTAACGATTCCTTGAGCAGATCGACGAGGTCCGCGCTGTGAGACAGTTGCGGATGGTGCCCGGCTTCCGGTACTGACATCAGCTCCACGTTCGGAAGGCGCTCCAGCTGTTCTGCCGCGGCTGCGGTGAGTGGGTCGTTACTTCCGGTGATGATGCGGACCCGGCCGTTGAATCGCTCGAGCGCTTCCTGCAGCTCGGCACGCCACTGCTTCGAGCCTGCGCGGGCGAGCTGCTCGGCCGCCCGCGTGGCGCTGCTTCGTTTGAGGTCACTGACGGTGGACTCGAGAGCGGACGCGCTGACGTCCGATCCGGTCAGCTGGCGTGACAAACGGACCGAATTCGTGTGCCGCAGGTAGGTGCACGCGAGTGGCCGCACTCTGGCAGAGGTGCCCATCGGGGCTTGAAGGAAGAACGGTGCGATCAGTGTGAGGGAATCGACCTGCCCAGGGAACCTGTCTGCAGCGACGACTGCTGCTGCAGCGCCGAGGGAGTGGCCGATGAGATCAGTAGCGTTACCGGCAAGCACAGCGGGCAGCCACTGTTCCCAGTCCTCAATGCCCGTTCCGCCGCTGAGGCCGAGTCCAGGTAGGTCGATGACGCGTGCGCCGATTCCCGACGCCACCTCGGCCCAGGTGTCAGCATTGACCGGCAGGCCCGGAAGGATCACCCGGTTGGAGCCAGGTACACCGAGCTCGAAGGTCCGCAGCCCTCCCGCGTTGAAGAATCGACGGCCGTCGGCCGCCGCGGCACCGAAACGATGTGCAGTCAGGTGGTCGGCCCACCTTTCGAGCGACACGAGGACATCAGGCATCTGGATCCCGTGTCGTTCAGCCAATTCGATTGCAGACTCGGTCGGGTAGCGGTCCGCTGATAGGAAGGCCAGTGTCTCGGGATCCACCTTGGAGATCCGGGCCGGGAGCCGCTTGATGACGCCTACCGGAATGCGCAGGCGTGGCACCTTCGCTCCGAGATGCTGACCAACATGCGTGAGCAGGTCCGCCAGCGGTGGGGTGTCGTCGTCGAGAACCCAATAGGACTTGCCCGCGGCGGCAGGATCGATTGCCGCAGCCGCCATGAAGGCCGCGAGATAGTCGACCGTGACGACGGGCAGGGACGTCGATCCGTCGCCGGGCAACGCGGCTGCGGCGCCGTCCCAGATCTGCCCGATGGTGCTGGCCAAGCCGATGTGCTGGTCGGACTCCCCGGTTGCGCTGTCACCGATGACACTGGACGGATTGACGATCGTCCATGGAACTCCGCGCTCGTTGGCCTGGGCTTGGAAGATCGCGTCGGACTCCACCTTGGACGCTTCGTACGCGCCAAGCCCCTCGTACATGGCGTTGCGATGGTCCTCTGGCCACGGAACGCTCGAAGGATCCTGCCCGCCCACGCGGTAGCCCGAAACATGCACCACTCGCTGCAAGTCGGGCAGATCAGCGGCAAAGTCGATCAGCTTCTCGACGATGCCGACGTTCGCGCTGCGGGCCTCCTGTGCGGTCATGCCAAATCGGTAGGACCCGGCGCAGTTGTGGATCTCAGTGACATGCGTGAAAGCCGATGCGCCGCCTGCTACGACCTGCGCGGAACCGAAGTCGACGATCGTCGTGCTGATGCTTCGCGTCAGGCCGTGCTCTCTGAGCCACTGCTCAACCCGCGCCCCGGACTCGGGGCTCCGAACAGCCACAGTGACGTCCGCTCCGGCCTCGGCAAGGGCCAGGACGAGGTGCCGGCCAACCAGTCCCGAAGCCCCGAAGACCAATGCGTGGCGGGAGCCCTCATGCGTTGTCATCGCTTTCCCTCAACGGTCTGGCAGCGCTGGTTGATGAGGTCTGCCACAACGTCTGCGGCAGATCTCAGGGGTTGGATACTTTGCAAGGCCCGCGAGACGATCACCGCACCTTCGATCGTCGAAACGACAACAGTCGCCAAGGACCGTGCTTCCTCGGCACCTACGCCACCGGCTTCGAGGACGGCTGTCGTCGGGGAAATCCAGGACTCGAAGGCGGACGCGCACGCCTCGCGCAGCCGGCCGTTGTTCGCGCCCATCTCGAGGGTGACCACGGAGACCGGGCACCCCAGCCGGAAGTCGCTCTCGCTGACCAGGGACGTGAGTGCTTCGATCGCGGCGCGGGCGGCCTCGGCCGGGCCGCTCGCGGAAACTGCGGCCTCCGCAATCAGCGTCTCAAATTGCTTCGCTGCAAGCTCGACGGCAGCGACCCCCAGCTCCTCCTTCCCGTCAGGGAAGTGGAAGTAGATCGATCCCCTTGGCGCTGAAGCGTGTTCAATCACGGCATTCAGGCCGGTACCGCTATAGCCGCTGGTCTGGATGAGCTCGAGCATGGACTCTGCGAGCCTCTCCTTGGTCAGGTTTCCTTTGGACGCCATACCGATATAATAGACCGGTCTACATATTTTTCAAGTGGCGAACAAGTACACGCCCTAGCTGCTCTTCGGTGGTTTCAGGAGGTCGGTTCGCAGGTCGTTGTAGACCTCACGAGCGATGAATCTTTTTGGGCAGCGCAGGACGTCCTTCTTGGAGAGTCCTTCTGTGCGGCGGCGTTCCATGTAGGCGATCGTCTTCGGGTCGTAGCGCAGGCGGACGGTGCGGGCGCTCTTTCCGGCCGGGTCCATGCCCGGCGCGCCCAAGATCCGCGCCATGGAGATTCTCGACGGTCTCGAATCGGCTGCGCGCGGGGTGTATTCGGGTGTCCTCGGCTACCTCACTATCCGGGGCGGCCGATCTGGCTGTTGTCATCCGGACGATGGTCGTCTCCGCGGGCGGGGTCGACTTCGGCATCGGTGGCGCGATCACCGCGCTGTCAGACCCTGCCGAGGAGTTCGCCGAGATCATTGTCAAAGCGGCGTCGTCGCGCAGCGTGCTCGCTGACCAGGTGGTCGCCGGTGGGAGCGCAGGCGACTTGTTCGATAAGTGATAGACTAGACATGCCGATACTGATACATCATACTTCTCTCTGTTTGTGCCGTGCTCAGCACGATTCGTCGGCCGACCAATACACGAGGAGTTTCCGTATGCCCCAGCAGGTTCGCGGTGTCATCGCCCGCTCCAAAGGCGCCCCGGTCGAAATCGCCATGATCACCATCCCTGATCCCGGGCCCGGCGAAGTGGTGGTGCGGATCCAGGCCTGCGGGGTGTGTCACACCGATCTGACGTACCGGGAAGGCGGCATCAACGACGAATTCCCCTTCCTGCTCGGACATGAGGCCGCCGGCGTGGTCGACGAGATCGGACCCGGAGTCGAGTCGGTGTCGGTGGGCGACTTCGTGATCCTGAATTGGCGCGCGGTCTGTGGCCGGTGCCGGGCGTGCAAGCGCGGCCGCCCGCAGTACTGTTTCGACACCCACAACGCCGCCCAGAAGATGACGCTCGAGGACGGTATCGAGTTGACGCCGGCATTGGGAATCGGTGCTTTCGCCGAGAAAACCCTGGTGCACGCCGGGCAATGCACCAAGGTCGACCCCGACGCCGACCCGGCGGTGGTCGGATTGCTCGGCTGTGGGGTGATGGCCGGACTCGGCGCCACGGTCAACACCGGGAACGCCTCGCGTGGTGACTCGGTTGCGGTGATCGGCTGCGGCGGTGTCGGAGACGCCGCCATCATGGGCGCTCGGCTGGCCGGGGCGGCGATGATCATCGCGATCGATCGTGACCCGCGCAAACTGGAGTGGGCGGAGCAACTCGGCGCCACCCACACCGTCAACGCCGCCGAGACCGATACGGTATCGGCGGTGCGGAACCTGACCGGTGGGTTCGGCGCGGACGTCGTGATCGACGCGGTGGGTCGCCCGGAGACCTGGCGGCAGGCCTTCTATGCGCGTGACCTCGCGGGCACCGTGGTGTTGGTGGGCGTGCCGACGCCGGAGATGACACTCGAGATGCCGTTGGTCGACTTCTTCTCCCGGGGTGGCTCGCTGAAGTCTTCGTGGTACGGAGATTGCTTGCCCGAGCGGGATTTTCCGATGCTGGTCGACCTCTATCGGCAGGGCCGGTTGCCGCTGGACCGGTTCGTCTCCGAGCGCATCGAACTCGAGGAGATCGAGGATGCGTTCCACACCATGCACGACGGCCTGGTGCTGCGTTCGGTGGTGCAGCTGTGAGGCACCCCGAACTCGGGGTCCAGCGACGCTGAGTTCGACGGAGACGTTGCAGGTTCAGTCCGCCAGGAAACGTTGCAGCGCGGCGTCGAGGGCTTCGGCGATACCGGAGTCGGCTGCCGCCGCGTGTACGGCTTCGGCCACCGGCAGTTCGGGCTCGCGCGCCAGCGTGATGACTCCGACCGTCGGCCCGGCCCGGTTCTCGTCGATGGGTCGCACCGCCAGCCCCGCCGGCACTCCGAACGCATGCAGCCACGCGTGGGAGGCGATGGTCGACAACCGGGAACTGCTCAGATGCGCGTAGATGGCGCCCACCGTGTCCGCTTCGACCACCGGAGTGAACCGGATCGCCTCGGCTGCCATGTGGGCGTCGATGATCCTGCGGTTGCGCATCTCGGAGGTGAGCGCACACAGCTGCAGCGTGGCTGCTTGCGCCCAGCTCACCCGCGGCGAGGCCATCACCGGGTTGTCCGCGGGTGCCAGCAGGACGTAGGTCTCCTGGTACAGCGGGGTCTGTCGGCAACCCGGCGGGGTTTCTTCGTCCAGGTAGGTCAGTCCGGCGTCGATCTCGAAATCTGCGAGCCGGCGTCCGATCTCGCGGGACGACAGTGCTTCCACGCGCACCGTGGCGGCCGGGTGGGCCGCCAGCAGTCGTGAGGTCAGCAAGGGGATGGCGGGCACCGACGTCGGTATCGCTGCGATCCGGGCGGCCATGGTGAGTCGTCCGCGCATCCGCTCGACATCGGCAAGGAGTTCATCGCGCTCGGCGATGATCCGGTGAGCCCAGGTGAGCACCCGGGCCCCTTCGGCGGTGAAGCCTTCGAAGCGATGGCCCCGGAGCACGATCGGGACTTCGAGCTCGCGTTCGAGACGGCGGATCGCGACCGACAGGGTGGGCTGGCTGACATGGCAGGATGCCGCGGCCCGGCCGAAATGCCGTTCCCGGGCCAACGCCACCAGGTATTCCAATTGCACGAGGTGCAGATCAGCGGGCATCGTCGCTCCAGTTGATAGGCCATGACTATCGAAGCATGTGGAACCGTCATCGCCAAACCGTTGTGACCCGTACGGCGCCCGCCGTACGGTCAAAGATCGGACCGAATCGCAGAGGATGCCCGCGTGCCCAGCATCGATGACGACACCAAGTACAACTTCGACGAAGACGACGTGCTCGTCACCGCCGAGAAGGATCACGCCGCCGGCATGAAGGCGGTGCTGGTGTCCTTGCAGCGTGGTGTGGAGCAGATGGGCTTGGCGCGCACCACGCGGACATTGGCCCGGCTGAATCAGCGCCACGGCTTCGACTGTCCCGGGTGCGCGTGGCCAGAGACTCCCGGTCACCGCAAGCACGCCGAATTCTGCGAGAACGGCGCCAAAGCCGTGGCTGAGGAGGCCACCACCCGGCGGGTGACGCCGGAGTTCTTTGCCCGGCATTCGGTTGCCGACCTGCTGGAGCGCACCGAGTACTGGCTCGGTCAGCAAGGCCGACTCACCCACCCCATGGTGTTGCGCGAGGGAGCCACGCATTACGAGCCCATCACCTGGGACGCGGCGTTTGCGCTCATCGCCGATGAACTCCGGGCCCTGGACACACCCGATGCAGCGGCGTTCTACACCTCGGGCCGCACCTCGAACGAGGCCGCGTTCCTGTATCAGCTGTTGATCCGCAGCTTCGGAACCAACAACATGCCCGACTGCTCGAACATGTGCCACGAATCGTCGGGCACCGCATTGTCGGAGAGCATCGGCATCGGCAAGGGGTCGGTCTCGGTGCCGGATCTCGAGAATGCGGATCTGATTCTCATCGCGGGCCAGAACCCCGGCACCAATCATCCGCGCATGCTGTCGGTGCTGGAGAAGTCGAAGGCCAACGGCGCCCGTGTCATCGCGATCAACCCGTTGCCCGAGGCGGGGCTGCTGCGGTTCAAGGACCCGCAGAAAGTCCACGGTGTCATCGGCAGCGGTGTCGCCATCTCCGACGAGTTGTTGCAGATCCGCATCGGCGGGGACCAGGCGCTGTTCCAGGGCTTGGCCAAGCTGCTGTTCGAGGCCGAGGACCGCAACCCGGGCACCGTCCTCGACCGGGACTTCATCGACCGGCACTGCGCCGGGTTCGACGAGTACGAGGCCCACATCCGCGGGGTGGACCTCGACACGGTGGTGGCCGCGACGGGTCTGTCGCGCCGGCAGATCGACGACACCGCACAGGCTCTCATCGCCTCGAAGAAGACCATCGTGTGCTGGGCGATGGGTCTGACCCAGCAGACCCATGGGGTGGCCATCATCCAGGACGCCACCAATCTGCTGCTCCTGCAAGGCATGATCGGCAAGCCTGGCGCCGGAGTGTGCCCGGTGCGTGGGCATTCCAATGTCCAGGGTGACCGGACGATGGGCATCTGGGAGAAGGCCCCGGAATCCTTCCTGGCGGCGCTGGACACCGAGTTCGGTATCCGCAGCCCACGCGCCCACGGTTACGACTCGGTGGAAGCCATCCGCGCGATGCGTGACGGCCAGGTCGGTGTGTTCATGGCGATGGGCGGTAACTTCGTCTCGGCCACACCGGACACCGAGGTCACCGAGGCGGCCCTGCGCAACTGTGCACTGACCGTGCAGGTGTCGACCAAACTCAACCGCTCGCATCTGGTCACCGGGCGTACCGCGTTGATCCTGCCCTCGTTGGGTCGGACCGACAAAGATGTGGTCAACGGACGCAAACAGGTTGTCACCGTTGAGGATTCGATGTCGGTGGTACATCTGTCGCGAGGTGGTCTCAAGCCGCCCAGCCCGCAGGTACGCAGCGAGGTCTCCATTGTCTGCGGGCTGGCCACCGCGCTGCTGGGGTCTGACCATGTGGTGCCGTGGGCCCGGTTCGCCCAGGACTACGACAGTATCCGGGACTCGATCGCCCGGGTGGTGCCTGGCTTCACCGACTTCAACACCCGGGTGCGTCAACCCGACGGGTTCGTGCTGCCGAATCCGCCTCGCGACGAACGCCGCTTTGTCACCGATACCGGCAAGGCGAACTTCGTGGTCAACGATCTGTACTGGATACCGGTGCCCGAAGGCCGGCTGATCTTGCAGACCATGCGCAGCCATGACCAATACAACACCACCATCTACGGTCTCGACGACCGTTACCGCGGGGTCAAAGGCGGCCGGCGGGTGGTGTTCTGCCACCCCGATGACATCGCTGCCGCGGGCTTTGCCGACGGCGACCGGGTGGATCTGGTGTCGGAATGGGTGCTGGCCGACGGCACGGTGGAGGAACGGCGCGCTGACGACTTCCGTCTGGTGCCGTACCCGACCCCGCGGGGCAACGCCGCGGCCTACTATCCCGAGACCAATCCGCTGGTCCCACTGGATCACACGGCGCGCAAATCGAACACGCCGGTGTCCAAGGCCGTCACGATCCGGCTGCAGGGACGCCCCTGATGGGCCGGGTGACCGCCCGAACCCGGATCACCCGCATCACCGCCGAGCGCAGCGACGCCCGGGCCGACACCCTCGCAGTGGAGGAACCTCTCGAGATCCGGGTGGCCGGTCGGCCGCTGGCGGTCACCATGCGCACGCCGGGATCGGATGTTGAACTGGCGCAGGGGTTTCTGCTCACCGAGGGTCTGGTCACCGACCGATCCGATATCGCCGCCGTACGGTACTGCAACAGCCGCGACGCCGACGGCGCGAACACCTACAACGTGCTCGATATCGATCTCGCGGCCGGAGTCACGCTGCCCGAGACCGGGATCGAACGCAACTTCTACACCACCTCGTCGTGTGGGGTGTGCGGCAAAGCATCCTTGGACGCGATCACCCAGCGCACCAGACACAGCCCGGCCGGTGATCCCGTCCGCGTGGACGTCGATACGGTGATCGGGTTACCCGACGCGCTGCGCGCGGCGCAGAAGGTCTTTGCCAGTACCGGCGGCCTGCACGCCGCCGGTCTCTTCACCCCCGACGGTGAGTTGCTGGTGGTGCGTGAAGACGTCGGCCGGCACAATGCGGTGGACAAGGTTGTCGGCTGGGCTCTTGAGCACCAACGTATTCCGCTCGCGGGTACCGTTCTGCTGGTCAGCGGGCGCGCATCGTTCGAGCTGGTGCAGAAGGCGGTGATGGCCGGGTTGCCGGTGTTGGCGGCGGTGTCGGCGCCTTCGTCATTGGCGGTGGACCTCGCACAGGAGAGTGGGCTGACGCTGGTCGGTTTCCTGCGCGGATCGAGCATGAACATCTACACGCACGGGCACCGGATCATCACCGGCTGACGCCGGCGGTGTCGACACCAAATTCCTCGGTGGCATCGAGCAGCCAGTCGGCGACATACCGGGCAAAGGATGACCTGACCAGCAGCTGGTAGTCCGAACCGGTGTCGTCCAACGGAATCAGTACCGCTGCGGCCAACCCCAGCATGGTCTGTGCGGCGGTGCCCGGGCTGAAGACCCGCGGATGCAGGTCCAGTGAGCAACCCTTGGCCAGGACGTCGCGGGCGTGGACGCCCTGGAGTCGGAGCGTGGTGCGCTGGGCGGACACGTCCACCGCGGCGCCGCCGGATTCGGTGACTGCCTGTCGCAGTGTCGATTCCAACGATTCCCCGGGGCGGTCTCCTGCACAGATCAGCCACTCGTGCGGACCGAACCAGATGGCGGTGGTGTCCGCGGCGGTGGCCAACGTCGACGGGGCCTGCGGCAGTGCCGGTAACCCGAGAGCGCCCGCCGCGGCGGCGCCACCGGGACCCGACGCATCCACCCACAGGTCCACCATCGTCACAAACGGTTCCTCGGTCACCCGAGCGGAGTCCGGTGACGCCGCGAAGCGGGATTGGTAGTCCTGCAACGGGCTACGGCGGATCAAGGTCTCAGCCATCTCGGCGTGCTCCTTCGGGGTCGACGAGGACGGATCCCGTCACTTCGACGGGGATCAGGGTGTCACCAACCGGGACGTGCAGGGTGTCACCGATGCGGGCGTGGCCGCCTTTGACCAGCGCCAGCGCAAAGGGCCGGCTCAGTTCGGCACTGCGATAACTGGAGGTCACATGACCGAGCATCGGCACCGGCGGGGGTGGAAGCGCTCCGTCGGAAGAGAACTCGATGATCTGGGCGCCTTCGGGTAGCACGGTGTCGGCGTCGGTGGGCAGCAGGCCGACAAACTGTTTGCGCAGCGGGTTGACATTCTCGCTGCGGGTGAACGACCGCTTGCCGATGAAGTCGGGTTTCTTCTTCGACACCGCCCAGCTCATGCCCAGATCTTGCGGGGTGACGGTGCCGTCGGTGTCTTGGCCGATGATCGGGTAACCCTTCTCGGCCCGCAGCACGTGCATGGTCTCGGTGCCGTACGGGGTGATCCCATACGGTTGGCCGGCGGCGATCAGGCGCTCCCACACCGCGGTGGCGTGCCAGCCGGTGACGTTGACCTCATAGGCCAATTCCCCGGAGAAGCTGACCCGGCCGACCCGCACATGCACGCCGTCCACGGTGGTGTCCCGCCAGGCCATGAACGGAAACGCGTCGTTGCTGACGTCCAGATCGGGGAACACCGTGCCCACCACCTCGCGGGACTTCGGGCCGACGACGGGAAAGGTGTGCCACTGCTCGGTGACCGAGGTCAACCGCACCCGCAGGTGTGGCCACTCGGTCTGCAGCCATTCCTCCATCCAGTCCAGGATCCGCGCAGCGCCGCCGGTGGTGGTGAACACCTGGTAGCGGTCATCGGCCAGTCGCATCACGGTGCCGTCGTCGATGACCATGCCGTCCACGCCGCACATCACGCCGTAGCGGACCATGCCGACTTTCAGGGTGCTCATCATGTTGGTGTAGAGCAGGTCCAGGAGCACACCGGCATCGGGGCCCTGGACGTCGATCTTGCCCAGTGTCGAGCCATCCAGGATGCCGACACCCGTTCGCACGGAGGCACATTCGCGCAGCACGGCGTCGTCCATGCTCTCGCCGGGCAACGGGTAGTAGCGGGGGCGTTTCCACTGGCCGACATCTTCGAACACCGCGCCGCGCTGTACATGCCAGTCGTGCACCGCGGTGACCCGCTCGGGATCGAACATCCGGCCACGGTCCCGGCCGGCCAGCGCAGCAAACGCCACCGGAGTGTAGGGCGGCCGGAATGTGGTCACCCCGAGGTTTTCCATCGGTGCGGCGAGCAGTTCGGAGGTGATGCCGGAGGCCACCACACCGGAGGTCTTGCCTTGATCGTGGGCGGTGCCGATGGTGGTGTAGCGCTTGATGTGTTCCATTGACCGCATTCCGGCGCCGACTGCACGCACCAGGTCGGCGACGGTGGCGTCACGTTGCACGTCGACGAATTGCCGATCCGCTGTGGCGGCATCCGCGACCCACCACAGCACGGCGGCAGGAGAGTCCAGTCGTATCGGATCGGACTCACCCGCAACGGGACTCGGCGTGATGTCGAGGGCGGCGGCCACCTTCTCCCGCCCGCTGCGCAGGCAGCCGGGAAGATCGAACACCCCGGTGGCCGACCCGGCGACACTGACACCGTCGAGCTCGTCGCCGGGCACAAACGCGCCGAGAGTGTTGTCGTAGCGCAGCTTGCCGCGCGCCTGGCTGAACAGGTGCACCGCCGGGTTCCAACCGCCGCTGACCAGCAGCACATCGCAGCCCACCACCACAGGTGCGGTGTCGTCGGCCGGTGGGCGGCTCACCACTGCGTGCGTGATGCGCTGTTCACCGCGGGTACCGCTGATGACGGCCCCGGTGTGCATGGTGATACCGCGACTACCGGCCGCCTCCAACAGATCTGCGGGCGCCTGGGCGCGGGTGTCGACGATCGCGTTGATCCGCACTCCGGAGTCATGCAGATCGAAGGCGGCGCGGTAGGCGGTGTCGTTGGTGGTGAACACCACGGCCTGCTCGCCGACGGTGACGCCGTAGCGGTGCAGGAAGGTGCGGGCGGCCCCGGCCAGCATGATGCCGGGCCGGTCGTTGTCGGTGAACACCACCGGACGTTCGTGTGCGCCCGCGGCGACCACGACGTGGCGGGCACGGATGCGCCATACCCGCTGACGGCTGATCGCATCTGGTGCCTCAGCACCCAAGTGGTCGGTGCGGCGTTGCAGGGCAAGTACAAAACCGTCGTCGTAGTGCCCGAACGCCGTGGTGCGCTGCAGATGCAGCACTTCCGTGCAGCCGGCCAGTTCGGCAACCGCGTCGGCCACCCAGTCCAGCGCCGGTTTTCCGTCGATGGTGTCGGTGCTGCCCAGCAGCGCGCCGCCGGCTTCACTCTGCTCGTCGATCAGCGTGACGCGCGCGCCCGCGCGGGCAGCGG
>NZ_JBARXZ010000175.1:0-42760 GCF_049647605.1 Mycobacterium sp. | reverse complement strand
CTGTTTGGCCAGCGTCTTCTCCCGTGCGGTGCGTTTTGGTGCCGGCTGGGCCTGCGCCCGCGACGAACCCGGTTTGCGACCCCGCACGATCCCGATGAATTCCTCGACCAGCGGCGGCTGCGGCCCGTCCGGGATGGCAAGCGCCACCGGGCAGGTCGGCGCGTCGGTGATCGGTCGAAACGTCAGATCCTTGCGGTGGAAAAGCCGCGCCAACGACTGCGGAACGATGAGCGCTCCCATCCCGGCAGCGACGAGTTCCATTGCCTCCGCGGTGGTCTCGGGTCGGTGCTCGACGGGAGTCCCGGGAGCGTCCGCCCAGGCGAGGACATCGTCGAGTGGGACCAGCATCGGCTCACCGTCGAGGTCCGCGGCGGTGATGTCATCGACGGCACTGAGGAGGTGATCGGTCGGCACCACGGCGACCGTGGTTTCTTCGTAGAGCGGGATGACGGCCAGCCCTGACGTGTCGGCCGGCAGCCGGAGCAGTGCCGCGTCGACGGTGCCGGCCCGCACCGCCGCGGCCGCGTCTGCCGCCGCGACCGCACACAACTGCAACGGAACCTGCGGATGGCGCTCTGCCCAGTTCCGGGCCCACTTCGCCGGCGTCCCGCCGGGAACGTAACCGAGGGTGAACGAGGGCGCAGTCACCGCATCAGGCTACCGATAAGCTCTACCCATGAGCAGGCCGAACGCGCAGTCCATGAAACCCGCCACGGCGGCGAAGAAGCTGGACGTCTACTTGCCCGCGACACCTGCAGAGTTCCAGGGGAACTCGATCACCCGCGACGAACTCGCCGCACTGCAGGCCGACCCCCCGCAGTGGCTCAAGGACCTCCGCAAGAACGGCCCGCACCCGAAGAACCTCGTGGCAGCCAAGCTGGGCGTCTCGATCGCCGGCCTCGGCCGCGGTGGCATCGTCGAAGCGCTGACCACCGAGCAGATCGATGCGCTGTTGGAGGAGAAGCCGGACTGGCTGACGGCCGAACGCGACAGCTACCAGGCGGTCCTGCGCGAGGAGCGGCGCATCAAATCGCTGCATGCGGAGAAGGCTCGCGGAAGCTGACCACTGGCTACCGCTGACGATCTACCGGTAAAAGATCTCGCTGACCCGATCGAAGAACCGATCGACACGCTGCTCCAGTCGAGTGCCCTTCACCCACGTCTCCCACACGTAGATCAGGCCGAAGATCGCGGCGACGATGCCAAGGACTACGGCGGAGATGACGATCACCTCAGCGGTTGTCGACATCGCTTCCGTTCACAGCCGGTTGGTGAGTTGGTGATGAGCGCCGCCTGATCACTGGCCAAGTTGACCAACGGAAGTCCGGCGGTGACCACTGTCCCATGGATATCGCTGCGCTGAAAGAGCCTGGGCGTCACGCGTTCAGATCGACGTGTTCGGCAAGCCGCCGGACGCCTTCGGCGATCTGGCCGATACTCGCGGCCCCGTAGGAGAACCGCAGGAACGGCGCGGGCGGCTCGTCGACAAAGAAATGCCGCCCGTCGCCGACGAGCACCCCGGCCGCATAGGCGACGGCGCACACCTCACGGGTATCCGTGCCCTCCGGCAATCGCGCCCACAGGTGGAAGCCACCTCGAGGTATCTGCGGAATGCGAATACCGGGGAGGCTGGCCCCAATCGCAGCGACGAGCGCGTCGCGCCGGGCACCGAGTTCGCTGCGGAGTCGTTTCACGTGCCGCGGCCACACGTTCGAGGTGAGCAGGCTCAGGGCGATCTCCTGCACGATCGGCGCGACGCAGAGGTCGTCAGCGGTGCGCGATGCCCGGAACCGGGCGCCTGCCGGACCGCGGGCGATGACCGCACCGAGCCGGAGCCCCGGTGAGGCCGGTTTCGAGAGCGTGAGGACTGACACCACGTGCCCGTGTGGATCCTCCGCGGACAGCGGGACCGGGGCCGGTCCGTCGATGCCGAGGTGTCTGGCCCAGTCGTCCTCGATGATGAATGCACCGTGTCGGGCAGCAAGTTCGAGTACCTGCTTGCGTCGTTGCGCGCTCAGGACCGCACCGGTCGGGTTCGCGTAGCTCGGCTGAAGATAGATCACCCGTGCCCGGGTGCGTTCGAGCTCGTCGGCGAGCCGGTCGACCTGAATCCCGTTGGTGTCGGCGGGTACTGACGACAGGTGAAGCCCAGCGCTCTGCGCAGCGAGGATCGCCCCCGGATAGCTCGGACTC
Organism: Mycobacterium sp.; assembly: GCF_049647605.1. GTDB lineage: Bacteria > Actinomycetota > Actinomycetes > Mycobacteriales > Mycobacteriaceae > Mycobacterium. The sequence goes on along the minus strand of NZ_JBARXZ010000175.1, from coordinate 40,567 downwards.
TCGGTGATGACCGCCGAGCCCGGCTCGGCGAGGGTGCGCATCGCGAAGACGAGACCCTGCTGCCCGCCGGATACGACGAGCACGTCGTTCGGGTCGGCGCGGTAGTCGGCGGCGAGGATCCGCCGCAGTTCCGGGGACCCCGCCGGCGGTGTCATGGTCCAGGCACGACCGCTCTTGGCCGCACGCGAGCCGAGGCGGTGTAGCTCCTCGTTCGGCAGCAGTTCCGGGGCGAGGTACCCCCAGGAGAGCGGGATGTGCTCCGGGGTGCCGTAGGCGCCCAGGCGGGCGGCCCGGTCGGCGTCCACTCTGGCGGGCCCGAGCGCCTGGGACTGCCAGGAGAAATCCGGTTCTGGTAGTTGTTCCCGGCTCGCCACGAACGTCCCCCGCCCAGGCTCGGCGCGCACCAGCCCGGATGCACTCAGTTCCGCCAGCGCCGCCGAGACGGTGGCCGCGCTGGCGTGGAACTGCGCTGCCAGTTCGCGCACCCCGGGCAGCTTCTCGCCGGGGCGCGTCGTCGCGATCAACTGGTGCAGCTGCGTCGCAATGGCTGACGACCTGTTACCGTTGGACATGAAGCTAGTAGATAACGTTACTGCGTTTTCGGCAAGCCCGTTACTGTCCGGCGGCCGTGCTGTGGTGCGGGATGCGTCGGTCTCAGCCGTCATCGCCGGCTTCCTGTCGGCGCTCATCAACTTTGCCGGGCCGTTCCTGATCGTGCTGGAAGCCACCCGCGCAGCCGGTCTGGACGAGGCACAGACCGCATCCTGGGTGTGGGCGGTGTCGATCGGAAACGGCGTGTGCAGCATCGCATTGAGTCTGTTCACCCGCATCCCGGTGATCGTCGCGTGGTCGACGCCCGGAGCGGCGCTGCTGATCGGCTCGCTCGGCGGATTCTCCTTCGCCGAGGCCGTGGGCGCCTTCCTGGTCGCCTCGCTCGCGGCTGCGGTGGTCGGGTACACGGGATGGTTCGGGTGGCTGCTGGCCAGGGTGCCCGGCCCGGTCCTGCAGGCGCTCCTCGCGGGAATCCTGCTGCCGTTCATCGTGTCCGCCGCAGGCGCGTTCGCAAGCGCACCGCTGATCGCCGGAAGCATCGCCATCGCCTTCTTCCTGGGCAAGCGCTTCTTCGACCGCTACGCCGTGCTCGCGGCGCTGGTCGCAGGCCTCGCGATGACGTGGGCGACCGGGTCGTTCCACGCCTTCACACCGTCGCTGACGCTCGGCGGTCCGGTCCTGACGATGCCGGTGTTCACTCCGGCCGCACTTGTCAGCATCGCGCTGCCGCTGTTCATCGTCACGATGGCCTCCCAGAACGCGCCCGGGCTGACCCTGCTCCACTCGCAAGGGTACGAACCGAACGACCGCCTGCTGGTGGGCTCCATCTCGACGGTCTCGACAATCCTCGCGCCCTTCGGCTGTCACGGGATCAACCTGGGCGCGATCACCGCTGCGATCGCACTCGGCCCGGAGTCGCACCCAGACCTGGGCAGGCGTTACATCGCCGGCCTCGCAGGCGGTTTCACCTATCTGCTCGTCGGTTCCTTCGGAGGTGTGCTCGTCGCCGCATTCCGCACGATCCCGACCGAGACGGTCACGATGCTCGCCGCCGTCGCGCTGCTCGGATCAGCGCTCACCGCCCTCAAAGGCGCGCTCGGCGGTGACGGTCGCGCGGGACTGGCCGCCCTGACAACTCTCGCGGTCACCATGTCGGGAGTCGCGATCTTGAGTGTCGGCGCCGCGTTCTGGGGCCTGCTCGCCGGCACTGCGGTCTACCTGATCCTCGCTCCGCGGCGGGCCCGGACCCGCTCCGACGACCCCAAGGAGGCTCCGTTGACGACGTAACACCAAGGGCCACACCGTGAAATACCGAAACCACCGAGATCCGAACCCAACAGGAGCAACCCCATGACAACACACACCGCCCCGACCATCCGTCCGCTCGCCGCCACCGATGAGGCCCGCTGGCGCGTCCTCTTCCGGGCCTACCGCACGTTCTACAAACTGGCCGAGTCCGAAGAGGTTGTCTCGCGCGCCTGGGGGTGGCTCATGGACCCCCGCCACGAATGCAAAGCCCTGGTGGCCGAAGCCGACGGGGCTGTGGTGGGTTTTGCACACCACCGCCGCTTCTCCTCGCCGTACACCGGTACCACCGGCATCTTCCTGGATGACCTGTTCACCGACCCCGAGGTCCGCGGCCGGGGCGTCGGCCGCGCCCTCATCGGACGTCTCACCGAGATGGCGGGCGCCGAGGGTCGGGCCGTGGTCCAGTGGGTGACCGCGGAGGACAACCACACCGCCCAAGCCCTGTACAACACCCTCGCTACGCGTACGGGCTGGGTCACCTACGAAGCCCAACCGACCACGACGTAGTCGAGCCGGGTCAGCGAAGCGGATCCCGGCCGTTCCAGGCTACGAGGCGGTCGATGGCGGGAGCGTCGTCGGGGATCGGGACGGCCTCGGCGAACGGGACGGAGACCTCGCCGAGGCCCATCGCGGCCGAGATCTCTTCGTAAAGCGCTCGGCGGTTCTCGGGCGGCAGGATCTGGTGTGCCGCCTGCAGCGCTGCAGCGATCACCGTGTCGTCCCAGTCGGGCTGCTGACTGGTCGCCGTCGCGAGATCCCACGTGTGGACGGTCAGCTCGGAGAAGTATGACGCCAGCACCTCGGCGCCGCTGCCCTGAATCCACGGCAGCGCCATTGGTCGTTGGAGCACAGCGTCATCGCCCCAGGCGGCCGCCGCCCGTCTCGCCGACTCCCGCCAAGCATCGGGCCAGCGATCATCGGTCACCGGGGTCTCGGTGACCGCGAAGGGATCTTCGCCGTTGCCGAGCGCGGCAACGCGGCCAAGCACGCCGACGAGATGAGCGAGAAGCGCTCGCACGTTCATCGCTGAGCATGGCGTCGGATCGGTGAGCTGTTCTGGCTGGATACCGGCAATGACGACCCCGCAGGTGGCGATGGCACGGTCGAGAATGGGCCGGGGATCGTTGGGGCGGTCCGCGGCGGAACTGGTCGGTGTGGTCATAGCATCATTGTGTCCACTGAAACCGGTCATCTGGTGACCGGTTTTATGTGGAAATCTGCTGGGGTGCGCGCTGACCGGCTGGTGGCCATCCTCCTTCTGCTGCAACGACGCGAACAGGTCACGGCATCGGAGGTCGCCCAGGAGTTGGAGGTGTCCGAGCGCACCGCCCGCCGCGACCTCGAAGCGTTGAGCGTCGCCGGGGTGCCCGTGTACTCGATGCAGGGCCGAGGAGGCGGCTGGCGCCTCGTGGGCGGCGCTCGCACCGACCTCTCGGGTCTGACCGCACGCGAGGCTCGCGCCCTGTTTCTGGTGGCCGGACCCGCTTCGACGGCATCCCCGGCCGTGAAAGCCGCTCTGCGCAAGCTCATCCGCGCGCTGCCCGAGTCCTTCCGGGAGCAGGCCGAGGCAGCCGCGACCTCAGTCGTCGTAGACCCACAACACTGGGGATCGAGCCACCTCGCGCCGCCGCCACCCCGGCTTCTCGACGAACTACAAGAGGCGGTGATCCGCGGCGTACAGGTACGGCTCGACTACGTCGACCGCACCGGTTCCGAGACCGAGCGGACCGTCCATCCACTGGGCATCGTCGCCAAGGGTCACACGTGGTATCTGGTCTCCCATACCGACGCCGGTCGACGGACCTTCCGGATCGACCGGGTTTTGTCGATCGAGTTGACCGACGACCCCGTCCACCGACCCGCAGGATTCGACCTTGCCGCGAGCTGGCGCGAGATCGCCGACGAAGTGGACCGAAAGCGCACCCCCCTCGAGATCCAGGCCGTGTGCACTCCCGACGGGCTCAGCCTGCTCCGGACGATGCTCGGGGGCCGCCTCGAAGTCGGCGGTTCCACTTCAGATGGCCGGATCGAGATCGTGATCCGCGGCCACAACGAATACGCCCTCGCAGCCGAACTTGCCGGGCTCATCAAATGGCTCGAGATAACCGGCCCGCAGGGCGTTCGTGACCATCTGGCCACCATCGGCGCCGCGCTGGTCGCGCGGTACAGCTGAGCCCGACTACGCCGACGGTTGATGCCGCGCGGTCTCCCCCTCGGCCAGCTCGCGCAGCGTGAGCAGTTGTTTGCGCATCATCACCGAATCACCCAGGGCCAGCGCCCATCCGAACGCACGAGGTCCACCGAACAGCACCCGCACCTGCAGTCGGGTCGCTGCGCCCACCGGCCGCACCGCATAGGTGACCGCGACCCGTCCGGTCCGCAGGGTGATGTGCTCGTCGGGAACGAAGTCGACAAGCTCGAAGATGTGCATGAAGCGCTGTCCGGCAGCAAGTTTTGTCAACTCCGGGTCGCGAGATCGCGGACTGCGGCGGCCGAAGTTGTCCAACAGGTCATAGCTGTAGGGCGCCCCCCGCAATTGGCACAACCAACCAAAGGTGACCGATGGCGACGCCGCGATACCGATGGCCCGGTCCGCTCGGGCCGCGGCGTGCGGCGCGATGGCGTCACACGGCAGGGGCACGGATCGCTCCTCCGCGGTAGCGCCCCAGTTCCAGATCAACGGATCGCCCCGGCAATGCGGTGCAGCGTCCAGCGCACCACCAGCTTGTGCATTCCGGTGCCGATCACCAGGGCACGGTAGATCCTGCCGCGCAGACCCGGGAAGGCCGCCCAGGTCTGCGACCGCACCCGGGTGTGCTCGGCGTCGAGGCGATCCAATTCGAAGACCCACTCGTAGATCGCAAACGGGTGGCGGCCGGCCAGCACGAACCGTTCGGGCTCGCGCGCCTCGTCGATGCGGAAGCCCAGGGGCGGTCCGCCCAGACGGGCCGTGATCGCCGCCCACGTGTCGTCGCGGTCGGCATCGACAGCTATGGCATGCTCGTCGATATAGGGCAATCGTTTCATATAGAAGGAATGTACTAGATCGTGGCACCTCCACGGAAGCATCAAACCGACGCGATCCTCGACGCGACGCGCACAGTGGTACTCGCCGACGGCCCGCGGGCAGCCGGTATCGCGGCCATCGCCAAGGCCAGCGGCGCCCCGGCAGGCACGCTGTATCACCGGTTCGGCAACCGCAACGGCATCGTCACCGCGGCCTGGCTGCGGGCGCTGCAGCGGTTCCAGACCGAGGCATTGGCGGCCTCCGGGGAGACGCCTGTGGCGGCCGCGGTGGCGATGGGCGTGTCCGCGGTCCGATTCGCGCGGACGCTACCCGAGGACGCTCAGCTGCTACTGACAATCCGACCCCGCGACCTGCTCGACGGTGAACCCGATGAGGCGTTTGGTGCGCGGCTGGCGCAGATGAACGCACCCCTGATCGCACGGCTACGGGAGCTGACCCGGGCGCTGCGCGGTGATGACAACCCACGGTCGCTGGACGCCGTCACCCGGGCGGTGGTCGACCTGCCGTATGCGGTGGTGCGCCGACATGCCCACGACCGTGAACTGCCACCATGGCTGGAGGACGATCTGGCCGAAGCCATCCGTAAACTGCTGGCGTGAAACGCATTATGCGTCGACCGACAGCCGAGTCGGACACCGAATTCGATCGGCGAGGGGCAGGCAGCCCCGCCCCGGACCCAGCTGACCGAAGAGCAGACCTTCGACACATCTTGTGATGGGACATGAGCCGAAGAACAAGGATGACCCAGGTCACAACTTAACGTTGCTTAACGTCTTGGTTGGCTCCTACGGTGCGATCATCGGATTTGGCAGAGCTGATAAAACGCCGCTGCTGGTTCCGCCCAGAGAAGGAGTTTCATGCGCGACGCCACGACGGCCACCGCCCAGTCCCAAGAAATCACCATCCGGAACGACGGCGTCGACATCGACGTGGTCGTTGATGTGAAAACCACTCTGGGAGAGAGCCCGGTGTGGGACCAGGAGCAGCAACGGCTCTACTGGGTCGACAGCATGGACGGGCGGGTTTTCAGCGCGACTGCACAGGGCTCCGAGATTCGAGCGTGGGAGGTCGAACAGAAGATCGGCTCGATGGCCCTCACGCGAGACGGCGAGAGTGCGATCGTGGCACTGCAGGACGGTCTGTATGAGCTTCGGCTCGACTCCGGCGAGTTGACGTTGCTGGTCGAGCTTGAAGCTGACCTGCCCAACAACCGTCTCAATGACGGAAAAGTCGACAGGGCAGGCCGTTTCATCTTCGGGTCGATGGACACATTGGAAGAAGCACCCCGGGGAAAGCTGTACAGCTACAGCCCTGACGGGACCCTCGCCGTACTCGATGAGGGCATCGTTTGCTCCAACGGCCCATGCTTTTCCCCCGACGGATCGACGTTGTACTTCACTGATACGTGGTCCGGCGAAATCTGGTGCTACGACTACAACGTCGACACCGGCGCAGCGACAAACCGCCGTAGGTTTGCCCTCGTCGACACCAGCTTCGGCGGCGCTGCCGACGGCGCCACCGTCGATGCGGAGGGCTATGTGTGGGTAGCCCTTGTCTACGGCGGCAAGATCATTCGCTACGCGCCGGACGGCAGCGTTGACCGAACCATCGACTTCCCGGTTCTCAAGGTGACCAGCGTGAATTTCGGTGGACCGGACCTCGACATTCTGTACGCCACCTCGATGGCAAAACCGCCGCTGCCTCGATTCCCCGACGACGGGCAGCTGCGTGGGTCGTTGTTCGCGGTACGCGGTCTCGGCGTGCGGGGTATCGCCGAGCCGCGCTTCGGCGGATAGCCACACCCCCCAACAATCCCGTCCACTTCCGAGGAAGACACTCATGGCTACGTCTCGGCGCGGCTCGCTGCGCAAAACACACAAATACTCCTGGATCTCGTTGGCCGTGTGCTGGCTGATCTGGGTGCTCAACGCCTATGACCGCGAGATCATCCTGCGTCTGGGGCCCACGATCTCCGAAGCGTTCGACCTGACCCCGGACCAATGGGGTGCGATCGTTTCGCTGATCATGGTCTCGCTGGCGATCCTGGCGATCCCGGGGTCATCGTTGAGCGACAGGTATGGCGGCGGCTGGAAGCGCGCCCGCTTCCAGGTGCCGCTGGTGATCGGTTACACCGCTTTGTCTTTGGTCTCCGGCATCAAAGCCGTCAGCTCGAACCTCATCGCCTTCATCGCGCTGCGCATCGGTGTCAACCTGGGCGCAGGATGGGGCGAGCCGGTGGGTATCAGCAATACGGCGGAGTGGTGGCCCAAAGAACGTCGCGGCTTCGCCTTGGGCGTCCATCACACCGGATATCCGGTCGGTTCGCTGCTGAGCGGGCTGACCGCGGCGGTGGTGATCGCTGTCTTTGGTCCGTCGAATTGGTCCTACACCCTGTTCCTGACGTTCCTGGTTGCCGTTCCGGTGATGATCTTCTGGGGTCGCTACTCCACGAAGGACAAGATGGATGTGCTCTACGACTCCATCACCGCACAAGATTTGACACCCCCGGACCGCGACCCGGTGCACGTGCGCCAAGAGGGCGAACCGGGACCGATCGGCGCCTGTTTCCGCAACCGCACCATCTCCCTGACTGCGATGACGGTACTGCTGACCCAGATCGTCTACATGGGCGTCAATGTGGTGCTACCGCCATACCTGTACAACATCGTTGGTCTCTCACTGGCCGAATCTGCGGGGCTCAGTGTCGTTTTTGCGCTGACCGGGATCGTGGGCCAAGTTCTGTGGCCGTCCCTCTCAGATGTGATCGGCCGCCGCACCACCATCATCATCTGCGGGGTGTGGCTGGCGATCAGCGTGGCCTGCTTCTACTTCGCCACGTCGTCGCTCCTGGTCGTGATCGTCCAGCTGGTATTCGGCCTGGTCGCCAACGCGGTGTGGCCGATTTACTACGCCGCCGCCTCTGACGCGGCACCGCTGGGCGCGGTCTCTACCGCCAACGGTGTCATCACGACTGCCATGTTCATCGGTGGCGGTATCGCGCCGCTGCTGATGGGCCGCCTGATCGCCCTGAGCGGTGGCTGGACCCAGGTCGCCGGATACATCGTCTGCTTCCTGGTTCTGGCGGGATGCGCGCTGGTAGGGGCACTGCTGCAGATCTTCACCAAAGACCACAGGTTTGCGCAGGCACCGCCACGCTCCGCCGCCGACCCCGAGACGGTCACCAAATAGCGGTGAGCAGCGTTGAGTCTTCACTTAACGTTGCTTACCGTTCGTGAATACCTGTGAAATAGGGGTCACCACCGGCCGAGAAGGCAGCTCGGCGACCTTGACGCCAGGAAGGGAGCACGGTGAACACCACGACCAGCACCGATGCTGCTGCCGCGGCAAAAAGAGTGTCGGCCGCTGCTGTCGCCCGCGCCTGCGGTGTATCGCCGGCGACAGTGAGTTATGTGATGAACGGACAAGGCGGGGTGTCTGCGGAGACTCGTCGTCGCATCATCGCGACCGCCGCTGAGCTCGGGTACCGGCCTGCCACCGGAGCGCGGCGCGACCCCACCTTGACTCGGGTGGTCGGCCTGATCCTTCCCAACATCGTCAACCCGATGTTCGGGACGTGGGCCCAACACCTCATCTCCGCTACCCGCAAGGCGGGATTCGACGTCTTCGTGGCCACCACGCAGGACGATCCGGAGACACTCGCTCAGGTGGCCGCCACCGTCGCGGCGCGCAACGTCGACGGCGTCGTCATCGCCGCGTCCTTGCGTGAGGATCTACGTGCGTTGCGCGTCCTACGACACAAACGCATACCGTACGTCTGCCTGTCGCGTAGAACCGACCACCAGCCGTGCGACTTCGTCGGAATCGACGACGATGCGGCTGCAAGCACATTGATGGAACATGTTCTTTCCCATGGCTATACAGAGATTGCCACAGTGATCGGACCCCGGTTCTCCACCGCCTCCCTGAGCCGGGAGAACGCGTTTGTCAGGACCGCCCGGAGCGCCGGCATCGAGATCACCGGGCCACGCAAGATCAGCACCCATCTCGACAGCGCCGGCGGGAGAGCAGCAGCCGAGTCGCTGCTGGCATCGCCGAAACCGCCTCAGGTCGTGGTCTGCGGATCTGACGAAATCGCGATCGGCATCATGGAATACGCGGTCTCGGCCGGTCTGCGAGTGCCCGAGGACCTCGCAGTGGTGGGTGGCGACGGTCTCCCACACAGCCGCTCGGCCCTGATCGCACTGACCACCGTGGTGCAACCAATGAAAGAAATGGCCGAACGGTCCTTCGAGCTTCTGCTCGAACAGATCTCGGCGCCACGCACGTCCTATCACCACATCATCTGCCAACACCGTCTCCACATCGGCCGGACGTGCGGCTGCACTCCCGGAGAGCAGATCAAGGCCTCCCCCGACTAACCCGACAGCACCAGCACAACCCCACGAACGGTCACCGGCCGTGCGTCTGTTCACCCTGCGCCTCCACTGACCGCCCCGAATCCCAAAGGAGACCTCACGATGAGTTCCAACGGCCTCAATCTCACCGAGCGACGCGTACTGGTCACCGCCGGCGCATCGGGCATCGGCCTGGCCATCGCCACCGCCATGAAAGACCTCGGTGCCGACGTCTTCGTCACCGACGTACAAGCTGATGCGGTCGAGTCCGCCAGAGCGTCCGGTTTCGCCGCCGAGGTCAGCGATGCCTCCAACGAAGACGACGTGCGCACCCTCATGGCGTCGGTCTCCAACACCCTCGGCGGTCTCGACATCCTGGTCAACAACGCCGGTATCGCGGGTCCGACCGGCCCGGTGGACCAACTCGACACCGCAGCGTGGAAGAACACTTTCGAGGTCAACATTCACGGCCAGTTCTACTGCGTCAAACACGCACTACCCCTGCTGCGCCAATCCTCCGACCCATCGATCATCAACATGTCCTCGGCAGCGGGTCGGCTCGGAATGGCCGGCCGCACACCCTATTCGGCATCAAAATGGGCGGTCATCGGCTTTACGAAGTCCCTCGCAATCGAACTCGGCGCTGACGGTATCCGGGTCAACGCGATCTGCCCCGGCGCCGTGAACGGCCCCCGCATCGACGCGGTGATCGAAGCCAAGGCCGACATGCTCGGCCGGTCGGTCGACGAAGTGGCTGCACTCTACCGCGGCCAGTCCTCACTGGGCCGGCTCGTCGACGCCGAGGACATCGCCAATATGGCTGTCTTCTTGTCCAGTGCGTTGGCCCGCAACGTCAACGGCCAGGCCATGGCAGTCGACGGCGACACCAACAAACTCTTCTGATCCCCCACCCCACCACCAGAAGGAACTGCGCCCCATGGCCGTCAAGAGAAAAGTCATCATCACCAGCGCCGTCACCGGCGCCATCCACACCCCGAGCATGTCTCCACATCTGCCGGTCAGCGCCGTCGAGATCGCCGACGCCGCCATCGGCGCAGCGCAGGCCGGCGCCGCCATCGTCCACATGCACGCCCGCAGCCCCATCGACGGTCGACCGTCCCAGGACCCCAAAGACTTCGAACCGATCCTGTCGAAGCTCAAAGCCAACACCAACGCCGTCATCAACATCACCACCGGCGGCTCACCCCATATGACCGTCGATGAACGGATGCGGCCGGTCGCCACGTTCTCTCCGGAACTCGCCTCGTTGAACATGGGCTCGATGAACTTCGGTCTCTACCCGATGCTGGAGCGCTTCAAATCCTTTGACCACGAGTGGGAGCGCGAAGCGCTGGAGAAGTCACGTGACCTCGTCTTCAAGAACACCTTCGCCGATATCGAACGCATCCTGGAAATCGGCAACACCAACAACACCCGCTTCGAATTCGAGTGCTACGACATCTCGCACCTGAACAACCTCGCGCACTTCCACAACCGCGGCCTGGCCCGCGGGCCGCTGTTCGTGCAGTCCGTCTTCGGGCTACTCGGTGGGATCGGCGGACATCCCGAAGACCTCATGCACATGAGGCGCACCGCCGACCGGCTCCTCGGCGAGGATTACCTGTGGTCGATCTTGGGTGCCGGCAAGAACCAGATGCCGTTGGCGACCATCGGCGCCGCGATGGGATCACATGTGCGTGTCGGCCTCGAGGATTCGTTGTGGATCGCCCCCGGACAGTTGGCGGCCTCCAATGCCGAACAGGTCACCCGAATCCGCACCATCCTGGAAGCGCTCAACTTCCAGGTCGCCACTCCCGACGAAGCACGCGAAATGCTGAACCTCAAGGGAGCCGACAAGGTCGGTTTCTAGAAGCTGCCGGTTCCCCCATAGAGCTGATCGGATGACACGCGTGCCCAGCAACACCGGCGAAGTCCTGTCCCGGGTCGACGGCACCGTCGGTGTTGTGACCCTGAACCGCCCGAGAGCGATCAACGCCCTCACCCACTCGATGATCACCACGCTGCACCCGGTGCTCACCCAGTGGGCGGAGAATCCGGCGATCACCGCGGTGGTGGTCAACGGAGCCGGCACCCGGGGACTCTGCGCGGGCGGCGACGTCGTGGCGATCTATCACAGCGCCCGCAACGGAGGCGCGGATGCCCGCCGCTTCTGGTACGACGAGTACCGGCTGAACGCGTTGATCAGCAAGTACCCCAAGCCGTACGTCGCACTGATGGACGGTGTCGTGATGGGCGGCGGCGTGGGCATCAGCGCTCACGGCAACACGCGCATCGTCACCGATAGATCCATGGTCGGTATGCCCGAGGTCAAGATCGGCCTCATCCCCGATGTGGGCGGCACCTATCTGCTCGCGCGGGCACCCGGCCTCCTCGGACTACACGCCGGACTCACCGGCGCCCCATTCACCGGCGCCGACGCCATCGCGATGGGTTTCGCCGATCACTTCGTGCCCCACGATCGCCTGACCGATCTCACCCGGGCCATCATCACCGATGGCGTACCGGCCGCACTGGCGACTTACGCCACCGAACCCCCGAGCAGTAACCTTGCCGCACAACAGAAATGGATCGACCACTGCTATGCCGGCGACACCGTTGCCGACATCTTGGCCGAACTTCGCGGCCACCACTGCGGTCCGGCCAATGCTGCCGCAGACGTGATCGCATGCCAGTCACCGATCGCCGTCTCCGTGACACTGCAGGCCATCCGGCAGGCCGCCAACCTCGACAATCTGGAAGACGTCCTCGAGCAGGAGTATCGGACCGTCTGCGCATCTCTGAAGTCCCACGATCTGGTGGAGGGTATCCGCGCACAACTCGTCGACAAGGACCGGAATCCCAGATGGTCACCTGCCTCGATAGCCGACATCACCGCCCAGGACGTCGCCGCCTACTTCGAGGCCGAAGTCGACGCGTGAACGGGCGTCGATGGAGTCATTGCATGCAATAATCGCTCAGTGGATGCATACGACGGCCTGCTGGGCTTGATCCGCACGGGCGAGCTGCGCGGGGACGTCAAAGTCTCCGAGTCGTCACTTGCCGAGCAGCTGGGCGTGAGTCGCACCCCCGTGAGAGAGGCACTGCGAGTTCTGGATGCGCAACGCCTGGTCGTCAGCCAGGGCCGCGGCGTGCGAGCCAGGGTGCCGGGCGCCCGGGAGCTCACGGAGGCGTTCGAGACGCGGTGTGCGCTGGAAAGCTTTGCCGCACAACAGGCGGCAACATCCCAGCGCGCCGGGATGTTGTTGCCCGCGCGGTTGCGTGAGGTGGAACGCCTTGCCGCCTCCTGCGACCAGGCGACTCGGATGGCGGGTGCACTGGCAGGAGCGGAGGAGAACCGCAGGTTCCACCTGGCCCTGGCGGCATTGGCCGGCAACAGTCAGATCAACACGCTGCTGACAGCGGTGTGGGACCAGATCACCATCGCCGCCCGGGCCGGGTTGACCACCACGCCCCGGGCGGACGATGTCCACCGCGAACATGAAGCCATTCTGCAAGCCATCACCAGCGGGCAACCCGACCACGCGCGCAGCGCGGTGTCAGCCCACGTCGATCACACCCGGAGCATCGCCCTGAACGACATCGAGGAAAGGCAGGCCCACGCATGAGCGGCAAGACACACGAGTACGACGTCAGCGTCGTCTGGACCGGCAACCACGGAACCGGAACCACCGGATACACCGCCTACGGCCGCGAACACGAGGTCCGCGCCCCCGCGGCTCCCACCATCCTCGGCACCGCGGATCCGGCCTTTCGTGGGGACCCCACGCGGTGGAACCCGGAGCAACTGCAAGTGGCGGCACTGTCGCAGTGCCACATGCTCTGGTACCTCAACCTCGCTGCGAAGGCCGGGGTTGTCGTCACCGCCTATGAAGATCACGCCCACGGCGTCATGAGCCAGGACGCTACCGGGGGCGGCCAGTTCGAGTCGGTGACACTGCGACCGAGCGTGACCATCACCGCCGACAGCGACCACGAGGCTGCTCTGCGGCTACACGCCGACGCATCCGCGAAGTGCTTCATCGCCCGCTCGGTCAACTTCCCCGTGCACCACAAACCGGTCACCACTGTCGAAGATGCGGCCATGCCCTCGAACCCCGGGTAGCCCATATCCACCACCCGACAACGGCGCCCCACCCTGAGCCGCGACACGCCGAAGGTTGTGCGTTGACCCAGGCTCTACAAAAGCTGCACCATCTCTCACAGTCGAGAGTTCTTTTCTGCCAATGAATTTCAATGCCAGTACGGGCCCAGAAGCGTCGCGTCGCCTTCGCGCAAGCTGAACACCCTGGAGCCGGGTGACTACCGCCTCATGGAAGCGGCGCACACACTCGATGTCGGACAATCCATTACCGCCAGCGCATACAGCGAAGGGCAGATGAAGGCTGAAGCCGCGGACTGCAACCGCTCGGATGCCACGCTGCAGCTTGTATCTCAAGGCGACTCGACAGCGACCTGCCCCGGCAGTAATGGGCAGGGCGGCATCTATCCGATGCTCGCCAGCGACACCCGGACGTTGTGCTTCATCCTCAATCTGCACGAGGGACGCTGCTATGCCATCGCCCGCGCCGCGGTTCCGGTCGACTGCACCGACCCCACCGCGAACGTGAAAGTCGCCCGCCGCGTCGAGGGCAACGCAGAGGATGCAGCGTGTGGTGTCGACGCCGAGATGTTGGCTTACGTTGAGCAGCAGCGCGTGTTCTGCCTCATCTCGCCTTGACAGCCTTCCACACTGGTAGCGAGCTCCCAATATGGCTCTTTCGCCTGACTTTCACAGGCTCATCAGCAGGGTTCCCCTGGAGAGTGGGAGGTGGCTTTTTCCGGTCTTACCCGCACACGTTTTGGCGCGTCTCACTATTGCATTTCCCATGCGTACGACCTCCTTTGGGATGATCGTTGACAGGTACCCGATAACTTCCGATACTGCGAAGCCCGAGAAAAAACCCAGCGGACCAACGGTCAAAAACACTATGGCTGCCATCGTCAGCCTGAGAACACCACCTCCCAGGGACGCCGACTTATGCGGCGTTTCGGCAATTCAGAAGAACATCACAGCATGCAGGACACGCAACCCTCGACTTCGGTTCCCTCCAAAGCCATCTGGCGAAGACGGATGTAGTACAGCGTCTTGATCCCCTTGCGCCAGGCGTAGATCTGCGCCTTGTTCACGTCGCGGGTATTGGCGGTGTCCTTGAAGAACAGCGTCAGGCTCAGCCCCTGGTCGACGTGCTGGGTGGCGGCTGCATAGGTGTCGATGATCTTTTCGTACCCGATCTCGTACGCATCCTGGTAGTACTCCAGGTTGTCGTTGTTCAGGTACGGCGCCGGGTAGTAGACGCGGCCGATCTTGCCTTCCTTGCGGATCTCGATCTTGCTCGCCACCGGGTGGATCGAGGACGTCGAGTGGTTGATGTAGGAGATCGATCCCGTCGGCGGAACGGCCTGCAGGTTCTGGTTGTAGATGCCGTGCGCCTGCACCGACTCCTTCAACCGCTTCCAGTCGTCTTGGTCAGGGATCCGGATGTTGGCATCGGCGAAGAGCGTGCGCACCTTGTCGGTGGCCGGCTCCCACACCTGTTCGGTGTACTTGTCGAAGAACTCACCCGAGGCGTACTTCGACTTCTCGAAGCCACCGAAGCGCTTGCCACGTTCGATCGCAATTTGATTCGACGCCCGCAGTGCGTGATACAGCACCGTGTAGAAGTAGATGTTGGTGAAGTCGACACCTTCTTCAGAGCCGTAGTGGATGCGCTCGCGGGCCAGATAGCCGTGCAGGTTCATCTGCCCCAGCCCGATGGCGTGGGAGTCGTTGTTGCCCTGCTCGATCGAGGGCACCGACCAGATGTGGGTCTGGTCGCTCACCGCGGTCAGCGCACGAATCGCCGTTTCGATGGACTGCGCGAAGTCTGGCGAGTCCATGGCCTTGGCGATGTTCATCGACCCGAGGTTGCACGAGATGTCCTTGCCCACTTTGGCATACGAGAGGTCATCGTTGAACAGCGACGGTGTCGACACCTGCAGGATCTCCGAGCACAGGTTGCTGTGCGTGATCTTGCCCTCGATGGGATTGGCGCGGTTCACCGTGTCCTCGTACATGATGTACGGATAGCCGGACTCGAACTGCAGCTCTGCCAGCGTCTGGAAGAACTCGCGGGCCTTGATCTTGGTCTTGCGGATCCGGCCGTCGTTGACCATCTCGTGGTACTTCTCGGTGACCGAGATGTCGGCAAAGGGCAGCCCGTAGACCTTCTCGACGTCGTACGGCGAGAAGAGGTACATGTCCTCGTTCTTCTTGGCCAGCTCGAAGGTGATGTCCGGGATGACCACTCCGAGCGAGAGGGTCTTGATGCGGATCTTCTCGTCGGCGTTCTCGCGCTTGGTGTCCAGGAACCGGTAGATGTCGGGGTGGTGCGCATGCAGGTACACCGCGCCGGCACCCTGGCGGGCACCGAGCTGATTGGCGTACGAGAACGAATCCTCGAGCAGCTTCATGATCGGGATGACACCGGAACTCTGGTTCTCGATGTTCTTGATCGGTGCGCCGTGCTCGCGAATGTTGGTCAGCAGCAAGGCAACTCCGCCGCCGCGCTTGGACAGCTGCAACGCCGAGTTGATGGAGCGCCCGATGGACTCCATGTTGTCCTCGATGCGCAGCAGGAAGCAGGACACCGGCTCGCCGCGCTGCTTCTTACCCGAGTTGAGGAATGTCGGCGTCGCCGGCTGGAACCGGCCGTCGATGATCTCGTCGACCAGTTTCTCGGCAAGCGTGGTGTCACCGGAGGCCAGCGTCAACGCCACCATCACCACCCGGTCTTCGAACCGCTCGAGGTAGCGCTTTCCGTCGAAGGTCTTCAGCGTGTAGGAGGTGTAGTACTTGAACGCACCGAGGAACGTCGGGAACCGGAACTTCTTGGCGTAAGCGCGATCCAGCAGCGACTTGACGAAGTTACGGGAGTACTGGTCGAGCACCTCGCGCTCGTAGTAGTTCTTCTGCACCAGGTAGTCGAGCTTCTCGTCCTGGTTGTGGAAGAACACCGTGTTCTGGTTGACGTGCTGCAGGAAGTACTGATTGGCGGCTTCCCGGTCCTTGTCGAACTGGATCTTGCCGTCTTTGTCGTACAGGTTGAGCATCGCGTTGAGCGCGTGATAGTCAGTCTCACCCGGAAGGGCGTGTACAGCGTTCTCGGTCTCGACATCAGCGGTCACGGTTGGAGACACGTCTGTTCCTTCCAGAAGTCGGCTAGTCCGGCGCGGACGGCAAGGACGTCGTCCGTCGTCCCCATCAGTTCGAAGCGGTAGAGGTACGGGACCTTGCATTTACGCGAGACAACGTCTCCTGCGTAGCCGAACTCGGCCCCGAAGTTGGTGTTGCCCGCGGCGATGACGCCGCGAATCAACAGCCGGTTGTGTTCATTGTTCAAGAATGCGATCACCTGCTTGGGGACGTATCCCCCGCGATCGGGATCGGGGCCGTTGGCGTGCCCACCACCGTAAGTCGGCAGTATCAGCACGTAGGGATCGTCAACGACGATCCGCTCCCGCAATGGGATGCGGATGGCCGGCAGATCCAGCTTCTGGACAAATCGGTGGGTGTTCTCGGACACGCTGGAGAAGTAGACGAGATTGGCGCGTGCCGTCAGGTCGTTCCCGGCCATGCCACTCCCCCTTTCCAGCTGGTGCGTCTCTCCTGATCCAGTGGTCAGGCAGAGACGGCGGCGACGCCAGCGAGGGTCTTGATGCGGTCCGGGCGGAAACCCGACCAGTGATCATTGCCGGCGACCACAACGGGAGCCTGCAGGTACCCCAGGGCCATCACGTAGTCACGGGCGTCGGAGTCCAGGGTGATGTCGACGATCTTGTACTCGACACCTTGCTTGTCGAGGGCCTTGTAGGTGGCGTTGCACTGCACACAGGCGGGCTTGGTGTATACGGTGACGCTCATTGGCGATCGACTCCCTCTTTGTTCTTGCGGACTGGCCTCAGCGAAACTGACGCAAATCTGATTCAGATGTGGCTCGCTACTGTTCAGCAGCTCGTCAAAGCCCGGTATTCCAGGTGCCTGCCGACTCAGGTGGACCGGCGGTTCCGACACGGAACGGGTCCGATCCTGATTCCCCGCAGGCCTCCGGAGGTTGGACTCCCTCGGCCCGCCAAACACTACACCTAGTGGCCCCCAATCAGAAGTGATACAAGATGTTCTGAACAACATTCATGGAATTCCCTGGTGGCAAGCCCCGCACCGGCGCGTCCTCAGCGTGTCGTCGGCTGGCCGTCGGCGACCGTGTCCCATATCTACCAGCACCTACCGACAAGTAGGCCGCGTCCCGAATCGGGCCCTTATCACAGCAAAGCCGTCGACAGGTCGCACCCGACCCGTCGACGGCTCTGTGCCGCGCAGTGACCTCAGCCGACCTCGGCGACCAGCTTTCCGACGACATCACCGATCTTCTCGACAACCTCGGCACTCTCCCGCGGGTGCTTGCCGTCCAGCGAGGCGGCCGGGATCGACAGGCCGATCGACTCCACGACCCGCAGCCCCGCGATGCCCACAGACTTGCGCGTCTCGTCGTGAGCCCACACGCCGCCGTACTGCCCCAGAGCCGCCCCGATGACGGCAACCGGCTTGCCGTTGAGCGCACCGTTGCCGTACGGACGGGACAGCCAATCGATGGCGTTCTTCAGCACACCGGGGATGCTGCCGTTGTACTCGGGAGTCACGATGAGCGTGGCGTCCACGTCAGCGGCCGCCGCCCGCAGCGCCGCGACCGGCTCCGGCGCCGGCTCGACGTCGAGGTCCTCGTTGTAGAAGGGCAGGTCTCCCAGCCGATCGAACAAGCTCAACCGGACATCTTCCGGGGGGTTGGCGATGGCGACCTCCGCCAGCTGGCGGTTGATCGACTCCGCCCGCAGGCTGCCGACCAGCACCAACACCTTGACGGCTTCACCGCGGGCTTGCACCCCGGTCTCAGACACTGCCTCCGACACGACGCCTTCCTTCCCTCACGTTTGGACGATTCTCACAGATTCTAACCGGACCCAGGTCCGATTAATTCCGGCTGAGTTAAAGTGCCCTGATGAGCGCCCTGGACTTCCCCGGCCCCCTGCCGGTGACAGACGCACCACAGGAGCGTGGCGACGCCGCCAGGAACCGACTACTGCTGCTCGAGGCGGCACGACGGTTGATCGCCGAACGCGGCGCCGAAGCCGTCACGATGGACGAGATCGCCGCTGCCGCCGGTGTGGGCAAGGGAACCGTCTTCCGTCGCTTCGGGAGTCGCGCCGGCCTGATGATGGTGCTGCTCGACGAAGACGAACGGATCAGCCAGCAGGCCTTCTTGTTCGGCCCGCCGCCGCTGGGACCCGACGCTCCACCACTGGTGCGCCTGCTCGCATTCGGCCGAATGCGCATCCGGTTCGCCCACGATCACCACGCGCTGCTCTCCGACGTCGGCCGCGATCCCGGCAGCCGCTACAACGCTCCGGCCATGGTGTTGCACCGGCATGTTCGGGTGTTGCTGGAACAGGCCCACACCACCGGCGATCTCGACGCACAGGCCGACGCACTGATCGCGTTGTTGCAAGCCGATCATGTCGAACACCAGATCACCGATCTGGGCAAGACCGTCGAGCAACTCGGCGACGCCTGGGAGAGCTTGGCGCGCAAACTATGTGGGCACTGACGGGTCAGCTGTTGTAGAGCGTCTTGACGCTGTCGTGCAACTTTTTGGGCAGTGGCGGCGCTTCGTACTTGGCGGTGACGATCTCGATGTAACAGCCACGCTCGCCTTCCCCGGCGATCCTGAGCGCTTCGTCGAGTTCTCCGAGGGTGCTCACCTGCGGGGTATACCAGTCGTTGCAGCCCAGCGCGTGTGGCAGTTCCGAGTAGTTCCACTGCGCCAGATCGTTGTACTCGATATCGGGATCCTTGCAGAGCAGTCGCTCGATGAGATAGCCGTTGTTGTTCAGCACAAAGATGACCGGCTTGAGGCCGTGGCGGCCGAACTGGCTGATTTCCTGTGCCGTCAACTGATGCGATCCTTCTCCGGTGACCAGCACCAGGCGGCGGTCCTTGGCGGCAAGCGCCGCGCCGGAGGTGTCACCGACGATGGATACCGTGTGAGTCATGTTGCAGACCATTTCGGTTCGTGGATACCGGTCCTTGCGAGATGTGGTGCTGCCGGTCGGTCGCTTGACAGTGGTCACCGGCGCCAACGGAACCGGTAAGTCCTCGCTGTACCGTGCGCTGCGACTTCTCGCGGACTGCGGCCGCGGTGAGGTGGTCGGTTCGCTGGCCAGAGAGGGCGGTCTCCAGTCCGCGCTGTGGGCGGGTCCGGAGCAGTTGTCCGGCTCACGCCGCACCGGCCGGGTCGAGGGCACCCTTCGGACCAGATCCATCTCTCTCGAAATGGGCTATGCGACAGATGACTTCGGCTATCTGGTGGATCTGGGACTACCACAGATGGCAGGGATCGAATCGGTGTTCGGCCGCGACCCAGAGATCAAGAGGGAGTTGATCTTTGTCGGTCCGGTACCGCGGGCCAATGCGACGCTGGTGCGCCGCGCGGGGCCACTGGCCGAGGCGCGCGCGCAGCCGGGCCCGGCCCATCGCGACGGTTACGACCGGCTCACCCGCGGTCTGCCCACCTATCGGAGTGTGCTGTCCGAATTTGCCCACCCCGGTGAGCTGCCCGAACTGTCCGAGGTGCGGAATCGGCTACGGTCCTGGCGTTTTTACGACGGCTTCCGGGTGGATGCCGGCGCCCCGGCCCGCCGCCCACAGGTGGGCACCCGCACCCCGGTGCTCGCCGACGACGGCAGCGATCTGGCAGCGGCCATCCAGACGATTCTCGAGGCCGGGTCCGGCGCCTTTTCCGACGAACTGCGGGCGACGTTCGCCGACGCATTCGACGGAGCCGAGATATCGGTTGTCGTGACCGAAGGCCTCTTTGATCTGGCGGTGCGGCAGCCGGGTATGTTGCGGGCGCTGCGCGCCGCCGAACTCTCCGACGGCACACTGCGATTCCTGCTCTGGGCGGCGGCACTGTTGAGCGTGCAGCCCCCGTCGCTGATGGTCCTCAACGAACCCGAGACATCGTTGCATCCAGATCTGGTGGAGCCGCTGGCCCGGCTGATCCGGTCGGCATCGCGGGTCACCCAGGTGGTTGTGGTCACGCACTCGGCGGCGCTGCTGGCGTTTCTCGATACCGAGGACACCCAGCGCATCGAGCTCTACAAGGACTGCGGCGAGACCCAGGTGGTGGGCCAGACCCTGCTCACTGCTCCTCCGTGGGACTGGGGTTCGCGTTGAGCGGCGGCGCGGTGGCGGGTTTGAGTACCCTGGTGAACAGCACGTTGACCTGCCGCATCGCCACACTGTACGGCCACCACGCGACCCGTTTGAACAGGTAGAGGGCCCGGATGTCGAGCGATGTGTAGATCAGGAAACGGTTCTTGTCGACACCACGGAGGATCCGCTCGGCGACATGCTCGGGCGCGACGGCGTGTCCGGTGAACCGGTCCACCCAGGGCGCCACCTTGGGGTGCTCACGATCGACGCCCGCGATCTCGACCGACTGCACCAGTGGTGTCTTGACCGCGCCGGGTACCACCACCGACACCCCGATGCGGTATTTGGCGAGGTCGAACCGCAGCACCTCCGAGAGCCCCCGCAGCCCGTATTTGCTGGCGCTGTAGGCGGCATGCCACGGCAGGGCGACCAGCCCGGCCGCCGAGGACACATTGACCAGGTGCCCGCCGCGCCGGGCTGCCACCATCGGCGGTACAAACGTCTCGATGACGTGGATGGGGCCCATCAGGTTGACGTCGATCATGGTTCGCCACTGCTGGTGGGTGAGCCGGTCGACGGTGCCCCACGCAGAGACGCCGGCGATGTTGAACACCACGTCCATCGCGGGATGTTCGGCATGGATGTCGGCGGCGAAGGCCGCCACCGCGTCGTAGTCGGAGATGTCCAGGACCCGATGTGCCCGCACCGTCGCCCCGAGCGCCCGGGCATCGGCAACGGTGCGCTCCAGCCCTTCGCTGTCACAGTCGGTGAGGAACAGTTCGGCGCCGTCGCGCGCCAGCCGCAGTGCGGTTGCCCGCCCGATACCGCTGGCCGCTCCTGTGAGGAAACAGCGCCTACCCGCGAACGTTCCAGCCATGGCCGCGACTGTACCGATCGGCGTGGATCAGTCGGGCGTACCGCCCCAGAACCCGTGCAGCCACAGTTGCTCGAGCACTGCAACACCTCGCTGCATGTCGCCGTCGGAGCCCAGGAAGGTGGCATCCCCGGAGAGCATCCACGCTGTTGTCGCGCCCAGGGTCCGGACCAGCATCGGGATGTCGTCGCTGAGTGGATGGGCGGTTCCGGCCGCCACTTCGGCTTCGATGTTGATGACGATCTGGTTGATGACAGTGTCGATCTGCGCGTCCAGGAGCTTGCGGATCTCGGCGTCGGCGTTACGGGCGAGGTTGCAGGCCGCCATCACGGGATCGTTGTGGGAGAACACCACGACCGCACTGCCGACCATTCGTTTGGCAAACGACGCCGGTGACTCGTCTTCGCCGCGGGCGGCGAAGAAGTGGGTGAGTTCCTCGAGTTCCTGGGTGGCTTCCGCCAGGATCTGCGCCAGCACGGCGTACTTGGTGTCGAAGTAGAAGTAGAAGCCCGACCGTGCCACACCGGCCCGGTCGCTGATCGCGCTCACCGACAGGTCGGCAAATGGTACTTCCTCGAGCAGCTCGCGAACGGCGCCGACGATGGCTTGTCGTTGGCGGTCGCCGCGCCGCCGCGGCACCGAGTCTGCTGATTCCGGCTTCGGAGGATGGCTCACGCTGACAACCTTGCACCACGCCCCGACAGGAATGAAACTTGACAGGCGTCAAGTTCGGCAGTGAGACTGCTAGAAGTGGCTCACACCACACGCTCTTTGTCAGCCGACCGACAGCCGCACGCAGCCTGCGCCGAGGAGTGCCCATGCCCGCCACCATCAGCAATACCGACTACCTCATCGATCAGGCCAAGCGCCGCCTCACTCCGACACTGAACACCATGCCGGGGCTGGGCCTGGTCGAGAAGCGGCTGCGACAACATGACTTCAAACAGTTTGTCCTGGCCGAGCCGCCACCGGGCAGCGATCTGCGACCGGTGATGGGCGACTCAGGGGTACCCATCCTCGGACACATGATCGAGACGTTCCGGTCAGGTCCCGAATACCTGCTCGAGGTGTACAAGAAGTTCGGGCCGCTGCACTACTCGCACTCCCCTGCCCTGCCCAGCGTTGTCGCACTTGGCCCCGACGCCACCCAAGCGGTCTTCTCGAACAAGAACAAGGACTTCTCTCAGAAGGGCTGGCACCCGGTCATCGGCCCCTTCTTCAACCGGGGCCTCATGCTGCTCGACTTCGAAGAGCACATGTTTCACCGCCGCATCATGCAAGAGGCGTTCACTCGTACCCGGCTGTCGGGATATGTCGAGCACATCGACCGTGTCGCCACTCAGGTGATCGCCGACGACTGGGCGGAGAACGACCCCCGGTTCCTGTTCTATCCGGCGGTCAAAGAACTCACCCTCGACATCGCCTCGGTGGTGTTCATGGGTCATGAACCCGGCAGCGACAAGGAACTGGTCACCAAGGTCAACGACGCTTTCACGATGACCACCCGGGCCGGCGGCGCGATCATCCGCACCGGCGTGCCACCCTTCAAATGGTGGCGCGGCCTGCAGGCCCGCAAGGTCCTCGACCAGTATTTCGAGGAACGCGTCAAGGAACGCCGCAACGCCGGCGGCACCGACATGCTGACGGTGCTCTGCCACACCGCCGACGAGGACGGCAACACGTTCACCGATCAAGACATCGTCAACCACATGATCTTCCTGATGATGGCCGCCCATGACACCTCGACCTCCACATTGACCACCATGGCGTATCACCTTGCCGCCAACCAGGATTGGCAGGACCGGTGCCGTGACGAGTGTGACCGCCTCGGTGACGGACCCTTGGACATCGAGGCCCTGGAGAAGCTCGAGACCCTCGACCTGGTGATCAACGAGTCGTTGCGGATGGTGACCCCACTTCCTTTCAATGTCCGCTCGACGGTGCGCGACACCGAGCTGTTGGGCCATTTCATCCCGGCCGACACCAGCATCCTGCTGTGGCCGTCGGTCAATCATCATCTGCCCGAATTGTGGACAGAGCCCGAGAAATTCGACCCGGACCGGTTCACCGAGCCCCGCAACGAACACAAACAGCACCGGTACGCCTTTGCGCCGTTCGGCGGTGGCGCCCACAAGTGCATCGGGATGGTGTTCGGCCAGCTGGAGATCAAGACCGTCATGCATCGGCTACTGCGCCGGTACCGACTGGAGCCGCCCCGCCCGGGATACCGGGCACGGCTGGACTACGGCGGCATGCCAGTGCCCATGGACGGCATGCCAATCGTGTTGCGGCCGTTGCGTTGACAGCCAAGGCGCAAACCCGCTGACTACTCCGGCCCGGCCAGCGCGTTGGCGCAGGCGATGACAGCCCGCAGTGCGGCGTGAGTGTTGTCCTCAGCCCAGGCCATCGCCCATTCGTCTCCCACGCCGGCGGTGCCGCGGATGAACGTCACGGTGTCACGACCCATCTGCAGCTGATGAAAGTCGAGCACCTCCAACGCGATTCCCAACTCGTAGAGCATCGCGGTCAGCGCGGCGATGGGCCCGGTCGCCGACACACAGATCGTCTCGGTCCGGCCACCGACGGTCAGCGTCGCCTGGTAGTGGCGCGCCTGGGCGCCCAGGCCTCTCGAGGACCCGCGGCCGTCGGTGCATTGCCAGTCCTGCAGTTGCACCGGCCCGGCGCGGTGTCCGTAAGTGGCCAGAAAACGGTCCCACGAGAGGTGTCCGGCCTTTTCCCGCAGGCCACGCGGCAATGGCGCGTGGCAGAGCCGGTCCAATGAGGTGGACGACGGGTGCGACGAGAACGAAAGAAAGGAGGTCATGTGCCGGTCTTCTCGAATTGATGGAGGCGACCGACTGGTAGTAGCTGACAATCCGACCCACAGCGGGGGGTCGGCCTGGATCAGACCCCGCTGCGGGAAGCTACTACGAGAATGAGATGCACGGACGTGACCTTAGTCCGTGGCCACCACACCGTGCAAGCCTCTTTTTGAACCGGCCACGCGCAGCGCCAGAGTTGATATGTCCGTGCATGTTCAACGACCGGTGTGACCCGCCGCCGCACCTGTCGGGCACGGATTCAAGGAACACTGAAACTGTGATTGACATCACAGTAGTTCTGGAGTAGACCCAGAATCAGCGCCGCGCAAGTGGGCCGATGGTCGACTCCGGCGGCGTCAGGGGCGCAGCCCGCCCCGGAAAGCTGCAGCATGTCCACAGAAGCAGCAATCAAAGCTGAACAGACGTTGATCCACGTGCTCTGGATCAATGCTGGTTTGAGTTGCGACGGTGATTCGGTGGCGTTGACGGCAGCCACCCAGCCGACGGTCGAAGAGATCGCCCTCGGCGCCTTGCCGGGACTCCCCCAAATCGCCATGCACTGGCCACTGATCGATTTCGAATGCGGCCCCAGCGCCGGCGCCGACGACTTCCTCGAATGGTTCTTCAAAGCAGACCGGGGTGAGCTCGAACCGTTTGTGCTGGTCGTCGAAGGGTCGATCCCCAACGAAAGCCTTCACACCGAGGGTTACTGGTGCGGCTTCGGCAATGACCCCGCAACCGGTCAGCCGATCACAACCAGCGAATGGCTGGATCGCCTGACGCCCAAAGCGACCGCTGTTGTCGCGGCGGGTACCTGCGCCGCCTACGGCGGCATCCACGCCATGGCCGGCAACCCGACCGGCGCCATGGGTGTCCCCGACTACCTCGGTTGGGAATGGAAAAGCAAGGCCGGTATCCCGATCGTCTGTGTGCCGGGTTGCCCCACCCATCCGGACAATCTCTCCGAGACCTTGACCTATCTGCTGTACATGGCAACCGGCCAAGCGCCGATGATTCCGCTGGACAACGCGTTACGCCCCACCTGGCTGTTCGGCAGCACCGTGCACGAGGGGTGTGACCGGGCCGGCTATTACGAGCAGGGAGATTTTGCGACCGAATACGGCTCGCCGAAATGCATCGTCAAGCTCGGGTGCTGGGGACCTGTCGTGAAATGCAATGTACCCAAAAGGGGTTGGATCAACGGTGTCGGCGGGTGCCCGAATGTAGGTGGCATCTGCATCGGGTGCACCATGCCCGGTTTTCCCGATATGTTCATGCCCTTCATGGACGAACCGCCCGGCGGCAAGCTGTCCACCACCGCATCCGGGCTGTATGGATCGATGATCCGCGGCCTGCGCAGCATCACCGGCCGCACCGTCGACAAGGAGCCCGGCTGGCGTCACCCGGGTGATGAGCTGCTCACCGGTGCCCGGCGCACCTGGTGAGTTCCCGACACAGAATGCGAAGATCCATGACAACGATCACTCCGAAAACATCCCAGAAAGACACCGAGCCAGGACAACTCGTCGACATGTCGTGGGATCCCATCACACGCATTGTCGGGAGCCTCGGTATCTACACCAAGATCGACTTCGACAACAAGCAAGTAGCCGAGTGCCACAGCACATCATCGATCTTCCGCGGCTACTCGATCTTCATGAAAGGCAAAGACCCCCGCGACGCCCACTTCATCACCAGCCGGATCTGCGGCATCTGCGGCGACAATCACGCCACCTGCTCCTGCTACACCCAGAACATGGCCTACGGCGTCAAACCCCCACACCTGGGCGAGTGGCTGGTCAATCTCGGCGAGGCCGCCGAATACATGTTCGACCACAACATCTTTCAGGAGAACCTGGTCGGGGTGGACTACTGCGAGAAGATGGTCTCCGAAACCAACCCCGGTGTTCTGGCCAAGGCCGAGAACACCACCGCGCCGCAGTCCGACGCACATGGCTACCGCACCATCGCCGACATCATGCGGGCACTCAATCCGTTCACCGGAGAGTTCTATCGGGAGGCCCTGCACGTCAGTCGCTACACCCGGGAGATGTTCTGCCTGATGGAGGGCAGGCACGTTCACCCCTCCACGTTGTATCCCGGCGGCATCGGCACCGTGGCCACTGTTCAGCTGATGACCGACTACATGACCCGGCTGATGCGCTACATCGAGTTCATCAAGAAGGTCGTGCCGATGCACGACGACTTGTTCGACTTCTTCTACGAAGCCCTGCCCGGCTACGACAAGGTGGGGCTGCGCCGCACTCTGCTCGGCTGCTGGGGATCCTTCCAGAACCCGGAGGAGTGCAACTTCGCCTACCGAGACATGAACCGCTGGGGTGACGCCATGTTTGTCACCCCCGGCATCGTGGTGGACGGAAAACTCCTCACCCATTCGCTGGTGGACATCAACCTGGGTATCCGAATCCTCTTGGGCAGTTCCTATTACGACGACTGGACCGATCAGGAGATGTTCGTCAACACCGACCCACTGGGCAATCCGGTGGATCGTCGTCATCCGTGGAACCAGCACACCAACCCCCGCCCGCAGAAACGCGACATGGACGACAAGTACAGCTGGGTGATGTCACCGCGATGGTTCGACGGTAAGGAACACCTGGCGCTCGACACCGGCGGTGGCCCCCTGGCCCGGCTGTGGTCGACCGCGCTCGCCGGACTTGTCGACATCGGCTACGTGAAATCCACCGGTCACAGCGTCCAGATCAATCTGCCGAAGACCGCGTTGCGGGGTCCCGTCGAATTCGAGTGGAACATACCGCAATACGGCAGCAACACGCTGGAACGCAACCGGGCCCGCACCTACTTCCAGGCATATGCGGCCGCGGCGGCGCTGCACTTCGCCGAGCAGGCCCTGGTGGAGATCCGGGCCGGCCGCACCAAGACGTGGGAGCCCTTCGAGGTGCCCGACGAGGGTATCGGTTGCGGTTTCA
This sequence comes from Mycobacterium sp., assembly GCF_049647605.1. GTDB lineage: Bacteria > Actinomycetota > Actinomycetes > Mycobacteriales > Mycobacteriaceae > Mycobacterium. The sequence goes on along the minus strand of NZ_JBARXZ010000175.1, from coordinate 13,372 downwards.
CCGAGGCGGTCCGTGGTGTGCTCAGCCACCACATGGTGATCCGCGACGGCAAGATCGCCAACTACCACCCGTATCCGCCGACACCGTGGAATGCCAACCCCCGCGACAGCTACGGGACACCAGGCCCTTACGAGGACGCGGTGACGGGCAGCCCGATCTTCGAGGAGAACAACCGGGAGAACTTCAAGGGCATCGACATCATGCGGACCGTCCGCAGTTTCGATCCGTGTCTGCCGTGCGGCGTGCACATGTATCTCGGTGACGGGAAGACGTTGCAGCGACTGCACTCCCCCACTCAGACGGCCACCGGGGAATGACCGACGACGGTCGGTGGCGCGGGGCGGGTGAGCGGATTCAGCAGCTGCTGGACGCGGTGAGCTCACCCGCGGTGACCGGCGCCGCGGCACGGGATCGCGCCGAGCAGCTCGTCGCCGAGGTCGCGGGCCTTTACGGTGCCGCGCTGCAGCGCATCGTCGCACTCAGTGACGACACCACCATTGCCCGATACGCCGCCGACGATCTGGTCGCCAGTGTCCTGCTGGTACACGGACTGCATCCAGATGATGTCGGTCGCCGGGCGGCCGACGCCCTCGACAGGGTCCGCCCCTACCTCGGTTCCCACGGCGGCGATATCGAGTTGATCGAGGTCACCGACGAGGGTGTGGTCCGGCTCCGGTTCGCCGGCAGCTGCCGGAGCTGCCCGTCATCGGCGGTGACGTTGCAGCTCGCCGTCGAGGATGCCCTCCGCGCGGCAGCACCGGAGGTCACCGAGATCGAGCTGGTCGCAGAGCCGGCTGTGGACGGGGTGCTGCCGACGATCCCCGCGGATTCACTGTTCGAGCCGGTACGGTCCCGCGGGACCACAGCGTGGCATCCGGTGCCGACCATCGCCGCGCTGGCATCCGGAGAGGTCGGCGGTTTCGACGTCGACGGCGTAGCTGTGCTGGCGTGCCGGGTCGAGGACACCTTCCTCGCCTACCGGGATCACTGTCCCTGTTGCGGCGACACCCTGGCGGGGGCGGTGCTGCACCGCGGGCTCGGCGCATCGGATCCGGTGTTGCGCTGTCCTCGCTGTCGCACCCCCTTTGATGTGGTCCATGCCGGGCTGGGATGTGACGGCGCCGATGTCAGCCTGGAACCGGTACCGATGCTGGTTCGTGACGGCGTGCTGTGTCTGGCGGTGCCGGCCCGGAGGACGGAGTTTTCGGTATGACGGCTGCTGATTCGAGTCCGTATGCGGTGCTCTCCCGCATCACCGGTAGGCAGCTACCGGCGGTGGCGACCGAACGCTGCGAGATGTGCTCGGAACAGCTCGCGGACGCGCACCAGCACGTGGTGAACATCCAAGGCCGACAACTGATGTGCGTGTGCCGTGGCTGCTATCTGTTGTTCACCGACAGCGGCGCCGAACTGCGGTACCGGGCAGTGCCGGAGCGGTATCTGGCATTTCCCGGTTTCGGGGCGGACACCGCGCTGTGGACGGCCCTGGAGATCCCGGTGAAGCTGGCGTTCTTCTTCCGGAACTCGGCGATGGATCGTCTGGTGGCGTTCTACCCGGGTCCCGGCGGTGCCACCGAATCCGCGACCGACCTCGAGGCGTGGGCAGATATCGCCGGTGCTGATCCCAGGGTCGAACTGATCGACGATGACACCGAGGCGCTGCTGGCCCGCTCGACCGAGGCGGGTACGCAGTGCTTTCTGGTTCCGATCGACCGCTGCTACGAGTTGGTCGGCGGAATGCGCCGGCGCTGGCGGGGTTTCGACGGCGGATCCGAAGTGGCGACGTTCGTGGATGCCTTCTTCGAACGCATCGCCGGGCGTGCCGATGACGTTCCGAGATGAGCACCGTGTCGTTCGGTGTGCTCGACATCGCCCCGGAACCGTACGCGGTCACCCCGGTACTGGCGGCTCGGATCGGGGTGTCCAGCAGCACCGACGCACCGGTGCACGCGATCGCGCTGCGCGCACAGGTGCGCATCGAGCCGGCCCGTCGCACCTACTCCGATGACGAAGCGGCCGGACTGCTGGACCTGTTCGGCCCCCGGCAACGCTGGTCGGATACGCAGCGGAGTTTCCTGTGGATGCACACCTCGACGATGGTGCCGGGGTTCACCGGTGCCACCCAGGTGACCCTTCCGCTGGAATGCACCTACGACTTCGATGTGGCGGCGGCGAAATACCTGCACGCCCTTCGTGACTACGCGGTTCCGCTGCAGTTCCTGTTCAGCGGAACGATTTTTGTCAGCGGTACCGGTGGGTTCGCGGTACAGCAGGTTTCCTGGGATCGCGACGACCGCTACGACCTCCCGGTGCAGGTGTGGCGCGACCTGATGTCTCGCCACTATCCGGATCGCGGGTGGGTACGTCTGGGGCACGACACCATGTCGGCTCTGGCGTCCTTCAGGTCGAGTCGGGGTCTGCTGGACCTCGACTCCGCCGTTCACGTGTTGCTCGACCAGTCGGGAGGAGACCCGCCATGACCGGCGAGCCGGACGAGGTACGCGATGTCGCCGACGCGGTGCTGTATGAGGGCTACCTGCTCTATCCGTACCGGGCAACCGCGAGCAAGAACCAATCTCGCTGGCAGTTCGGGGTATTGAGCCCCCCAGGGGCGGCCGACGCCGGGCTCGGCGAGGACTATCTGTTGTCCTCGCAGATCCCGGTGTGTGGGGCCGAAGACCTCCAGTTGACGGTCCGTTTTCTTCAGCTTCAACATCGCAGCACCGAACGGGTCACCGCCGGTGGTCACCACGAACCGGTTGAGCGACTCGACACTCCGGGCGGCTCCTGGGTGACCTGGGATGAGGCGGTCGAGGTCGAACAGTCGTTCACGGTGGTCGATCTCGGAGTTCCGGTTTTCCTTCCGGTGGCCGCCGCCGCGCACACCGAGATCGAAGTACTCGACGGCGGCCGGCTGGTGCGGGACCGCGGCGAGGTGCTCGGCAGCCTCGATGTCGAGGTCCAATCCGTCGGCCCGGCGGATCTCGTCACGATCACCGTGCGCAACTGTGGCCCGCCGGCGCTGAACAAAGAGGACTCGATGGCCCGTTCCATGATCGGAACACACGTCATCGCGCACACCGAATCCGGTAGTTTTGTGTCGTTGCTCGAACCGCCGCCGCACTTGCAGGCCACGGTGGACCGCTGTCGTCAGCACCGGTGTTTTCCCGTCCTGGCCGGTGCCCAGGGGTCCACCCACACGATGCTGGTGTCGCCGATCATTCTCTACGACTATCCCGAGATTGCGCAGCAGAGCCGAACGGCGCTGTTCGATTCCACCGAGATCGACGAGATCCTCACCTTGCGGGTGATGGCGATGACCGACGAGGAGAAGGCGCAGGCCCGCGCCACCGACCCGTTGGCCGCCCGGGTCATCGACCGGTGCGACGGGATCTCGGCCGAAGCCATGCTGGGGCTGCACGGTGTGTGTCGGGACCCGCGGTCGATCGATCCGCCGGCGGCGTCGGTCCGGGTGGCCGGCGTCACCGTCTCGGCCGGTAGCCGGGTCCGGCTGCGGCCGTCACGCAGAGCCGACGCCCAGGACATGTTTGTCGCCGGGAAGACGGCCCGAGTCGCTTCGGTGCTCGAGGACCTCGACGGGGACATCCACGTGGCGGTGGTCCTCGACGACGACCCCGCCGCGGATCTGCACGACTGGTACGGGCGCTACCTGTACTTCTCACCCGAGGAGATCGAACCTCTTTCAGAAAGGAGCCCGACATGGACGTGATCGGCCGGATTGCGACGGTCGTCTTCGTCGGCGTGCTGGTGACCGGCGTGGTGATCGGTGTGCGGTCCATCCCGGATATCAAGCGGTACATGAAGATGCGGCACATGTGAGCGGTGGCATCCTGGTAGCCGGAATCGGCAACATCTTTCTCGGCGACGACGGCTTCGGCTGCGAGGTGATCCGGCGTATCCAGGACCGCCCCCGGGGCGGTGACGGCGTGCGGGTCATCGACTACGGGATCCGCGGGATGCATCTTGCCTACGACCTGCTCGACGGCTGTGACGCTCTGGTACTCGTCGACGCGCTTCCCGATCGTGGCACCCCGGGCGAGCTACGAGTTTTCGAGGCAGATCGTGAAAGCCTCTCGGCCACTGGAGGTATCGATGTCCACAGCATGGATCCCGGCGCGATGATGGCAACACTGAGCGCCCTCGGCGGTACGCCCCCGCGCACGGTTGTGGTGGGCTGCCAGGCCGGCGTTCTCACCGAGGGAATCGGGCTGTCACCTCCGGTCGAAGCGGCTGTTCCCCGGGCGGTCGAGGCCGTGGCGTCGGTGGTGGCGATGTTGCGCGACGATGCTCCGGCTGCGGAGCAGAGCTGATGTGCCTCGGCATCCCGGGCCGGGTCGTCAAGATGGTCGATGGCTACCACCGGCAACTTGCCCTCGTCGACGTCGCGGGACAACACCGCACGGTGAACGTGGGCATGTTGCCGGAGGAGACCTTCGCCCCCGGGGACTGGGTGATCATCCACATGGGTTTTGTTGTGGAGAAGACCGATGAGGCCGGTGCCCGGGAAGCACTGGCAGGGCTGGAGCTGATGCGATCGGGCGCCGAATGGCCGGACGCACCGGAGCCGCCGTGAGGCCAACCCTGTTCTCCTGTTACGCCTTTCCCCCCAACGAGCTGGGATACTGTGGTCCCCCCGACGCGTCGCTGCTGCTGCACGCCGAGACCCACTCCCAGGTGCATCGTCACGCCAGGGAATTCTCCGGAGCGTGGCCCTATCTGGAGGAAATCGCTGCCGCGGCACAGCTGCGTCCACTGGACCCCGAGGTGGTGCGCAGCTACTGGGTGGGCGGGCCATTGCTCGATCGAGTCGACGGTGGCCGGCTGTTGAGCAGGGTGCGCCAGGAAATGGCACGACAACCGACCGGCTGTCTGGACCTTCTTGATGGTGGAGAAGAAGTGCTGGCGCACCACAGTTTTCACGTCATGGTGGTCTATCCATGGGTCCGGTTCCTCGATTCGGGTCCCGAGACGCCGCTGCGCGTGCTGCAGTCCTGCCGGATCCGGTGGGGAGTGACCACCTCGGTCGACGACGAGCTCGCGGTGATCAACTCGACTCCGCTGCTTTTCGACGGCCGGCGCCTGTACCTGGGCCCGGCCCGGCCCGAAACCGTCCGGTGGAACCGGGCCGGCACAACGCTGGTACCGCGACCGGAGGTCGGGCAGACGGTGTCGGCGCACTGGGATTGGGTGTGCGGGACCCTCGACGCGCCCCAGTTGGAGTCCCTGGCCACTGCCACCGAGACGACGATCGCGCTTGTCAACAGGGTGCGCGCTCGACGGTGATGCTCAGCGCACCACCGCGGTGTGCGGCGCTCTGGGCGACCCGAGCAGGTTGCGGTGCGACGGCGGCCGGCGGCCACCGTCGTCGGTGATGCCGTACCGCGCCGCCAGTTCGGCGCCGATGACGGTCTGGCCACTGAGCTCTGCCAGTTCCGGGTCCTGATACAGCGCGTTGACCAGATGCCCGGTGAATTCCGGGGTTTCGGCATGTTCGGCGGTTTTGGCCAGCGCCTCGGGATTGCCGTCGAAGGCGCTGCGCATCTTCTCGGTGAGCAGGATGCCCATCCAGATGGACACCGCTGCCACCCCGGTGCCGCGGAAGTCGACGGCCATATCGGCCGCCAGCTTGTCCAGACCCGCCTTTTGGGCCCCATAGGCCGGACTGTGCATATAGCAGACCGATCCCGGTGACGAGGTGAACACGATCAGGCCACGTCCCCGCGCCACCAGCATCGGGGCGGCGTGCCAGGCCGCGACGTAGCTCGACCGCAACCCGACATCGAGAACATCGGCCAGCTCGAGCGGTTTCTGCCAGAACGGCGCCGGACGGGTCAGCTCGGGGTGAACGGCGGCGGCGTTGTTGACCAGCAGATCGAGTCCGCCGGCGTCACTGCGTATCCGGTCGAACAGTCGCGCCACCGATGTGTCGTCGGCGTGATCCACCCGCACCGGGATACCTTCGCCGCCGGCGGCGGACACCTGCTGGGCCGCCGCTTCGATGGTGGTGCGACGCCCTGAGGCGGCATCTGATCTGCCGGTGACGTAAACCTGCCATCCGGCAGCTCCCAGCGCCACCGCGATGCCGCGGCCCGCTCCCCGACTGGCTCCGGTGACAACAGCAACCTTGGGTTCGGCCATTGCAATCAGTCCAGCAATCTTCGTGCGACGTTGGTGCTCACCAGGTCCAGCAGTTCGTCGGCACGGCCGGCGAGAATGGTCCGGATCGCATACAGCGAGAATCCCTTGGCCTGCTCGATGGTGATCGCCGGCGGTATGGACAGTTCCTGGCGCGCTGTCACGACGTCCACCACCGCCGGGCCGTCGTGGGCGAATGCGTCACGCAGCGCTCCGTCGAGGTCCCCGGGTTGCTCCACCCGGCGACCGAACATGCCCATGGCCTGCGCCACCATGGCAAAGTTCGGGTTCTGCAGCTCGGTACCGTAGTTGACGATCCCGGCGGCTTTCATCTCCAGTTCGACGAAGTTGAGCGACGAGTTGTTGAACACCACGAGTTTGACCGGTAATCGGTTCTGCTGCAGCGTGATCAGCTCACCGAACAGCATCGCCAGCCCACCGTCGCCGGCGAAGGCCACCACCTGCCGCCCGCGATCGACGGTCTGGGCGCCGAGGGCCAGCGGCAGCGCACAGGCCATGGTGCCGTGATTGAAGGAGCCGAGCAGGCGCCGCCGCCCGTTCATCTGCAGGTAGCGCGCCGCCCACACCACCGGCGAGCCGACGTCCACCGTGAACACCGCATCCTCGCTGGCCAACAAACTCGCTTGGGCGGCAACATATTCCGGACGGATCGGCGCCTTGTCCCGATCATTGACCGCCAAAGCGTCCATCGATTTGCGGGTTCTGCGGTAGTGGTTCACACAACGTTGCAGATGGGAGCTGTCGACGTTGCGTTCCAGCCTGGTCTGCAGCGCTGCCACGGTATCGGCGACGGTGCCCACCAACCCGAGATCGACGGGAGTGCGACGGCCGATGTTGCGCCCGCGGACATCGACCTGGATGACGGTGGCATTTTCGGGATAGAACTGCTGGTAGGGAAAGTCGGTGCCCAACATCAGCAGGACGTCGGCCTCTTTGATCGCCTTGTAGCCAGAGGCGAACCCGAGCAGGCCCGTCATCCCCACGTCGTAGGGATTGTTGTACTCGATGTATTCCTTGCCACGCAGCGCATGCACGATCGGGGCCTGCAGGGTGGCCGCGAGTTCGACGACGGCATCGTGGCTTCCGGCCACCCCGGCTCCGGCCAGAATGGTGATGTTGTTGGCGCCGTTGAGTATCGATGCCGCCCGGGCGAGTGTGTTGTCATCGGGCCGCATCACCGACGACGACGGCAGCACCGGGGCGTTCCACGGCGACGGATCGGCCTTGGCGGAGAGCACCTCACCGGGGACGACGATTACGGCAACACCGTTCTCCTCGACGGCGGCCCGCATCGCCATCGACAGAATGCGGGGCAACATCTCCGGAGTGCTGACCAGTTCGCAGTAGACACTGCATTCTTTGAACAGTTCTTGCGGGTGGGTCTCCTGGAAATACTCCGAGCCGATCTCACTGCGCGGGATGTGTGCCGCGATCGCCAGAACCGGCACGCGGCTGCGCTGGGCGTCGAACAGCCCGTTGATCAGGTGCAGATTGCCCGGCCCGCAACTGCCGGCGCAGACCGCCAGCCGACCCGTCAGTGCGGCGTCGGCAGCGGCGGCGAAGGCGGCGGCCTCCTCGTGGCGGACATGCTCCCACGTGACATCCGGAACCCGGCGAATCGCGTCGGTGAGACCGTTGAGGCTGTCCCCCGGTAGGCCGTACACCCGCCGCAGTCCGCTGCGGTGCAGCGTGGAAATGACATGGTCGGCAACGGTGGCCATCACGGAGCTCCTCACCTCGGTCCCGGTCGCGATCAGCCTAACGACGACTCACCGGCGGGGCCTTGTTTGGGAGCAAATCCAGGTGGCGCGCTTTCGGCGGGCGGCGCGGGTAGCGTGGCTGCATGGCTGCTCCCGCGCCCGGCTCGCGGATGGTGATCGGTATCGCAGCCGCCGCCGTCGCCCTCGGCGTCACCCAACTGGCCGCAGTACCCTTCGGCGCGACGGCCGACGCCCGCACGGCAGTCGGGTCCGCCGTCATCGACCTCACACCGGGGCCGGTCAAAGAGTGGGCGATCCAGACCTTCGGAACGTCCGACAAACTCTTCCTGTCGGCGGCGGTACTGGCCACGATCGTGATCCTGGCGGCCGTCTCCGCGGTGGCCGAAGCTCCCCGACGGCCGATCGGCAGCATCATCATCGGGCTCGGCGGGCTCCTCGGGTGCGCTGCGGTGTTGTCCCGCGAGGGCGCAACCACCTTCGACGTGCTGCCCACGCTGCTGGGGACGGCCTGCGGTATCGCAGTGTTGCGAGTGCTGACCTCCGGGCGGATCACCGACGGGCAGCGCCGGCCTGGCCAACCACCCGACGCCGACCCGGGCCGACGATTGTCGCTGGTCGCCCTCGGGTTACTCGGCGCCGGTGTGCTTTCCGGTGTGATCGGCGCCATCGCCATGCGGCGGGTGTATTCGGTGTCCGAGGACCGCGCGGCATTCACCGTCCCCAGGCCGCGGGTGCCCGCTCCCCCGATTCCGGCGCAGGTGCAGCCCACCGGTGTCGAGCTGCCCAGCTTCGTCACCGACAACGACAACTTCTACCGGATCGACACCGCGCTGAGTGTGCCGCAGCTGGCCCGCGGGGACTGGCACCTGCGGATTCACGGTTTGGTGGATCGTGAGGTCACCTTCAACTTCGACGATCTCACCGAGTTCGAGCTGGTCGAGAAGGTGGTCACGCTGACATGTGTGTCCAATCCCGTTGGTGGTGACCTGATCTCGAATGCCGTCTGGACCGGCTACCGGGTCCGGGATCTGCTGGCTCGGGCGGGAGTCCACAGCGATGCCGATATGGTGCTGTCGACGTCATCGGATGGTTTCACCGCGGGCACGCCGGTTGAGGCACTGACCGACTCCCGGGACGCCCTGCTGGCGATCACGATGAACGGTGAACCGCTTCCGGCGCGCCATGGCTATCCGGCCCGCCTGGTGGTGCCGGGGCTCTACGGCTATGTGTCGGCGACAAAGTGGGTGGTCGACCTGGAGCTCACCCGGTTCGACCGGGCGCAGGCCTATTGGACAAAACTGGGCTGGGCCCCGCGCGGCCCGATCAAAACCGAGTCGCGGATCGACGTCCCGCGCAGTGGACAGCAGGTACCGCCGGGTGACGTCATCTTCGGCGGTGTGGCCTGGGCGCAGAATCGGGGGGTACGGGCGGTCGAGGTTCGCATCGACGGCCCGGGCGGCCCAGGCATCTGGCAGCCCGCTGAGCTGGGCACCGCCTATTCCGGTGAGACGTGGCGGTTGTGGAGCCTGCCGTGGCGGGCCACCACCGAAGGTCTCTACACCATCTCGGTGCGGGCCACCGATGGTTTCGGCGATGTGCAGACCGAGGAGTTGGCCGGAGTGCTACCCGACGGTGCGACGGGGTGGCATCAGGTCGATTTTGCGGTGCGCTGATCCGGCTGCGGCGGTCGCACCCGAACGGCATATACCGCCAGTCTGACCCGGTTGTCACAGCCGGACTTGGCCATCAGGTTGACGATGTGTTTCTTCACGGTGGTGACCCCCAGATGGAGACGCTCGGCGATCTCATGGTTGCCGTATCCCTCACTGACCAGGGCCAGGACATCGTGTTCGCGCGGTGTCAGATCGATCGCCTCGGTGGCGCCGACTGCCGGCGGGGCGGTGGACACAGCGCGGTCGACCACCCGGCGCAACAGCTCGGGAGACAACAGCACGTCGCCGTCGATGACGCGGCGAATGGCGATCAGGAGGTCATCGGGCTCGATGTCTTTGACCAGGTAGCCGCAGGCGCCGGCGGCCAGCGCAGGAAACAGATGTTCGTCGTCGTCGAAAGTGGTGAGTACCAGGATCTTCGCCGCGGGTCGGGCCGTCACGATCTGGGCGGTGGCCGTGGCGCCGTCCATGCCGGGCATCCGCAGGTCCATCAAGACCAGGTCGGGCCGATGTTCGGCAGCCAGTCGCACCGCTTCGACGCCGTCGGCGGCCTCTGCAACCACGGTGAGATCCGGTGTGGACTCCAGCAGCATTCGAAGGCCGGCCCGTATCAATCGCTGATCGTCTGCCAACAACACCGTCGCTGTCATGACCGACCTCCCGAAAGTGCTTTCACGCAAGGAAGTTCGGCTTCAACCTGCCAGCCGTCAGCGGTGGGGCCGGCCGCGAGCGTGCCTCCGGCCAGCTGCGCACGCTCCTGCATACCGACGATGCCGTATCCGCCCGATCCCGTTCTGGGCTGACCCCCGCTGCGGACCCGCAACCTCACCACCGAGTCCGCTTTCTCCACGACGACCTTCTCCACCCCCACCTTCTCGACGACGACGTGCACCCCTGCGGCCCGGTCGGCGTGCTTCATGACGTTGGTCAACGACTCCTGCAGCAGGCGTAGCAGAGTCAACCGGCCGATCGCATCGAGTCCGTCGAGGTCGGTGTCGATGTGGGTGTCGACCTCAAAACCGGCGGAGCGTAACCGAGCCACGGCCGCCTGGATCTCCGTGACCACCGCGGCGGGCTCCACCAGTGCGACCTCGTCGAAGTCTGGGTCGCGCAGCACCGACAACAATCCTCTGATGTCGGCGAGCGCACTGGCCGCGGTGCTGTGCACATCCTCGAACACCGCGGCCACGCGAGGGTCATCGCTGATGCCGGTGCGCTGGGCGACCTTGACCCGCAACATGATCGACGCGATGTGGTGCGCCACCAGATCGTGCAGTTCACGGGCCAGCGCGGCCCGCTCGTCGGCGCGTGCCCGGGTCTGGGCCTCCGCAGCCCGCTGACGCAGGCTCACCGTCAACTCCCGCTGCCCACGCAGGAACAGACCGAGCAGCAGCGGCAGACCCACATAGGCACTGGCCTGCACCAGCACCGCCGGCTGCCAGAAAGTGGCGGCATGACCGCCCCAGTGCCCCACCACGACCGCGATCGCCCAGCATCCCGTCGCCACCACCGTGGCCACCCGACCACCCCGCACGATCGCTTCCACGAGGGCGATCGCCCCCAGGAACGCCACCAGGCCCGATGGCCCCCAGGCCGGGATCAGGAACATCGGCAGTGCCAGCGCCGAGGTCGCCACCGACACCGGCAGCGGCCAACGACCTGCGACCAACAACAGCGCAGAGGTGGCCAACGCCAGCGCCCAGTAGCTGCCCGGCACCCGGTACTCGCCCGGGAACGTACTGGCCAGAAGCAGTATCGGCGTCAGCAACAGCGGCAGGAAACGCGCCAACGTGGACAGGTCTGGCCGCGAGCGCATGCCGAACACCGTACCCACGCCGCCGGCCGGCCGGTCGAGACCTTTGGGCTAGCACAGAGTCGACGGCTGCACAAGACCCTCGAGGGCCGTTCCGGACGGGCGGGTGCGGCTTCTGGGATGGGGTGCGCGGCTCGGCCGCTGACGAGGCTGGACGGAGCCACTTGTACAAGGAGCCCACGTGATCTCAAGACGCCGTGCACTCATGGCGGCCGCCGCCCTGCCCCTGGCGTTGTCCGCCGCGGGATGTCTGCGCAACCAACCCGATCCGGCGACCGGAACGGCCCGTCCGCTGCCCATTCCGCCGCTGGACACCGGCCGAGTGGGCGCCGATGGGGTGCGCCGCTTCGCGCTTCGCGCCCAACCGGGCACCTCCGAGATACTCAGTGGGGTCAACACCCCCACGTGGGGGTACAACGGCTCGATCCTCGGGCCGACGTTGCGGGCCCGCAGCGGGGAGGCCGTGGCGTTCGACATCACCAACAACCTGCCCGAGGTCACCACGGTGCACTGGCATGGCATGCGGGTTCCCGCGCGGTGCGACGGCGGCCCCCACCAGAGCATCGATCCAGGTGGCAGCTGGGCACCGGAGTGGACGGTCGATCAGGACGCCGCCACCCTCTGGTATCACCCGCATCCGCACGGTGCCACCGAAAAGCACGTCTACCGGGGACTGTCCGGGTTCTTCCTGGTCGACGACGACGTCTCCGACGCTCTCGGCCTGCCCCGTCACTACGGCGTCGACGACATTCCGCTCGCCATCCAGGATCGCCGGTTCACCTCCGAGGGCGCCCTCGACGAAACCGATGACAGCAAGTACGGGCTGCTCGGCGACACCATCATCACCAACGGTATCGCCGACGCCTACCTTCCGGTGCGGACCGAACGGATCCGCCTGCGCATTCTCAACGGCAGCTCGAGCCGTCTGTTCAACCTGGCCCGCTCCGACGACGCTGCCTTCGACCTCATCGCGACCGACGGCGGCCTGCTGGAAAAACCCATCTCGCTCAACAGAATTCAACTCAGTCCGGGCGAGCGTGCCGAAATCGTGCTCGAGCTGCGGCCGGCTCAGACGGTCACGTTGCGGTCCCTGCCCATCGAACCCCGGGCCGGGTTGTCCGATCCGGCGTCATTCGGGTTCGACGACACCTTCGACATCCTCACGCTGCGCGCCGAAGCGACGCTCACCGCGTCACCGGCGCTGCCCGGCGCCCTCGCCTCCATCCCGCCGCTGGTCGACGCCGCCACCCCGGCCGGCCGGTCCTTCGAACTGCAGTGGTACATGATCAACGGCCAACGAATGGACATGAACCGCATCGACCTGGAGATTCCCGTTGACAGCACCGAGGTCTGGGAAATCCGCAATGCCGACAACTGGCCGCACAACTTCCACATCCACGACGTGCGATTCCAGGTGGTCAGCATCGACGGCGAGGCGCCACCGCCTGCCCTGTCCGGGTGGAAGGACACCATCTACACCGAACCCGGACGCACCTACCACGTCAGCATGCGCTTTTCCGGCGAGGCCGATCCGACCTATCCCTACATGTATCACTGCCATCTGCTGCGTCACGAAGATCAGGGCATGATGGGTCAGTTCCTCGTCCTGGCCCCCGGCCAGGAGCCGACTCCGATGGTGATGCCGATGCCGATGTCGGATCCGGCCGGTGGCGGCCATTCCGGACACGGCGGCTGAGACCAACCCGGGTGTCGGTGGGTCGTGCCACCCTGGAGACGTGCTGCTCATCGACGTCGCCACCGCCTCGGCCGATATCGGGGCGGCGGCGGCGCGGCTGGCCAAGATCGCCCGCATCGCAGCGCTGTTGGGCCAGGTCGGAGCCGACGGTGCACCGGCCGCCATCGTGGTGGCGTGGCTGTCCGGCGACTTGCCGCAACGGCAGATCGGGGTGGGCTGGGCGGCGCTGCAAACGCTGCCGGAGCCGGCGGCGGCAGCCACGCTGACGGTGACCGACGTCGACGCCCGGTTC
>NZ_JBARXZ010000174.1:0-26989 GCF_049647605.1 Mycobacterium sp. | reverse complement strand
GCCCGTACCGGCGCGAAGGTGTCCCCGGTGATCCACCCATTCCAGATGAGTTGCCACAGGGCCTCTTTGAGGGTTTCGGTGGTGGCGCCGTCAACGGCAAGCTGCCGGAAGAAGAAGGCGCCGTGCGCTGCGCCGGGCCGTCCGAGAATGTCCAGCAATGCTCGGTGGACGTCGGTGAATTCGATCTCTTCGGGTGTCCGCAGGGTCAGCGGTGCGGTGTCGGCGGTATGGAACACCACCCAGCCGTCCCCGCCGGCGAGTGCCCCGGCGCCCGACCACAGCACCTCACCGGAGGCCAGCAGTTCATCGAGCATCGCCGGGGTGTAGCCCCGGACCCGCTGGCCGAGAATCAGCGGTTCGACGGCCGATGCCGGCACCGGGACGCCGGAGAGCTGTTCGATCACCGAGGCCACTGCGTCGATGCCGGAGGCGGCGGTCGACTCGAGCTGCTGCCACTGCGGCAGGAATCGGGCATAGGCCGCGGTGCTGACCGGCTCCACCTGGGCCCGCAGCGCCGCCAGGGAACGCCGCCGCAGGATCCGCAGCACCTCGGAGTCACACCACTGTTCGCCGCCGGCGGTGGCGGAGTCGGTGAACTCGCCGCGGACCAGCTTGCCGTCGGCGGCCATGCGGCCCAGCACATCCGCGGCCACCCGAAGTCCCAGACCGAAGCGGCCGGCTGCCTCGGCGGTGGTGAACGGGCCCCGGGTACGGGCATACCGGCTGATCAGCTCACCCAGCGGATCGGCGACGGATTCGGTGAACGTGGCCGGGACCCCGACCGGCACGGCGACACCGACCCCATCACGGAGACGGCCGATGTCCTCGATGGACACCCACCACTGGCGCTCGGCGAAGGACACCCGCAGCACCCGTTTGGCGTCGAGGAGACCGTGCAGCCAGCCGCCGACGTCGTCGGCGGAGCTGCGCTGCACCGCTTCCTCTTCGGTGAGCGGACCCAGTAGTCGCAGCAGGTCGGCCAGCCCCTCGGCGTCGCGGGCCGCCCGCTCGGGTGTGAGATGCTGCAGCTGCCGACCGGTCGAGGAGATCACGTCCGGGTCCAGCAGCTCGCGCAGCTCGACCCGGCCCAGCAGCTCGGAGAGCAGGGTGGAGTCCAGTGACAGCGCGGCCGCGCGCCGCTCCGCCAAGGGGCTGTCACCCTCGTACATGAACGCGCCGACGTAGCCGAACAGCAGCGATGCCGCAAACGGCGACGGCGTTGCGGTCTCGACTTCGACAAGCTTGATGCGACGCTGCGCCACTCGGGTCATGAGGTCGGTGAGCATTGGTACGTCGTAGACGTCCTGGAGGCATTCCCGCACCGCCTCGAGCACGATCGGGAAGTCCGGATACTTGCGGGCCACGTCCAGCAGTTGGGCGGCACGCTGCCGTTGATGCCACAGCGGCGACCGTTTGCCCGGATGCCGCCGCGGCAACAGCAGGGCGCGTGCGGCACATTCCCGGAACCTGGAGGCGAACAACGCCGAACCGCCGACCTCGGCCGTCACCAGCGGTTCGATCTCGTCGGCGTCGAAGACAAAAAGCTCTGCGCCGGGCGCGCTTTCGTCGGTGTCGGGTAGTCGCAGGATGATGCCGTCGTCGGATGCGGTGGGTTTCTCGTCGATACCGAACCGCTCGTAGAGTCGTTTACCGATCGCCAGTGCCAGCGGACCGTGTACCCGCAGGCCATAGGGGGAGTGCAGCACCACCCGCCAGTCGCCCAGCTCGTCGCGGAAGCGCTCCACCACCAGGGTGGTGTCGGTGGGGACGACACCGGTGGACTCGCGCTGCTCCTCCAGTAGCCGCCACAGGTTGTCGGTGGCGAACTCGTCGAAACCGATACCGCGGCAACGTTCCTCGAACTCTGGCCGGCCGAGCCGGGCCAGCTCGCCGGTGAATGCGCCGACTGCGGCACCCAGCTCGGCGGGCCGGCCCACCGAGTCGCCACGCCAGAACGGTAGCCGTGCCGGTTGACCGGGGGCCGGGATGACCAGCACCCGGTCATGGGTGATCTCGGTGATCCGCCAACTGGTGGCACCCAGGGAGATGACGTCGCCGGGGCGGGATTCGTAGACCATCTCCTCATCGAGTTCGCCTACCCGGGAAGGTTTCTCGGAGTCCGCACTCGAAGCCAGGAACACTGTGAACAACCCCCGGTCCGGGATGGCGCCGCCGGAGGTCACTGCCAGCCGTTGCGCGCCGGGCCGGGCGGTGACGGTGCCGGTGTCACGGTCGTAGACGACGCGGGGCCGCAATTCGGCGAAGTCAGTGGATGGATACTTGCCCGAGAGCAGGTCCAGGGTCGCTTCGAAAGCGCTGCGCGGCAAGGTCGCAAACGGTGCGCTCTGCCGTACGGTGTCGAACCACGCGTCGGCGTCCAGCGGCTCCAGTGCGCAGGCGGCCACGGTGTGCTGCGCCAACACGTCGAGCGGATTGGCCGGGACGTGCATGGTCTCGATCTGGCCGCCGAGCATGCGCTGCACCGATACCGCGCAGCTGATCAGGTCCGTGCGGTGTTTGGGGAACAGCACCCCCTCCGACACCTCGCCGACTTGGTGGCCGGCCCGGCCCACCCGCTGGAGTCCGCTGGCCACCGACGGTGGCGCCTCCACCTGAATCACCAGGTCGACGGCCCCCATGTCGATCCCGAGCTCCAGGCTGGAGGTCGCCACCACGGCCCGCAGGCGGCCACTCTTGAGCGCATCCTCGACGTCGGCACGGGTCTCCTTGCTGACCGACCCGTGGTGGGCGCGGGCCAGGAGGGGTTGCGCACCCAGGCTCTGCCCACTGGCCATGATGTGAGCCGGCGGACCGCCTGCCACGTCGGGATTGCGTACGGCCGAAAGCTCGACACCGGTGCGTTCGGCGTGGATCTCGTTGAGGCGGGCGGTCAATCGCTCAGCCAGCCGTCGGCTGTTGGTGAACACGATCGACGACCGATGCGCTTCGATGAGGTCGACGATGCGCTCTTCGACGGCCGGCCAGATGCTGTTGTTCTCCAGGTTGGCCATATCCGGGACCGGCACCTGCACGGTCAATTCGAAGGTCTTGGCCGCCGGCGGGGCCACGATGGTGGTGGGTCCCCGTCGTGGATTGGTCCCGGAGAGGAACCTCGCCACCTCTTCGGCGGGGCGGACGGTCGCCGACAGTCCGATGCGTTGCGCGGGCGCGGCCAACATCGCATCGAGGCGTTCCAACGACAGCGCCAGATGTGCACCACGTTTGGTGGCCGCCACCGCATGCACCTCGTCGACGATCACGGTTTGCACGGTCGCCAGCGTCTCGCGTGCCGCCGAGGTCAGCATCAGGAACAACGATTCGGGGGTGGTGATCAGGATGTCCGGCGGGGTGGTGATCAGTTCACGGCGTTTGGCGGCCGGGGTGTCCCCGGAGCGCACTCCCACGCTGATCCGCGGTGGTGAGGTACCGGTGCGCTCGGCGACCCGCCCGATTCCGGTCAGGGGGGTTCGCAGGTTGCGTTCGACATCGACGGCCAGCGCCTTCAGCGGTGAGACGTACAGCACTCGGGTGCCGGGTTTCTGGTCCAGGTCGACCGGTCCGGCGAGACGGTCGATCGCCCACAGGAACGCCGCCAACGTCTTTCCGGAGCCGGTGGGGGCCACGACCAGCGTGTTGTCCCCGTCGGCGATGGCTTTCCAGGCCTGCGCCTGCGCTGGGGTGGGCCCGACGAAGGTGCCCGCGAACCATTCCCGGGTCAGCGGGCTGAACCGGGCCATCGGGTTGGTGTCGCGGGCCATGTTCCCATGGTGCCAACCTGCTCCGACAAATCAGCCGGCGCGTCAGCGCGCGCTGATCGCCTCCACCAGGACGGCGGGAATCCCAGGCAGCCGTTCCACGGCGTCGAGCAGGGTGTGGGCGCAGGTATCGGCGAGCTGACCGGCATCCAGGGACCGGTCGATGACCCGCTGGCGGCACATCTCCAGGGTGAACGCCAGCCAGCCGTAGACGGTCACTTGCACCACGCGTTCCACTGCCGGATCGAGCTGCCCGGTGATGGAGCTCAGCTCGTCCATGATGCGCTGCATCTGCCGGATGTTGTCGGCGTCGTCGATGCCCACCAGCACAGGATCGGTGCGGCCGGGGCCCAGGTAGGCGGCCCAGGATCCGTGCGGGTGCTGTTCGTTGTAGTCGAGGTAGGCCAGCACCCCGATGCGCACGCGCTCGAACAGGGTCTGTCCCGTTGTGGCCGGGGTGTTGGTGGCGGCGAACAGGCGCTCACCCTCGGCGCGCACCACCTCGGCAAAAAATGCCCGCTTGTCCGGAAAGTAGTGGTACATCAGGGCTCGCGAGACACCCGCGCGTTCGGCGATCTCGTCGATGCGGACCTCGTCGTAAGGCCGCTCTCCGAAGACCTTGGCCCCCAGGGTCAGCAGCTCGGAGCGTCGATCGTCGGGCGACAGTCGCCTGCGCGCCGGTTTCGCGCCGGACAGTTCGGACATGCTCCGATATTATCTGACACATGTACAACAGTGGCGGAAGGCCGGCCTGATGACGGTGACGGTGGATGGTGTCACCAGTGGTCGTCCCATCCAGGACCGCCGAATTCCGCATCCGCCACGCCGGGTTCCCATCCTCGGCGACATCCTGAGTTCCGGTGGCGACAACCCGACACAATCGATGACCGATCTTGCTGCCCGGCTGGGGCCGCTGTTCGAACTCACCTTCTTGGGCGCCCGCTACGTCGTGGCCGCGGGCACCGAGATCGTCACCGAACTCAACGACGAGACCCGATTCTGCAAACACCTCGGACCCGACATGGTGGCGCTCCGGGTCCTGGGTGGGGACGGTCTGTTCACCGCCCACAACAACGAGCCCAATTGGCGCTCGGCGCACACCTTGCTGATGCCGGCGTTCTCGCAGGCCGCGATGCGGCGCTATCACGCGACGATGCTCGACGCCGCCGCTGACCTGACGGATGTCTGGGACGCTCACGCTGCGTCGGGCCGGACGGTCGACGTGTCCGCCGACACCACCAGGGTGACGCTGGAGACCATCGCCCGCGCTACGGCGGGATATTCGTTCGGCGCGTTCGATGACACCGAACCCCACCCGTTTGTCGACCACATGGTGGCCGCCTTGGGCGGCTCGGACCGGCTCGGATTCTTCCGGGCAACGTTCCTGCCCGCCTCCGTCGGCGATCGTTACGAGCGCACGGTCATGCGGCACGCCGCCGAGATGCACCGGATCGCCGATGAGAGCGTCGCCGCCCGGCGGGCCGAAGGCCTGGGTGGACACCAGGACCTGCTGGAGATCATGCTTGCACCCGGCGCAGACGGCCGGCCTGGTCTCGACGAGGCCAACATCCGCTTCCAATTGATCAACTTCCTGGTCGCAGGACATGAAACCACTTCGGGTGCACTGTCCTTCGCGTTGTACCATCTGTCGACCCACCCGGAGATACTGACCCGCGCTCGTGTCGAGGTGGACCGGGTGTGGGGTGCCGGCGTCCCGCAGTTCGAGCAGGTCGCGAAGCTGCGGTACGTCCGCCGGATACTCGACGAATCATTGCGGCTGCAGCCGACCGTCCCCGGGTACTACCGATCCGCACGCGAGGACACCACGCTGGCGGGTTCCTACGTGATGCGCCAGGGCGAATGGGCGCTGGTGTTGACGGCGGCGCTGCACCGGGATCCGCGCTGGGCCGCCCCGGGGCTGGCACCGGTCGACGAGTTCGACCCGGATCGCTTCGCGCCGGCATATCTGCGGTCGCGGCCGCCGCACCTGTACAAACCGTTCGGAACTGGTGAACGGTCCTGTATCGGAAGGCAATTCGCGTTACACGAAGCGGTATTGGTGCTCGCCACCCTGATCCGGCGTTACGACCTGCTCGCCGACCCGGACTACGAGTTGCAGATCGCCGAACGTCTCACGCTCATGCCCACGAACTTCCGGCTGGGGTTGCGCCGGCGTTGAGCAGCGGCATCTCCGCGCCGATGATGCAACATCCGTCGTACGCGATCGGCCAAATCCCCGTCACTCGACGGAGGACCGGCGTCTGCTCGGGAACCTACCGTCGAGGGTTGGCCGACGCTCAGCACGCGGCCATCGGCAGAGGAGGTCTCCCCAGATGCAGAGCATCAGCTTGCTGAACTCGGTGATCGGACCGGTGATGCGCGGGCCGTCGAGTTCGCATACCGCCGGACCGTTCCAGATCGCCGCCACCATCCGGCAATTGACGGCGGCCGCCGGTGCCATCCGCTCCATCGACGTCACCTTCGACCCGTCGGGCTCCTTCGCCCCGACCTATGCCCAGCAGAGCACCGATGAAGGGTTTGCCGCGGGTTTCCTCGGGTTGTCGATCACCGATGATGCGTTCCGGGGTGCGCTCGGCAGGCTCGAGGCAGGTGACCCGTTCGGACTGCAGTTCCAGACGGCGCGCCTGATCCCCAATGACCATCCCAACCGCGTCCAGATCGACGTGCACCTCCAGGCTCTCGACGGGCGGACACGCACCGAGGTGTTCGGTGCGATCTCCACCGGCGGCGGCATGTTCGTCATCGACCGACTGGGTGATGCCGAGATCGAGGTCCGGGGTACCGAGTACGTGGTGATCGTCGACGGTGATATCGCGGCCACGGAGCGTCACATGGCGCAGGCGGGATTTGATTGGCCTGCCGCGCAACACAAAAGCGCGTCACTGGCGCAGTGGGGTTTCGCTGCCGAACCGTCGGGTCGGCAGCTGTCGGAGCTGGCGCAACTGGGTGCGGTGACCCGTGTCCGGACGGCGGCGCCGGCACAGTTCTGTATCGCCTCCACGACCGTGCTGCTGGAATCCAGCACTGTCTTCTCCGAGGATGAAACCGTGGACCTGGCGGTGGCAGCGCTCGACATCGAAGGCACCCGACTCGGCCTGACACCGAAACGCACCCGAGAGGCTTTCGGGGAACGCCGCCGGATCATGCTCGACAGTGTCGCGCGGGGACTGTCCGGCCAAGCACGCAAGGACGACTTGAGGTTCTTGTCGGCCTCGGCGGCCCGCGTCCGTGCGTTCACGCTGCCCACGGCCATCGGCGGCGGCTTCCTCAAGGAAGCGATCGCGGGGGCGTTGGCGGTGATGGAAGAGGACAGCAACCGCGGGGTGGTGGTGGCTGCACCGACGGCGGGCAGTGCCGGGATCGTGCCCGGGATCTTGTTCGCGTTGGCCGAAACCGGAGCCGGTGACGACGAACTCACCGATTGTCTTCAGGTGATGGCACTGGTGGGCGGAGTATTCGCCGTTCGCGGGAGTTTCGCGGCCGAAACCGGCGGCTGCTCGGTCGAAACCGGTGCTTCGGCGGCCATGGCGGCGGGAGGACTGACGTATGCGATGGGGGGAAACTCGCGCCAGGTGTTCCAAGCGGCCAGCCTGTGCTTGATGAACACCATGGGCCTGGTGTGCGATCCGGTCGAGGGTGTCGTCGAGATTCCTTGTCACGCACGAAATGTTGCAGGGGTGGCGCACGCTCAGTCCGCGGCGATCGCCGTGCTGGCCGGATTCGAAGCGGTGCTGCCGTTCGACGAGCTCGTGCAGACCACCGTCGAGGTCGGGAAGCTGATGCATCCGGACCTGCGCTGCACTGCACGAGCCGGCTGCGCGACCTGTTCGATACCGACGATCAGCGTGCGGATCTAGCTCAAACGCGATGTGTCACAACAAAGGTCCGGTGCGGCAGTGTCCGCACCGGACCTTTGTGTGGCCGGCGGTGTCTACAGGGGCAGGATCACACCGACCCCGGCGGCCAACGCCGCTTCGTGAATCGCCGAGGCGACCGCCATGTCGCACACGGCCATCCCGATGTTGCTGTTGACGATCAGCTGATCGGCCGACGTGCGGCCCGGTTTCAAACCGGCGAGCACCTCACCGGTTTCCGCGGTGATCGTCGGGCTTCCGCCTGGGTAGTAACCCATGTCGACGAACAGGTCGTGCTCCTCGATCGAGTCGGTGATGTAGGCGTCGGCGCGCTGCGAGATCGCGGGATCCCAGAAGGTGTTGAGGTCGCACGGAATGATGGTCTGTCCCTGGGACACCCACTCGTCCTTGGCGACCGCCTGCGGTTCCCGAACCACGACGGTGGCCGAGCTGAGCACCTCGCACTCCTTGACGATCTGCTCGACGGATTCACCCACCCGAATGGGTGTGTCGATCTGTCCCTGCAGATCGGCGACCAGCTTGTGTGCCACCTCCGGGAACTTGTCGAAGACGACGATCTCCTCGAGCTTGGTGAGCTGATGTGCGGCGAACAGCACATGTTCGCGTCCCTGCACCCCGGCGCCGAACATGCCGAAGCGGGTGGCGTCCGGATGGAGGTTCTGCGCCATCAGCACCGTGACCGCGGGGGTGCGCACGGCGGTGAGCCAGCTGCAGTCCATCATGGCCACGGGCACACCGGTGTCCACATCGTTGATGCACAGCAGTCCGGTGGTCTGGGGCAGGTCGAACTCTCGGGGGTTGCGCGGGTAACACTCGATCCACTTGGCGCCCACCAGGTTCATCTCCGGCAAGAACGCCGGCATGGCGTGGAAGAAGACGTCCTCGTAGGGATGGACGCCGATCTTGGCAGGCATCTCGTAGCGCTTGTTGCCGTGCTCGACGAGGGCCTGGCGCACCTTGTCCAGGATGGTGTCGCGCGAGATGTTCAGGCCGATGACATCGGCCTTGGAGAGGTAGAGCAGGTCTCTGCCCTTGACGATCCCGGTCACTGGATGTCCTTTCGTGTCGTGTTCGTGAGGGTGGGTGTTGCAGCGGATCAGTGGATGGCCGACTTGCTGGTCTCGGGTGCCAGGAAGATGGAGGCCAGGAACCCGATCAGCGGGAAGATGGCGAGCGCGAGCAGTGACGCGTTGACCCCGATGGTGGCGATCAGCACCGGGAGCAGGTACGTCGCGATGGCGGCGCCGACGCGACTCATGGACGCCGCGAAGCCGACCCCTGACGTCCGCAATCGGGTGGGGAACATCTCGGAGGGATAGACGAACTGCAGGTTCGACGCGCCGGAGGCGACGAACAGGTAGATGCCGATGACAACGGCCAGCAGGCCCAGGGGAGCGTTCGGGAAGATACCGAGCAGCAGCAGTGAGGCCAGTACGACGCCGAAGGTCCAGATGGCCAGTCCGCGTCGCTTCGAGGCGGCCAGCACCCAGATGAAGACGAGGGCGCCGGCGAACTGCAGCATGTTCATGATGAAGTCACGGGCGAATCCCGATGGCAGCCCGAGGTCGTCGAGCACCGGGGTGATGAAGGTGAAGATCGCGAACAGGGGACCGACCTGACATGCCCAGAAGATGCCGGCATAGGCGGTTTTTCGGCGGTGTTCCCTGTTGAACAACTCCATGAAGCCGCCGCTGTCCTCGACCTGACCGACCTCGGGCAGCGTGGTGCCTGCCGGGAAATGACGGTCGACGATCGCCTGCGCCTCGGCGTCGCGGCCCTGGGTCTGCAGCCAGCGCGGCGACTCCGGGAGCCAGCTGCGTGCGATCGCCACGATGACGGCGGGGACGGCGCCGCTGGCCAGGACCAGCCGCCAGTTGTCGTCGGCCCACGCCAGGGCCACAAAATTGGCGCCGACGAAGCCGACGAACCAGGAGGTCTGCAGTGTCGCCAGAAGGGCGCCGCGGTAGCGCGCCGGAACGAACTCCGAAAGCAGGGCCGCGCCGACGGCATACTCCACGCCGATCGCGATGCCGAGCAGTACACGGTAGGCCGTCAAATCCCAGGTGCTGACGGCGAAGAACTGCAGGACCGACAGCACGATGAAGGCGATGAGGTTCCACCGGAACACCACCCGCCGGCCCCACCGGTCGGCCGCTCTACCCAGGAACATGCCGCCGATGAAGATGCCGATCAGCGCGCTGGCCCCGATGAGCCCCTGACTCAACGGCGTGAAGTGCATCTCGTCGGTGGCCGCACCGATGGCGCCGCCCACAACACCGAGGATGTATCCGTCCAGTGCCGTCCCGCCGAGTGTGCAGAAGGCCGCCAGGGTGTGCAAGCCGTTCCACTTTGCGTTGTCCATCGACCTCGGATCTCGGCTGGTGACGTCGTCTGCAGCGTGGGATGTAGCCATCCCGACTCCTCCCGATGGCGGCCGCGCCGCGACCGCCGGTTCACTTGTGAAATCTCGCCCGGCTCTCGGGTCTCGAGCAAGTATTGGGTAGGTCACACCGGGCAGTCATGCCGCTGGTGTCGGAACTGCGGGCGCCCGATTGCGACATCGGTTGCACACAGCGGAGGTCATCCGCGGTGGCGGTTCACGGCGCCTAGTTCAGCCCACTGTCGACGACCAGCGCTCCGATGGGTGAGCGCATGAGCGCGACGCGCAACCAGGTGGTGAAGACCAGGAAACGGTCAGCCGGAACGGCGAGATCGAGGCCGGAGGCCTCGGTGATCTGTGCGAGCCGGTAGTGCAACGTCGTTCGGTGGACGTGGAGGAGCTCTGCGGCGTTGACACCACGACCCGACCCGAGCACGGCGCCGACGGTGTCGAAGGCGAAGCCGTCCGCATCGAGAAATGCCGCTTGCAGTGCGGTCGAACAGGTTTCTCCGCCGTCGTGGGGAGCGAGGAGCCCAGCGGACACCGGACGGACCTGACCCCACGACAGGACGGCCTGATTCCGGTACAGGTGGGCTCCGATGAAGGCGCTCAAGGCGGCCCTGGCGAAGTTGCGCCGCAGGGTGCGCAGGGCCTTGGGGGGACTGACGCCGAAACCCGCACCCAGTTCGGCCGGTCCGGCGAGTCGTCTCACTTCGTCGACAAGCCAGGCTGCTGCCTCGTGACGGTCGGCGTTGACCTCGCCTGCGATCTGATAGGCGGCCACGGTGCAACCCTCGCGTCGGGTGGTGCAGGCCAAGGAGATGCCGACGTCGGCGGCGTTGCGTGCCGCACTCCGGATGATGCGCTCCACGTCGGCGGATCCGGAGTCCCCGGTGGCTGAGTCGGTGGTGGAGTTGTAGTGGGCCACGACGACAAACTCCGATGGGCCGGAGCTGAAGTCCTTGGGTGGTGATTCTGCTTTCTGCCCTGCAAGTAGTCGCTGTGCCAGCGCGTTGATGTCGGTATTGGGTTCAGCGCTCGGAAGCTGTCGCCGGGAGATGAGCAGGTTGGCCAGGCGGGCGCAGTACCGCCGGACGACGTCCTCGGGAATCGGGTGCTGCAGCTCCATCACCCACAGGAAGGCGACGATGTCACCGTCGTGCTTGATGGGGAAACACACCCGGGCGGCGACGGACAGCCGCGCATTGGCCGGGACCCGGATGGGTTCGTCGCCCGCGTCGCGGGTGAAGCCGGCAAAGTACTCGCGGTGTCCCGCCGGGATCCGGCGGTCCAGCATCAGGCGCATGCGGTAGGGATCGGCATCGCCGAAGTGACGACTCACCGCCAGGAGATGGCCTGAGGGGTCGTCGACCGCCACGGACTGACGAATCCGATCGGCCAGCTGGTCGACGAGGGCTTGCACATCGTCGACGAGTCGCAGGTCCATGTTCTGCCCTCCTGACGGCATGAACCTTCATTATCGGCGTGCGTTGGGGGTGTAGGCGATGGCGCCCCGACGAGCAGCAGATCGCTGGAGGTCGTGTACTACTCTGGGGCGATAAGTCTCGTGGCGTCGGAACCCGGTGAGAACCCGGGGCGGTTCCGCCACTGTGAGGGTCGCGTCGTCCCCGGCGAGGTGGCCTCTAGCCAGATACTGGCCACGGGGCATCCGACAACACGGGGCGAGAACCCTGAGTAGGAGCCTGCATGTCTTCTGAGGCACGTCATATCGCACTGCTGTCCACCTCGGACACCGATCTGCTGTCCGCTCGGGCCAGCGGGGCGGCGTACCGGTTGGGAAACCCGTCCCGCCAGGACCTGGGGCCGCTCCTGGCCGGTTGCGACCTGGTGGTGATGCGGGTACTCGGGTCCGCCGCCGAGATCGAGACCGAGCTGGCCACCCTGCGGGGCAGCGGCCTGCCGATGGTGGTGCTCGGCGGTGAGCGGCAGCCCAGCGCTGAGCTGATGGAGTGCTCGAATGTGCCGATCGGGGTCGCCGCGCAGGCCCACCGGTACCTCGCCGAAGGCGGGCCGGGCAACCTCGGCCAGCTGCACGCGTTCCTCAGCGACACCATCCTGCTGACCGGTGAGGGGTTCGACGAGCCCACCGTCATTCCGGAATGGGGATACGGCCGACGCGATCGCTGTGCGACCGATGACACCAAGCCGAAAGTGGGGGTGCTGTACTACCGGGCGCACGAGATCAGCGGTAACGCCGCCTTCGCCCACGCCCTCGCCGACGCGATCGACGCCACCGGCGAGGCGGTCGGAGTGCCGATCTTCGCGTCTTCGCTGCGCAGCGC
This sequence comes from Mycobacterium sp., assembly GCF_049647605.1. Lineage (GTDB taxonomy): Bacteria > Actinomycetota > Actinomycetes > Mycobacteriales > Mycobacteriaceae > Mycobacterium. Next base: position 14,655 of record NZ_JBARXZ010000174.1, on the reverse strand, counting down.
ACCCGACGCACTGTTCGACGCCATGGGTGCGCTGGATGCGCTGGTGGTCAGTGTCCTGGCTGCCGGCGGATCCAAGCCGGCCGATGTCGGTGCCGGCGGTGACGACAGCGCCTGGGACGTGGAACGCATTGCGGCACTGGATATTCCTGTCTTGCAGGGCCTGTGCCTGACCTCCTCGCGGCAGGACTGGGAGGCCAACGACGACGGCGTGACCCCGCTGGACTCGGCCAACCAGATCGCCATCCCGGAGTTCGACGGTCGGATCATCACCGTGCCGTTCTCGTTCAAGGAGATCGACGAAGACGGTCTGCCGCACTACGTCGCCGAACCCGAGCGCTGCACCCGGGTGGCCGGGATCGCCGTCAACCACGCCCGACTGCGCCGGATTCCCAACAGCGACAAGAAGCTTGCACTGGTGCTTTCGGCGTACCCCACCAAACACTCCCGCATCGGCAATGCCGTGGGCCTGGACACCCCGGCCTCGACGGTCCGCCTGCTGCACCGCCTGGCCTCCGACGGCTACGACGTCGGAGACGGCTTCGGGGTGCTCGGCATGCAGGACGAGAACGAGGCCGGCGACCGGCTGATCCACACCCTGATCGCCGCCGGTGGCCAAGACGAAGAATGGCTCACCACAACACAACTCACCGATGCCCACGTCACGGTCAGCCCCGCGGAGTACGCCGCCTGGACAGCTGACCTGCCCGACGGTCTGCGCGGGGAGATGGAACAGGCGTGGGGACCGGCCCCCGGCAAGCTGTTCGTCAATGACGCCGGCGACATCGTGCTGGCCGCGTTGCGGGCGGGCAACATCGTGCTGATGATCCAGCCGCCGCGCGGATTCGGCGAGAACCCGGTGGCGATCTACCACGACCCCGACATGGCGCCCAGTCACCACTATCTGGCCGCATACCGTTGGCTGGAGCAGGGTTTCGGCGCGCATGCGGTGGTGCACCTGGGTAAGCACGGTTCGATGGAGTGGCTGCCCGGCAAGAATGCGGCGCTGTCGGCGGACTGCGCCACCGACGCCACCATCGGCAGTCTCCCGCTGATCTACCCCTTCCTGGTCAACGACCCCGGCGAGGGCGCACAGGCCAAGCGGCGTGCACACGCCACCATCATCGATCACCTGATCCCGCCGATGGCCCGGGCCGAGACCTACGGCGACATCGCCCGGCTGGAACAACTTCTCGACGAGTACGGCAACATTGCCTCGATGGATCCGGCCAAGCTGCCGGCCATCCGCGGCGAGATCTGGAACCTGATGCGCGCCGCCGAGATGCACCGCGACCTCGGTCTGGACGACCGTCCCGAGGACGAGGAGTTCGACGACTTCCTGCTGCACGTCGACGGGTGGCTGTGCGAGATCAAGGATGCCCAGATCCGCGACGGCCTGCATGTGCTCGGCGCAGCGCCCGAGGGGGAGGCGCGGGTCAACCTGGTGCTGGCGATCCTGCGGGCCGCGCAGGTCTGGGGTGGTCAAGACCACGCGGTACCCGGACTGCGGGCGGCTCTCGGTTTGAAGGAAAACGCCGAGACCCTGGAAAGCCAGGCGGTCGACGAGATCGAGAAACGGGCTCGCGGGCTGGTCGAGGCGATGGAGGCCGCCGGCTGGGATGTCGCGGCTGCGGGCACCCTGCACGACGACCCCGAGGTGCAGTCGGTGCTGCGGTTCGCCGCCACCGAGGTGGTCCCGCGGCTGGCCGGTACTTCCGGTGAACTCGACGCTGTGATCCACGCGCTGGCAGGCGGTTTCATCCGCCCCGGTCCGTCCGGTTCGCCGCTGCGCGGTCTGGTGAACGTGTTGCCGACCGGCCGCAACTTCTACACCGTCGACCCGCGGGCAGTGCCGTCGCGACTGGCCTGGCAGACCGGACAGGCCATGGCGGAATCGCTGGTACAGCGCTATCTCGATGACACCGGCGCCTACCCGGAGTCGGTCGGTCTGTCGGTCTGGGGCACCAGCGCCATGCGCACCTCCGGCGACGACGTCGCCGAAGTCCTGGCGTTGTTGGGTGTCCGGCCCGAATGGGACGAGGCGTCGCGCCGGGTGAGCCGGCTCGAGATCATGTCACTCGAGGAGCTCGGCAGGCCCCGTATCGATGTGACGGTGCGGATCTCCGGCTTCTTCCGCGACGCCTTCCCGCATGTGGTGGCCATGCTGGATGACGCTGTGGGCATGGTGGCGGTCCTGGACGAGTCCGACGAGCAGAACTTCGTCGCGGCCCACGCGCGCGCTGACCTGGCCGAACACGGTGACCAACGACGCGCCACCACAAGGGTTTTCGGATCCAAGCCCGGCTCATACGGCGCCGGGATCCTGCAGGTGATCGAGGCGGGCACCTGGCGCGATGACAAGGATCTGGCCGAGGTGTACACCGCGTGGGGCGGTTTCGCCTACGGTCGCGGTCTCGACGGTGCGCCGGCATCCGATGACATGCGCACCAACTATTCGCGCATCAAGGTGGCCGCCAAGAACATCGACACTCGCGAGCACGACATCGCCGACAGTGACGACTACTTTCAGTATCACGGCGGCATGATCGCCACGGTGCGAGCGCTGACCGGTTCGGATCCCAAGGCGTATGTGGGGGATTCGACGACACCGGATGCGGTGCGGACCCGAACGCTCTCGGAGGAGACGGCGCGGGTGTTCCGGTCGCGGGTGGTGAACCCGAGGTGGATCTCGGCGATGCGCCGCCACGGCTACAAGGGCGCGTTCGAACTCGCCGCCACCGTCGACTATCTCTTCGGTTTCGATGCCACCGCCGGGGTGGTGCACGACTGGATGTACGAGAAACTCGCCCAGGAGTACGTGCTGGATCCGACCAACCGGGAGTTCCTCGACAAGTCCAACCCCTGGGCGCTGCACGGCATCGTGGAACGACTGCAGGAGGCGGCCGACCGGGGGCTGTGGGCCGAACCGTCGCCGGAGACGATGGCTGCATTGCAACAGGCCTACCTCGAGGTCGAAGGAGACCTGGAGGACCGCGCCGGCGGAGCCGACCGTTGACCGCTGCCGCCGGTGGCCCGATCACGGTCCGCATCCTCGGGGTCGGGATGGGGCCCCAGCATGTAACCCCTGAGGTTGCCGCGGCGCTGCGTGACGTCGACTATGTGCTCGCCGCCGACAAGGGCGACAAGGCCGACGGCAGCGCCGATGGGCTGCTGGCGCTGCGACGCCAGATCCTGGACGCACACACCCACCCCGGCAACCCGGTGGAGATCGTTGCGGTACGGGACCCGGAGCGAGACCGCTCGGAGGGGCTGACCACCTCCGGTTACGAAGGCGCCGTGGCTGATTGGCATGCGGCGCGGGCGGCGGAGTACGCCGCGGTGCTTCGTGAGCGGGGCGGCACGGCGGCGTTCCTGGTCTGGGGAGACCCGTCGCTGTACGACTCGACCATCCGGATCGTAGAGAAGGTGCAAGAGCTCGGGGTGCCGGTGAATGTCGAGGTGCTGCCCGGTATCAGCGCGCCGCAGCTGCTTGCGGCGCGACACCGGATCGTGCTGCACACTGTTGGCCGCCCGGTGCACATCACCACCGGCAGACGGCTGCAGGAGGCGGTGGCCGCGGGACAGGACAACATCGTTGCCATGCTGAACCCGCCACCGGAGCGGCTGGATCTCTCGGGCTTGCAGGACTGGACGCTGTGGTGGGGCGCCAATCTGGGTGCTCCCGGGGAGCGGCTGGTCAGTGGGCCGCTCGGTGAGGTGTTCCCCGCCGTCGTCGAAGCCCGGGCCGCGGCCAAGGCCGAAGCCGGCTGGGTGATGGACCTGTTCCTGGTGCGGAAGACCTGATGTCGGGAATCCTGGTTGCCGGCACCACCAGTGACGCAGGCAAGAGTGTGGTCACCACGGGGCTGTGCCGGGCCCTGGCCCGCCGCGGTGTCAGGGTGGCCCCGTACAAAGCCCAGAACATGTCCAACAATTCGATGGTGTGTGCCCACGGTGGGGAAACGGACCTCGAAACCGGCCTCGAAACCGGTGTGGAAATCGGCCGGGCCCAATGGGTTCAGGCGTTGGCCGCCCAGGCCACGCCAGAGGCCGCGATGAATCCGGTACTGCTCAAGCCGGGTAGCGATCAGCGCAGCCACGTGGTGCTGATGGGCCGGCCGTGGGGTGAAGTGTCCTCGTCGGACTGGCTGGATGGCCGGCGTGCGCTGGCGGCGGCGGCGCATGCCGCCTTCGACGACCTCGCGTCGCGCTTCGACGTCGTCGTCGCTGAGGGTGCCGGCAGCCCGGCCGAGATAAACCTGCGCGCAGGCGATTACGTCAACATGGGATTGGCCAGACACGCCGGCCTGCCGACGGTGGTGGTCGGCGACATCGACCGCGGTGGGGTTTTTGCGGCCTTCCTCGGCTCGGTGGCGCTGCTCTCACCCGAAGATCAGGCTCTGGTGGCGGGATTCATCGTCAACAAGTTCCGGGGTGACCTCGGCCTGTTGGCGCCGGGGCTGCGGGATCTGGAACGGCTCACCGGCCGCCGGGTGTACGGCACCTTGCCGTGGCACCCGGATCTGTGGCTGGATTCCGAGGACGCATTGGACCTGGAGGGCCGCCGGGCCACCGGCGCCGGGGCGCGCCGGGTGGCCGTGATCCGGTTACCCCGGGTCAGCAACTTCACCGATGTCGACGCCCTCGGTCTCGAGCCGGGCCTGGACGTGGTGTTCGTCTCCGACCCCCGGGCCCTCGGTGATGCCGATCTGGTGGTGCTACCCGGGACCCGGGCCACCATCGCCGACCTGGCCTGGTTGCGATCGCGCGGTCTGGACCGCGCGGTGAGCGATCACGTCGCCGCCGGGAAACCGCTGCTCGGGATCTGCGGTGGCTTTCAGATGCTGGGCAACGTGATCCGGGACCCGGACGGTATCGAAGGTCGCCCCGGTGAGGTCGACGGGCTGGGATTGCTGGATGTCGAGACGACGTTCGCGGCGGAAAAAGTGCTGCGCCTGCCCCAGGGCAGCGGCCTCGGGGTGCCGGCCTCCGGTTACGAGATCCATCACGGCCGGATCACCCGCGGCGCCGGGGTGGAAGACTTCCTCGGGGGTGCCCGAACCGCACAGGTCTTCGGGACCATGTGGCACGGATCGCTGGAAGGGGACAAATTGCGCGCCGCTTTCCTGCAAACGACCCTTGGCCTGGAACCCTCGGGAGTGAGCTTTCCCGCGGCCCGGCAGCGGCGACTGGACTTGTTGGGGGAGTTGGTCGAACAGCATGTCGACGTCGATGCGCTGCTGGACCTGATGTCCCACGGTACCAACACAAATCTGCCGTTTCTCGCCCCTGGAGCGCCCTGATGAGTCTTCGTGTCCTGCTTCTCGGGGGAACCTCCGAAGCCAGAGCGCTGGCCGAGCAGCTGGTGGAGGACGGCATCGACGTGACCAGTTCGTTGGCCGGCCGGGTGGCCCGGCCGCGCCTGCCGGTGGGCCCGGTACGGGTGGGCGGCTTCGGCGGTGTCGACGGATTGCGTAGTGCCCTCGGCGATTACGACGCTGTGGTGGACGCGACCCACCCATTTGCGCAGACCATGTCGCAGCATGCGGTCACCGCCTGCACCACCGGGCCGCAGCAGTGGCCGCTGCTGCGGCTGCAGCGGCCGGGCTGGTCCGACCGATCGCAGCCGTCCTGGCACTGGGTGGACTCCCACGACGAGGCGGCCACTGCCACCGCACAACTGGGACAGCGGCCGGTGCTCACCATCGGGCGACAACAGCTTTTGCGCTTCATCTCGGCGCTCCGGGAGCTGGCGGTGCTGGCCAGGGTGGTCGACGATCCGGATCTGGAGCTGCCGCCGTCTTGGCGGCTGGAGAACGATCGCGGACCGTACGCCTTGGCCGGGGAGACGGAGCTGCTGCGCGAGCATCGGGCAGATGTGTTGGTCACCAAGGACTCCGGCGGCGAATACACCTGGCCCAAGATGCAAGCCGCCGACCAACTGGGACTACCGGTGGTCATCGTCGGCCGCCCTGCCGTGCCTGCGGAGGTGACGGCAGTGTCCAGCGTGGAGGAGGCGGTGGCCTGGGTGCGTGGCCTCACCTGACACTCGCGAAAGCCACGCAGGGTAGGGTGTCCTTGCCAGTCGTCTCCTCAAGGAGCAGGGAACCCGGTGCGAATCCGGGGCTGACGCGCAGCGGTGTGGAGTCACGAGGCGGGCGTAACAAGCAGGCGCATCACCACTGTGCCGCCGGGACCCAGACCCCCGGGATGGCTGCCCGCCGTCGATGACCTCCGAGTCCGAATACCTGCTGGCAACGCGGTATCCACCGCGGTTGAGGTCATCGGGTCTCGCAGTTGGGCCCCTGATGTGAAGGATCGCCATGCGACCGAAGCTCTTTTTGCTGTCCATCGTGCCCGCCGTTTTGCTGGTTGTCTCCGGGTGCAGCACTCCCGTCGAGGAACAAACAGCGGAGCCGGTGCCGGGCTACCCCGTGTCGATCGAGAACTGCGGCCGTGAGGTGACGGTGCAGCAGCCTCCGCAGCGCATCGTGTCGCTCAACCAGGGCAGTACCGAGGTGTTGTTGTCCCTCGGCGTCGCCGACCGGGTGGTGGGCGCGGCCGGATGGACGGATCCGATACTGCCGTCATTGGAGGCCGACAATGCCGGGGTGGAACGGCTCGCCGAGCAGGCCCCGTCGTTCGAGGCGGTGCTGGACAAGGATCCCGACCTGGTGACTGCGTCGCAGCAGGGCACGCTCGGCCCCGGTGGCGTCACCACACCGGAGGATCTGGCGAGATTGGGCGTGCCGTCGTACATGTCGGCCATCGAATGCACCAAGGAAGCCGGGAACTCCGACGGTGAACGCACCGAGACACTGGAGATCGACGCCATCTACACCGAGATCCGTGATCTCGGCGCCCTCGTCGGCGCCCAGGACCGGGCCGAGGAACTGGTGAGTGACATGCAGGACCGCATCTCGGCGGCATCGAGTGCCGACACCTCGGGTACCTCGGTGTTGTACTGGTTCGCGAACGCCGAATCGCCGTACATGGCCGGTTGCTGTGGTGGGCCCGGGATCATCAACCGCACCCTGGGTCTGACCAACGTGTTCGACGATTCCGCGGCGGACTGGCCGCAGATCAACTGGGAGACCGTCGCGCAGCGCAACCCCGACGTCCTGGTCATCGGTGACCTGACCCGCAAGAGCCAGACCGCGGAGAACGCCGACGCGAAGATCGCCTTCCTGGAATCGAATCCGGTCACCCGCGAAATGACTGCGGTGAAGAACAAGCGCTACATCGCGCTGGCCGGAGCCGAACTCAACCCGTCGATCCGGATGGCCGACGCGATCGAGAAGGTCTCCGCCGGGCTGCACCAGTTCGGCCTGGCCCGCTGACCGGCTTGGCGCACAGAAGCGCGGTGCGCTCACCGGCCGTGGTGTGGCCGGCCGCCCTGATCCTGCTGTTGATCTCGATCGCGGTGGCCACCACGATCGGTCCGTCGGACCTGGGACCCCGCGATGCGTTTTCCGTGGTGGTCCAGAAATTCGGCGGCCCGGTATCGGATCTGTCGCTGCTGCAACAGAGCATCATCTGGGAGCTGCGACTGCCGCGCGCCCTGCTGGCCGCGGCCTGTGGCGCGGGGCTGGCACTGTGCGGCGTCATGTTGCAGTCGCTGCTGCGCAATCCGCTGGCCGATCCCTTCATCCTGGGCGTTGCCTCCGGGGCATCGACCGGTGCGGTGTCGGTGGTGGTTCTCGGAATCGGTGCCGGAGCAATCGGTTTGACAGCAGGCGCATTTGTCGGCGCCATCGTGGCGTTTGGTCTGGTGCTCCTGCTGGCCTTCGCCTCCGGTGGTGGTGTCGACCGGGTGATCCTCGCCGGAGTGGCGGCCACCCAGTTGTTCTCGGCGCTGACCTCTTTCATCGTGTTCCGGTCGGCGGATGCGGAGCAGACCAGGGGAGTGCTGTTCTGGTTGTTGGGCTCGCTGAGTTCGGCCTCGTGGCGTGACGTCGCGGTCTGTGGTTCTCTGGTCGCCCTGGGCGTGGTGGTGTGCTGGATGTGCGCGGGTACCCTGGATGCGTTCCTGTTCGGACAGGATTCCGCGGCGGCACTGGGGGTGGCGGTTGGCCGTATCCGGGTGCTGCTGCTGGTGGTGACCGCTTTGGTGACGGCGGTGATCGTGTCCAGCTCCGGTGCCATCGGCTTTGTCGGACTGGTGCTGCCGCACGCCGCGCGGGCACTGGTCGGCACCAGACACCGGGTCCTGGTGCCGACGGCGACCATCCTCGGTGCGATCTTCCTGGTGTGGGTCGACACCGCGGCCCGGGTCGTGATCGCCCCGCAGGAACTGCCCGTCGGTGTTGCCACCGCGATCGTCGGCGTTCCGGCGTTTGTGGTGATCCTGCTGCGGCGAAGGATCCGGACATGAGTCTGTCGGCGGAGCGGATCTCCTGGCATTCCCACGGCAAACTGATCGTCGACGGGGTGGACATCACCGTCGCCTCGGGCGGAACCGTCGGGCTGCTCGGCCCGAACGGATCGGGCAAGTCGTCGCTGTTGCGGTTGCTGGCGGGGCTGCGCAGCACCTCCTCGGGCGTGGTCCGCCTGGACGGCACCGACGTGGTGGCGATGAGCAGGCGGCGCGTCGCCCGCCGGCTGGCCGTCGTCGATCAGGAATCCACCACCGACCAGGAGCCGACGGTGCGCGATGTGGTGGAGCTCGGTCGGTTGCCGCACCGGCGGCCGTGGTCACCGATGACCCTGCATGACCGCGACGTCATCGAATCCGTAGCCGCCACCACAGGCATCACCGTGCTGCTGGATCGCCGGTATTCCACCCTGTCCGGAGGCGAACGGCAGCGGGTGCAGATCGCCCGCGCGCTGGCCCAGGAACCCACCGAGCTGTTACTCGACGAGCCGACCAATCACCTCGACATCCGCCATCAGTTGGAGCTGCTGGAGTTGGTGACGGCCACCGACACCACCACCTTGATGGCGTTGCACGACCTGAATCTGGCAGCGATGTACTGCGAGGAGCTGGTGGTGCTGCGGGCCGGGCGAGTGCACACCGCAGGGCGTCCTGTCGACGTGCTGACCCCCGAGGTGATCGCCGACGTGTACGGGGTCACGGCGACGGTGGCACTGGACAACGGCCGCCCGCACGTCCGGTTCGGACGTCCGCTGCTCGGAAGGGTGACCGGTTCAGCGGCAGCGGATTCGCCGTGATCTTGCCATCCCGCCCAAGATGCTGACACCGGCGGCGGTCAATGCTGCTGCGAGACCGACCCGGCGCGCGAGCCAGATGGTCCGCGGGATGTCCGCGGGCACCGGCGTCCGGCCATCGCCCATCAACGCGCGATCCTCGCGCCGGTTTCCGTAGTAGGTGTTGGTGCCGCCGAGCCGGATTCCCAGTGCGCCGGCAAAGGCAGCTTCGACCACACCGGCATTCGGGCTCGGATGGCCTCGGGCATCGCGGCGCCACGCGGTGTATGCGCCGCGCGGGTCCGGTCCGAGGAGCACGGTGAGCAGACCGGCGGCCCGGGCACCCGGGTAGCCCATCACATCGTCGAACCGGGCAGCGGCCCAACCGAATCGCTCGTACCGGGCACTGTGGTGGCCGACCATCGCGTCGAGGGTGTTGGCCGCCCGATGGCAGACCAGCCCGGGAACTCCGGCGACCGCCGCCCAGAAGTACGAGGTCACCACGGCGTCGCTGGTGTTCTCCGCGACGGACTCGACGACCGCCCGGGCGACCTCGTCGGGGGTCAGGCTGCTGGTGTCGCGGCCGACCAGATTGCGCAAGCGGGCGCGGGCCCCGTCGAGGTCGTCGGCGGCCAGCAGGGTGTGCACCGCCAGCGCCTCACGTTCGAGTGAGCGGCCCCCGAGTACCGCCCAGGTGGTCACCGCGGTCAACAGGACATCCGCAACGGGATGCAGGACGCGGCGGCCGACCGCGATGGCCGTGGCGGCACTCGCCCCGACCAGCAGGAATTCGTACACCACACCGCGGCCGCGGCTGTCGGCGTAGATCCACTTCTCGAGTGCGGCAGCGGTATTGCCGAATCCTGCGACCGGGTGGCCACGACGGGGGTCACCGAACAGACGGTCGGCGCCGTGTCCGATGAGCAGTCCGGCAGCCCGGCACAGCAGGGGGTTCATCCCGGCATCAGGTCACTCAACAACGCGGTGTCGCTCAGTGCCGCCACCGCGCCCCGCAATACCGGCACCGCGGCGACCGCACCCGAACCTTCCCCCAGCCGCAACCCGAGATCCAGAACGGGTGGCAGGCCGAGCTTGTCCAGGGCCAGACTCTGAGCCGGTTCGGTGGAGCGGTGGCCGGCGGCGAACCAGGCGGCCGCTCCGGGGGCCAGCCGGTCGGCGGTGAGCGCACACGCGACGGCCATCAGTCCGTCGAGCAGCACTGGAACACCGGAACGTGCCGCGGCGGCAAGGTATCCCGTCGATACGGCCAGATCGGCGCTGCCGAGCGCGGCCAGTGTCTCCACGGGATCGGTGGCGCGGTCGCCGGCGCGCGCCAGTGCGGTTTCGATCACGGTGGTCTTGTGTTGCAGCGTGTTGTCGTCGACACCGCTACCGCGGCCCACGACCTCCGCGGCGGGCAACCCGAGCCCGGCCGCGACCATGGCCGCGGCTGGTGTGGTGTTGCCGATCCCGAGGTCCCCGCTGATCAGTAACTGGGCGCCGGCGGCGATCTCCTGATGCGCCACCTCGGCACCGGCGGACAGCGCCGCATGCACCTGTGGACCGGTCAGCGCGTCCTGGAGGTGAATCGGTCCGCTGGAACGGCAAATCTTGAAGGCCTGCAGAGCATTCCGGGTGTCCGCGGGAAGGTCTGCAAAATCGTCGTCGACGCTGATGTCGAGCACCCGGACCGCAACACCGTGCGCTGCGGCCAGAGCGCTGACGCCCAGCTTGCCGGCCAGTGCCGCGCGCACGGTGGCGGCGGTGATGGACGACGGGAAAGCCGAGACACCGTGGTCGGCGACGCCGTGATCGCCGGCAAAGATGACCAACCGCACGCTGGTGAGTTGCCGCGGCGGCACCTGGCCCTGGGTGGCGGCCAGCCACACGCCCAGCTCACCCATGTGGCCCAACGCGCCGGGTGGCGTCGCCAGGCCACTCAACCGGGCCCGTGCCGCAGTGACAAGATCGGCCGGTGGCGGGGCCACCGGGCGGTCGACGGGATGCACAGCTGTGGGTTCGGCGGGTGCCATGGGTCCTCCTGCAGGGATTCGGGTTTCCCTGTTCAACGGATTGTCTACCGGCCCTTGGGTTCTGGCTTCGCCGCTGAGTTCCGGGCGTAACAGTGTCGCGAGTGCGCCGGACTCACACCGGCTTTTACGGGGGCCAAGTGCTTCAGCGTAGGGCATCGGCGGTCGATTGGGACAGAGCTGGGCGCGGCGCCGGCGGCGGGAGCACTCGATCCAGCGCCGTCACCAGGTGGGCGGTCACCACGTCATCGCGGGCCGCGATGCGCACCCAACTGTCGTCGAGGCCGGGGAAGGTGTCGGCGCGGCGCACCGCGATCCCTTCGGCCCGCAGGGCGGCGTGGGCGCCGGCGCCGACCTGGGCCAGCACAAACGGCGCCGGACCGGGAACCACCCGAATGCCACGCTGTGTCAATGCATCACAGAGCTGGGTTCGCCAGGTCCGCAGCTCGTCGGCGCGGAGGTCGCCTTCGTCCCGGGCCCGGTCATCCGAGCAGGCGAGTATGGCGGCGATGGCGGGTGTCGACACCGACCAGGGCACCTGGCGGTGCGCGGCTTCGGCGATCAATGCGGGGTCACCGAGCAGGTAACCGGCCCGGATCCCGGGTATCGACCAGTGTTTGGTGAGACTGCGGGTCACCAGCAGACCGGGCAGGCGATCCTGCGACAGGCTCTCCGGTTCGCCGGGAACCGCGTCCATGAAGGCCTCGTCGACCAGGACGACGCGCCCCGGTCGCAGCAGCGTGCGGATGGCCTGCGATGGGTGCAGCACCCCGGTGGGATTGGTGGGATTGCCGACGATCACAAGATCGGCGTCGGCAGGCACCGCGTCGGGGTGCAGCGCAAAATCGTCGGCGGCATCACAACACACCGTGGTGACGGTGTATCCGGCTTGTTCGAGCGCCACCTGGGGTTCGGTGAACTGGGGGTGCACCACCACCGGATGCCGCCACCGGCGAAGTCCGGCGACAAGGAAAAACGCCTCGGCCGCACCGGCGGTGGGCAGCACCTCTTCTCGGGGCCGGGCGTGACGCGCGGCCAGGGCCGTTCGGGCCGCGGTGATATCCGGGTAGGCGCCCGCATCGTCGACTGCCCGGTGCAGGGCGTCGTCGAGCCAGCCCGGACGGGGACCGGGATGGACATTGACCGCAAAGTCCAGCAAACCCGCTTCGAGCTCGGCGTCCCCGTGGTGGCGCAGGGTGTCGCGGTGCGGCCCGCCGGTGGCGTAGGCGTGCGCGGCGTCGGCAAATCGCTGGGCCAGCTGTGGGTGGCCGGCCCAATGGATGTGCAGGTAGGACGCATGCAGGGCCGGCCCCGCATACCCCTCCGGACCGGCAGGCAGATCCCATGCGGCACTGACTGTTCCATCGCCGGGACCGGGCGACGGGGGAGTGACCCGGGTGCGGTGGAACTCGTGTCCGGTGACCTGCTCACCGGCTCTGCCCAGCAGGGAGTCGCCGGTGGAGGTGGCGGTCCGATAGCCCAGCGTCAGCCGCGGGGTCATCGCGGCGGTCGCGGCGACGGCACCGACTGCCGGGATGTCCTCCAGCGTGCGGCACAGATACGTCAGGCCGGCGCATTCCGCGACCGTGGGCACCCCGGCCGTGATGGCCTTGCGCAGCTCGGCGATCAGCGCCGTGTTACCCGCCAGGTCTCCGGCGTGGACCTCGGGGAATCCACCGCCGAGGTAGATGGCCGCAGTCCCGGCCGGCAGTGCCGCGTCGGTGAGCGGATCGAATTCCACCACCTCACACCCCGCGGCCGCCAACAGCTCCTCGGTTTCGGCGTACCGAAACGTGAAGGCCCGGCCGCCGGCCAGCGCCACCACCGGCCGGCGCCCGGCAGGTGCCGACACCTCGGTGCTGGGATCCCAGGGTTCACCGTCCAATGCAGGTGCCCGATGGGCGATCTCGAGAACCGCGTCCAGATCGACATGCTGCTCGATGACCTCGCGCAGCCGGCTCAAGGTGGTCGCCGATTCGGCGCGCTCGGCGGCGGGCACCAAACCGAGGTGACGTGACGGCATCTCGACACCGACATCCCGCGGCAGGACACCGAGCACCGCAATTCCGCTGCCGGCCAGCGCGTTACGGACTTCATCGGCGTGGCGGTCGGTGCGGGCCTTGTTCAGGATGACGCCGGCGATCTGTACACCCGCATCGAAGTGGGCCAGACCCGAGATCACGGCGGCGTGGGTCCGCGAAGCGTGGGAGATGTCTACGACCAGGATCACCGGTGACGACGTGAGCGCGGCGACATGGGCGGTCGACGATTCGCCGGGGGTGCCGAGGCGCCCATCGAACAACCCCATGACACCTTCGATGACTGCTACGTCGGCGGTTGCGGCGCCGTGCAGTAGCAGCGGTGCGATCCGGTGTTCGCCCACCATGAAGGGGTCGAGGTTGCGGCCGGGCCGGCCGGTGGCCATGGCGTGGTAGCCGGGGTCGATGTAATCCGGCCCGACCTTGTGTCCGCTGACCGCCAGCCCCCGGGCGGCCAGTGCCGCCATCAGGCCGGTGGCGACGGTGGTCTTCCCGTGGCCGGAAGCCGGTGCGCCCACCACAAATCGGGGCAGCACCGGTCTCACCATTCGATACCTCGCTGACCCTTCTGGCCCGCGTCCATCGGGTGCTTCACCTTGCCCATGTCGGTGACGAGGTCGGCGATCTCGATCAGCTTGGGGTCGGCACGGCGACCGGTGATCACCACGTGCTGGCGGCCCGGGCGCTCCGCGAGTGTCTGCACCACGTCATCGATGTCGACCCAGCCCCAATTGATCGGGTAGGTGAACTCGTCGAGCACGTAGAGGTCGTGGGTCTGCTCGGCCAGCCGTTTCTTGATCTCGATCCAGCCCTCGGCGGCGGCGGTGGCGTGATCCTCCTCGCTGCCGGGTTTGCGGGTCCAGGACCACCCTGATCCCATCTTGTGCCATTCGACCGGCCCGCCTTCGCCGGTCTCGGTGTGCAGGGCGCCGAGACGCTCCAGCACGGTCTGCTCGCCGATCCGCCATTTTGCGGACTTGACGAACTGGAAGACCCCGATCCGGAAGCCCTGATTCCAGCCGCGCAGCGCCAGGCCGAATGCGGCGGTCGACTTACCCTTGCCGTCTCCGGTGTGCACCATCAGCAGCGGACGATTACGGCGCTGGCGGGTGGTGAGGCGGTCGTCGGGGACCTCCAGTGGCTGACCCTGTGGCATCAGGCTGCTCCGTCTCGCGTTGCACCGTGCACGATGTCGGTCAGTGCCTCGGCGTTGAGCTGGGCCAGCGCCACATGCTCGGCTCCCAGGTATCCGGCCAGGGTACGTGCCAAACCCAAACGCATCCGGCCACTCTCGCAGTCCACGACGATGCAGCCGGCGCCCTGGGCGGCCAGGATCCCGGCGGCCCGGTGGGAGCGGCCGACGGCGTCGGGTCCGGCGGTGGCGCGCCCGTCGGTGATCACCACGATCAGCGGCCGCCGGCTCGGGTCGCGCAACCGTTCAC
>NZ_JBARXZ010000173.1:0-4432 GCF_049647605.1 Mycobacterium sp. | reverse complement strand
GTCCATCGCCACCCCGCGGCCCTGCTCTTCAAGCCATGTCATGACCCCGTCGGCGGCAGCCAGGCCGTACGCGCTGCCACCGGTGAGAACGACGGCGTCGACGTAGCGCACGCTGTTTGCCGGGTCGAGCAGGTCGGTCTCCCGGCTCCCGGGCGCACCGCCACGCACGTCGACCGCTCCGACGGTGCCGGGCGGTGCGACGATCACGGTGCTGCCGGCCGCCCATCCGGAACCCAGCGTGGCATCCGGATCCAGGCAGTGGTGATTGCCCACCAGGATGCCGGCGACGTCGGTGATCGAACCTCTCATCGGGTCGACTTCCCCATCAAGCACAGCACCAGGTACTCCTGCAGCACGGTCAGCCATTGATAGACGTCGAGGTGCCCGGCCATCGGATGCTCCGGTGGCAGCGCGTCGGCCCCGCCGGCACCGATGTCGAGCATGGTGCCCAACGCCAGCCGGACGTCGTTGACGGCTGCGACCCAGGCGCCCGCGTCGTCCTCGGACAGTTCGAGACGACCGCCGCCCTCCGGGCAGGTATCCAACAATCGTTGCGCGGCTTGACGTTTGGCGTCGATGATCTCGGGCTCGTGCAGGCTGCGCAGCGCACTGTTGAGGCTCTCCGCAGCGGCCGACCCGGCAGGGTGGTCATTCTGCGGCCGGAAGAAATCCGGTAGCAACCGGCCGAGGGTGGCATCCTCGGGCGCCACGGAATGCCCGGTCCGCATCCCGGTGAGCTGTTCCAGTTCGTCACTGGGTGACGACGATTCCCGCTCCTCGAGCATGCCCGTCAGCGACGTCACCATGTTGTGCAACAGCGCGGCCTCGTGAGGATCCAGCGCTGACCTGAATTTGGGCCCCGCAGCGGTCTCGACCCGCTTCCATCTGCGCACCGGCGCTCAGCGGTCCTGCTGCATGGTGGCCCACAGGCCGGCAGCGTGGAGTTTGGAGACGTCGACTTCCATCGACTCCCGCGGGCCCGACGACACGACGGCCTTGCCTTCGTTGTGCACTTGCAGCATCAGCTCGGTGGCCTTTGGCTCGGAGTAGCCGAATATCTTCTGCAGAATGTAGGTGACGTAGTTCATCAGGTTGACTGGATCGTCCCAGACGATGGTCACCCACGGACGTTCGGTGGACTCGACGGTATCGCCATGTTGTTGCCCGGCAGCCCCCGGTTTGGTCGATGCTGGCGCAGCCATGGCTACCAGGATACCGAGACCGAAACGCGACGCTAACAGGCCTGCGTCGACACGATCGAGGCACCTTGCGGACGCCGACGTGCCAGCGCGCGTTAGCGTTGAGGCCGTGACGGTGGCACTGCTGACCGACAAGTACGAGCTGACGATGTTGTCCGCGGCCCTGCGCGACGGCACGTGGCAGCGCCGGACGACCTTCGAGCTCTTTGCCCGCCGACTTCCGGCCGGCCGGCGCTACGGGGTGGTTGCCGGCACCGGACGCTTCCTGGATGCGTTGACGCAGTTCACTTTCGACGATTACGCACTGGAGATGGTGTCGGAGTTCCTGGACCCCGACACGGTGGCGTTCCTGCGCGACTTCCGCTTCACCGGCGACATCGACGGCTACGCCGAGGGCGAGTTGTACTTCCCCGGTTCGCCGGTGCTCTCGGTGCACGGCACGTTCGCCGAATGTGTGCTCTTCGAGACGCTGGCCCTGTCGATCTACAACCACGACACCGCCATCGCCTCGGCGGCGGCCCGTATGGTCAGCGCCGCGGCCGGACGCACCCTGATCGAGATGGGTTCGCGGCGCACCCACGAACGTGCCGCGGTGGCCGCGGCCCGCGCCGCCTACGTGGCCGGATTCCACGGCTCGTCGAATCTTGCGGCGCAGCGCGAATACGGCGTCCCAGCCCTGGGCACCAGCGCCCATGCCTTCACGATGCTGCACACCACCGCCGACGGTCCCGACGAACCGGCCGCCTTCCGCGCCCAGGTCGACGCTCTCGGTGTCGGCACCACCTTGCTGGTGGACACCTACGACGTGACGATGGGGATCAAGAACGCCATCGCCGCGGCGGGCACCGGGTTGGGTGCGATCCGCATCGACTCCGGCGACCTCGGCGTGCTGGCCCGCCAGGCCCGGATGCAACTCGACGCCCTCGGCGCCACCACCACCAAGATCGTGCTCTCCGGCGATCTCGACGAGTATTCGATCGCCGCGCTGCGCGCCGAATCCGTCGACAGCTATGGGGTGGGCACATCGCTGGTGACCGGCTCCGGGGCGCCGACCGCGGGCATGGTCTACAAGCTGGTCGAGGTCGACGGGCTTCCGGTGCAGAAACGCAGCAGCCACAAGGAATCCCACGGCGGCCGCAAACGTGCGGTCCGGACCGCACGCCCGTCCGGCACCATCACCGAGGAAGTCGTCTTCACCACCGACACCCCACCGCCCGACGCCGCGGGCGGAAGGTTGCTGACCGTTCCGCTGGTGCGCGCCGGCCAGGTGGTGGCGTCCACCGATCTGGCCGCCGCGCGGGCCCTCGTCGCCTCCGGGCTGACCAGCGTGCCGTGGGAGGGCCTGAAGCTGTCCGCGGGCGAAGCTGTCATTCCCACCCGGGTGGTCGCTTCCTGAGCACCAAGGATGATGTGACCGAGCTGTTGGCGCTGGCGGTCACCGCGCTCGGGGGCGCCGAACGCCCCGGCCAGGTGGAGATGGCCGAGGCGGTGTCCCGAGCCTTCGACATCGGCGAGCACCTGGCCGTGCAGGCGGGCACCGGTACCGGTAAATCGTTGGCATATCTGGTGCCCGCATTGGCCAAGGCCGCCGACGACCGGGGTCCGGTGGTGGTCTCCACCGCGACGATCGCGCTGCAACGCCAGCTCGTCGACCGCGATCTGCCGCGCCTGAGTGCCGCACTGGCCGAGACCCTGCCCCGAGAACCGACCTTCGCCCTACTGAAGGGTCGCTCGAACTACTTGTGCCTGAACAAGGTTCACAATCACGACACCGCCGAGGCGGACGCCCCGCCGCAGGAGTTGCTGTTCGAGCCGATGGCGGCCTCGGCATTGGGCCGCGATGTGGCGCGGCTGACCGAGTGGTCCGAGCAGACCCGCACCGGTGATCGCGACGAGGTGAAACCGGGGGTGCCCGATCGGGCCTGGGCACAGGTGAGTGTATCGGCACGGGAATGCATCGGGGTGTCGCGTTGCCCATTCGGCACCGAGTGTTTCTCCGAAAAAGCCCGGGGCAAAGCCGGATTGGCCGACGTGGTGGTGACCAATCACGCCCTGCTGGCGATCGACGCCATCGCCGATGCGGCGGTGCTGCCCGAACATGAGCTGCTGATCGTCGACGAGGCGCACGAGCTGGTGGACCGGGTGACGGCGGTGGCCACCGGTGAGCTGTCCGCGGCGATGCTCGGTGCGGCGACCCGGCGGGCCGCCCGGCTGGTGGGTCCTGAGCTCACTTCCCGGCTCGAGGCCACCTCGGCGGTGTTCGCCTCGGCGATCCACGACACCGAACCGGGCCGCATCGACCACCTCGACGAGGAACTCGCCACCTACATCACGTCACTGCGTGATGCCGCCAGCGCGGCCCGTCAGTCGATCGACCCGGCACCGCGGGATCCGCAGGCGGCCGCCGCCCGCACCGAGGCCATTGCCGCACTCTCCGAGATCGCCGACACCGCGACCCGCGTCCTGAGTTCGTTCGAGCCGCCGCTGACCGAGCGGCTGGACATCGTGTGGCTGGACCGGGAGGAGAATCGGGGCTCGGTCCGAACAATTCTGCGGGTGGCGCCGCTGACGGTCTCGGGGCTGCTGCGCACCCGGTTGTTCGCCCGCGCGACGGCAGTGCTGACATCGGCGACGCTGACCGTCGGCGGGAACTTCCAGGCCATGGCGGGTGCATGGGGACTGTCCGGCGACGAGGCACCGAAATGGCGCGGCATGGACGTCGGTTCGCCGTTCCAGCATGCCAAGGCCGGCATTCTGTACATCGCCAAACATCTTCCGCCGCCGGGCCGTGACGGAGTGGGCTCGGCCGAACAGCTCACCGAGATCGCCGAACTGATCTCGGCGCTGGGTGGGCGCACGCTCGGACTGTTCTCGTCGATGCGGGCGGCGCGGGCCACCGCCGAGGCGATGCGGGACCGGCTGGACACGCCGGTGCTGTGCCAGGGCGAAGATGGCACCGCCGCCCTGGTGGAGAAGTTCTCCGCCGATCCGGCCACCTCGCTGTTCGGCACGCTGTCGCTGTGGCAGGGCGTCGACGTGCCCGGCCCGTCGCTGTCGCTGGTGCTCATCGACCGGATCCCGTTCCCCCGCCCCGACGATCCGTTGCTGACGGCGCGCCAGCGGGCCATCGGGGCGCGCGGCGGAAACGGTTTCATGGCGGTGGCGGCCAGCCACGCCGCGCTGCTGCTGGCCCAGGGCGCGGGCCGGTTGCTGCGCCGCGCCGACGACCGCGG
>NZ_JBARXZ010000172.1:0-2044 GCF_049647605.1 Mycobacterium sp. | reverse complement strand
TTGTACGAGACCGTGTCACCGACGGCGCGGCCGTTGATCGCGGCGCCGAGCGGGGACTTGTCCGAGTACACGGCGATGTCGGTCGTGCCGGCGATCTCGCGCGAGCCGAGGAGGAACTCGATGTCGTCACCCGCGACCTCGGCGAGGACGAGCATGCCCGGCTCGACGACGCCGTCGTCCGGCGGGGTGCCGATCTGGGCGTTCTCGAGCTTCGCCTTGAGCTCGCGGATGCGTGCCTCCTGCTTCGCCTGCTCCTCGCGGGCGGCGTGGTAGCCGGAGTTCTCCTTCAGGTCGCCCTCGTCGCGCGCCTGGGCGATCCTCGTCGCGATCTCGGTGCGGCCAGGCCCGGTGAGGTGCTCGTACTCGGCCTTCAGCCGGTCGTAGGCCTCCTGGGTCAGCCACGTGGCGGCGGTGGTCTCGGCCACGATCGCTCCTTCCGTCAGTAAAGAAGTAGGCGCACGGTCAGTCACCGTGCGCCAGATGTGCTGTGCCCGGATCTCATTCGCGCAGGCGCGCGAGGTCGAGGACAGCGGTCGAAACACTCAGCATAGCCGGTGCTTCGTGCCTGGCGCGAGACTCCCGCCCGCGCGAGGGTGCTAGCGCGCGGTGCAGCTCTCGACCATGCCGGTCGTCGCGAGCTCGGACGTGCGTACCTCGACGGTGAACGTCTCGCGCTCGGAGGTGCCCGGGCCGATCGTCACGTCACGGAAGCCGACCTGGCCGTATGCCGTGTTGAGCGCGACGAGACGGCAGTCGAGCGTCAGATCGGCGTCCTTGGTGACGTTGAAGGTCACGGTCACGGCCTCGGGGCCCTGGACGGCGAAGCCGACGTCCTGCGTCGTGAACTTCTCGCTCGCGACCATGCTCCAGCCGCTCCATGCGGCGGCGACCGTGCCGACGATGCCGACCGTCCACAGGGCGGCGACGCGCAGGCGGCGCGCACGCGCGTCGGGAGCGACGGTGCCGTACCGCTCGGCGAGCGGGTCGGGAGCCGGATCTGTCGACGGGCCGCTGGGCGAGGTCTCGGACATAGAATCATTGTCTCTCACCTCGAAGGGAAGTGGCTTATGTCCTCGACTCCGTTGCGCCTGCTGGCGGTGCACGCGCACCCCGACGACGAGTCGAGCAAGGGCGCGGCGACGATGGCCCGCTACGCGGCCGAGGGGGTCGAGGTCCTCGTCGTCTCGTGCACCGGAGGCGAGCGTGGCTCGATCCTCAACCCGAGCTGCACGCTCGCGCCGTCGACGATCGAGGAGATGGCTGCGATCCGGCGCGTCGAGATGGCGGCGGCCGCCGAGGCGCTCGGTGTCCAGCACCGTTGGCTCGGATTCGTCGACTCGGGCCTGCCCGAGGGTGACCCGCTCCCGCCGCTCCCCGAGGGGTGCTTCGCGCTCGTCCCGCTCGAGGAGGCGTCGGCGCCGCTCGTCGAGATCGTCCGCGACTTCCGTCCGCACGTCATGACGACGTACGACCCGTCCGGCGGCTACCCCCACCCTGACCACGTCATGTGCCACCGCGTCGCTTTCGAGGCGTACCACGCGGCAGGTGACGCCGAGCGCTACCGCGGCCACGGTGAGCCGTGGGCCCCGTCGAAGCTGTACTACAACCACGACTTCTCGATGAAGCGGATCCGCACGGTCCACGAGGCCATGGCCGACGCGGGCCTCGAGTCGCCGTTCGGCGAGTGGGTCGAGACGCGGGCAGCGCGCGAGATCGTCGAGCGTCAGGCGACGACCGCGGTGCACTGCGCCGACTACTTCGACCGCCGGGATCGCGCGCTCATCGCGCACGAGACCCAGATCGACCCGGACGGGTTCTTCTTCGGCACGCCACGCGACCTCGAGGCCGAGGTCTGGCCTGTCGAGGAGTTCGAGCTCGCCCACTCGCGCGTGCCCACCACGCTCCCCGAGGACGACCTGTTCGCCGGGATCCGTCACGAGGAGATCGCATGACCGTCCAGCTCGTCCCGCACACGTCGGCGCTCACGTTCGAGACCGTCAGCCCGAGCCCGTCGCCGACCGACGTGCTGCGCGGTGACCTCAAC
>NZ_JBARXZ010000171.1:0-13462 GCF_049647605.1 Mycobacterium sp. | reverse complement strand
GGCGGCCGCCCCCCGCAACCCTTGATGAAGCGGGTCGACCAGCGTGCTGGACAACGCGT
Source organism: Mycobacterium sp. (assembly GCF_049647605.1). Classification (GTDB taxonomy): domain Bacteria; phylum Actinomycetota; class Actinomycetes; order Mycobacteriales; family Mycobacteriaceae; genus Mycobacterium. Next base: position 13,403 of record NZ_JBARXZ010000171.1, on the reverse strand, counting down.
TGCGGTTGTGCGGCGAATCCAGCGTCAGGTATGCGGCCGGGCCCTCGGTTCGATACTCGACCAGCCGGTCCATCAGTACGACCGGGGCAGGCCGAGGGAGGTTTGCGCCACGAAGTTGAGGATCATCTCGCGGCTCACCGGTGCGATCCGGGCCAGCCGCGATGCCGTGAGGATCGAGGCGACCCCGTATTCCTTGGTGAGCCCGTTGCCGCCGAGCGACTGCACCGCCTGGTCGACGGCCCGCACCGAGGCCTCGCCGGCGGCGTACTTGGCCATGTTGGCCGCTTCGGCGGCCCCGACGTCATCACCGCTGTCATACAGCGTGGCTGCCTTCTGCATCATCAGTTTCGCCAGCTCCACTTCGATGTGGTTCTGTGCCAACGGATGTGAAATCCCCTGATGCGCGCCGATCGGTGTCTTCCACACCTGCCGGGTCTTGACGTACTGGGCTGCCTTGTCGATCGCGAACCGCCCCATGCCAACTGCGCTGGCCGCACCCATGATCCGCTCCGGGTTCAGCCCGGCGAACAGTTGGGCCAGCGCGGCGTCCTCGGCGCCGACGAGCGCGTCGGCGGGCAGGCGCACCTCGTCGAGGAACAGCTGGAACTGGAACTCGGGGCTGACGATCTCCATCGGAATCTTGGTGTAGCTCAACCCCGGAGTGTCGATGGGCACGACGAAGAGGGCGGGTTTGAGGTTGCCGGTCTTGGCTTCTTCGGTACGGCCGACGACCAGCACGGCCTGCGCCTGGTCGACACCGGAGATGTAGACCTTCTGCCCGCTCAGGATCCAGTCGCTGCCGTCGCGGCGGGCGGTGGTGGTGATCTTGTGCGAGTTCGATCCGGCGTCGGGCTCGGTGATGGCAAAGGCCATGGTGATCGAGCCGTCGGCGATCCCCGGCAGCCAGCGCTGCTTCTGCTCGTCGGTGCCGAACTTGGCGATGATGGTGCCGTTGATGGCGGGGGAGACCACCATCATCAGCAGTGCCGAACCACCGGCGGACATCTCCTCCATCACCAGCGACAACTCGTACATGCCCGCGCCGCCGCCACCGTACTCCAGCGGCAGGTTCACCCCGATGAAGCCGAGTTTGCCTGCCTCGCGCCATAGTTCGACGGTGTGCTCGCCGGCACGCGCCTTCGCCAGGTAGTAATCCTGGCCGTAGCCCGCGGTGAACGCGGCCACCGACTTACGCAGTGCCTGTCGTTCCGGGCCTTCGATGAAACCCTCCACGAGACCTGTCATTGTTCTCCTTGTATTGTCACGAGTGCGAGTACGTGGCCCACTTCGACCTGATCGCCGGCTTGCACCTGGAATTCGGTCAGGACGCCGTCGGCCGGGGCGACGATGGTGTGCTCCATCTTCATCGCCTCCAGCCATACCAGGGGTTGGCCCTTGGTGACAGCGGTGCCGGGTTCGGCACCGACCCTGGTCACCAGGCCGGGCATCGGTGCCACCAGCGAGCCCTTGTCGATCTCCGATCCCGGTTCCACGAACCTGGCCAGCGCCACCAGATGAACGGCTCCCAGAGCAGAGTCCACGAAGATGTCCGAGCCGTAACGCGCAAGCGCAAACGGGATCTCGACACCGTGGTGGGAGAGCACCACCTGATCCGGTGTCACCGACCGCACCTCGATCCCGGGGTCCGCGGGCACGACGGTGACTCCGCGCGTGGTGCGATACTCGACCTGTTCCTGCCCGTGTGCGCTGCGGTAGGTCTTGACGTGATCACCGGAAACCACATTGCGCCAACCGCTCGGCACCGCCGCGAGCACACCGGCTCGTGCCCGGTTACCGGCTGCATCCGCCAGCGCGGCGGCCACGGCGGAGTACCGCACCGCACGGCTGTCGAGCAACGGTGCGGCCAGTTCGGGCAGCCCGTGGGTGTCGAAAAATGCGGTGTCGGTGGCCCCGTCGAGGAAGGCCCGATGCCGCAGGACGTTGACCAGCAGATCGCGATTGGTCTGCACGCCGTGCAGCCGGGTTCTGGCCAGTGCGGCAGCCAACACCCGGGCGGCCTGCTCCCGGGTCGGGGCGTAGGAGATGAGTTTGGCCAGCATCGGGTCGTAGTGGATCGACACGACAGAGCCGTCGACCACCCCGGAGTCCACTCGCACCCCGGACGGGACGTCGAACCGGTGGACGGTGCCCGATTGGGGCAGCCAGCCGTTGGCCGGATCCTCGGCGTAGAGCCGGGCCTCGATCGAATGTCCCCTGCTCACAGGTGGTTCCGGATCCAGGGCGCCGCCGGTGGCGACGTGGATCTGCAGCTCCACCAGGTCGAGACCGGTGGTGGCTTCGGTGACGGGATGTTCGACCTGCAGGCGGGTGTTCATCTCCAGGAAGTAGAACTCGCCTGCGTCGTCGGCCAAGAATTCGACGGTCCCGGCTCCGGTGTAGCCGATGCTGGCCGCCGCGGTGCGGGCGGCGTCGAACAGTCTGCCCCGCATCCCCGGAGTCCGCTGTACCAGCGGGGACGGCGCCTCTTCGATGATCTTCTGGTGCCGGCGCTGGATGGAGCACTCGCGTTCCCCGATGGCCCACACGGTGCCGTGCCGGTCGGCCATCACCTGGACTTCGACGTGGTGCCCGGACGGTAGGTACCGCTCACAGAACACCGTCGGGTCACCGAACGCCGACTGCGCTTCTCGCTGGGCGGCGGCCACTTCGGCGGGCAGGTCTGCCAGTGAGGTGACCACCCGCATCCCCCGGCCGCCGCCACCTGCGGAGGCTTTGACCAGCACGGGCAGCTGCTGCTCGGTCACCGTGTCCGGGTGGAGCTCGTCGAGAACCGGCACGCCGGCGGCGGCCATCAACTTCTTGGCCTCGATCTTGGAGCCCATGGCTCGCACCGCAGCCACCGGCGGGCCGATCCAGGTGAGCCCCGCCGCCAGCACCGCCTCCGCGAAATCGGCGTTCTCGGAGAGAAAGCCGTAGCCGGGGTGGATGGCGTCAGCACCGGATGCGACGGCCGCGGCGATGATGGCTTCGGCATCGAGATAGCTCTTGACCTGAGGTAGCCGCACCCGGACGTCGGCTTCGGCGACATGCGGAGCGCCGGCGTCGGGATCGGTGTACACGGCCACCGTCGCCAGCCCCAGCCGGCGACACGTGGCAAACACCCGCCGCGCGATCTCACCGCGGTTGGCCACCAGAACCTTCGTGATCACCATGTGTCGTCTCTTCGCGCAATCGCTCATCGCAAGCCCTCTACATTCTGAAGACGCCGAAGTTCGACGTCCCCTCGATCGGGCCATTCGCGATGGCAGACAGACACATTCCCAGTACGGTGCGGGTGTCGCGAGGATCGATCACCCCGTCGTCGTAGAGCATCCCGGACAGCACCATCGGCAGCGACTCGGCTTCGATCTGGCCTTCGACCGCCGCCCGCATCGCGGCGTCGGCGGCCTCGTCGTAGTCCTGGCCGCGTGCCTGGGCGGCGGCACGGTTCACGATCGACAGCACACCCGAGAGCTGGGCGCCGCCCATCACCGCAGATTTGGCGCTGGGCCAGGCGAACAGGAACCGAGGATCGTAGGCACGTCCGCACATGCCGTAGTGCCCGGCGCCGTAGGACGCGCCGATCAACAACGAGATGTGCGGCACCGTCGAGTTGGACACGGCGTTGATCATCATCGAGCCGTGTTTGATCATCCCGCCTTCCTCGTAGGCCTTGCCCACCATGTAGCCGGTGGTGTTGTGCAGGAACAGCAGTGGAGTGTCGGAGCGGTTGGCCAGCTGGATGAACTGGGTGGCCTTCTGTGACTCCTCGCTGAACAACACGCCGCGGGCGTTGGCCAGGATGCCGATCGGGTAGCCGTGCACGCGGGCCCAGCCGGTGACCAGTGACCCGCCGTAGAGCGGTTTGAACTCGTCGAAATCCGACCCGTCGACCACCCGGGCGATCACGTCGCGCGGATCGAACGGAATTCGCAGATCCGCCGGCACGATGCCGAGCAGTTCGTCGGCGGGCAACAGCGGTTCGGTGGTGGGCCCGGGTCCGGGTCCCTGTTTGCGCCAGTTCAGCCGCGCCACGATCCGGCGCCCGATCCGCAACGCATCGGGCTCGTCGACGGCCAGATGGTCGGCCAGACCCGAGGTGCGGGCGTGCATCTGGGCGCCGCCGAGGGATTCGTCATCGGACTCCTCGCCGGTGGCCATCTTGACCAGCGGGGGACCGGCCAGGAATACCTTGGACCGCTCCTTGATCATGACCACGTGGTCGGACATGCCGGGGATGTAGGCGCCGCCGGCCGTGGAGTTGCCGAATACCAGTGCAATCGTCGGGATTCCGGCGGCGGACAGGCGGGTCAAGTCCCGGAACTGTCGGCCGCCGGGGATGAAGATGTCCTTCTGGGTGGTCAGGTCAGCGCCGCCGGATTCCACCAGCGAGATCATCGGAAGCCGGTTCTCCAGCGCGATCTGGTTGGCCCGGAACAACTTCCGGATGGTCCACGGGTTGCTGGTGCCGCCCTTGACGGTGGGGTCGTTGGCGACGATCACACATTCGACGTCTTCGACGACGCCGATGCCGACCACCAGGCTGGCGCCCACCTGGTAGCTACTGCCGTACCCGGCAAGCGGGCACAGTTCCAGGAACGGCGAGTCCTCGTCGACCAGCAGCTCGATGCGTTCCCGCGGTGTCAGCTTGCCGCGATCGTGATGGCGCTGGACATACTTGGGGCCGCCGCCGGCCAACGCCTTGGCCAATTCGGTGTCCAGCTCGGCGAGCTTGGTGGCCATGGCGCCGGCGGCGTCGGTGAACGCCGGCGAGGTGGGGTCCAGGGCGGACCGAAGGACTGTCACGACTTATATCCAAGTGTCTTGGCGGCCAGGCTGGTGAGGATTTCGGTGGTTCCACCGCCGATTCCGAGGATTCGCATGTCACGGTACTGGCGTTCGACTTCGGATTCGGCCATGTAACCCATCCCGCCGAACAGCTGTACGGCCTGGTGGGCCACCCATTCACCGGCTTCCACTGCGGTGTTCTTGGCAAAGCACACTTCGGCGATCAGGTCGGTGGTCCCGCCGAGCTGTTGTTCCACGACGTGACGGGAGTACACCCTGGCGACATCGACACGGCGCGCCATCTCGGCCAGCGTGTTCTGTATCGATTGCCGGGAGATCAGCGGGCGGCCGAAGGTCTCGCGATCGCGGCACCACGCAACGCTGAGGTCGAGGCAGCGCTGGGCGCTCGAATATGCCTGGGCGGCCAGGCCGATACGTTCGGAGACGAAGGCGCCGGCGATCTGCAGAAAGCCGGAGTCCTCGGGTCCGACCAGGTTGGCGGCCGGTACCCGCACATCGGTGTAGGACAGTTCGGCGGTATCCGAGGACCGCCAGCCCATCTTGTCCAGCTTGCGGCTGACCTCGAATCCGGGAGTGCCCTTCTCGACCACCAGGAGCGACACCCCGGCCGCGCCTGGGCCGCCGCCGGTGCGCACCGCGGTGACGACGTAGTCGGCCCGCACGCCCGAGGTGATGTAGGTCTTGGCGCCGTTGACCAGGTAGTCGTCACCGTCCCTGACCGCGGTGGTGCTCAGGTGCCCGACATCGGAGCCGCCGCCGGGTTCGGTGATGGCCAGCGCACCGATCTTCTCCCCGGCCAGGGTGGGGCGCACAAAGGTGTCGATCAATTGCCGGTCCCCGGAGGCGGCCATGTGCGGTACCGCGATGCCGCAGGTGAACAGCGAGGCAAAAACGCCTCCGGGACAGCCTGATTCGTGCATCTCTTCGCAGATGATCAGCGTGTCGGCAGCGTCACCACCGCCGCCGCCGACCTCGTCGGAGAAACCGGCGCCCAGCAGTCCGGCCGCGGCGGCCTTGCGGTGCAGGCTGCGCGGCAGTTCACCGTCGCTTTCCCACTGCGCCACGTGCGGGCTGATCTCGCGGTCGACAAAACCGCGGACGGTCTTGCGTAGCTGCTCGCGCTCGGGGGTGTGCCAGATGCTCAAGCCAGGAACTCCTTCGGTATGTCGACGTAGCGGCTGCGCAGCCACTCACCGAGGCCTTTGGCCTGGGGGTCGAAGCGCGCCTGATAGGCGACCCCTTGGCCGAGTAGGCCGTCGATGACGAAGTTCACCGCCCGCAGGCGGGGCAGTAGATGGCGGGTGACGGGCAGCCCGGCCACCTCCGGCAGCAGCTCTGTGAGCTTCTCGACGGTCAGCAGGTGTGCCAGCCAGCGCCATTGGTCGTCGGTGCGTACCCACAGTCCGACATTGGCGGAGCCGCCCTTGTCGCCGCTGCGTGCTCCGGCGACGGCGCCCAGCGGTCGGCGCTCGGTGGGGCTGCCGGGCAGTGGCGGCGGCAGCGCCGGCTCGTCGACGGGTGCCAGTACCCGGGTGTCGGCGGCCGGAGCGATGTCGACGCGGGTGCCGTCGGCGTGCACCGCGACGTGAGGCACCTCGGCGGCATCGACAAAGCCGGCGGTGAACACCCCGTACACCTGCCCGTCTCCGGGCGGGGCGGTGACGTGGAAGCCCGGATAGCTGGCCAGCGCGAGTTCGACTGCGGCACCGGAGAATCGACGACCCACCACGGCGGCATCGGGATCGCGGACCACACAGTGCAGCATCGCGCTGGCCGTTTCCTCGGTGTCGGCGTCGGGGTGATCGGTGCGCGCCAGGGTCCACTCCATTTCGGCGGGCCGGGCCTTCAGTGCCGCGTCGAGCTGCCGTTGCACCAGTTCGGCTTTGGCGTCGATGTCGAGGCCGGTCAACACGAACGTCGTCGAGTTGCGGAATCCGCCGATGCTGTTGAGTGACACCTTGTACGACGGGGGCGGAGCCTCACCGGTGACCCCGGTGATCCGTACCCGGTCGGGGCCGTCGTCGGTGAGATGCACCGTATCCAGGCGGGCGGTCACATCGGGGTTGGCGTAGCGGGCGCCGGTCACCTCGTAGAGCAGCTGCGCGGTCACGGTGTCGATGCTGACCAGCCCGCCGGTGCCGGGATGTTTGGTGATCACCGACGAGCCGTCGGCGTTGATCTCGGCCAGCGGGAAGCCGGGATGGCTCAGGTCGGACACCTCGGTGAAGAACGCGTAGTTGCCGCCGCTGGCCTGGACCCCACACTCGATGACGTGGCCGGCCACGACGGCGCCGGCCAGCCGGTTGTGATCGCTGCGGCCCCAACCGAAGTGTGCCGCCGCCGGCCCGACGATGACGGAGGCGTCGGTGACCCGGCCGGTCACCACCACGTCGGCTCCGCTGTCGAGGCAGTCGACGATGCCCCAGGCGCCCAGGTAGGCGTTGGCGGTCAGCGGATCTCCGAGGCCGAGTTCGGCGGCCCGGGGGAGCAGGTCGTCGCCTTCGACATGGGCGACGGTGGCATCGACTCCCAGCCGCTGCGCCAGCTCGCGCACCGCGACCGCCAGTCCGGCCGGATTCAGGCCACCGGAATTGGCGACGATGCGCACCTGGTTGTCCACGGCGAGGCCGAGGCACTCTTCGAGCTGGGCCAGGAATGTCGAGGCGTAGCCGCGCTCGGGATTTTTCATCCGGTCGCGGCCCAGGATCAGCATCGTCAGCTCGGCGAGGTAGTCACCGGTGAGGTAGTCCAGGTCGCCGCCACTGAGCATCTCGCGCATGGCCGAGCGTCGATCACCGTAGAAACCCGAACAGTTCCCGATTCGAACCGCGTCCGTCACACAGCCTCCCGTTGCCAACCAACCGGTAGGTTACCCAGGACTCTCGGTACCGAGTCAAGGGTTTTGGCCGACCGGCCAAAGATGTGGGCGCTCGCCGGCTACCACGGATCTCGGCCGTCGCCGGCATCCTGCGCCGCAGGTGGTTGCCGGCGTTTTGGAGTCGACGCCGATCACCGGCTATCCTCTGTTGCAATCGTCGCCGTTGTCTTGTGCTCTTTTCACGCGGCGGACCTCAACGCAAGGAGATGCTCGTCATGGCTGTGCCCAAGCGCAGGATGTCGCGTGCGAACACCCGTAGCCGTCGCGCGCAGTGGAAAGCCGAGGCCACCGGATTGGTCAACGTGACCGTTGCCGGTGCCCAGCACAAGGTACCGCGCAGGTTGCTCAAGGCTGCCCGCCTCGGCCTCATCGACCTCGACAAGCGCTGACCCGGCCGGGACTTGAGACGGGGCGCGCGAATTCTCTGCCGGGTTCCCCGGAGCGCCTCTCAGACTGTCCTCAGACATTGGGATAACACTGGTGGCCGTGCGCATTCTTGTCGTCGATGATGATCGTGCGGTGCGCGAGTCGCTGCGTCGCTCCCTGTCCTTCAACGGTTATTCGGTGTCGTTGGCCGAAGACGGTGTTGAGGCCCTGAACGCAATCTCCAGCGAGCGCCCGGATGCCGTGGTGCTCGATGTGATGATGCCCCGGCTCGATGGGCTGGAGGTCTGCCGCCAGCTCCGCAGCACCGGTGATGACCTGCCCATTCTGGTTCTCACCGCGCGTGATTCGGTGTCCGAGCGGGTTGCCGGACTGGACGCCGGAGCTGATGACTACCTCCCGAAGCCCTTTGCGCTGGAGGAGTTGCTGGCGCGGATGCGGGCGCTGCTGCGCCGCACCGGCCCCGAGGACAAAGCCGAAGCGGTCGCGCTTTCCTTTGGCGACCTGACGCTGGACCCGGTGACCCGCGAGGTCACCCGGGGGCAGCGACAGATCAGCCTCACCCGCACCGAGTTCGCTCTGCTGGAGATGTTGATCGCCAACCCGCGCCGGGTGCTCACCCGCAGTCGCATCCTCGAAGAGGTGTGGGGATTCGATTTCCCCACTTCGGGCAATGCACTCGAGGTGTACGTCGGCTATCTGCGTCGCAAGACCGAAGCGGAAGGCGAGCCGCGGCTGATCCACACCGTTCGTGGGGTGGGTTACGTCCTGCGCGAGACGCCGCCGTGAGGCATCCGGTCTCGAGCCGGCGCCGTTCGAGTCGGCGCCCGTCAAATCGGCGTCCTGAGAAGTAGCCGGTGACGTCGATGTTGCGCCCCAGCAGCGGCGAGTCCAGGACCACCACGTCCTTGTCGCTGCGGTGGCGCGTCATGTTGCTCGCCATGTCGATGGTGGCCATGGTCGTGGTGCTGGTTTCCTTCGCGGTGTACGCGGTGGTGTCCGCGGCGCTCTATGACGACATCGACAATCAGCTCCAGAGCCGGGCCCAGCTGCTGATCGCCAGCGGCTCGTTGGCGTCAGACCCCGGCAAGGCCATCGAAGGTACGGCGTACTCCGACGTCAACGCCATGCTGATCAACCCCGGCCGGTCCATTTATACCGCCAACCAGGAAGGGCAGACCCTGCCGATCGGCGCCGCCGAGAAGGCCGTCATCAGTGGGGAACTGTTCATGTCCCGCCGCACCGCAGCCGACCAGCGGGTGCTCGCGGTCCATCTGCCCAACGGCAGCACCCTGCTGATCTCCAAGAGCCTGGCGCCCACCGATGCGGTGATGATGAAACTGCGCTGGGTGCTGCTGATCGTGGGCGGTGTCGGTGTCGCGGTTGCGGCCATCGCCGGTGCGGCGGTCATCAGGACCGGTCTGCGGCCGGTGGCCAAACTCACCGAGGCCGCCGAACGGGTGGCGCGCACCGATGATCTGCGGCCCATTCCGGTGTTCGGTAGTGATGAGCTCGCTCGGCTCACCGAAGCGTTCAACATGATGCTGCGCGCCCTCACCGAATCGCGGGAACGCCAGGCCCGATTGGTCACCGATGCCGGCCACGAACTGCGCACGCCGCTGACCTCGTTGCGCACCAACGTCGAGCTGTTGATGGCATCGACCCGGCCGGGCGCGGCGAGCATCCCCGAAACCGAGATGAACGACCTGCGTGCCGACGTCATCGGGCAGATCGAGGAGCTGTCCACCCTGGTGGGCGATCTTGTGGACCTGACCCGTGACGACGCCGGCGGCGTGATCCACGAACCTGTCGAACTGACCGAGGTCGTCGACCGCAGCCTCGAACGGGTCCGACGGCGCCGCAACGACATCGAGTTCGACATCGACGTCACCCCGTGGCAGGTCTACGGTGACGCCGCCGGGCTGTCGCGCGCGGTGCTCAACCTGCTGGACAACGCCGCCAAGTGGAGTCCATCCGGTGGCCGGGTGGGCCTGCGGTTGAAGCAGGTGGACCCGTCCCACGCCGAGCTCGTCGTCTCCGATCGCGGACCGGGAATCCCGCTGCAGGAACGGCAGCTGGTGTTCGAGCGCTTCTACCGCGCCACCGCCGCGCGGGCGATGCCCGGCTCCGGTCTGGGGCTGGCCATCGTCAAACAGGTGGTCCTCAAACACGGGGGAGCCCTACGGGTCGACGACACGGTGCCGGGTGGACAGCCGCCGGGGACCTCTTTCTTCGTGTTGTTACCCGGTCGGCCGGGGGCACCGATCTATCAGGACCCCGAGGCCGACGGCGACGTGCCGCCCTCGGACTCCCTCAGCACCTTGGATTCCGTGCTGCCGGTCACAAATAAGGTCAAGACACGATCACAACCGGGCGTAGTCTCAGTCGATTCTCAGTAGGTAAGGGCAAGGTAGATGGCAGAGGACGACAGCTTGCTGCCGTGACCGGTTGAGCGTTGGTCGCGGTCGACTTCCGAAGGAACGGTGACTACAGCGCGATGACCAGTCGGCCTACCCATGACCCGAATCAGTACCCGCGGTACTCCGCCCAGCCGCAGCAGTCGGGGCGCTACCCGTATGAGGCTGCCGGCCCGTCGTATCCCGGTCATCAGCCGCAGCAGGGGTACCAACAGAACTACGACTGGCGCTACGCGACCCAGCAGCGCGGACAGCACCCCGGTCCGCGTCCGCCGGCCGGCGGCAATCCCTACCCCGGCGATCCTTACCAGGGCACCCAACCGCTGCCCGGTCGCCCGCAGCCCGTCGCGCCGCAGCAGCGTTCCCGGGTGGCGCTGTTTGCAGGCGCACTGACAATTGCCGTGGTGTCGGCGGGAATCGGTGGCGGCGTCGCCCTGTTGGCGCATCCCGACGACCGCCCGGTGAATACCTTCACCACGGCGGCCGGAGCAGCTCCCGGTGTCCCCGCGGCGAATGTGCCCGCGGGCACGGTCGAACAGGTCGCCGTCAAGGTGGTGCCCAGTGTCGTCAAACTCGAGGTCGACTTCGGCCGGGCCCACGAGGAGGGATCCGGCATCATCCTGTCCGAGGACGGGCTCATCCTCACCAATGCTCATGTGGTCTCTGCGGCCGGCGCGGATTCGGCGGCCGGAACCGACGCGAACCCGGGCCTTCCCCTCGGCCCGGGTTCGCCTTCCGGTGCCCCGGTCAGCACCACGGTGACGTTCTCCGACGGTCGCACGGTGCCGTTCACGGTGGTGGGGTCCGACCCGGCCAGCGATGTTGCGGTGATCCGCGCCAAAGACGTGTCCGGCCTGACCCCGATCACCCTGGGCTCGTCGAGCGACCTGCGGGTGGGCCAGGAAGTGGTGGCCGTCGGCTCGCCGCTGGGGCTGGAAGGAACGGTCACGACCGGAATCGTCAGCGCGCTGAACCGGCCGGTGTCCACGGCAGGTGACTCCAAGAACCAGAACACGGTGCTCGACGCCATCCAGACGGACGCGGCGATCAACCCGGGCAACTCCGGTGGCGCGTTGGTCAACATGAACGGAGAGCTCATCGGCGTCAATTCGGCGATCGCAACGCTCGGTGGTGGGCAGGACACCCCGCGCTCCGGCTCGATCGGCCTGGGGTTCGCGATCCCGGTGGATCAGGCCAAGCGCATCGTCGACCAGCTGATCAGCACCGGTTCGGCCTCACACGCCTCACTGGGGGTGCAGGTCAGCAATGACACCGACGTCAACGGCGCCAAGATCGTCGACATCACCCGGGGTGGGGCGGCGGCCAATGCCGGGTTGCCCAACGGCGTTGTCGTGACCAAGGTCGACGACCGGCCGATTTCGGGTGCGGGGGCGCTGGTGGCTGCGGTGCGTTCCAAGGCGCCGGGGGAGAAGATCACGTTGACCTTTGTCGGCGCCGACGGAAAAGACCCGCAGACGTTGCAGGTGACACTGGGTCAGGCGGAGCAGTGATGAGGACGGCTACGACGATTTCTGCGGCCACATATACGGTTGCTTCCATGGAACAGTCTCATGCGGTGGTGGGTAGAGCACTGGTCATCATCGTCGACGATCGGACTGCACACGGTGACGAGGAGGATCACAGCGGTCCTTTGGTCACCGAGCTGCTCAACGAAGCCGGTTTTGTTGTCGACGGTGTAGTTGTGGTGGCCTCCGACGAGGTGGAAATCCGCAATGCGCTCAACACCGCGGTGATCGGCGGTGTCGATCTGGTGGTGTCCGTCGGTGGTACGGGTGTGACTCCTCGCGACGTCACCCCGGAGGCCACGGTTGATCTGCTCGACCGTGAACTGCTGGGCATTTCGGAGGCGTTGCGCGCGTCCGCCCTCTCGGCCGGTGTCATCGATGCCGGGGTATCCCGCGGCCTGGCCGGTGTCTCGGGCAGCACGCTGGTGGTGAACCTGGCAGGTTCCCGGCCGGCGGTCCGTGACGGCATGGCTACCTTGACGCCGCTGGCTGCCCAGATCATCGGTCAGCTGTCGAGCCTCGAGATCTAGATCGGCCTCACCATGTGCCGTCTGCACGCTGCTCCGAACTTCGGAAGCGCGCAGGCGGCACTTTCTTATTGTTTGGCAACGCCGACGCACGGCAGATCCCAATCGTTCTCTAATCCGGCCGCAATGTTTCGGGTGAGTGAACAGAAGAAACATCTAAAATGTGATCTTACTCACACTAGGAATAACCTGTGACTCCGTTATCACCGCCCGAGCGAAATGCAGTTAACAAGATCTTCGGTATCGAAATTCCCCAGGAATCGTCCGACGAACGTGATCCCGACGACGGGCGCGGCGACTCTGAGCGCGAGGGCTGGCTGCGGGAAAACGTCCCACCGCACCATCGCTGAGCCTGCGCCGCTGATAAATGCATCTTGAACAGGCGCGTTGTTTGTGTCTTGGCGCAGCTTGGGTGGGTGCTCCCGCTCGTGGCGGCTGTGGCTGCCGGGCCCAGTGTGGCGGCCGATCCGTCAAGTCCCTGTAGCGAGTCAGCAAACTTCGGCCGGCCTGGACCCGGGTTGGGCAGATCACACCCCCGCGTTGCCGCCCGTATGCCCTCCCGTTATGTTTCTCCCGTCATCAACGATGAGTGAAACGTAAGAACAGCATGTGAGGCTTCTCATTTGTGAGTCTTGCTTCGTGAACGGTGTCAATCTGCCGGTCATGAAAAAACCAACTCGGTGAAACCGCCCGGAATCACCGCCAGACAGCTGGGGAGAACATGAAGGTAATCGGTCGGGTGCTGGTGGCGATGATCGCCTCCATCGCGGCGCTGTTCGCGAGCACAGGCACCTCCAACGCCGGCTTGGACAATGAGCTGAGCCTTGTGGACGGCCAGGGACGCACCCTGACCATCCAGCAG
>NZ_JBARXZ010000170.1:0-7138 GCF_049647605.1 Mycobacterium sp. | reverse complement strand
CGCCGACGACCAGCCGAACCGCCCCGGCAACCGGTGCCAACACCTCCCGGCTGCCCGCGTAGGTCAGGGCATCCAGCACTGTCACCGAGTCACCGGGGAAGTCGCGGACCGCCGCGTGGACAAAATTGGCGCCGATGAATCCCGCGCCCCCGGTGACCAGCAATTGCATGGGGACAGACTCTAGCCCGGGAACCGCGGTCCGGGCCCACCGTCTGCGACTTGTCAGCTACTTGTCAGCCCCAGCGGCCCGGCGAGCGCGGTCAGCGTCGGCACCAGCTCGTCCCGGCTCCCGAGGACCTGCACAGCGACGTGGTCGGCACCGGCCTCCAGGTGCTCGGCCAGCCTGGCCGCGATGGTCTCGGCGTCGCCGTGCGCCACCACCGAGTCGATCAGCTTGTCGCTGCCGGGTGGGGTCACATCGTCGGCGGTGAAGCCCAGCCGGCGCCAGTTGTTCACGTAGTTGCTCAAGCCCAGATAGAACCCGACCGTCTTGCGGCCCAGCTCGCGCGCCTGCTCGGCTGCTGCTTCGCTGGAGTCGGTCAGCACCACCTTGTGTTCCGGCGCCAGGAACACGGTGTTACCCACCAATTCACGGGCTTGGGCGGTGTGCTCCGGCGTCGTCAGGTATGGGTGGGCGCCGGCGCTGCGATCGCGCGCCAGCTTGAGCACCTTCGGTCCCAACGCGGCAAGCACCCGGCGGCTGGTCGGCACCGTCTTGGCGTCCAATGCATCCAGGTAGTCGACCAATGCGTCATAGGGCTTGGTGTACTCCTGGGTGTGCTCGGGATGGCCCACCCCGATACCGAGCAGGAACCGGCCGGGATGGGCCTTTTCGATGCGGTGATACGACTCGGCCACCGTGTCGGCGTCGGCGGTCCAGATATTGACGATGCCGGTGGCGATCTGCAGCGTCTCCGTCTGCTCCAGAATGGGTTCGACAAACGACAGATCGGCGGCCGGCGAGGCCCCGACCCACACCGCTCCGTAGCCCAGCTTCTCGATCTCGATCGCCTGTTCCGGGGTCACCGGACCACCGGTCCACACCCCGTACCGGCCGAGGTCGGGTTTGAGCGAAACAGCGTCAGTCATCGGGGTCCCCATCTATTGATCTCGGGCTATTCATTTCAATCCGAGCGGTCCGGCCAACGTGGCCAGGGCAGATACCAGTTTCTCAGGTGAGGTCAGCACCTGAACCGGCACGTGGTCGGCACCGGCGTCGAGGTGCGCCGCCAACGCCGCAGCCACGGCACCGACTTCGCCATGAGCGACCACAGCGTCCACCAAAGAGTCACTACCCGGTTTGGCGACATCTTCATCACCGAACCCGAGACGTCTCCAGTTGTTCAGATAGTTGTCCAGGCCCAAGTAGATGTCGAGGGCCTTGCGGCCGACGCGGCGAGCCTGCTCGGCGTCGGTGGTCAGCACCACCTTGTGCTCGGGGGCCAGGAACGCCCCCGGGCCGATCAACTCACGCGCCCGGGCGGTGTGTGCCGGCGTGGTCAGGTACGGGTGTGCACCTGCGCTGCGGCGGGCCGCCAACTTGAGCACCTGCGGACCCAGCGCGGCGACGATTCGGCGCTGCCGGGGGACACCGTGGGAATCGAGCTGGTCGAGGTAGTCGTTGAGCGCGTCATAGGGCTTTTGGTACTCGGCATGGGCTTCGGGGTGGCCGACTCCGATACCGAGCAGGAATCGGCCGGGATAGGCCGCCTCGATCCGGTGATACGACTCGGCCACCGGGCCCGCGCCTGCGGTCCAGATGTTGACGATGCCGGTTGCCAACTGCAGCGATTCGGTGGCAGCCAGAATGGGTTCCACCCACGTCAGATCCGCGGGCGGGGAGCCGCCGGCCCAGATGGCGCCGTAGCCGAGACTCTCGATCTCCTCGAGTTGCTCCGCTGGGAACTGCCGCCATTGGGCATAGTGGCCGAAGACGCCGTACCTGCCCAGATCTGGTTTGGTCACTTCACCGACAACCCGCGAAGGCGAGGTCGCTATTCCGATTCGCTCACGGTGATTTCGGTGGGGGTCGTCGATGCGGGTGCTGGGGCCTGCAGCGGCAGACAGACGATGAACCGGGTGTCTCCGGGCTGCGACTGCACCGTCAGGGTGCCGCGGTGTTTCTCGGCGATCACCCGCCACGCCAGGTCCAGGCCGAGACCGGTGCCCTGACCGACCGGTTTGGTGGTGAAGAACGGGGTGAAGATCCGGTCGACGATGTCGGCGGGGATTCCGGGACCGTCATCGCAGATCTCGATGCGCACCAGCGACTCGCTCTCGCGTGAGGTCCGCACCGTCAACGTGCCGCGTCCGTCCATCGCCTGAATGGCGTTGTCGATGATGTTGGTCCACACCTGATTGAGATCGCCTGGATAGCAGGATATTTCGGGCAGGGATAGGTCGAAGTCCTTGACCAGTGTGACGGGCTTGTCCTTGCCGATCTTGTCGCCGAACATCATCATCGTGCTGCGCAACAGCTCGTGCACATCGGCGCTCTGGTAGGCGCCGCGGTCCATCTGCGAGTACTGCTTGGCCCCGGCGAGCAGTGCGCTGATCCGCTTGCTGGCTTCGGCGATCTCGTTCATCCGCAGCTCGTTGTCGATGGTGTACTTCAGCCATCCGATGGCGCTCTGCAACGAGGCCGAGGCATCGACGTCGTCGACCACTGTCGACACCCGTTCCAGCCAGTCGGTATCCAGACCGGCCTCCACAAACGTCGGCGCGTAATCCCACGCGCTGGCGATCCCGTGATCCTCCAGCCAATCGCCGACCTGGTCCTCCCGGTCGGAGGTCTCCAGCGCGGTGAGCTCCAGGTCTTTGCTCTTGGCCACCTGCTCTGCGACCTGATCCTGGATGTCGATCAGGACCCGCAGTGCCTCCGGGGTGAACTTCGCCTCGGCCACCATCGCCAGCTTGTGCCGCATGTGGCAGACACCCTCGCGAAGGTCGGCGACGGCACGTGCGGTGGCCGCGGCCGGATTGTTGAGCTGATGGGTCAGGCCGGCGGTGAGAGTGCCCAACGACAGCAGCTTCTCGCGCTGATCCAGGATGGAGCGGGCCCGGGCCGTACCGACCATGTGGCCTTCGAGCAGATGTACCGCCATGGGGAACTGCGACTGCATGAACTGGGCCAACGCGTCGGCGTCGAGCACAAACATCCGTGACTCCCGCAGGAGTCGAGTACTGGCCTGGTAGGTGTGTTCCTCGCCGGGGATGTACGCCGACCAGGCCCCGCAATACACACCGCGTTGCGAGGTGCGGCCGGTTTCGATGTCGATGCCGCCGGAACGCTTGGTCATCACCAGTTCGCCGTCGATCAGCACGTAGAAGCACGTCGCCGGATCGCCTTCGGCGCACAGCGGACCGGGCGGAAACGTCTCGATGTGGCCGTTTGCGCACAACATGTCCAGCTGTTCCGGCGTGAGGTGCTCGAACAGGAACAGTGTCCGTAGCTCCTCGGCCAGGCATTCCTCGCCCATGGATGTGTCCTTCCTAATGTCCTGTCAAGACCCAGAATCGGCGGGGGTGAGATCAAGGGGCAGTGCTGCAATAAAACGTGTATCACCCGGAGATGATTCCGCCCACAGGCTGCCGAGGTGACGGTCGACGATGCGGGCGGCGATGTCCAGTCCCAATCCGGTGCCGTCACCAAACGATTTGGTGGTGAAGAACGGGTCGAACACCCGCGACAGCACATCGTCGGTGATACCCGCTCCGTCGTCGCAGATCTCCACCCGCACCATGTCCTGGTGGCGGCGGGTGCGCACCGTGAGCGTGCCCGCCGGCATCCCGGCCAGTGCGTCCAGCGCGTTCTCGATCAGGTTGGTCCACACCTGATTCAGTTCGGCCGGGTAGCAGGGCAGCGCCGGTAGTCCCGGCTCGAATTCCTTCACCACCGTGATGTGGTCACCGATGCGGTGCGACAGCATGGCCAACGTGGTGTCCAGTAGTGCGTGGACGTCGGCCACGTCGAACGGCGCGCGGTCCAGCTGCGAGTACTGCTTGGCCTGGTCGACGAGGGTGAAGATGCGGCTGGTGGCATCACCGATCTCGGTCAGCAGCAGCTCGGTTTCGACGGTGCCGCCCAACCACCGGATGGCCGCACCCAGCATCTCTGGGGAGGCCTCGCCCGCCTCGGAGACCGCCGCCGAGATCCGTTCCATCCAGTCGATGTCGACGCCGGCCTCGGCGAAGGCGCCCGCGTGCTCCCATCCGTCGGTGACCCCGTGGGCGTCCAGCCATTCGCCGAGCGCCTCTTCGAGATCGGATTTCAGGACCGAGGTCAGGTCGGCGGGTTTGGCGGCCAGTTCGGCGACGCGTTCCTGCAACTCGTCCAACGAAGCCAGGCCGTCGGGCAGTTCGCTGCGTCGTCGGCGTAACCCGGTGAGCTGGCTGCGCAATTCGGCGGCCGCACGCACGGCTGCAGCGGCCGGATTGTTGAGCTCGTGGGTGAGTCCGGCGGTCAGCTGGCCCAGTTGCACCAGCCGGTCATGTGGACCCAGGATGCGCCGCTGATGAAGCCGGCCATGCGAGTGCCCGACCAGCAGATGGGTCGCCATGGGGAACTCGGTCTGCAGGAAGGTGCCCAACGTGGTCGCATCGAGAGCAAACACCCGCGACGGCCGGGTCAACGTCGCGGTGTTCTCGTAGGTGACGTCCTCGTCGAGCAGGAACGCCGACCAGGCGCCGCAGTAGGAGCCCGGAGTCGATGCCCGCCAGATGTCGATGTCCCGGGCGCCGGAGCGTTTCGACAGCGCGATCTCACCGTCGAGCAAGACGTAGAAATGGTCGGCGGGTTCGCCTTCGCGGCACAGTTGGCCGGCCGGTAGCGACAACACCTGGCCGCCGCCACACAGCTGCAACAGTTGGGCGTCGGTCAGGCCGTCGAAGATGAACAGCCCACGCAGCTCATCGATATCGCACCCGCCCGCCATACCCCGGCCCCTGTCTCGTCAGGCCTCAGCCAGATACCGGTGCACCAACATCACCGCCATGGATCCCTCGCCGACGGCGGCAGCCACCCGTTTGGCGGATTCGGCGCGCACATCGCCGGCGACGAACACCCCGGGAACGCTGGTCTCCAGGTGATGCGGCGGGCGATCCAGGGTCCAGCCGGCGACATCACGCAGATCCGGCCCGGCGAGGATGAAGCCGTGGTCGTCACGGACCACCACACCGTCGAGCCAGTCGGTGCGGGGCTCGGCGCCGATGAAGATGAACATCCGCCCGCACGTGTGGTCCTGGCGTTCCCCGGTCTGCCGGTTCTCCAGGCAGATCCCCTCCAGGTGACCGTTGCCCTTGACCGCGTGCACCACGGTGTTGGGCAGTTCCTTGATCTTGTCGTTGGCCCGGATCTGCTGAATCAAGTAGTGCGACATGGAATCTTCGAGCGTGCGACGGCTGACGATGGTCACCGACTTGGAGGTGCGCGACAGGTGCATCGCCGCCTGCCCGGCCGAATTGGCGCCGCCGATGACGTACACCTCGTCGTCGTCGCAGTCGGCGGCGACCGAGGCCGTCGCACCGTAGTAGACCCCGGCGCCGGTGAGGCCGATGCACCCCTCGGCGGCCAGCTGCCGGTACTCCACGCCCATCGCCAGGATCACCGACCGGGCACCGATCGAGCGGCCGTCGGACAGTTTGACGGTGCGCGCCGAACCGTCGATCTCCAGTGCGGTGACCTCGGCGGCGGTGATCAACTCGGCGGAGAACTTCTCGGCCTGGCGGCGGGCCCGTTCGGCCAGCTGCGAACCCGAGAGACCGTCGGGGAAGCCGAGGTAGTTCTCGATGCGGGAGCTCTGCCCGGCCTGTCCGCCGGTGGCGGTGCGTTCGATCAGTACCGTCTTCAGGCCCTCGGAGGCCCCGTAGACCGCGGCCGCCAGACCGGCCGGGCCGCCGCCGATGACCACCAGGTCGTAGAAATCCTCGGCGGGAGTGGTGGTCAGGCCGAGAGTGGCGGCCAGCTCGGTATCGGTGGGTTCCACCAACGTCTGACCCTGTTCGGTGATCACCACCGGCAGGTTCAGCTCGTCGAGACCCGCCGCCTCCAGCAGTTGCCGGCCCTTGGGTTCGTCGGCTCGGAGCCAGCTGTAGTACAGCCGATTTCGAGCCAGGAACTCGCGGACCTCATTGGAGCGGGCGTTCCACGGGTGGCCGATGATCTTGGTGTGGGGGATGGCCCGGTCCCCGGTGGCGCGCCACGCCTCGATCAGCGTGTCGATCACCGGGTACAGCTTCTCCTCCGGCGGATCCCACGGCTTGAGCAGATAGTGGTCCAGGTCGACGACATTGATGGCGTCGATGGCCGCATGGGTGTCGGCATAGGCGGTCAGCAGCACGCGGCGGGCCATCGGGAACAGGTCCATGGCGGACTCGAGGAACTCGATGCCACTCATCTGGGGCATCCGGTAGTCGGCGACGAACACCGCCACCGTTTCGCCGCGCAGCTTGAGCTCGTTGAGGGTTTCCAGTGCGTCGGGTCCCGATTCGGCGCGCACGATCCTGAAATTCTCGCCGTAGTGGCGGCGGAGATCCCGCGCGACGGCGCGCGAGACCGCAGGATCGTCATCGACGGTCAGGATGACGGGTTTGCGGTTCTGGGAGTCTGATCCGGACATCGCCTGTAAGTATGCGCCTGGCCGCTGACAACCGGCAGGCCTGAGGGGCGACGACCGCAGTGTTACTCCGCTGGCGTAACCGGCTGCTGTGCCGGTGCCGGCGATTCGACGGTGTCAGCCCGGTTCAGCAGCTGAGCCAAGTCGATGCCGGAGGCGCGCAGGGCCTCGACGATCTTGGCCACCGCGAGCGGACTCACCCCGAGCAGTCCACTCACCGCGTCCTGGGCGTCGGAGGCGCCGCCGATGATCGACAACCGCTCGATCTCGCCCAGCGGTGCGGCCGCGGCCTCGGTGGCCTTGACCACCGACGCCAGGATGTCGGGCAGGGTCTGCAGCCTGGCCGCCTCGGGGGAGTAGGAGTTCAGTGCGGCGGCGATCTCCTTCTTACCGGCGGCTTCGGCCACCAGCTTGGCCTTGATGCCGTCGGCTTCGGCCTGGCGCTCGATTCGCAGGGCCTCGGCCGCGGCCTTGCGCGCGTCCGCCTCCGCCTGACCGGCCTGGCGCGCCGCCTCGGCCTGGGC
>NZ_JBARXZ010000169.1:0-32644 GCF_049647605.1 Mycobacterium sp. | reverse complement strand
GCGGGATCTCGGCCGGACTGGCGGCGTTGGCCGCCCTGCCGTGGTTGGTGGCGGCCTCTCCCCTGCTGGTGGCAACCGGGGCCTCGTCCTCCTTGGCGACCTACCAGGCCGCCGGAGGGCCGGGGGTCGCCGCATTCGCGGCCCGCGCCGAACCGGGGCTGGGCACCCTGGGCAGCCTCGCCGGGCTGGCCGGCATCTGGAACGCCGAAGCGGTACCCGGATCCCGGTCAACGCTCTTTGCGCTGGTCGCCACCCTGGTGCTGCTGGGTGTGGTGGCCCTGGGAGCACCCGTTGTCGCCCGCGTCCGCGCGGCGGTCCCCCTGCTGGTTCTGGCGGTTGTCGCCGTGGTGCTGCCGGCGCTCGCCGCGACCGGCCCCGGGCTGGCCGTCACCCAGGCGGTGGTGGAAGCACTCCCCGGGCTCGGGGTACTGCGGGATGCCCAGAAGTGGGTCGCCCTGGCCATGCCCGGCTATGCACTGGCCGGGGCCGCGGCAGTGATCACGCTCACCAGGTGGCGCCCTGGGCTGCGTCCGGCGGCTGCCGCGGCGGCCTGCTGCCTGGCACTGATCGCGGTACTTCCGGATCTGGCCTGGGGCATCTGGGGCAAGATGACGCCGGTCAGCTATCCGGGGGGCTGGAGTGCCGTGGCCCAGCAGATCAACGCCGATCCGCGCCCGGTGGCGGTGCTGCCCGCCGACTCGATGCGCCGGTTCGCCTGGGCCGGAACACCTCCCGTACTCGATCCGCTACCACGCTGGGTGCGGGCCGATGTGCTGACCACCGGAGATCTGACGATCTCCGGTGACCGGGTACTCGGTGAAGGCGGGCACGCCCGCAGAATTCAGGAGCTGCTCCTCGGCGGCGCCGATCCCCGGCTGCTCGCCGACGCCGGTGTCGGCTGGGTGGTGGTGGAATCGGGGTCGATAGGTGAATTCGGCTCGGCTGCAGACACTCTCGAGCAGCTACCGGTGGTTTACCAGGATACCGAGATAGCGCTGTACCGGGTCGGCGGCGACACTGCCGGCGCCGACAGCAACAAGCGTCTGACGATGATCGTCGCCCATGTGGCGTGGCTGGCGATGCTACTCATCGGAGCGGCCTCGATGGTGACCGCCGCGGTCAGACGACGCCGCTGACGTGCTCCCCGGCGTGCACGGCCTCCAGCACGGTGCGCATCGCCCGGGCACTCTGCGGCCACGAGAAGTCGCCGCTGCGGGCCTGTGCCTTGTCGCCGAGACCGGTCCGCAGCTCGGCGTCGTGTAGCAGTTCGTCGAGCCGGTGCACCAGCTCGTCACGGTCGGCGACCAGCACGCCGGTCACCCCGTCGACGATGGAATCGGCCAGCCCGCCCGAGGATCGGTAGCCGATGGTCGGCACGCCGTGCTGGGCGGCCTCGACCACGGCCAGGCCCCAGCCCTCCTTGCGGGAGGGCAACACATGCACCCAGCATCGATGCACCACCGCATGCTTGGTGGCTTCGTCGACATGGCCGTGGAAGGTCACCGCATCGGAGATACCGAGCAGTTCGGCGTAGTCGACGAGTGGTTGATGCCACCAGCCGCCGCCCACGATGTCGAGATGCAGATCGGGGATCCGCCGCCGCAGCGCCGCCACGGCGTCGAGGGCGTCCTCGATCTGCTTGTGCGGCACCAGCCGCGACAGCACCGCCACCCGCGGAGACACCGAACGCTGGGTCTGCACCGTGTCCGGGACGGCGTCGAGGCCGTTGCGGACCACTGCGATGCGCTCTTGCGCAACACCGAGTTCGGTCAGATCACGGGCCGACGGCAGTGACACCGTGACGTACTGGTGGCGGCGATGCATCCACGGGGACAGCCGCGATTCGATGAACCACCCCATCCGACCGAGCAGCGGGCCGGCGACGGGCCACTGCTCGCGGTGACAGTGGTGCACCAGCAGGATCACCCGCCGTCCGTACGCCAGCCGGGCCAGGAACGGGATCCCGTTCTGGGTGTCGACCACCACGTCGGGCCGGGCACCGCGCAACGGTCCGAGACGAAACCGGGCGGCCACCATGGCCAGGCCGGCCCAGATGTACACCGAATACCGGTCACCGCCGCGGCTGATCCGCACGCCGTCGACGGTCTCCCGGCGCGGGGCGCCGCCGTAGCGCGCGGTGCGCAGGGTGACCCGCACCCCGGACGCCGCCAACTGCGCCCCGATGCGCTGCAGGTAGGCCTCGCTGCCGCCGCCCTGGGGGTGCCCGCTGTCCCGCCAGCACAACAGCAGCACGGAGCGGACTCCGTGCTGTTCCGGGGCGCTGGTCATCTAGCCAGCCTAACTGCGAACAGCTCGTATGCTTTCACCGATGACCGCCACCGATGTGCTCGCGCGGCGGGCCTCCCTGAGGCGGTCGGTGCGGCTGCTGTCACAGTTCCGGTTCGAGCAGAGCGATCCCGCCCGGTTCTACGGCGCGCTGGCCCACGACACCGCCGCGATGGTCGACGACCTGTGGCGGGGCGCGGTGGGTGGGGCCCCGGCCGGGTGCACCGTCCTCGATGTCGGCGGCGGCCCCGGCTACTTCGCCGACGCGTTCGCCGACCGTGGGATGTCCTATATCGGCGTGGAGCCCGATCCGCGTGAGATGCACGCCGCACCCGGACATCTCGGCGGTGCCGGAGTGTTTGTCCGCGCGTCGGGGATGGCGTTGCCGTTCGCCGATGCCAGCGTCGACATTTGCCTGTCGTCGAACGTCGCCGAACATGTGCGGCACCCGTGGCAGCTCGGAGCGGAGATGCTGCGGGTGACCAGACCCGGCGGGTTGGCGATCCTGTCCTACACGGTGTGGCTGGGTCCGTTCGGCGGGCACGAAATGGGATTGACCCACTACCTCGGAGGTCAGCGCGCCGCAGCCCGCTACACCCGTAAACACGGTCATTCCCCGAAGAACAACTACGGATCGTCGCTTTTTGCGGTGTCGGCGGCCGACGGGCTGGATTGGGCGGCGAGCACCGGCGCCGTGATTGCCGCATTTCCCCGCTACCACCCGCGATGGGCCTGGTGGCTGACCGCAGTTCCCGGGGTTCGGGAGTTTCTGGTGAGCAATCTGGTGTTGGTTCTGCAACCGCGCTGAACCACTCAACTGGAACAGGTTCTCGTTCGTCCCATTTCTCGGTAGTGTGACGTTCATGACACAGAGTCTGGATACCGTTTCACCAACCGACGCGTACAAGACCTCCTACGACAAGCTCTTCATCGGCGGCCAGTGGGTGGAACCGTCCACCTCCGAGGTGATCGAGGTCTTTTCGCCCGCCACCGGCCAGAAGGTGGGGCAGGTGCCGTTGGCGGCCGAAGCCGATGTCGACGCCGCCTGCGCAGCGGCCCGCAAAGCCTTCGACGACGGCCCGTGGCCGTCGATGGCGCCGGCTGACCGCGCCGCCGTGATCGGCCGTGCCGTCAAGCTGATCGAGGACCGCGCCGACCTGTTCAAACACCTGTTGAAGCTCGAAACCGGTCAGCCCGCGATGATCGTCGACATGATGCAGTACGGCGCCGGCCTGTCCGGACTGCAGTACTTCGCCGGCGCTGCCGACAAGTTCACCTGGCAGGACATCCGCGACGGCATCTACGGCCAGACGCTGGTACTCAAGGAACCCATCGGTGTGGTCGGGGCCGTCATCGCCTGGAACGTGCCGTTCTTTCTGGCCTGCAACAAGCTCGGCCCGGCTCTGCTGGCCGGCTGCACCGTGGTGCTCAAGCCGGCCGCCGAGACCCCGCTGACGGTCAACGCGCTGGCTGAGGCCTTCGCCGAAGCCGGTCTCCCCGAGGGTGTGCTGTCGATCGTGCCGGGCGGGGTGGACACCGGCCGCGCGCTGACCGCCAACCCCGAGGTGGACAAGTTCACCTTCACCGGCAGCTCGGCCGTCGGCAAGGAAGTCGGCAAGCTGGCCGCCGAGAAGCTCAAGCCGTGCACGCTGGAACTGGGCGGCAAGTCCGCGGCGATCATCCTCGAGGACGCCGACCTGGATTCCACGCTGCCGATGCTGGTGTTCTCCGGGCTGATGAACTCCGGTCAGGCCTGCGTCGGTCAGACCCGCATCCTGGCCCCGCGCTCGCGCTACGACGAGGTGGTGGAGAAGCTGGCCGGCGCCGTCGCCGGGATGTTGCCCGGTCTGCCGGATGACCCGGCCGCGATGATCGGCCCGCTGATCAGCGAGAAGCAGCGCGACCGTGTCGAGGGCTACATCAAGAAGGGGCTCGAGGAAGGCGCCCGGATCGTCATCGGCGGCGGCCGCCCGGAGGGCCTCGACTCGGGTTGGTACGTCCAGCCCACGGTGTTCGCCGACGTCGACAACTCGATGACCATCGCCCAGGAGGAGATCTTCGGGCCGGTGCTGGCGGTGATCCCCTACGACACCGAAGAGGACGCCATCCGGATCGCCAATGATTCCGATTACGGCTTGGCCGGCAGTGTGTACACCCCTGATTTCGCCCGGGCGCTGAAGATCGCCAAGAAGATTCGCACCGGGACCTACGCGGTCAACATGTATGCCTTCGATCCGGGAGCGCCGTTCGGCGGCTACAAGAACTCCGGTGTCGGCCGCGAGAACGGCCCCGAGGGCATCGCTGCGTACACGGAGTCCAAGAGCGTGCTGCTGCCGTTCGGCTATACGCCGGAGTGAGTTCGAGCGGGTGAGTTCGAGCTGGCTGGCAGACAAGAGCGCCCCGGGCCGTGAGCCCGGGGCGCTCTTGCTATATCCGAGGTCTGTTCAGATGGCCTGTTGCGTGGGCAGGACGGTGATCTCGGTGAGGTTGACGTGGCGGGGTACCGCGGCGATGAATCCGACGGTTTCGGCGATGTCGTCCGCGGTGAGTACGTCGATGTCGTTGATGAGGTCGGCCATCAGTCGGCTGGCGTCGGGGTCGGTGACGTGTGACGGGAGCTCGGTATCGACCATTCCGGGTTCAATGGTGCAGACGCGGACCATCTTTCGGCCCAACTCGACACGCAGCAGCCTGGTCAGTTGGCTCACGTACGCCTTGGTGCCGGAGTAGACGGAGAATTTCTCCAGCACGCGGGTGGCGGCGATCGACGAGGTGGTGATCAGGTCGGCAGGCTTTCCTTGCGCCGCGGACTCGATGAGCTGGGGTACAAACGCTCCGATCACGTTCATCACACCACTGATGTTCAGATCGATCTGCTGCTGCCACTGCCCGAACATGACGTCTTCGACCGCCGAAATCAGCTGAACACCAGCATTGTTGAACACCAAATCCACTGGGCCGAGTTCGTCGCTGACGTGCCGTGCTGCGGCGAGGACCGCGTCGCGGTCAGTGACGTCGAGCGGCACCGACAGGGCGGTGCCGCCTGCCTCCCTGATGCGCAACACCAGCGCGTCCAGCTTGTCGGCGCGACGGGCCGCGACAGCGACGTGGGCGCCGAGACTTGCCAGACGAAAAGCGGTGGCTTCACCGATGCCGCTGGACGCTCCGGTCACAAAGGCGATGCGTCCGGTCAGCGGCGCCGTGGTGATTACTGAAGACATGTCGTCTGTTTCCTCTCAGGTGGTGAACTGTGTGCCTTCGAGACAACCGCACCGAGAGGCGGTATTTCGGTGTCAAACCAGGCCGTTCTATCGGGGGACAAATTGGGCCCCTTTGAGCTGGCGAGCAACAGGTGCGCCCGGGCAGACTGGTGACCATGACCGACCGGAAGACCACGGAGCTCTCTGAGTTCCTCAGCGTCCGGCGGGCGCGGATTTCACCAGCTGACGCAGGTTTGGAAGAGCCCGGGCCGCGGCGACGGGTGCCTGGCCTGCGACGCGAGGAACTGGCCCGGCTGGCCGGCGTCAGCGTCGACTACTACACCCGGTTGGAACAGGGCCGCAGCCGCAGTGCATCGGTGGACGTCCTCGACGCGTTGGCGAGCGCCCTGCAACTCAATGACGCCGAACGTCAGCACTTGCACCTGCTGGCCAAGCCGCCGACCGCACAACGAAAGCGTCGGACCCGTCCCCAGTCGGTGCTTCCGGCGACACTGCGACTACTTGAACTCTTCGATGAGGTGTCGTCGCCGGCGTTTGTGTTGGGGCGGCGGCTCGATGTGTTGGCGCACAACCGATTGGCCGGCGCATTGATCACTGAATTTCGAGAACTCCCTGCACCGCAACGGAATCAGGCGCGATTCGTCTTCCTCGATTCGCATGCTCGGGAGCTCTACGCGGACTGGGACGAAGTGGCCGCCGATACCGTCGCAATGCTGCGGTTGGATGCTGGACGCGACCCAGGTGACGAGAAACTCTCGGCACTGGTGGGTGAGCTGTCCATTCGTTCGATCGAGTTCAGGACCATGTGGTCAAAACACAGCGTCACACGTCGCACCGTTGGGACCAAGGCTTACCACCATCCGCTTGTCGGCGACCTCACGGTGCGCTACCAGGCTCTGCACCCCTCGGACGACCCCACTCAGATTCTCTTCGTGTACACCACCGAGCCAGGCTCCTCAGATCAAGCAGCGCTGCAGCTGTTGGCGAACTGGCACCAACGGGACCGTGAGACGACCGGGGCTGCGGGCCTGGAGAACTCAGACACGTGGTCAGCTGGCCCCAGGGGCTGAGGTGGCGGGCTGTCCGTCGTCTGACGGTGCGGTGCCGCGCACTGTGACCGCTGCTTGGACCAGTGTGCTCACCGCCGCCAAAGAGTGGCTGTTGGTCGGCCATGCGAGCACGGTGGTGACGTTCGGTGCGTCGATCACCGGTACCGCAACATGTTCGGGCCACTGCCAGGCCCGACTGGAGGCGGGGATGACAAGCAGTGCCTTGCCGAGCGCGACCAGCTGAGCCAGCTTCGACTGGGTGCGGACCTCCGGTCCCGGCCCGTCCGGGTAGGTGCCATCGAGTCGAGGCCATCGAGCAATCGGCAAGTCAGGCACATTGGCAACGTCTGCCAGTGTGAGTTGATCGCGTGCCGCGAGCGGATGGCCGGCGGGAAGGATCGCCACTTGGCTTTCGACACAGAGGTTTTCGGTGTCGAGCCCGGCCAGGTCGTCGTAGGGGTGATGCATGAGTGCCACGTCGGCCTGACCATCGCGGAGCCGCCTCGCCTGTTCGCCGACCTCGCACAGCAGGACCTCGACAGGCGCCACGCCCGGCTCGCTTGCATAAGTGTCGAGAAGTCGACGCAACAGCTCGTGGGAAGCCCCCGCTTTGGTCACGAGCACCAGCGAACGGCCGGGGTTCCCGGCTCGTCGGGTCCGGCGCTCGGCAGCCCCGACCGCGTCGAGAGCAACTTCGGCCTCTCGGAGAAGTACTTCACCGGCAGCGGTGAGCGCAACACCGCGGTGATTTCGGTTGAGCAACTGCACGCCCAGCCGCCGCTCCAGTTGGCGGATTGCGCGCGAAAGCGGTGGTTGTGCGATCCCGAGCCGAGCTGCGGCGCGCCCGAAGTGCAGCTCCTCGGCCACCGCAACGAAGTAGCGCAGCTCGCGTGTCTCGAGGTTCGTCACGGCGGCAGCTTAGTAGCGATACCTAGCGGGTATCACAGCGGATCGAACCGGTATTGGACGACACACCATGCCGGGCCGAGCATGGGACCGGTGAACGAGACAAGAACCGCGCTGGTCACCGGCGCCAACAAGGGAATTGGCTTGGCGATCGCACGGGGCCTCGGAGCGATCGGCTTCACGGTGGCGGTGGGAGCTCGCGATCACGATAGGCGCGAGGCGGCAGTCGAACAGCTACGCGACGCCGGCGTCGATGCGTTCGGCGTCTCCCTGGACGTCACCTTTGATGGCAGCGTCGCAGCAGCGGCGGCGGAAATCGACAAAGCAGCAGGACGCCTCGACGTTCTCGTGAACAACGCCGGAATCGCTGGGCGCACCGACGGGGCAGCGCAGGACCCGACCAGCCTCGACCTCGATGTCGTCCGCCAGGTGTTGGACACCAACGTCTTCGGCGTCGTTCGGGTCACCAACGCGATGTTGCCGCTGCTGTACCGCGCACCCTCGCCGCGCATCGTGAACGTCTCGAGCAACATGGGTTCGCTGACGTTGCAGACCGGCCCGATCATGGCCGCATATGCCCCGTCGAAGTCGATGCTCAACAGCATCACGGCGCAGTACGCCCGCCGCCTGACCGAGACAAATGTCATCGTCAACGCCTGTTGCCCCGGCTACGTGGCGACCGACTTCACCGGTTTCAACTCCCCCCGTACCCCCGAACAGGGCGCCGCGATCGCCATCCGGCTTGCCACCGTGGCCGATGACGGACCCCGCGGTGGGTTCTTCGACGACAGCGGCGCCGTCCCCTGGTAGCCGGGGTGTTTTGTCAGGCCGGGCGCTCCCACTTGGCGACCACAAAATCACCGTTGCGGGCCGACTGCGCCAACCGCCACTCCGAACGGATCGGCAGCACCGGCGCCCCGCTGCCCAGCGTGCACGGCGCGTAGCTGACGATCATCGTGTCGATCAGGCCGTCTGCGACGAACTGGGCGGCGATGTCCCCGCCACCCACCACCCAGACGTCCTTGCCCGACGCGGCCTCGACAAGCACCGGATGCAGGTCGGCGGGACTGCCCGCGAAGGTGTGCACCGGGTGGCCGGCGGCGATGATCTCCGGCCGGTGGGTGAGCACCCAGGCCGGGGGCTCGTACATCCACTCCCCGGGATGGTTCTTCAGCATCCATTCATAGGTCGTCGACCCCATGACCAGCGCCCCGACCGACGCCATGAACTCGTCCATGCCGAACGGTGCGCTGTTGTCGATGTCGCGGGTGACCAGCCAGTCCAGGCTGCCGTCCGGATCGACGATGTAGCCGTCGAGGCTGGAGGCGGTGTAGTAGACAGTGCTCATTGGTTGTTCCTCATCCATTCCAGGGGATCACCGCGATGGGTGTCGACATCGAGTCGGGCGAGCATGGCGCGCGCCAGGTGACGGCGGTGCGCGGACAACGTCAGCACGTGGGTGACGATGCCGAACAGCTGGAACGACTCCGGCGGGTCGCACAGCGCGTCGATCACGGTGTCACCCATCCGTCCCGCCGCGGCCAGCCGGGCGATTGTTGCCGACCAGTGCGCACCGATCTCGTCGTGGTGGGCGGCAAGCGCGCGCGGATCGGTGCATGTCGGGTCGGTGGCCTCGCGGGCCGGAAAGTCGCGGCCTTCGATGCTGGCCAGCCACACCTCTTTCGACCACACCAACGCCCCCAGCACCGCACCCACACTCGACTCCGGACCGTCCCATTCCAGCACTGTCTGCCCGGGTGAGAGTTCTTGCAGCCATTGCTGTCTCGACAGCCCGGCAGCGCGCCCGATCAGGTAGCCGGTGTCGGCGACGTCGTGGGCGAGCATCAGCCGGCTCACGGTGTCTTCGCCGGTAGGGCCACCGTCGAGCCACAGCGACTGCGGCGGATGAAAGTGCAGACCGTTCGGCGCGGGCAGCCGGAACTCCGCCCCCACCTGGGAGGGCGGCATGCCGAAGCTGCGCCGGAACGCGCGGGAGAACACCTCGGTGGACGACCACCCCTCGTCGTCGGCGACGGCGGCGACCCCCTCACCGCGCTGCAGCCGCCACGCCGCCCGCTCCAGCATGATGCGCCGCCGCAGGGCGGCCGGGGGTTCTCCGGTCAACCGCCGCACCTCGCGAGAGAAGTGGAACTCCGAGACGAAGGTGCTGCGTGCCATTCCCTCGACGCTGGTGTTGGACTCCTCGACGATGGCATCCAGGAGCTCCCGGAGTCGATCCCGACCCTGCTCTGCAGTCACGCTTTCCGAGTATGGTCGGCCGCCGGCCCGCCGAACATGACAATTCCTGCTGTGCCGACGGCCGGTGCTCGACGAGGAATCTCCAGGTGCCGCTGTTTGTCCGTGGGTTGTCGCGCTATGTTGGCACTCCGATGCGGGTCGGACGCGGCGCCGGCCTGGATCACCACCTACCAGCGATGGGGGCCCGATGGAGGGACTGCCGGAACTGCGCGCCCGGGTGCGGGAGTTCCTCAGCGCCGACCGCGCCGAATTCGGCTGGCGCCCCGAAGTCGACGCCTGGCTGTGCGGCTCCGACCCGGCGTTCAGTGCTCGCCTCGGTGCCGCCGGTTTCCTGGGGTTGACCATTCCCACGCAGTACGGCGGACACGGGCTGGGGCACCTGCACCGCTACGTCGTCACCGAGGAGCTGCTGATCTCCGGCGCGCCGGTGGCCGCGCACTGGTTCGCCGACCGGCAAGTGGCTCCCGGGCTGTTGACCTACGGCACCGAGGAGCAGCGTCAGCAGATCCTGCCCCGGATCGCCGCCGGCGAGTTCTATTCGGGGATCGGGATGAGTGAGCCACAAGCCGGCTCCGACCTGGCCGCAGCATCCACCAAAGCCACGCGCGCCGACGGCGGCTGGGTGCTCAACGGCCGCAAGGTGTGGACCAGCGGCGCGCACCTGGCACATCAGATCGTGGTGCTGGCGCGCACCAGCCCGGCCGACCCCGAGCACCGGCATGCCGGGTTCAGTCAGTTCCTGGTGCCCACCGATACCGCGGGCCTGACGATCGACCCGATCATCACGATGGACGGCGGGCACCACTTCAACGAGATCCTGTTCTCCGACTCCTTTGTGCCCGACACCGCGGTCCTCGGCGAAGTGGGCGACGGTTGGCATCAAGTGACCTCGGAGTTGTCCTTCGAACGCAGTGGGCCGGAGCGGATCCTGTCGACCGCGCCATTGTTGCTGCCGCTGCTGCGGGCACTGTCCGGGCGCGCCGACATCGACGACGGAACCGCCGTGGCGATCGGCCAGCTGGTTGCGCGGCTGGTGTCGCTGCGGCAGCTGTCGGTGGCGGTGGCGCAGGCCCTGGCCGCCGGTGAGCCCGCCGCCAATCAGGCAGCGCTGGTCAAGGATCTGGGCACCCGGTTCGAGCAGGAGTCGGTCGAGCTGGCCGCCGACCTGTTCGACTTCGTCCGTCACAGCAGCGAGTCGTACACCGATCTTGTTGTGCTGCTGCGGGCTTCGCGGCTACACGCGCCGATGTTCACGCTGCGCGGCGGCACCAACGAAGTGCTGCGAGGAGTAATTGCACGAGGCATGGGGTTGCGATGAGCGTGTTATCGGGCGGGGTGTTCGCGTCGACGACTGAAGACGAATACTCGGAACTGCGGTCCCTCGTCGACGACATCGGCCGCCGATCCGCCCAGGCCCGATCGGGACAGCGGACGCTGCCGGAGCATTTCGACCACAACACCTGGGCTCATCTCGAGGAGACCGGCCTGAGCCGGCTCACCACTGGAGAAGCTGCGGGGCCCGGCGAGGCCGCCGTGGTGCTGCGCGGCCTGGCCCAGCACGCAGTCGCGGCGCCGATCGCCGAATCCGACCTACTGGCGGCGTGGTTGGCCGCGGCGGCCGGGCTGGAAGTGCCTGCCGGGGGCGCCCTGACGGTGGCGGTCGCCGATGCCGCGGCCGAAGACGGCCGCCTGATCGGCACCGCCTACGACGTGCCGTGGACACGTGCGGCCACCGCGGCGCTACTGGTGTTGTCGACGGGTGGCCGGAGTCTGGTCGCGGTCGCCGACCCCGGCGACTTCGACATCACCGACGGGCACAATCTGGCCGGCGAGCCGCGAGATACCGTCGGGTTCGACGTGTCGGCGGACTCGGCGCTGGAGGTGGGACCGGAGGTGGTGGCCGAACTGCACCGCCGCGGGGCGTGGGCCCGCAGCGTGCAGATCATCGGCGCGCTGGATGCTGCCGCCGAGTTGTCGGTGGCCCATACCCGCGACCGCGTCCAGTTCGGCCGTCCCCTGAGTCGGTTTCAGTCGGTGCAGCACTCCTTGGCCGGGATGGCGGGCGAGATCGAACGCGCCCGCGCCTCGGTCGATCTTGCGGTGACCGCCGCGATCGAACACGGATTTGCCCACCCTGCAACGGATTATGCGGTGACGCTGGCCAAAGTTGTCACGGGTCAGGTGGTGCCGGCCGTCAACACGGTGGCGCATCAGTTGCACGGCGCCATCGGAGTGACCCTCGAGCACCAGCTGTGGTCGGTCACCAACCGGTCTTACAGCTGGATCGGCGAGTACGGCAGCACTCAGACCCATGCCCGCCGGCTGGGCCGCGCCGCGCTCACCACCACCGCCGGCGACACCGCTCTGTGGGATCTGCTGACCGGCGTCGACCTGCGACCGTGGGAGAGCTGAGGTGGTCGCGCTGAACCCGGATCAGGCGTCCAGGACGGCGGTGACGCGCCGGTGGACATCGCCGAGGCCGCCGACGTCGATACCGAACCTGTTCATCAGCACATCGAGAACCTGACTGGCGTTGTCCAGGCGAGTCTTCTCGCTGGGGCCACCGCGGTGGTGAACCGACAGGTGGCGGCCGTTGAGATTCCACCGGGCGTCGTCGGTGACCACCGACGCCATCAGAGCGGTGACGAACTTCGACTCCGGATATGTGGAGACATACCAACTTCCGAGCTGAAGGTCGATCAGCGGCCGGGCCTGGTCGGCAAAGATGTACAGGGGTCGCCACGCCCCGTTGAGCTGAGTCTCCAGCACATACTCGACTCCGTGGGGCTGCAACCGATAGGGCTCGTGCCGGGTTTGCTGCACTTTCCCGACGACAAACTCGATGGGCGAGCTCAGCGTCTGGCCGCCGAACCCGACGTCCACCAGGTACCGCTGCTGGTCGCCGGGGATCCGGACACCGAGCAGCTGGTGTGTCAGCGCCGGTGGCGGTCCGGCCGTCCCGTCCGGGTTCATCCACACCACCCGCCCACTGAGCGCCTCGACGTCGAAGCCGAGCCCGGTCAGCACATATCGCAGCAGTCCGTTGTGTTCGAAACAGTAGCCACCGCGGCGGCGGCGAACCATCTTGGCGAACAGTGCCTCGGCACTCAGGTCGTATACCGGCGTCCCCATCAGCGGGGTGAGGTTCTCGAAGGCGATGCTGCGCAGGTGTCCGGCGATCAGTGCGGTCAACGTCTCATACGTGGGTTCGGTGGAACCGCTGTGCCCGATCCGCGACAGATAGGCCGTGAGGTCGCGGGGAACGGTGGCCAGCGCCACACCTCCATGGTCATACGTCATGCCCCCATGATGGAGCCTCAACGGAAGTTGAGGTCAACCGCTCGGCGGGAGTCGCTTCGACGGTGGCTGGGTACCCTCCGGTCGTGAGCGATGACCTGCTGACTCAGATCGCCGCCGAGAAGTTCGTCTCACTGACGACGTTCAGGCGTGACGGTTCTGCGATCGCGACCCCGATGTGGATCATCCGCGACGGGACCGCCCTGGTGGCCTGGACACCCGCCGACTCCGGGAAGGTGACCCGCCTGCACCGGGACCCCCGGGTGGAGCTGTCACCCTGCGGTCGCACCGGCAAGGTGGCCGCGGACGCACCGGTGCTGCGCGGGACCGCCGAGGTTCTCACCGAAGCGGCAACTGTGAGTCACGCCGCGGCGCTCATCAAGGACAAATACGGTCTCGAATTCCGGATCGTGACGGTCGCCGAGGCAGTGTTGGCGCGTGGCCGCAAACCGCGTGTGGCGTTGCGGATCAGCACCGCGGCGTGACTGCCCGCCGTGGCAACCGGTACCATCGGGAAAACTAGAACATGTTCCAGTCTGACAGGGGGGCGCCCGTGACCACCGCTGATGTCGACGACACAGAGATACGGGATGTCGCCAAATGGGACCCCGGCTTCACCGAACGGGTCATCGGCCTGCTCCGGCCGCTGATCAAGGGCTATCACCGTGCCGAGGTGCGTGGCTTGGAGTCCTTCCCCGCCGCCGGTGGCGCACTGGTGGTGGGCAACCACTCGGGCGGGCTGTTCGCGATGGACATGCCGGTGTTCGCCACCGGCTTCTACGAGCACTTCGGGTACGACCGGCCGGTCTTCACCCTGAGCTTCGACCTGATCTTCACCGGCCCCACCGCCGACTTCTTCCGCCGGATCGGGTTCATCCGCGCCAATCACAACAACGCCGAAGAGGCCTTGCGCTCGGGTGCGGTGGTGATGGTCTTCCCCGGCGGGGACTATGACGTCTACCGCCCGACCTCCGCGCGCAACAAGATCGACTTCGACGGCCGCACGGGATACGTGCGGGCCGCCCTGCACTCCGGGGTGCCGATCGTGCCCGCCGTGGGTATCGGCGGGCAGGAAAGCCAGATCTACCTGACCCGCGGCACCGGGCTGGCCAAGGCACTGCGGCTCGACAAGTTGCTGCGGGCCAAGATCCTGCCGATCGGCTTCGGGTTCCCGTTCGGGCTGTCCGCCGTGATTCCGGTGAATGCGCCGCTGCCCACCAAGATCGTGATGCAGGTTCTCGAACCCATCGATGTCGTGGCCGAGTTCGGCGAAGATCCCGATATCGACGAGGTGGACGCGCATGTACGCCGCGTGATGCAGCGGGCCCTGGATGGCCTCGCCGCAGAACGCCGACTTCCGGTGATCGGATAAACCCCGTGGTCGAACTCCCACTGCTGGACCGGGTTACCGGTGCGGCCGGACTGCTGGCCACCATGGTGCGCGCCGGTGTCATCGCCCCGCTGCGCCCGGACAAGTACCTGCGGATCATGGCCGCCGCACGGCGTGACGGCCTTTCGGTGACAAGCGGTTTCGCGATGTCGGCCCAGCGGTGCCCGGACCGCGACGCATTGGTCGACGAGCTCGGGTCCCTGACGTTCCGGCAGATCGACGACCGCGGCAACGCGCTCGCCGCCGCGCTGCAGGCGCTGCCCGGCGGAGCGCGGACCGTCGGCATCATGTGCCGCAATCACCGCGGCTTCGTCGAATCGCTGATAGCCGCCAACCGGGTGGGTGCCGATGTCCTGCTACTGAACACCTCGTTCGCCGGACCGGCGCTGGCCGAAGTCGTCGACCGGGAAGACGTCGACGTCGTCATCTACGACGAGGAGTTCACCGCCACCGTCGACACCGCACTGGCCGGCCGGCCGGACTCGGTGCGCATCCTCGGGTGGACCGATACCGATGACAGTCCCCACCGGACCGTCGCCGGCCTGATCGCCGAGTATGCCGGTAGATCTCCCGAACCACCTTCCGGCAAAGGCAAACTGATCCTGCTGACCTCGGGTACCACCGGCACCCCGAAAGGCGCGGCCCGCACCGGCGGCGGGGTCAACGAACTGAAGGCGATCCTGGAGCGGGTGCCGTGGCGCACCGACAAGACCGTGGTGGTGGCGGCCCCGATGTTCCATGCCTGGGGCTTCTCGCAGCTGGCGTTCGCCGCGTCGATGGCGTGCACGGTGGTGACCCGGCGCCGCTTCGACCCGGAAGCGACACTGGCGCTGATCGACGAGCACAACGCCTACGGATTGTGTGTGGTTCCGGTGATGTTCGACCGCATCATGGACCTGCCCGACGAGGTGCTGAGCCGTTACAGCGGCCGCTCGCTGCGGTTCGCGACGGCATCGGGCTCCCGGATGCGTCCCGATGTGGTGATCTCGTTCATGGACAGGTTCGGCGACGTCCTCTACAACAACTACAACGCCACCGAGGCCGGCATGATCGCCACCGCCACACCGGCGGACCTGCGGGCCGCACCCGATACGGCGGGCCGGGCCGTCGCCGGCACCGAGCTCCGAATCCTGGACCAGGCTTTCACCGAGATGCCCACCGGGGAGGTCGGGCAGATCTTCGTGCGCAACACCAGCCAGTTCGACGGATACACCAGCGGCTCCACCAAGGATTTCCACGAAGAGTTCATGGCCTCCGGAGATCTGGGGCGCCTCGATGCCGACGGCCGGTTGTTCGTGGTGGGCCGCGATGACGAGATGATCGTCTCCGGCGGTGAGAACGTCTACCCGATCGAGGTCGAGAAGGCGCTGATGAATCATCCAGCGGTGGCTGAAGCCAGTGTCATCGGTGTCGACGACGCGGACTACGGCCAGCGGCTGGTCGCGTTTGTGGTGCTCTCGGGTACGGCGACGGTCGACGAGCTCAAACAGCACGTCCGTGACAATCTGGCCAATTACAAAGTGCCACGGGAGATCACGATCCTCGACGAGCTACCGCGCAACAACACCGGCAAGGTGTTACGGCGCGAGTTGCAGGCGCTGGCCGACCAGAGCGTCGACCGTGGCTAAACCGCGGCCGCTGCTGCGCGCCGTCGTGGAGCTGGCCAACGCCGCCAACGGCCTGCGGCCGCTGGCACGTAAGGGCTACATCACCATCCCCGTGTTCGCCTACGGCTGGCCGACCAGCGAGATGGCGCCGCTGTATCTGACCGCGTCCGTGCTCGACGCAGCGCGCCGGGGGATCCGTGGCGACTTCTCCGGCGTCCGTGGCCGGATCGCCCTCGGTGTCACCGGGCTGTCCTGGGCTCTCCTGGCCGTGATCCAGCGCCGCAACATCGCTTCGGAGCCGTATTTCGATGCGGCCCTGCGGAACTCGCTGGGCGAGGACTATCAGGCGATCGCAGAGTCGTCACAGCCGATGCAGGCCGCCCGCCGACGGGGCGGGGTCTTCGCCACCGGCTGGTCGCGACGGCGGTATGTCGAGAAAGCCGGCACCGTCCGGTACGGCCCGCACGGCCGCGCCAACCTCGCCGATATCTGGCGACGGGCCGACCTGCCCCGCGACGGCCGCGCGCCGGTGTTACTCCAGGTTCCCGGCGGCGCCTGGGCGATCGGGATGCGACGGCCCCAGGCATATCCGCTGCTGAGCCATCTCGCCGATCGCGGCTGGGTCTGCGTCTCGATGGCCTACCGGGTCAGCCCGCGGCACACCTGGCCGGACCACATCGTCGACGTCAAGCGCGCGCTGGCCTGGGTCAAGGAGAACATCGCCGACTACGGCGGTGACCCCGATTTCATCACCATCAGTGGCGGCTCAGCGGGCGGGCATCTGACAGCGCTGGCCGCGCTGACCCCCAATGATCCACAGTACCAACCGGGTTTCGAGAACGCCGACACCTCGGTGGTGGCCGCGGTTCCGGTGTACGGCCGCTACGACTGGTTCAGCACCGAAGGCGAGGGCCGGCCACAGTTCATCGCGTTCCTGCGCAAGTTCGTCACCAAAACCTCGTTTTCCCGGCACCGCGACGTCTACGTGGATGCATCACCGATCGAGCGGGTCCGGTCGGATGCTCCGCCGTTCTTCGTGTTGCACGGTGCCGACGACTCGATCATCCCGGTCCAGGAGGGTCGGGATTTTGTCGAGGCGCTGCGCCGGGTGTCGGAGTCCACGGTGGCCTACTGCGAAGTTCCGCACGCCCAGCATGCGTTCGACTTCTTCGGCTCACCGCGGGGCCACTACACCGCCGCGGCGATCGAGCGGTTCCTGTCCTGGGTGCACGCCAAACGCGGCTGACCCACCGAGGATCAGACCTGTTCCATCGCCTTGTCGATGACGGTGAGCTTCTCCGATAGCCCTGCTGCACGCCGGATTTCGAGGAAATCTTCCAGCATCGCAGCGGTCACCTCATGCGGGTCCTCGACGGTGGCGCCGTCGGCGATCACCGAGATGTTGAACTCGTCGACATAGCTCCACACCGTGATGTTGAGTCCGCTGCTCGCGGTCAGCGGCCCCACACTGTAGATCTCGGTGACCAGTGCGCCACCCACCCGGCCGTACTCGCGCGGGCCGGGCACATTGGAGATGTTGAGGTTGAGCACCTTGTTCTCGCCCTCGCGGTTGGACAACCAGCGGAACAGGGACTCCGCGGCCACCGGGGGTATGTAGTTGGACCAGCGACTGACCAGTTCCGGGCCGATCAGATTGTTGCTCTCCTTGGCCAGCATGGCCGCCTCGTGGGCCTTCTGCACCCGCTCCAGCGGGGTGTCGCACTCGACCGGTATCGGGATCAGCACCCCCGTGAAGCGGTTGCCCGAAATCCGCTCCCTGGAGAAGTCGAAGCTCATCGGCACCGACGCCAACAACGGGTGTTGCGCATCACCGTCATACTGCAGCAACAGTTTTCGCAGCGCTCCCGCACAGACCGCCAGAACCAGATCATTGATGGAGACGCCGAGCTTCTTGCTGGTCTCCTTGATATCGGCCAGGGCAAGCGAGGCTGTCGCGAACCGACGATCGGCGGTGAGGATGTGGTTGATGAAGCTCGGCGGCGGCGTGAACGGCCGGGTGAGTTCCGGCGACAGTTTACGGCTGCTCTTGCGTACCCGGTTGACTCCCTGCGCGGTGTACGCGAACGTTGCGGGCACCCTGGAGATCTGACGCAGATGGTCACGAAACGCATTGCCCAGCAACTCACTCCGGGCCGGCGGTGGATCTGCGACGTAGACGTCGCCGTCGGGATTCGGGCCGGGTTGCAGATCCATCGCCTGGGCCATGAGGTTGGCCGAGGCCACCCCGTCGGCGAGTGCGTGGTGGATCTTGCCGACGACGGCGATCCGCCCGTCGGCCAGACCGTCGATGAAGTACATCTCCCACAACGGATATGCCCGATCCAGCGGGGTGCTGGCGAGTTTCCCGATGGCCTCGTCGAGTTCGCGGCGGCCGCCCGGAGCGGGCAGCGTCAGCTGCCGGATGTGGTACTCCAGGTCGACCTCGCAGTTCTCCCGCCACATCGGGCGATGGAACTTGTACGGGATATCGACGAGCTGGTAACGGAACGGATCGAGCTTGGGCAGCCGGGCGTGGATGACCTCACGAAATTCCGCGACCCCGAAGTTCCGCCCACCGAGATCACCGATCTCGATGATCGCGATCTTGAGTGTGTGCATGTGCACGTTGGGCGTCTCGCTGTACAGCAGCATCGCGTCCCAACCACTCAGTCGCTTCATGACAGGGACGATACAAGTGGCGGGGCTCTAGATGACGTCTTTGGCCGGGATAGCCTGATGTTCCCGGTGAATATGGTTCAGGAACAGTCCGATTGCTGTCGCCATGGCGCCGGTTCGGGCACCATCGGTCATATCGAAGGCGTGCCCCGCGCCGGGGAGTTCCAGGTAGCTGACCGCCGACCGGGAAGCCGACCGGAGCCGCTCAACGAAGTCGCGGGCCTGCGGTACCGGAATCACACTGTCCGCGCTTCCGTGAATCACGAGGAACGGCGGTGCGTCCGGATGGATCCGGGCGATCGGGGAGGCTTGCCGGAAGATCTCGGGATGGCGATCGATTCGACGCTTGACCACCACCCGTTCGAGGAAGTCGACAAATCGGGCCCGTTCGACCGTCGAGCGATCCTCCCAGCAATAACGCCCGTAGATACCGACCACCGCGTCGACCGAGGTGTCGGATCCGTCCGGCAGGTCGGCCTGCAGTTCCGGGTCGTTGGCCGTCAGTCCGGCCAGCGCGGCCAGGTGGCCACCGGCCGAACAGCCGGCGACGGTGACGAAGTTCCGGTTGCCGCCGAATCGGTCGACGTTGGCCCGCGCCCAGGCGATGGCGGCCTTGACGTCGGTGATGTGTTGCGGCCAGCGATGATTGGGCGAGACTCGATAGTCGATCGACAGACAGACCCAGCCGGCGGCCGCCATGTGCGCCATCAGGGCGTACCCCTGCAGGATGCGGCTGCCGTGGACCCACGCCCCACCGGGAACAAACAACATCACCGGGGCCGGTTCGACGGGCAGCTCGTCGCGGCGCCACACGTCCAGCACCTGGGATGGGTTGTCACCGTATTGCACCGATGCCCGGTGCAGGCTTTTCCGCTGCTGCAACGTCTTCCACAATGGCGGCATCCGATCCGGCGCGGGCCAGTCGATGTCCAGATGCGCCGCGGGCACCACCGCCCGCAGCGCCGCATCGGACACCGCGTTGGTCATGTCTCGCTCTTGCCGGCGTTTCTCGGCGATTCCCGGGGTCATCCAGGATCGGGCGGTGGCGGCCACGAAGTCCGGGGCATGCCGGGCGCCCCAGATCCCCATCGCGGTGTATCCGCCGAGCGGCTCCAGAAGCTTGCCGACAACAGGTAGCGAGGCCGAGGCCACGCTCATGGCAAGCAGGTAGTCCGCGGGGCCGGCCTTGGCCAGCCAGCGGGCACGGGTCCACACGGTCGGTCCTGGATACCGGACGTCCGGTTGTGCTGCCATCCGCGAGGCCCCCGCTCATCGGCATCGACAAACTTTCGATTCTGTCTACCACACCGTGACCGACATCGCATGACCACAGTTGATCTTTCCAAGATCCTCTGATAGGCAACGTGATTCGCTCTTCGGGTGTGTCTGCTATCACCCTTCACAAAAGTCCTGATCAGACCCAGACTGTACGTGCTACAACCAGTCTGGACTGAGTCCAAACTGGCTGTAGACTGAGACAGTAGTACCAGGAAAGGTGTACACCAGTGCCATTGCTGACGATCGGCGACCAGTTCCCCACTTATGATCTGACGGCCGTCATCGGCGGTGATCTGTCCAAGGTCGACGCCAAGCAACCCGATGACTACTTCACCCGCGTGCGCAGCAGCGACCATGAAGGCCTGTGGCGCGTGGTGTTCTTCTGGCCGAAGGACTTCACCTTCGTCTGCCCCACCGAAATCGCCGCCTTCGGCAAGCTGAACGAGGATTTCGAGGACCGCGACACCCGCGTGCTCGGCGTCTCCGTGGACAACGAGTTTGTCCACTTCCAGTGGCGGGCCCAGCACGAGGAACTCAAGAAGCTCCCGTTCCCGATGCTGTCCGACCTGCGCCGCGAACTGGCCGTCGCCACCGGCGTGCTCAACGCCGACGGTGTCGCCGACCGTGCCACCTTCATCATCGACCCCAACAACGAGATCCAGTTCGTCTCGGTGACCGCCGGTTCCGTCGGCCGCAACGTCGACGAGGTTCTGCGGGTACTCGACGCCCTGCAGTCCGACGAGCTGTGCGCCTGCAACTGGCGTAAGGGCGATCCGACCATCAACGCCGCCGAACTGCTGCAAGAGGCGGTCTGAGCATGAGTATCGACAACATCAAAGAAGCGCTGCCGGACTTCGCCAAGGACCTCAAGCTGAATCTGAGCAGCATCGTCAAGACGACTGAGCTCACCGAACAGCAGCTCTGGGGTGCGTTGGTGGCCACCGCCGCCGCCACGAAATCGCCACGGCTGCTCAAGGAGATCTCCGAAGACGCCCTCGATGTGCTCAGCGAAGAGGCCTACCATGCCGCCCTCGGAGCTGCGTCGATCATGGGTATGAACAATGTGTTCTACCGGACCCGCGGCCAGCTCGAAGGCCGATACGACGACCTGCGTGCCGGTCTGCGGATGAACATCATCGGCAATCCCGGTGTGCCCAAGGCCGATTTCGAGCTCTGGTCACTGGCGGTGTCGGCGATCAACGGTTGCGGGCACTGTCTGACATCCCACGAAGCCACGCTGCGCGCTGACGACGTGGACCGGCCCGCCATCTTCGAGGTCATCCGGTTGGCGTCCATCATCGCCGGTGTCGGTCAGGCG
The DNA here is from genome assembly GCF_049647605.1 of Mycobacterium sp. Lineage (GTDB taxonomy): Bacteria > Actinomycetota > Actinomycetes > Mycobacteriales > Mycobacteriaceae > Mycobacterium. Next base: position 11,357 of record NZ_JBARXZ010000169.1, on the reverse strand, counting down.
CTGCTCACCGCCGAGGTTCTCGTAACGGCCTGATCTCTGCTGGACCGTCTGCCGCGGGGACACGCATTTGGTGTGCGTCCCCGCGGCAGCGGCTATCAGAAGTGCTGTGAACGGGTCGTCGAAAGCACCGGTTCGTTGCACTGGGAACTTGTAATGTCCAGCTCGTGTCGCTCACTGACTTTCATCCCGAACTGCGCAGCGTGGCACGGTATCTGCCGCGGGCTCCGATTAGTCCCGTCACCCTGCCGGTGATCCGACGCTTGGAGCGGCTATACCGGTTTCGACGCCCGTCCGACGTCGAGGTGTTGACCACCTCCGGCGGGATCCAGATCCGGTTGCATCGCCCGCCGCAACTCAGCGAACCCGGCCCGGCATTGCTGTGGATTCACGGCGGCGGTTACATGTTCGGCACCGCGCAGCAGGACGACCGGCTGTGCCGACGCCTGGCCCGGCAACTCGGAATCACGGTGGCGGCAACCGAATACCGGCTGGCACCCGAGCATCCCTACCCCGCCGGTCTGGATGATTGCCACACCGCGCTGACCTGGCTGTCCCGGCTACCGGCCGTCGATGCGTCCCGAATCGCGATCGGCGGTGCCAGCGCCGGCGGTGGCCTGGCCGCAGCATTGGCATTCACCGCCCGCGACCGTGGTGAGATCACCCCGGCCGCCCAGCTTCTCGTGTACCCGATGCTCGACGACCGCAGTGTCCACCACACCCATCTCGATGACCTCGAGTCCCGGTTGTGGAACCGGCGCTCGAACAAATTCGGTTGGCGCGCTTACCTCGGTGGCGCTGACCCCGCTGTGGCAGTGCCGGCGCGCCGCACCGACCTGGCCGGCCTTGCACCCGCCTGGATCGGCGTCGGGACGCTCGATCTGTTCCACGATGAGGACGTCGCGTACGCGCGCGCTCTCCGCGCCGCCGACGTGGCGTGTGAGCTCGAGGTGGTCGACGGCGCATTCCACGGGTTCGACCAGATCGTGTCGAGATCGTCGATAGCCCAACGGTTCTTCGATGGGCAGGCCGCCCATCTACAGACCGCGTTCGCCTGATACCGGCTTCTGGGCCGGCAGGGCTCGTCAGGCGGCGGCTAGGTCCCCGAATACTTCTGCACCAGCGACTGCTTGTACAGCTTGCCGGTGTCGGTACGGGGCAGCTGCGCCTCGAACGAAATGGACCGCGGGCATTTGTAGTGTGTCAGCCGATCCCGCAGCCAGCCCACCAGCTCAGCGGCGAACTGCTCGGTGGCGTCAGCCGGATCGATGGTCTGCACCACCCCTTTGACGCTCTGGCCCATCTCGTCATCCGGAACGCCGAACACCGCGGCGTCCATCACCTTGGGATGGGTGACCAGCAGGTTCTCGGCCTCCTGCGGATAGATGTTCACCCCACCGGAGATGATCATGTGATGGCGGCGGTCGGTCAGGTACAGGTATCCGTCGTCGTCGACATACCCGATGTCGCCCACCGTCTTCCAGCCGCGGGGATCGCGGGACTTCGCCGTCTTCTCCGGATCGTTGAGGTACTCGAAGTCGGCACCGCCCTCGAAGTAGATCTCCCCCGCTTCCCCCGCAGGCAGCTCGGTGCCGTCTTCGCCGAGGATGTGTAGCGCACCGTTGAGGGGCCGCCCGACCGAGCCGGGATGGGTCAGCCACTCCTGCGCCGAGATCAGCGTGGATCCGTGGGCTTCCGAGGATGCGTAGTACTCGTCGATGATCGGCCCCCACCAGTCGATCATCTGTTTCTTGATGTCCACCGGACACGGTGCCGCCGCGTGCATCACCCGCTGCAGGCTCGACACGTCGTAGGACGCCCGCACCTCGGGCGGGAGTTTGAGCATCCTGGTGAACATCACCGGGACAAACTGGCCGTGGGTGACCCGACGGGTGGCGATCGCCTGCAGTGCGCCTTCGGGATCGAACTTCTCCAGCACCACGACGGTGATACCGCCGGCCAGCGTCTGCATGGTCCAGATCGACGGCGCGGTGTGATAGAGCGGCGCCGGGCTGAGGTACACCGCCTCGGGGTGCATCCAGAAGGACACCAGCGCGGCCATCAACCCGGGAGACTCGGACGGCGGCACATGCGGCAGAGCACGTTTGATGCCTTTGGGTCGTCCGGTGGTACCCGAGGAGTACTGCAGCAGATCCCCCTCGATCTCATCGGCAATCGGCGTGATCGGCTGATGCGCAACAGCTTCGGGATAGCGTTGCCACCCTTCGAGATCGCCGTCCGCGATCAGCAGCAGGCCCGGCAATCCGGCCGGCAGGTGTGCACCGAGTTCGGCCAGTGTGGTGCGCCGCGCTGCCGATCCCACAATGGCTTTGGCGTTGCTGTTGTCGATGATGTAGGCGGCCTCGGCCGGTGTCAGGGCAGTGTTGATGGGCACGTAGTACAGCCCGGAGCGGCGGGCCGCCCACATGACAACGTGCAGGTGGGGATTGTTCTCCATCAGGATCGCGACAACGTCACCTTCGACCAGGCCGGCCTGTCGGAAGTGGTGGGCCAGTTGGTTGGCCCGGGCTTCCAGCTCACCGAAGGTCACGACCGTCCCGGACGGATGCATGATGACTGCCGGCTTGTCCGGCGCGGCTTGTGCGGTTTCGCGGATCTGCATGAAGCGACTCTACTGGGCAACAGTTGACAGGTGTCAATAGTGGTCTTTGGCTGCACTGGGACGGCCCGGCCGTCAGCTCGACAGAACCCGGGGATCCTCGAGGACAACTGGTTCCGCACCCCGCCCCACGATGACAACGACCCCGGATCAATGGATCCGGGGTCGTTGGTGTGCTTGTCGGAGCGTCAGCTGCTCTCGGCCAGGCGCGTTTTCAGGGCGTCGAACTCGTCCTTGATGCCTGTCGGCAGCTTGTCACCGATGAACTCGAACCACTCCTCGATCAGGGGCAGCTCGGCCTTCCATTCGTCGACCCTGACCTCGAGCGCCGCGTTCACATCGGCGGCATCGACGTCCAGGCCGGACAGGTCGAGATCCCCGGCAGTGGGGACGATGCCGATCGGCGTGGTCCGGCCGTCCGCCTTCTGCTCGACCCTTTCGATGATCCACTTCATCACGCGGCTGTTCTCGCCGAACCCGGGCCACAGGAACCGGCCGTCGTCACCACGGCGGAACCAGTTGACAAAGAACACCTTTGGCATCTTCGACTCGTCCGAGTTCTTGCCCACGTCGATCCAGTGCTGCATGTAGTCGCCGACGTGGTAGCCCATGAACGGCAGCATCGCCATCGGATCACGCCGAACGGTGCCGACCGTGCCCTCCGCTGCAGCGGTCTGCTCGCTGCCCAACGTGGCACCGATGAACACACCGTGCTGCCAATCGCGGGCCTGCGTCACCAACGGGACGGTGGTCTTGCGCCGGCCGCCGAACAGGATCGCCGAGATCGGCACGCCCTGCGGGTCATCCCATTCGGGTGCCAGTGTCGGGCACTGTGACATCGGGGTGCAGTACCGCGAGTTCGGGTGCGCCGCTTTGGCATCAGAGCCCGGCGTCCACTCGTCACCCTTCCAGTCGATGAGGTGCTGCGGGTCGCCTTCGAGGCCCTCCCACCAGACATCCCCGTCGTCGGTCTTGGCCACATTGGTGAACACGGTGTTGCCGGCAGCGATGGTCTTCATGGCGTTGGGGTTCGAGGACCAGTTGGTGCCGGGAGCGACGCCGAAGAATCCGAACTCCGGGTTGGTGGCGTACAGCCGACCGTCCTTGCCGAACCGCATCCAGGCGATGTCGTCACCGACGGTCTCGGCACGCCATCCCTCGATGGTGGGCTGCAGCATCGCGAGATTGGTCTTGCCACACGCCGACGGGAACGCCGCGGCGACGTAGTAGGCCTTGTTCTCCGGGGAGATGAGCTTGAGGATCAGCATGTGCTCGGCCAGCCAGCCCTCGTCGTGCGCCATCGCCGATGCGATCCGCAGCGAGTAGCACTTCTTGCCCAGCAGCGCATTTCCGCCATACCCGGATCCGTAGCTCCAGATCTCGCGAGTCTCGGGAAAGTGGGTGATGTATTTGGTGTCGTTGCACGGCCACGGCACGTCTTTTTCGCCGTCGGCCAGCGGTGCGCCCAGTGAGTGCAGCGCCTTGACGAAGAAGCCGTCGGTGCCGATCTTGTCCAGCGCCTCCTGGCCCATCCGGGTCATCGTGCGCATCGACACCACGACGTACTCGGAGTCGGTGATCTCGACCCCCAGCTTCGGGTCCTCGGCGCCCAGCGGGCCCATACAGAACGGCACCACGTACATGGTGCGGCCGCGCATCGACCCCCGGTAGAGGTCCTTCATGAGCGAGCGCATCTCGGCAGGAGCCATCCAGTTGTTGGTGGGCCCGGCGTCGATCTCCTTTTCAGAGCAGATGAACGTGCGTGACTCCACCCGGGCAACGTCGGACGGGTCGGACAGCGCCAGGTAGGAGTTGGGCTGCTTGGCCTCGTTCAACCGCTCGAAGGTGCCGACCTCGACCAGCCGTGCGGCCAGGCGCGCAAACTCTTCCTCGGAACCATCAGCAAACACCACTCGGTCTGGCTGCGTCAGTTCGGCGACCTCTTGAACCCAGGCCAACAGGCCCTGGTGAGTGGTCGGTGCAGTATCCAGACCTGGAATGGTCGCTGAGGTCATTAAATTCTCCTGGGTTGGTTTTCCCGCCAGGACGTACTGCCACATTCCGCCGTGGTGTCAACACCGTGGCAGACACGAACGTCCCTGTGTTCTCCAGGTTAACGCGGGTGACATACCCGCGGTGTACCGAAGGCATGTCCATTGACTCACAGGAACGATTCAGATACCTCCGATCTGCGAGGTTCATCGATTCAGTTCCGGGATGCAGTCATCCGGTGGCGTCCCCGAAGGAATTCTTCCGAGTTTTTCCTTGTGGTCGGACCTCAGCCAGCTCCGCTTGCACCATCTTCAGCGCCGCGGCCAGCCCGGGCGCGGCAGCGTCGCGCACCGCCGCCGCCCTGGCACGTGCCAGGGCCTGCTCACGCAACCGCTCCTCGATCACCGCGATCTGGGCCGCAACAGCAGCCCTGGCCGCTTCGTCGTGATCGGCCAAGGCCGAGGTCAGCTCCGCCTCCGCCGCCAGCACCCGGGTCGCCACCAGCTGATCGACAACCGTGCGTGTTTCCGCCATGACACCACCGACCCAGCGATCCAGCACGGCACGGTCCTGCAGCAACGCGCGCGTCCGCACCATCCACACCGCGGAGGCAAAGCCGATCAGTACCCACACCACCGCGCCCGCCACCGCCAAACCCGGAGCCAGATCGGCGAACAGTCGACTCAACGTCAGCGCAACACCGAGACCGAACCCCGCCCCCAGTAACACCACCAGCCGCGTTTCCAAACGACGGGAGCGCAGCAACGGGCTCCCCACCCCGGGCGGCTTCGGCATCGGTGCAGACGACAGCACCGGCGCCAGGCCGAGCCCGTGCGTGACATCGGCAAGTTGTTCGGCCACACCGTCGTTGACCTCACCGACCACGTCATCGACGCGCTGGGCCACGTAGCGGGGAAACTCTGCCAACCCCCTCCGGGACAACGCGGCCGCATCTTCTTGCAACTCTGCCGACACCGAAGAGCAGCGACGACGGCCGAAGTAGGACAGTTGCACTCGCGCCTGCTGAACATGGCTCCGCAGCGCGATCGCCCGCTCACTGTGGTCAACTCGGCGTTCCCGCAACAGATCTGCGCGACGGTGACGTAGCCGGCTCGCCACGCGTTCCCGGTCATCGGCGGCCTCGTCATATCGCGAGCGAACCCGATCGATCTGATATTCCCAGTGCCGCAGCCTGTTCCGCCGAGCCAGCGTCGCATCGCCGAGCTGTTCGCGGACCGCGCCCACCAGGTCGTCGAGCTCGGCATCCCCCAGTTGCGGGGCTGCCGCGACGCCGGCCCACAACATCGCGGCGTATCGCTGATCATGGCGCTGCACTGCCACCCGGTTGGTGTCGAGCACCTCGTGCCAGCGCCGGTGGGCATCGATTTTGGTGACCGCACCGACCACGGCGTCGGTTCCGGCGGCCGCGTTGTCGAGCAAGGTGCAATCGGATCCGGTCAGCGGAGCTGCCGCCGACACGGCAAACACCACCACCGTCGGTAACTCGCCGGGCGCCAACTCACCCGCTTCGGCGACCGTCACCTCCGGCAGCCGGGCCGCCAACGCGGTCGCCAGGCTGGTCACACCTGCCAGCCAGGGACCGGTGACGAGAACCTTCTCGACGCGCTGTTCGGTCGGGAACGGGACGTCGGGAACGATCCCCTGGACCAGCTCATCGAGAGCGGCGGTCATCGCGCCAGATCCCACAGCCGCAACGAACCCCGGGTGATATCGGCCGCACAGGCGCCGTGCAGCGCGGATACCGGGCCTGCGCCATAGCGCTGCCAGCGCACCGCCCTGGCCAACAGCGCCGATCCGTCGGCCTCGACCTCGTCATCGACGGCCAGCCCGGCGGCACGCATCACCTCCAGCGCCGCATCCATCCGGGTCAGCACCAGGGCGTCACCGCTCAACCGGTCGGCGACCGCCGCGTCCCGAACGGCCGCTCCCTCCAGCTCGGCGGTCTCGGCCAGTAACCTGCGGTACCGGGCCGGGGCACCGGCCGCCACGATCGCCGCCACCACCGCATCGATACCGCTGACCCGGCACAGCGTGGCGCGTACGTCGCTCCCGGTGGCAGCGGGGCGGCGCATCGCCAGCACGGCATGCGCCACACCGAATACCTCCAGCGTCTCGATCAGGCGCTGCCGCACGGCCGCCGCCACCGGGTGCGGTTCCGAAACGAAAGTCGCTGCGGTCCGCAGATCGGCAGGCTCGGACACCAGCACCCGGAGCGCGGCCAGGAGCTCTCCGTCCAATACCTCGCTGTCCAGCCCCGCCACCGCCAGCAGACCCACCATCGGCACCACCGGGACACCCGCCGACGCGGCCAGTTCGGTGCAGCGGCGCTGCGCTGCCGCCAGCGGGCCGCCCGGCCCCAACCCACACACATCGGCCTTGGTCAGCACCATCAGCACCGGCCCGGCCACGCCGGCGATCGATTCCCGGTCCTCCGGTTTCACTGCTTCGGCGATAACCCGGACCGTCACGTCGGCTTCCAGACCGGCACCTGTATTGGCATCGCAGCCGACCAGGGAGAACCGGCCGGTGGCCGTCAGGGCCGCCGCCACCGTGCTGGTCCCCACCCCCGGCAGCCCGTTGACCGCCAGCCGCTGGGTCCGGTATCTCTGCTGTGCCGTCATGTCCAGCCATCGTGGCACCGGGCGGCGCCCCGCGCGAGCCGCCCCGGACCCGGCTGTGGACGGCCGACCGCCGACGGCGAAGACAACTGTGAAGACAACTGTTGGGTATCAAATTGCACCACGATGACGGTTCAGCCGTTCCCATGAGAGACGATGGACGCATGTGTGCCCAACGCGGAGCCGAGTCGGTGGATGTCTCCGCCAGGTCGGCGGGCCCCGCACCAGGGCATCCGCACCCTCGGATCACCAGTTTCCGGTCGCGTCGCTCCACGCTCACCGACTCTCAGCAGGACGCCTGGGACCGGCTGTGGCAGCACATCGGCAGGCAAGCCCGGGTCGGTGACAAGCCCGCAGCGCGCGTGGACGCCGAGTCCTGGTTCGGTCGCACCGCACCGTTGGTGCTGGAGATCGGGTGCGGTACCGGCACCTCCACCTTGGCGATGGCCCAGAACGAAACCGATATCGATGTGATCGCCGTCGAGGTGTACAAACGTGGCCTCGCCCAGTTGCTCGCGGCGATCGACCGAGAACAGGTGTCCAATATCCGGCTGGTCCGCGGCGACGCCGTCGACGTGCTCGTGCACATGCTCGAGCCCGACTCCCTCACCGGTGTGCGAGTGTTCTTCCCCGATCCGTGGCCGAAATCACGCCACCACAAGCGGCGCCTGCTGCAGCCGGAGATCGTCGCCATGATCGCCGACCGACTGCGCCCCGGCGGTGTGCTGCACGCCGCCACCGACCATCCCGGATATGCCGAGCAGATCGCCGAGGTCGGCGACAACGAACCCCGCCTGCGCCGCATCCCGGACAACCGGATCGACGAGCTGCCGATCTCGGTGCGCCGGCCGATCACCAAATACGAGAACAAGGCACAGGACGCAGGCAGCGCCGTGGCCGAACTGCTCTGGGAGCGTGTGTGAGCGACCTCGACACCGACCAGGTCACGGCCCCGGACACCGAGCTCGGCCCCGAACCGACCCCGCCAGAGGCCGAGTCGCCGGCCACGGTGCACGACCGCGTGCTGTTGGTGTGGGACGCACCGAACCTGGACATGGGGTTGGGGGCCATCCTGGGGGGACGTCCCACCGCCGCGCACCGACCGCGTTTCGACGCGTTGGGCCGGTGGTTGTTGGCCCGGACGGCCGACATCTCGACCGCCCACGGCAACACGGCCGCCTATCTGGAACCAGAAGCCACGGTCTTCACCAACATCGCCCCCGGTAGCGCGGACGTGGTCCGGCCGTGGGTAGAGGCACTACGTAACGTTGGGTTCGCGGTCTTCGCCAAACCCAAGGTCGATGAAGACAGCGACGTCGACATCGACATGCTCAACCACATCTCACTGCGCCGCAGTGAGGGGTTGGCGGCCCTGATCGTGGCTTCCGCCGACGGTCAGGCCTTTCGCCAGCCGTTGGAGGAGATCGCCCGCGACGACGGGACCCCGGTTCACGTGCTCGGATTTCGCGAACATGCGAGCTGGGCGCTAGCGTCGGATACCTTGGAGTTCGTCGACCTGGAGGACATTCCCGGCGTGTTCCGGGAGCCACTGCCGCGAATCGGGCTGGATTCGCTTCCAGACGAGGGAGCCTGGCTCCAGCCGTTCCGGCCGCTGTCGTCGTTGCTGGCGTCCCGGGCATAAAACTTCAGAGCCAAACGCGCGTGGCCGAATCTCAAGCCGCGCCTCAAGAACTTGCAGTAAAGGTAAGGAGCTTACGTGTTCGCCTGGTGGGGTCGGACGGTGTACCGCTTCCGATATCTTGTGATCGGAATCATGGTCGCACTGTGCGTCGGCGGCGGCATCTTCGGGCTCAGCCTGGGGCAGCACGTCACGCAGAGCGGTTTCTACGACGAGGGCAGCGAGTCGGTTCACGCGTCGCTGCTGGCGGACGAGGCCTACGGTCGCGATACGTCGTCACACATCATCGCGCTCTACACCGCGCCGGAAGGCAAGACGGTCGATGACCCGGCCTTCCAGAAGAAGATCCTGGACAACCTCGCCGAGGTGGAGAAAGACCACCCCGACGAACTGCTCCGGTCGATCGGCTACTTCAAGAGCCCCGAACTCCTGCGCAACATGTCCGATGAGGACAAGCAGCACGCGTTCATGTCGATCCAGCTCAAGGGCGACAACGACGACACCATCCTGAACAACTACAAAGTGGTCGAACCGGACCTGTTGAAGTTGCGGGACGAGGGCGTCGACGTGCAGTACGCCGGTCTGCAACCGCTGGCCAACGAACTCACCGGCACCATCGGCGAGGACCAGAAGCGTGCCGAGATCGCCGCGATCCCGTTGGTGGCCGTGGTGCTGTTCTTCGTCTTCGGCGGTGTTGTCGCAGCCGCGCTGCCCGCCATCATCGGCGGCCTGACCATCCTGGGCGCCCTCGGTGTCATGCGACTGGCTGCCGAGTTCATCCCCGTGCACTTCTTCGCCCAGCCCGTCGTCACCCTGATCGGCCTGGGTATCGCGATCGACTACGGCCTGTTCATCGTCAGCCGGTTCCGCGAGGAGATCGCCGAGGGCTATGACACCGAAGTGGCCATCCGAAGAACGATGATGACCTCGGGCCGCACCGTGGTGTTCTCGGCCGTCATCATCGTGGCCTCCTCGGTGCCGCTGCTGCTGTTCCCACAGGGCTTCCTGAAGTCGATCACCTACGCGATCATCGCCTCGGTGATGCTGGCCGCAATCCTGTCGGTCACCGTGCTGGCCGCGGTGCTGGCCATCATCGGCCCCAAGGTCGACGCCCTCGGAGTGAACACGCTGCTGCGGGTGCCGTTCCTGCGCAACTGGAAGCCGATGCGGGTCTACCTCGAATGGCTGGCCGCCAAGCTGCAGAAGACCAAGACCCGTGAAGAAGTCGAGAAGGGCTTCTGGGGCAAGTTGGTCAACCGGGTGATGAAGCGGCCCGGCATGTTCGCCGTCCCGATCATCATCGTGATGATCATCCTGATCATCCCGCTGGGCCAGCTGGCTCTCGGCGGCATCAGCGAGAAGTACCTGCCACCGGACAACCCGGTGCGCACCGCGCAGGAGGATTTCGACCGGACCTTCTCCGGTTTCCGCACCGAACCGCTGACCCTGGTGATCGAGAGCACCGACGGCAAGCCGGTCACCGACGACCAGGTCGCGGCGGTACGCAGCAAAGCGATGGCGGTTTCCGGCTTCATCGACCCGGACAACGATCCGGACAAGATGTGGCAGGAACGGTCGTACCTCGACGGCGCGTCGAAGGACCCGAATGTCCGGGTGATCCAGAACGGCCTGGAGACCCGCAACGACGCCGCCAAGAAATTGGAGGAACTGCGCGCCATCTCCCCGACATCCGGGGTGACGGTGTCCGTCGGTGGCACGCCGGCGCTGGAACAGGACAGCATCCAGAGCCTCTTCGACAAGTTGCCGCTGATGGTGCTGGTGCTGATCGTCACCACCACGGTCCTGATGTTCCTGGCATTCGGCTCGGTGGTGCTGCCCATCAAGGCGGCACTGATGAGCGCCCTTACCTTGGGTTCGACGATGGGCATCCTGACGTGGATGTTCGTCGAAGGCCACGGCTCCGGGCTGCTGAACTACACACCACAGCCGCTGATGGCACCGATGATCGGTCTGATCATCGCCGTGATCTGGGGTCTGTCCACCGACTACGAGGTGTTCCTGGTGTCCCGCATGGTGGAGGCCCGCGAACGCGGGCTGTCCACAGCCGAGGCCATCCGGATCGGTACCGCGACCACCGGTCGACTCATCACCGGCGCCGCCCTGGTCCTGGCCGTGGTCGCGGGTGCGTTCGTCTTCTCCGACCTGGTGATGATGAAGTACCTGGCCTTCGGTCTGCTGATCGCACTTCTGTTGGACGCCACCGTCATTCGAATGTTCCTGGTGCCGGCGATCATGAAGATGCTCGGTGACGACTGCTGGTGGGCGCCGCGCTGGATGAAGCGGCTCCAGGTGAAGATCGGCCTCGGCGAGACCCACCTGCCCGACGAGCGCAAGCGTCCCGCGACCCGCGACTCCGACGACCGCGAACTCGTCGGAGCCGGCGCGCCGGTCCGCGAGGGCACCCGGCCGCCGCACGACCCGACACATCCTGCCGCTCCCGGCCCCGCCC
>NZ_JBARXZ010000168.1:0-3208 GCF_049647605.1 Mycobacterium sp. | reverse complement strand
GGCGATACTTCTAGCGCCTAACGAACGACCAAAACAGCGGTGCTCGCCGACCTCCGAAACCGCGACCCCAGGCGAGTAGTGGGTTCTCATCTCATGAGTAGTTCAATCCCAGGTGCAGGGGAAGATCTCCGAACCGCAGCAACCCGACCGCTTTGTCCTAAACTGATATTCCGTCGTTTGCCCACCAGTTCCGCTACTCGTACACGTCCGCACCCGATATTGGTCAGCAAACTCCACCGACAACGGTAGCGTTGTATATAAGCACAAAACCCCTGTTAGGTCCGGCTTGCAGTAAGTCGCGGAGGTAAGCCACGAAGACCAAGCCGTACAGGTAATGGCCATGGGGGCGACGCTTCCGCTAGTCGAAGACAACCCCGCCGCGATCAAGGTGTACGGGGTCGCCGCTATTACGCCCTCCGCGTTTGCCCCAATTAGTAACGAAGCGAAGTAAAGCGCAAGCGCAAGCTGTGCTCCTTTGAGTCTCACCGATCATCACCCCCAAAGCCAATCTCAAACGACGGGTCCAATGTAAGCGGAGTTGGGTATTGACCACCTGGGCCCCCAGTACAGCAGCCGTTGAAGACTTCCTTCTGCTCTTCGTACAGTCTTCCCTTCCGGTTGGGCGTCTACGGCCCTATAGCTATAGGGTGTGGCGTGCGTCGTTGGTTCGGCAAGCGCGCTAGCACTTGCCAAAAGCGCCGCAACGAGTAGTAGCTTCAGAATCGGGAGAGTTTTCACCAAGCGCATCATTGCTCCTCCCATTGCTTACGCAGTTTCTCCCCCACAGTTGAAGAGAACCCTACTACGGCCCAAGTCACGGTCCCCTCCTGGTCAACAATCAATGTCACCGGCGATACCGGGAGGTCGAGAACTCCCGCAGCGGAACGGGTGACTTCTTGTACGGAGAAGCCCGCGTCACTCCATGCTGCGAATGCGGTCGCGGAAGTACCTCGCGTGGCCTCGTCCACCACCGATGCGACGATCACCGGCGGTATTAGCCCAGCGCTGGTGAGGTATGAATCCTGGAGGTAACCAAGCCCCTCCCGGCATACGCCGCAGCCGGGCCAGCAAACGACGACGATGGCCGGGCCCGCAGGTTCTCCTTTGCTCGTGTTGCCACCAATCCCGATTAGCCCGGTGTCGCTTAGGTCTACCCCAAGCAAACCGCCTACCACCTCGTCAGCGCGCGGACCTGGTTCGGAAAGCGCGAAGTACAGCAGGTCCGAATACAGCCCGTCAAGGCCGCTGGCAAACGGCCAATAATCGGCGTTGACCACAGAACCCGCATGAACCATGTACACGCTGGGCGCGTCTTTCACGCCCAGGTACATCGCCAGGCCGTCGTGGGGATCCGCCCAAACGTTCCAACCAGGGTGAGAGTCTGCCCAATCCCCAGCCTCGGCCTCTGGGGCGTTCGTCACCAGAACTAGTTGAAGTGGCAACGTGGCAAAGCGCTCAAATGCAACGAACTCGTCGCAGGCCGGGCACTCGTTTGGCACGAAAAAAACCAGCGCAGCCTTCTCCGTATTAAGACTCTCCGGTAATGCGTTGCCAGAAATTACATTAAGGCCGTACGTGCCGACTATTTCAGGAGCGAGCTGGGCCAATTGGGCCATTGCGACCGTACTCGACAGCAGTAAAGCAGCCACTACAGAGCGCACAATCACATTGAACTGAGACGTTTTCACGCAACGCCTCCTCGCGTTTCAAGCACTTCCCAGCGCTGGCCGCAATGACAGGCTACGGTGTATCACATCGTGATGCAGGCGAGATTGTCCTGACTCAGTACAACCGTCCCCGGGCCGGCCAACCACGCGCAAAGACTGGCGTCCGAGACGCTCAAATCAAGCCGACCCACGGACTGAGTAGACGCGATCCAACGTAGTACCCGCCAAGCGCACGTTCGCGACCGTGCGCGAGCGGGGGCTGCGCCGTGGAACCTGGTGCGCGGGGTGCTCTCGGCTCGGGTTCGCTCAGGCCCCACCGGAAGCTACCGGCCTCCAGGCTGAACGAAGCCCCCTCAACTAGCCAGCACTTCGAGGAACCGCGTGCCGTAACGCTCAAGTTTCGTGTCGCCAACGCCTTGCACCTCGCGCAGCGCGGCCAAACTGCCGGGCCGCGCCGCTACCATCTCGCGCAGCGTCTTGTCGTGGAACACCACGTAGGGCGGCACGCCCTGCTCCTTCGCGAGCTCGGCACGCAGCGTGCGTAGTGCCTGGAAGAGTGCTTCGTCTTCCGGCGAGGAATCTACTGGCACGTCAGGAACGGCGGAAACGCCCCGCAGGCGCTTAGCGGCGGGGCGCGCCACCTGGCGGTCGCGACGCAACCACACTTCCTTCTCGCCGCGCAACACCGCGGCGGCGCCCGGCCCGACGATCAGCCCACCGAAACCGTCCGGGTCGGGTAGGAGCTGGCCGTTAGCCAGAAGCTGCCGCACGACCGAGCGCCAGCCGTCAGCGTTCAGCTCAGTGCCGATACCGAAAGTACTCAAAGTGTCGTGGTTGAACTTGGCGGTGCGCTCGGTGTGCTTACCGAGCAGCACGTCAACCAGGTGGCCAGCCCCGAAGCGCTGACCTGTACGCATGACGGTAGAGAGGAGCTTCTGGGCGGCAATGGTGCCGTCGAACTGAGCGACGGGCTCGCGGCAGGTGTCGCAGTTGCCGCACGGCTCTGGCATGGCCTCACCGAAGTATGCGAGCAGCGACTGGCGCCGGCAGCCGGCCGTTTCGCAGTAAGCCAATAGCGCTTCAAGCCGCTGCCGCTCAACGCGTTTGAAGGCCTCGCTGCCCTCGCCTCCGGCCAGCATGCGGCTGATTTGCACCACGTCGGCTAGGCCGTAGGTCATGAAGGCGTCCGCTGGTTCGCCGTCGCGGCCAGCGCGGCCCGTCTCCTGGTAATAACCCTCGAGGCTCTTTGGCAGGTCGAGGTGGGCCACGAAGCGCACGTCAGGCTTGTCGATGCCCATGCCGAAAGCGATGGTGGCGACCACCACAACGCCGTCCTCGCGCAAGAAGCGCTCTTGATTGGTGCGCCGCACGCTAGCGTCGAGGCCAGCGTGGTACGGAATGGCGTTCACGCCCTTACTAACCAGCCAGTCGGCGGTGGCGCCAACGCTGCGGCGCGACAGGCAGTAGACGATGCCAGCGTGCCCAACGTGCTTAGCGCGGTAGAAGGCCAGGAACTGCGCGCGTGCGTCGACCTTCTCGAC
>NZ_JBARXZ010000167.1:0-5215 GCF_049647605.1 Mycobacterium sp. | reverse complement strand
TTACGAAGTTTTGCGGCATTCTTGCTCGAGAGATCGATCTCAAACGTCACACCGTCCAGCGCGAATTCGACAGTTTCGTCAGCAGCACCCTCACCATCGAAATCATCGACCAGGGTGACGGTTACTTTCTTCGCCATTCGCTCACTGACCCTTCTACAAGCCGACCGCTATCGGTAGCGCCTGATTGGCAAGCTACCGGCTGGAATCAATCTGCCATAAAATCTACCATTCACCAACTCGTCACCAGTTCAGTTTCATCCGGCAGAATGGCCTGACAGCGGCACTAGTCGTAGACGTCTAGCCTTGTCTGCGGACAATCGGGAACAAAACTGTCTCGCGAATTGACAATCCCGTTAACGCCATCAGCAACCGGTCGATGCCCATTCCGGTTCCGGTGGTCGGTGGCATCGCATATTCCATCGCAGCCAGGAAATCCTCGTCCAGCACCATCGCTTCGTCATCGCCGGCTGCCGCCGCACGCGCCTGCGCCTCAAAACGCTCCCGCTGCACGATCGGATCAATCAATTCCGAATAACCAGTCGCCAACTCGAAACCGCGAACATAGAGATCCCATTTCTCGGTGACGCCGTCGATGCTGCGATGCTGCCGGGTAAGCGGTGTGGTCTCGACCGGGAAATCCTTGACGAATGTCGGCGCCCACAGGTGGTCGCCGACCTTGTGTTCCCACAATTCCTCGACCAGTTTGCCGTGGCCGTAACCACGATCGCGGGGAAGTTCCAGGCCGAGCTTGTCCGAAATCGCCCACAACGCATCGGCGGGAGTGTTCGGAGTGATCTCCTCCCCCAATGCATCCGACAAAGACGGATACATCGATATCGACGCCCATTCACCGTCGATGTCATAGACGGTGCCATCGGGAAGTGGCAGCTGCCGGGTACCGATGGCCGCATCGGCGACTTCCTGAATGACTTCCCGGGTCACCAGCGCAGAATCGTCGTAGGTGCCGTACGCCTGGTAGGTCTCCAGCATCGAGAACTCCGGCGAATGGGTGGAATCGGCGCCTTCGTTCCGGAAGTTGCGATTCAGCTCGAACACCCGGTCCAGGCCGCCGACCACACACCGCTTCAAGAACAGTTCCGGCGCGATCCGCAGGTACAGGTCTGCGTCGAGCGCATTGGAGTGCGTGACAAACGGCCGCGCCGCCGCACCGCCGGCCAAGGTCTGCAGCATCGGCGTCTCGACTTCCAGGAACTCCCGCTGATCCAAGGCCGCCCGCACCGCACGTACCACTGCGATGCGCTGGCGGGCCACGGTGCGGGCCTGCGGCCGGACGATCAAGTCCACATACCGCTGCCGCACCCGGGACTCTTCGCTCATCTCCTTGTGCGCAACCGGCAACGGTCGCAACGACTTGGCGGCCATCTGCCACGAATCGGCAAGGACCGAGAGCTCACCGCGCCGGGAACTGATCACCTGACCGTGAACGAACACGATGTCACCCAGGTCGACGTCGGCCTTCCAGGCGTCGAGAGACTCCTGGCCGACCTCGTTGAAACTGATCATCGCCTGCAGGTGGGTACCGTCACCGTCCTGAAGGGTGGCAAAACAGAGCTTGCCGGAGTTACGTGCGAACACCACTCGCCCTGCCACACCGACGACGTCACCGGTTTCGGTGCCGGCCTCCAGGTCGGGATACCGGGCGCGGATCTCCGCCAGGGTGTGCGTGCGCCCCACTTCGACGGGGTAGGGATCCTTGCCCTCGGCCAGCAGCCGGTCCCGCTTGGCCTGGCGGATTCGGAACTGTTCGGGCAGATCGTCGTCATCGGCGGAATCGACATCGGGGGCGGGGCGGGAATCGGCGGAGCTCACGACGTCCGAGCTTAAATGACCGGCGCACCCAAGATCGAACACGTGACCTCCAGGGGCCATCGCCGCTACCGCCGGCGGTAGCGGCGGGCCGCCTCCGATCTTGTCGGATTACACCGGTGCGCCGGAACCGGAGGATCGCAACTTCCGCTGGTGGTCGCGGTTGCGTTCGTAGATCAGGCGCAGCCCGTCGAGCGTCAGATACCGATCGTATTCGGCGGCCGCACGCAGATCCGGCAGCAGCAGCGGAGCGGTGTGCCCCGTGGCCACCACAACAACATCGTCACCGGCGAAACCGGCGACATCACTGCGAATTCGGCTGATCAGACCGTCGACCAGACCCGCAAACCCGAACACCGCACCCGCTTGCATGCACTCCACCGTGTTCTTGCCGACCACCGACCGCGGCCGCGTCAGCTCGACCCGACGCAGTGCCGCCGACCTGGCGGCCGCCGCATCCGAGGACAGCTGGATGCCCGGCGCGATGGCGCCGCCGAGGAACTCCCCCTTTGCCGAGACCACATCCACACAGATCGAGGAGCCGAAGTCGACGACGATCGCCGGTGCCCGGTACTTGTGAAAAGCTGCGAGCGCGTTGATGACTCGGTCGGCACCGACCTCTTTCGGGTTGTCGACCAGCAGCGGGATTCCGGTCCGAACCCCGGGCTCGATGAGCACATGAACAACCGACGGCCAGTATTGCTCGAGCATCATCCTGATCTCATGCAGCACCGACGGCACGGTGGACAGGCTGACCACCCCGGTGAGCCGATCGGAGTCGTCACCGATCAACCCGTCGATGGTGAGCGCGAGCTCATCCGAAGTGACTTCAGCTTCGGTGCGAATCCGCCAGTGCTGCACAACTTTTGCGTGATCACCAGAGCCAGAGATCAAGCCGACGACGGTGTGTGTGTTACGGACGTCGATGGCCAACAGCACGTCAGTTTCTCCAGGGCAGTTCGTGATGCTGATCGGCTCCGGCGTATTCACCGCGCTCTCCGACGGCGGTGCCGAGGTCGATCGCGATGTTGTCCAGTAGCCGCGTGGTGCCCAGACGAGCAGCGATCAGGATCCGGCCCGGGCCTGCGGCCGGAGCCTGTTCCAGTGCCGGACCACGGACCTCGAGATAGTCGAGTTGGAAGGCAGGTACCTCATCGATCACGGCGCGGGCCGCGTCGATCGCCGCACCCGCCCCGCCGGAGGCGGCGTACATGCCCGCCAGCAGTGCCGCCGACAGCGCCCCGGCCTGCTCACGTTGCTCGGCGTCGAGGAATCGGTTCCGTGAAGACATCGCCAGACCGTCGGCCTCCCGCTCGATCGGGACACCGACGATTCGGGTGTCGACGTCGAGGTCGACAACCATCTGCCGGATCAGCGCCAATTGCTGGTAGTCCTTCTCCCCGAAGAAGGCGCGGTCGGGGCGAACTATCTGCAGGAGTTTGAGGACCACGGTCAGCACACCCGCGAAATGTGTTGGGCGCACGGCACCTTCGAGCTCCCCGCCGAGGGGGCCCGGATGTACCGAAGTCCGCGGCCCCTCCGGGTACATCGCTGCCGGGGTTGGTGTGAACGCGATCTCGACACCTTCGGCCCGCAGCAGCTCCAGATCGGTTTCCAAGGTGCGCGGGTAGGCGTCGAGATCCTCGCTCGGACCGAACTGCAGTGGGTTGACGAAAATCGACACCACCACTACCGCGCCCGGAACCCGCTTGGCGGCCCGGACCAACGCCAGGTGTCCGTCGTGCAGCGCCCCCATGGTCGGGACCAGCATCACCCGTCTGCCGGTGTGCCGCAGCGCCTTGCTGACCTCGGACACCTCGGCCGGCGTCGGGTAGATGTTCAGCTGGCCGGCGGTGAAGGACGGCTTGAATTTTGTGGTCATCTAGTGAGCACCTCGAATATCTCCTTGGGCGCGTGGGCTCGCTGCGCGGTACGCAGCGAGGCGGCTCGATATGCCTCTGCCAGATCGGGATCGACTTCGGCCACCGCGGCCAGGTGACCAGCTACGGCCGCGGCGTCGCCGCGGGCCACCGGCCCGGTGAGTGCGGCTTGACCGCGCTGCAGGGTGTTCTCCAGCGCTGCCCGGGCCAATGGCGCGACGACTCTCTCGGCAATCCCGCCCGGCCCGTCGATCACCAGTTCCTGACCGAGCAACTCCTGGCCGGCAATGGCGGCCCGCAGGGTGTCCAGCGCATCCGCGATCACGGTGACCAGGTGGTTACTCGCATGGGCCAGGGCAGCGTGGTAGAGGGTGCGGGCGTCTTCGCGGACCCGGAACGGCTCACCGCCGACTTCGAGAACCAGCGACTGTGCGATCGCGTAGCCGATCTCGTCGGCCGCGGTGATCCCGAAACACGTTCCGGCCAGCCGCGCGATGTCTTCGTCGGACCCGGTGAACGTCATCGCCGGGTGGACCGCCAACGGAATGCAGCCCTGGGCCGTCAGTGGCGCCAGCACACCGACCCCGTTGGCACCCGACGTGTGCGCCACGATGGCACCTGCCGGGACCGCCGACACAGCGGCCAGGCCGGACACCAATCCGGCCAGTTCGGAATCGGGGACGGCGAGGATCAGCAGTTCAGCGGAGGCCGCAACGTCGACAACCGGCAAGATCGGCGTGTCGGGAAGTCGACTGTGAGCGCGCTGCCGCGATGCCGCGGAGATGGCGCTGCAGGCCACGACAACGTGCTCGGCGGTCTCGAGGGCCACCCCCAGCGCGGTACCGACCCGACCCGCAGAGATGATGCCGACTTTGAGTCGGGCCGGGCGCAGCCCGTTCGGCGTCCCCATGCTGACGACCTCACTGACGTCGCGATCAACAATTCGGTCAAGTCCACATTCTCGTTCCGGTCCCACACTTCGGAGTACCGGGCGGTGTCACCTGACTAGGAACAAAGCCTAGCCGCACCGCGGGGCGACATCGGAGTCAGTCCTCCTGTCGGCGTCGCCGCCCACCTCCGGAGGGAGCCCCGGCCTGCAGCCTGGCCAGCAGGTCGGCCACATTTCCACCGGTGTCCTCGTCGGCTTCCTCAGCTTCGGAGCCCCGGTGGCGCGCGGCGGCCGCCTCGGCGGCGGAGTCCGCCGGCGGGTTCTGCGGATTCAGCGGTTCGTCCCGCACCGGCTGCGCCGGAGCTGAATGCCGACCACGGATGACCTGCGGGGGCGGCTCCACCGGGGCGACACCAGAATGCTTGCCGCGCCGATCGGGTTCCGGCTCTGCCGGAGGTGGTGTCGCCGGAGCGGGCGGAGCCGAAGGTGGTGCCGTCGGAGCGGCCTGGGCCGGCGCGGCAGTCTGCGGTGGTTGAGGATATTGCGGCGGGGTTGGTGGCCCTTGACGGCGTGGGGGCGGCGGGCCGGCGGCCCGGCTCGTTGTCGAGCTGCTCTTGCC
>NZ_JBARXZ010000166.1:0-2765 GCF_049647605.1 Mycobacterium sp. | reverse complement strand
GCAGAGCCAGGGCGTCGAACCGGTCCCGATGGGCCCGGTACAGGGCGTCCCGCACCGCCGCGGTCTTACGTGCCCAGCCCGCGTCGTCGATGCCGGTGCCCCGACCCACCGCCGCCACCGGCTCGGTGTTGGTCAGCGCGGCGATCAGCACCGTTGCCGCGGTGGTGTTCCCGATCCCCATGTCACCGGCGATCAACAGGTCGGCACCCGCGTCGACCTCGTCATCGGCGATACGCGCGCCGGCCCGGACGGCCGCGACGGTCTGGTCCTCGGTGAGGGCATCCTCGACGGCGATGTTGCCGCTCGAGCGCCGCACCTTGTGTGCCGTGATCGGCCCCGAAAACCCGTCCTCGGCCTCGACGTCCACCGCGATGTCGACAACACGCACCGCCGCACCCGCCACTTCGGCCAGCACGTTGACCGCCGCCCCGCCCGCGTCGATATTGGCGACCATCTGCGCCGTCACCTCCGGAGGGAAAGCCGACACCCCCGTGCGGGCGACACCATGGTCGCCGGCAAAAACCACCACTCGGGCACGTTCGAATTGCCGTGGCGGACAGCTACCCTGGCATCCCGCCACCCACACCGACAGCGCCTCCAGCCGCCCCAGGGAGCCCGGCGGCTTGGTGAGCATGTCCTGTCGGGCGGTAGCAGCGGCCGCGGCGTCGGCATCAGGGGCCACCACCGCGGCGAACAACGATGCGGAATCCATTTATCGCCTCTGCGGTTTGATCGTCAGCGCCTGGCCTGCGACCACCAGCACCACCCGGTCACAGGCCCCGGCCAGCCGCTGGTTCAACGAACCGAGCGCGTCGGTGAACATCCGGCCGGCCTCGGTGGCGGAGACGACGGTCAACCCGACCTCCGGACTGACCAACACCAGCGGCGACTCGAACGTCCGGACCGCCTCCATCAGCTCGTCGACCTCCTCGCTGATGGAACCGCCACCCCAGACATTCTGGCGATCCATGGCCGCGGTGAGCCAGTTCCCGACATCGTCGACCAGCGTCGCCACATCCGGGCCGGCACGCAGTTCGGTTGCCACATCCGGGCTCTCGGCAGTGGACCAGTGTGGTGGCCGCCGCAGCTGATGGGCCGCAACCCGGGCCGACCAGGCGGGATCACCGTCATTGTCAGACGGACTCAGACCGGTGGCGAGATAGCGCACCGGCAGGTCGGCGGCCGCCTCGGCGATCGCCTCCTCAGCCCAGCGTGACTTGCCCGACCGGATACCACCGAGAACTAGCGTGCGCACGTGAGGCGATCAGACGATTTTGTCGCCGCGATTGACCATCGGCCGCGGCGCCCGCATCCGGCGCAACTGAGAAGCCCGTCCGGCGGCGTAGAAGCCGAGCTTGAACCGGCCCTCGGTGTTGTCGGGGAACTTCACGTCGACCGCGTTGTTGACCTTGCGGGCCAGCAGGATCCCGTCGATCATCATGATCGCCATCAGCAGCAGCATTCCCGGCGAGATGTAGAACTGCACCTGCGGCACCGCCAGCATCACGAAGATCAGGAACAGCGCGGCGGGCATGAACAGCCCCAGCAGGTTCCGGCGGGCATCGACGATGTCGCGGGCGTAACGGCGCACCGGACCCCGGTCGCGGGGGAGCAGGTAGGCCTCCTCACCCGCCATCATCCGCTCGCGACGCTCATTGGTCACCGAACGTCGTTCGGCACGCTCGGCCTTGCGCTCCTCCTTCGACAGCTTCGGCCCGGCGATCGCCTTACGGCGGGCCCGGGCCTCCTTGCTGGTCATCGGGGCCGGAGCCACCGGTCCGCGACGCTTGGAGGCATCGTTGCGTTTGGGCGTGGGACGGCCCTTGGGGGCGGTACCCGCCGCCGTCGATGTCGCGTCACCGGCGACCTCAGCGGTCGAGTCAGCGGCAGCACCGTCTCCGGCGGAGTCTCCGTCATCTTTGTTACGGCCCAACAGCTTCACACCGCCAGGTTACTTGGGGCGGTCCGTGCCCGGAAATGCACCTGCTGAACGCGGGTCCTACTCTGCACACATGATCGGAGCGAACGAACAACAGCTCAGGGTGCTGATCGCACCGGACTGTTTCGGCGACACCCTGACCGCAGTCGAGGCCGCTCAGGCGATCGCCGTCGGCTGGCAGCGGGGACGACCGGGCGACGAGCTGACGCTGGCTCCGCAATCCGACGGCGGCCCCGGCTTCGTCGGCGTACTGGCCAGCCGGCTCGGCCGGCTCGAGCAGCGCCGGGTGTGTGGCCCCCTGGAATTGCCCGGCGCCGAGACCGTCGACGCGGAATGGGTGTTCGATCCCGACACCGACCCAGCCCGGCCCACCGCCTACATCGAATGCGCCCAGGCCTGCGGTCTGACGCTGCTCGGCGGGCCGCCCACGGTGCAGACCGCGGTGGCCGCCAACACCTACGGGGTGGGGCAGCTGGTCGACGCCGCACTACAGGCCGGTGCCACCAGAATCGCCGTCGGCCTCGGCGGCAGCAGCACCACCGACGGCGGCCGCGGCATGATCGACGCCCTCGGTGGCCTGGATACCGCCAGGCAGCGACTCGCCGGGATCGACCTGATCGTCGCCTCCGACGTCGAACACCCGCTGCTGGGCCCGATGGGCGCCGCCCACGTGTTCGGACCGCAGAAAGGCGCCGACCCCGCCACCGTAGAGCTGCTCGAACAACGTCTCACCGAATGGGGCGCCGAACTCGACCGCGTCGCGGGCCGGCCGATCAGCCGCGACGCCGGGGCCGGAGCGGCGGGCGGGCTGGGTGCGGCACTGCTG
>NZ_JBARXZ010000165.1:0-24447 GCF_049647605.1 Mycobacterium sp. | reverse complement strand
GCAGGCTGCTGATGGTGTCTTGGGCGTTACCCGCTCCGGTGGGCGCGGCCAGCGCGGGGGCGGCCAAGCCGAGGGCGCCGGCGGTCAAAGCGGTAGCGGCAATGGTGGCAAATCCGAACTTCTTCATGATCCTGCTTCTCTCTGGAGTGCTGTCGGTTGTCTCAAATCGGTCTGGAGGAGGGGTTCTTCCGTCCCGGTCTGATGGGTAGAACCGGCAGCTCAGAGGTTTGATTTCCGGTTGGCGGCAATTGAGCGAGGCCTGGCAGAAAGTGGTTGCTTTGGATCGTCTCGGGACGGGTTGCGACCAGAGGACTAAGAATCGCGGCGATCGGATCACTGCACCGTTGGTCAGGGCTGCGGCAGGATGGCACCGTTATGACCACTGCCGAGCGTTTCGTCACGGATGTGCTGGTGATCGGTGGCGGACCCGCAGGCACGTGGGCCGCCATCCGCGCCGCCGAGGCGGGCGTCGACGTGGTTCTGGCTGACAAGGGCTACACCGGCACCAGCGGTGCGACGGCCTCGGCGGGGACCGGTGTCTGGTACGTCGAACCCGATGCCCGCGAGGCAGCCATCGCCAGTCGGGAGAAGCTCGGTTCCGGGCTGACCGAACGCAGTTGGATGGAGCGGGTTCTCGACGAAACCTACACGCGGATGGACGAACTGGCCCGTGTGCAACGCTACCCATTTCCGGTGGACAGTCACGGTCGGACGCTCCGGGAGGATCTGCAAGGGCCGGAGTACATGAAGCGGCAGCGGCTTCGGGTGCAACGGTTGGGAGTTCGCATTCTCGATCACACGCCGGCCGTGCGATTGCTGATCGATGACGCCGGCGGGGTATCCGGAGCCGTTGCGGTGGAGCGTAAGTCAGGCCGCGATGTCCGCATCGAAGCGGCATCGGTGGTGCTGGCCTCCGGCGGTTGCGCATTCAAGTCGAAGACGCTGGGGTGCGATGTCAACACCGGCGACGGCGCGCTGATGGCCGTCGAAGCCGGTGCGGTGCTCTCGGGGATGGAGTTCTCCAACGCGTACGCCATCGCCCCGAAGGGCACCGGTGTCACCAAGAACGCTTTCTACAATTGGGCGACGTTCTACCGCGGCGACGGCACGGTGTTCGACGTTCCACGCTCCAAGGACCGCACGCTGCTGGCGCAGGCGCTGCTGCGGGAACCGGTGCTGGCCTGCATCGACCGGGCGTCGGCTGCGGAGCGGGCGCAGATGCGATTGGCCCAGCCCAACTTCTTCCTCACCTTCGACCGGCTCGGAATCGACCCGTTCACCGAACACTTCGAGATCACCCTCGTGACCGAGGGCACCATCCGCGGCACCGGAGGAATCAGGATCGCCGAAAATGACTGCGCCACCGATGTTCCCGGACTATATGCCGCCGGAGACGCTGCCACCCGCGAGCTGATCGCCGGTGCGTGGACCGGGGGTGGCGCCCACAACGCGTCCTGGGCAGCCTGTTCCGGGGCGTGGGCAGGACAAGGGGCCGCGGCCTTCGCGGTCGGACGGGGACGGCCGGCCACCCGGACCCATCCGGTCGGCGAGCACGGTGCCGTCGACTACCAGGAAGTGGTCGATGTGGTGCGCAGTCAGGTGCTGCCGTACGAGATCAACTGTCTGCGGGAGGAATCACGCCTGGCTCCGGCTCTGGATGTCCTCAACGAAGTGTGGTCCGCGGCTCGTGGTGCGGCTGCTGTGGGGGAGGAGCAGTTCCGGGCGCGCGAGGCTTCGGCCATGCTGGCCCACGCCCGCTGGATGTACCACGCGGCCCTGCACCGCACCGAGAGCCGGGGCATGCACCGGCGCATCGACCACCCTGATCTGGATCCGGAGCAACGGTACCGGCTGATCACGGGAGGGCTCGATCGGTTGTGGAGTGCCCCTGAGCCCGAATGGCTTTCGAGGGGACGCGCCGCATGATCGAGATTGTGGCCGGTTCGCGGTGCATTGCCTGCGATCGTTGCATCGATGTGTGCCCTACCCGGGTGTTCGACCGCGGTGCCGACGGTGTGCCGGTGATCGCACGCCAGGGCAACTGCCAGACCTGCTTTCAATGTGAGGCCTACTGCCCGACGGATGCGTTGTTCGTGGCCCCTGTTGTCGAACCGGTCCCGGAGGGCTCACCAATGCGCGACCTGGAACACGTGATCGAGACCGGGCTGATGGGGTCCTACCGCGCCGCACTCGGCTGGGGCGGCGGGCGAACCCTGGGGGCGCGGTTGGCGATCCAGCCTGAAATGCCCTGACACCTGGTCGCCGTGGCCGAAATCGACGAAATGGTGACTTCTTGTCGGCTTTTGGCGCCGGTTTGTGAGTTTGGGCGTGACGGGTTCGGGGTGGTTACGGTTCGGGGTGGTCGCGGTCGTAGCGGGCGAAGGAGGGGGAGCGGCGGGCCAGCAGCCAGATGACAACCAGCATCGCGGCCCCGCCCGCGACCAGCGGACTCCAGATTGCGAGCATGCTGGCGACGGCCCCGGTCACCACATCGCCGACGCGTGGACCACCGGTGACGATGATGGAGAAGATGCTCTGCACCCGCCCGCGCAGCTGATCGGGTACCGCGGACTGCAGGATCGCGCCCCGGAAGATCGCCGATACCCCGTCGGCGGCGCCGGCGACGGCCAGGGTCGAGGCCAGCGCCACGATCAGCAGGGTATTGGGATGCCCCGCCGGCCGGACCACCGCGATCAGCAGCACCACACCCGCGACGGCCATGGCGGCGGCATACACATACGACACCACCAGGATGGCAACACCTTGGCGGCGAACCGAACCCGTCCACCCGGAGAACAACGCGCTCAGCACCGCGCCGGCGGCACCGGCCGCCGAGAGCACCCCGACGGTGGTCACCCCGCCGCCGAGAGTGACCGCCCCTAGCGCCGGAAACAACACCCGCGGCTGCGCCAGCGCCATCACCACCAGATCGATGGACAGGGCGAACCGGATGTTGCCGGCCCGCCGCAGATATCCCAGGCCCTCCCGAACTGCGCGCACCGCACCGACGGTCGTCGCGTCCACCGGCCGCAACGCAGGCAGCGCCCACACCCCCAGGAATGCCGCGGTGTGCAGCAGCGCATCCAGCAGGTAAGCGACTTCGAAACCGCCCGCGCTGACCGCGGCCGCCCCGAGCAGCGGGCCCAGGGTCGCCATCAACCCCATGTTGATGCCGTTGAGGGCACCGGCGGCGGGCAGCAGTTCACGCGGTAACAGTCGCGGGATGATGGCGCGACGGGTGATCCCGCCGACGGTGTTGGCCACCGAATTGACCGTCGCCGCCACGTACAGGACCCACAGTGAGGAGCCGCCCAGCCAGGCGTGCACCGTCAGGACCACGATCGCCACCCACGAGATCACCGAAGCCGACATCGCCACCCAACGCCGGTCGAAGCGGTCGGCCAGGGCCCCACCGTAGAGCCCCATCACCACGATGGGGCCCAAGGCGATTCCGGCGATCAGCGACACCGCCAATGTCGAGGAGGTGATCGCGTAAACCTGCAGCGCCACCGTGATGACGGTCATCTCCTGACCGATACTGCCCAGTGCGGTTCCCAGCCACAACCGTCCGTATGGCCGGCTGTGCCGGAACGGTGTCAGATCCAGGAGCAGGTTACGGGTCGGCGCGCTCACCGTTGCAGGACGCGAGAAGGATCGGCGGTCCATTCCGATGCCGACCCGACGTACAGGCGGGCGCGGATTCCGAGCAGCGCAAGAACAAACACCTCCAGCGCTGCGGCCACACCGGTGCCGCAATAGGCCGCCGGCTCGCTGCCGGTGCCGACGCCGACCCGGGTGAACTGGCGAACCAGCTCATCGCTGGGTAGGAAATAGCCGGCAGCGTCGAAGAATTCGGAGACAGGTGCACTGCGGGCGCCCGGAATGTGGCCGGCGGTCGGATCGTCGGGGTTGGAGAACTTGGCAGCCGGGCGGGCGTCGAGCAATAGGCCACGGCCCGCGAAGGCCGGCACCTCGTCGACCGCTACCACCGGAAGCCCGCCCGGTACGGCGTCGAAATCGCTTTCCGGGGGTGCCGGGGCGTGGCCGGTGTGCACCGCACCGCCGGCGTTGACCCACCCGGCGAGCCCGCCATCGAGGAGCCGTACCGACTCGACACCGGCCCAGCGCAGCAGCCACCAGGCGCGTGCCGGTGCCGCCGATCTGGCCGCGCCGTACACCACGACCGGACTGGTGCTGTCGATTCCCCAGCGCCGCACCGTCTTCTGGAACTCCTCGATGCCGGGCAACGGGCGTCTGCCATTGGTGCCGGTGCTGATGCCGGCCAGGTCGGTGTCCAGGTCGACAAACACCGCCCCTGGTAGATGACCGTCGAGATAGCCCTGAAGGTCGGCGGCATCGGCGGCCGACTGCCGCACATCGAGCAGCACCACCGGCTGTCCCGTACTCAACTCGTCGACCAGTGCTGCCGGGCTGACCAGGTTGGCGGGCCGGGCGGTGTCACCCATCGATACTCCTCTTGTTCCACGAAATGTTTCACGACGCCATTCACGAAGCGGTCGGTGAGCTGCCACAAACAAGGATTCCCGGCGTAACCGGCCGCGCTGACCGCGGCACAAACCGGGTGACACAAAGTAGGGCATAACTGCCGCGAGCACCCCGAATCACCTTGTCACATGGCAAAAGTAGCAGCCGGAGACAGCGCCCCTGATTAATAAACTCACGTAGGTATAAATCTAGACACCTATTGCGGACGCCAATAATGTTCTTGTCAGCATCAATTATGTATCAATCATGATTTGTAACAAAAGGATTCGTCATGTCGCTCATCACCCACGGTGTTGTCACCGTCGAGGAGATCGTCGGCGCTGTGCAGGACCCGCAGCTCGCGGTCATCGAGGTGTATGCCACCCGGCCCGACAGTGCGGTGATCCCCGGAGCGCAAGCGGTCTTCTGGAAGGATCTGGCCTGGCATCCGCTGGAGCGGGAGCTGGCCACCGGAGAGCGGTTGTCGCAGCGGCTCTTCGAGCTGGGGGCCGGGCAAGGCTCGCGCATCGTGCTCGCTGGAGAACCCACCCAGTTCGCGGCCTATGTGCTGTGGGTACTGCGGGTTCGCGGCTACACCGACATCGCCTATCTCGACGGCGGACTCGAGGCCTGGAAGGCGGCGGGCGCGCCGACCGGAGATCAGGTCGACATCGAACGGGAACCACCCGGTTCGCCGCTTCCGGTTCCGGAGCCCACACCGGCGCAGGAGAGGCTGCGGATCGGCCGCGACGAGGTACGGGCCCTGCTCGATGACAACGATGTGGTGCTCTTGGACTACCGCACGCCGCAGGAATACTCCGGCGAAAGAGTCAGCGGACCAACAGCTCCGATCGACCACGGCGCCGAGCGGCACGGTCGTATCCCCGGGGCCAAGCCACTGTTCTTCCGGGAACTACTCGACGACCGCGGGCGGCTCAAACCCAAAACGGAACTGCAGAAGCTGGTCACCAACACTGTCGATGGTGAGCCGCGCCTGATCATCAATTACTGCCGGCTCTCCCACCGATCCACCTTGGGCTGGATCGCGCTGAGTGAGGTGCTCGGCTACGACAACATCCGCGTTTACGACGGCTCCTGGACCGAATGGGGGAGCATCGTCGGCTTCCCCATAGAAAAGTGAGAGCAAAGGATTTCCCGATGGCTCCGAAGTCAATCACCCTCAACCTCAACCTGATTCCCGGTGGTGTATTTCCCGGTGCTTGGCGCACCGGGGACGGCGACGCCCGCCGGTACAGCAGCCTCGAGCACTACATCGAGGTCGCCAAGATCGCCGAACGCGGCAAGTTGGACGCGGTGTTCCTGGCCGATACCCCGGTGTGGCGCTATCGGGGCGAGTACCGCCCGTTCCGCGGGCTGGACCCGACACTGGCCTTTGCGGCGATCGCCCAGCACACCAGCCACATCGGTCTGGTAGCCACCGGCTCCAGTTCCTACAACTCCGCCTACAACCTGGCCCGCCGCATCTCGACGCTGGACCACATCTCGGGCGGGCGTGCCGCCTGGAACATCGTCGCCACCAACGGTGACGATGTGGCCCGCAACTTCGGGCACGAACACGGCCTCGATCACGACGAGAGATACCGTCGCGCACACGAATTCGTGGGTGCCGTGCGGGCGCTGTGGGACGGCTGGGCCGACGACGCCTGGGTCGCCGATCGGGAGACCGGCACCTACGTCGACGAGAGCCGGATCCGGTCGGTCGACGTCACCGGTGAGTTCATCAACACCGCCGGACCGCTGCCGCTACCGCGCTCGCCGCAGGGCCATCCCGTGCTGGTGCAGGCCGGTTCCTCACCGGACGGAATCGGGCTGGCGTCGCGCTACGCGGATGCCGTCTACACCGTGCAATCGACCATCGAATCGGCGATCGCTTTCCGTGAGACCGTGCGGGCGAGTGCCGCAGGCTGGGGCCGCGATCCGGAAACCATCCGGGTGCTGCCCGGTTTGATCACCTTGGTGGCGCCCACCGAAGCCGAGGCGCGGGAACGCGAGGTCGAGTTACGCGAGCTGCACACCGAGCGGTTTGCCATCAACGCGTTGGCGCTGCAGATCGGCGTACCAGTGGAGGCCCTCGAACTGGACAAGGAGCTGCCCTGGGATCTGGTGCCGGCCGACGGTGAACTCGGCGCCTCGGGAGGGCACTTCGCGGCACTGATCGCCACCGCCCGCCGTGAGCGCTACACCGTCAAACAGATCCTGGCCCGCCAGGGCGGCGGTCTGACCCACGTCACCGCCATCGGCGCACCCGAACAGGTGGCCGACCAGATCGAAACCTGGGTGACCGCGGGCGCGGCTGACGGCTTCAACATCATGAGCGCCCAATTACCCGACGTTGCAACCGCATTCGTCGATCACGTGGTGCCGCTGCTGCAAGCCAAGGGCATCTTCCGGACCGAGTACCCGGGTACCACGCTGCGCGACACCCTCGGCCTGGCCCGGCCGGGAGACGGGTTCGAGGACCATGTGCCCTCGGGCAAGAGTCTTCACCACCCGGGTGGGAGCAGGGCGGGAAAGGCATGGGCGGAGGCGGCGTTCGGCTGATCGCCGCACGCATCCACCATGACGATCCTCCAGTCTGCACAGAGCAGCGGCTCTGAAGTCGTGAGGGCACCCGAATCCGGGCGCCCCGCGGCGAACCGGCGTGACGGCCGTTGGGCCGGCGTGGCATTTCAGGCGCGCTACATCGGCGAAAAGGTCCTCGCCGCAGTAGTGGTGCTGTGGCTGGCCGCCACGGCAGCGTTCCTGGCGGTGCACTTCTCGCCCGGGGACCCGGTGACCTTGCTGATGGGCGAGTTCGACACCCCCGAATTGCGGGCCAACATCGAAGCGCAGTGGGGACTGGACAAGTCGCTGCCGGTGCAGTACTTCGACTTCCTCGTCCGGTTGGTACACGGCGATCTCGGGATGTCCTACGTGCAACGCCAACCGGTGACGGACATCCTGTTCGGTCACCGGCTGGTGGCCAGCGCCCAACTGACCACCGCGGCCACCTTGTTCGCCGTCACCGTCGCCCTGGTGGTCTCGACGGTCAGCGCCGGCCGGCGGGGAATCGGCAGACGCATCACCTACCTCGGTGAGCTCACCTTCGCCTCCATCCCGACGTTCTGGCTGGGGATCGTGTTCATCACCGTGCTGTCGTTCCAGCTGGGGCTGCTGCCGGTGGTCGGCGGAAGCACGCTGGCCAATCTGATCCTGCCCAGCCTCACCCTCGGCCTGCCGCTGGCGGCAGTGCTGTCACAGGTGCTGCGTGAAGGTATCGAGAAGTCGCTCGAACAACCCTATGCCGTCACGGCTCTGGCCCGCGGCATCTCGCCCTGGCAGCTGAAACTGCGGCACGGACTGCGGCACGCGCTCATCCCGGCGGCCACCCTGGCCGGCTGGTCGGTGGGCGGCATGCTCACCGGCACCGTCATCGTCGAGCAGGTGTTCGGCAGGCCCGGTATCGGACAGGCCACCGTCATCGCGGTGACCCGACAGGATGTCCCGACCGTTCTGGGTATCACCCTGCTGGCCGTCGCGCTGTACGTGACCGTCAACACCGTCGTCGACATCCTCTACCTGTGGATCGACCCCAGATTGCGGGTGCGTTGACATGGCAACAACGTTCGCCTTCCCGGGGCGCTCCCTGTCCTCTGGCCTGACCGGCTTCCGCAGCACCGGAGTCCTGGTGGCCGCGGCGATCCTGGCGCTGCTGGTCCTGGCCGTGGCCTTCCCCGGTCTGTACACCAGTCGGGACCCGCTGACCAGCGACATGGCCAATGCGCTGGCCGCCCCCAGCTTCGAGAACATCTTCGGCACCGATCACCTGGGTCGCGACGTCTGGTCACGGGTGGTTTACGGTGCGCGGTACTCGATTCTGATCGGTGTCGCCTCCACCGCCCTGGCCGTGGTGATCGGCGTCTTCCTGGGATTGGTCGCCGGCGTCGGTCACCGGCGCATCGACGAAGGAATCTCGCGGATCTTCGACGCCGTGGGCGCGTTTCCAGACCTGCTGTTTGCGCTCATGCTGATCACCCTGACCGGGCCCGGCACCGGAAATGTCATCGCCGCCATCGCCATTGCATCGGCGCCGCGGTACGGCCGGGTGGTGCGGGCCGAGACGTTGCGGGTGCGCGAGTCCGACTATGTGGCGCAGTCCCGGCTGGCCATCGCCTCCGCGGCAACCCGCACCGTGCGCCACGTGCTGCCCAATGCGCTGGGCACCGTGCCGGTACTGGCGACACTCGGGGTGGGTACCGCGATCATCGGCGCCGCAGGGCTGAGCTTCCTGGGATTCGGGCCCACCCCGCCGCTACCAGAGTGGGGCGCAATGCTTTCCGACGCCCGACAGGACCTGCGGGTCGCCTGGTGGGTCGGGTTCTTCCCGGGTCTGTTCATCACCGTCACAGTGATCAGCGTGTCGATCGTCGGCCGCAATCTGCAGCGGCGGTTCGAAGGTCGGGACCCGTCATGAGCATCGGTGATGTCCTGGTCGACGTACGCGGTCTGACCGTGTCCTTCGACAGCGTGCGGGCCGCGGACGGCACTGCGCTGCCCGTGGTCAGCGGCGTGGACCTGACGATCCGGCGGGGCCGCATCCTGGCCATCGTCGGTGAATCCGGCTCCGGGAAGTCGGTCACCGCCCGCACCCTGGTCGGTCTGGCCGGCGCCGGAAGCTCGATCGAGGCCACCAGATTCGACGTGCTGGGAGCCGACACCCGCAGGTACCGCGAGAAGCAGTGGCGTGCGGTCCGCGGTGCACAGATCGGCTTTGTCTTGCAGGACGCGCTGACCTCGCTGGACCCACTGCGCACCGTGCAGGATGAAGTGGGCGAGGCGCTTCGGGTGCCTCGCGCGCAGCGCGTCGACGCGGTCGAAGAACTGCTGGACTCGGTGGGCATCCCGGACCCGGCGTACCGGCGGCGCAACTACCCGCATCAACTCTCCGGCGGGCTGCGGCAGCGGGCGCTGATCGCCTCCGCACTGGCCGGACGCCCCGATGTGTTGGTGGCCGACGAGCCGACCACCGCCCTGGACGTCACCGTGCAAGCCCGGATCCTGGCACTGTTGCGTTCACTGGCAGACGCGGGTCGGGGAGTCCTGCTGATCAGCCACGATCTCGCAGTGGTGTCCCGGATCGCCGACGACGTACTCGTCATGCACAACGGGCGGGTGGTCGAACGGGGCTCCGTGGCCGAGGTGATCCACCACCCCACTCATGACTACACGCGCAAGCTTGTTGCCGCAGTACCCGGCAGGAATACCCGCGGACGCCGACTCAGTGATCCGGAATCAGTGGCACTGCCGGCATTCTCGCCGGGAACCGAGCGCGTCGCCGAGATCGCCGGGGTGGCGAAGTACTACCGCCTGCGCCGGCATCAGCAGTTCACCGCCGCCGAGGACGTCAACTTCGACATCCACCGGGGCGAAGTCGTCGGCCTGGTCGGGGAGTCCGGATCCGGCAAATCGACGGTGGCCCGCATCGTCACCGGGCTGCTGGCACCCGACGACGGTCATGTCGAGATCGCCGGCCGCCGGTGGACCGGCCGGCGGGGGCACCAACCGCCGCGGCTGGGCGCGGTGCAACTGGTGGCCCAGGATTCCGTCGGCTCCTTCGACCCTCGCTACACGGTGCGCCAGATCATCGCCGAGACCGTCGCACTGGGGCAGCGTGGCAAGACCGAACGCGACAGCCGGATCCGGGAACTGCTGAATCTGGTGCACCTGCCCGTCGGCGTCATCGACCGGCACCCACGTTCCCTGTCCGGCGGCCAACGTCAACGGGTGTCCATCGCCCGCGCACTGGGCTCGGATCCCGAACTCCTGGTGTGCGACGAAGCGGTATCGGCGCTGGACGTGTCCATCCAGGCGCAGATCCTGGACCTGCTCCTGGAAATTCGGGAGAGCCGAAAAACCGCACTGCTGTTCATCTCCCACGACATCGGAGTGGTGCACCACGTGGCCGATCGGGTGCTGGTGATGCACCGCGGGCACGTTGTCGAAGAGGGCACCGCCGACGAGGTGTTCGACAACCCTCGCGATGAGTACACCCAGGCGCTGCTGCAGGCGGTGCCGACGCTGTGAGCTGTCGCCACTGTTGTTGCGCTTGACGCGTATTGATCAAAACTTCGGCCGCACAACGTGTGTGGTCCCTTCACGAGATGGAAGATCATGGCTTTCGAACTGACAAGAAGACGACCGAAGCTGGCCCTGCGGCTGGTGGCCCTGGCCGGTGTGGCGCTGCTGGCGCTGACCGCGTGCGGCAGTGACTCCGGCAGCGGCCAGATCAGTGGGGAACCCGTGCACGGTGGCACCCTGACGGTCGCGCAGGCCGACTATCCCGAAGAAGGCCTGAACCCGCAGGTCCGTGGCTGCTGCGTAGAGGTGCAGGTGCTGCGCAACGTCTTCGACAGCCTGGTGGCAATCGACTACGACGAGTCGATCCACCCCTGGCTGGCCGAAAGCTGGGAGCGCTCCGATGACGGCCTGGTCTACACCTTCACACTGCGCCAGGGCGTGAAATTCCACGACGGCGAACCGTTCAACGCCGCCGCGGTGAAAGCGAACTTCGACAAGATCGTCGGCGACAAGGAGTACGCGCCGTCGGTGGCCAAGAGCACCTTCCAGAACTTGGCTTCGACCGAGGTGGTCGACGAGTACACCGTGCGCACCGTGCTTTCCGAGCCCACCGCCAACTGGCTCAACACCTTGGCATCGTTGCAGGGCGCTCAGATCTCACCGAAGTCACTGCAGAACCCCGACGTTGCCGCCGGCGGAGTCGGTATCGCCGGTACCGGACCGTTCATCCTCGACGAGGTGGTCGAGGGCTCGGAGCTGCGGTTCATCCGCAACGAGGACTACAACTGGCCGTCGGCACTGGCCTCCCACGACGGCCCCGCCTACCTCGACCAGCTGGTGGTGAAGGTCGTGCCCGAGCCCAATGTGCGGGCCGGACTGCTGACCTCGGGTGAAGTCGACGCCATCGCCCAGGTGGCTCCCGCCGACATCGCCACCTTCGACGGCGTGGACGGATTCCAGTTCGAGTGGAAACAGTCGAACGTGTCGCCGTGGTCGCTGTACTTCAACGTCACCGGCGACAACACCAAGGATGTCCGGGTCCGTCGGGCCCTGCGTGAGGCGGTGGATCTCAACCCGATCATCGGCACCGTGCTGCAGGGCAGCTCGGATCGGGCCTGGAGCATTGTCGGACCCCAGAGCCCGTACTACGACCCCGCCTACGAGAACACCTACGGCGGCAACGTCGAGGAGGCCAACCGGCTGCTCGACGAGGCCGGTTGGACGGGCCGGGACAGCGCCGGTTACCGGACCAACGCCGCAGGCCAGCGCCTGACCATCCGGCTGATCGCCACCGAGCCGAAGCCGCCGCTGTCGACGGTGCTCGAGGCCTACCAGGCCGAAGCCCGGACCAATGCCGGTATCGACGTGGAATTGCAGTTCCGCGATGAGGGGACCGTGGACGTGGTGCGCGACACCAACACCTACGAGGCTTTCCCCCGCGCGGTCGGTGGTGTCGACATCGGTGTGGTGCTGGAGAAAATCTACGAGACCGGCGGCGCCATCAACGGGCCGAAGCTGGAGGACCCGCAGGTCGACGGCTGGCTGGCCGACGGGCGCACCGCGCTCGATGACGATGCGCGAAAGGCCGCTTACGACAAGGTGGCCAGATATGCACTGGTCGACCAGGTGACGACGCTGCCGCTCTACACCGAGCGGTACAACGCGGCAGCCAGTAACGCTGTCCACGAGATCGAGAGGTGGCTGGACCCGCCGCGCGGCATGGTCAACTTCTGGGCCTACGAGACCTGGAAGAGCTGAGGTAGGACCGCTGTGAACGCCTCACTGGATTTCGGGATCTTCTTCCGCCTCAACGACACCGAGGCCGACCCGGTACGCCAGTACCACGACGGACTCGACCTCATCGTCTATGCGGAGGATCTCGGGCTGTCCACCGCGTGGATCACCTCGCACCACTTCCGTTCCGACAAGGGGACCGTCGCCTCGCCCCTGGTGTTCCTGGCGGCGGCCGGCCAGCGCACGAGCCGGATCCGGCTCGGCGCCGGCGTTGTTGTCCTGACCCTGGAGAACCCGATCCGGGTGGCCGAAGACGCGGTGATCGCCGATTCGCTCTCCGGGGGCCGACTGCAACTCGGTCTCGGGTCGGGACTCGAGGATTGGGCATTCGGTCCGTTCGGGGTCGACTGGGACAGCAGACTGCAGGTGTACGCAGACAAGGTCGCCACCCTGAGGGCGGTACTGGACGGCGATGATCTCGGCGGCGGTCGTCGGCTCTACCCGCCGGCCGGCGATCTGCGACAACGGCTGTGGCGGGTGGCGAGCGACCCGAAGCACGCCGCCGAGATCGGGGCGATCGGCGACAATCTGCTGTTGCGATCGTCGAAAACACTGAGCTACGAAGGGAATCTGCGCCGGCACAGTGAAGCCATCGACGGGTTCCGCGAGCACGCCGGAGCCCATCAGCGCATCGCTGCGTCACGCACGGTGATCGTCGCCGAGACCACACAGCAGGCCCGCGCGCTGGCGGGGGAGCGTGCCATCGCCGCGCACCGCGCCCACGGTAACGGCGATGCCTGGTACGGCGACCCGGATCTGGTGCGTACCGCACTGCGCAACGACCCCGAGATCGACCTGGTGGACGAGGTGCTGCTGCAGGTGGCACCCGCGAAACTGACTCTGAAGCAGTGGAAGTCAAGCTTGGCGTTGACCGTCTCCGAAGTCCTTGAACCGCTGCAGGAGGTGGCTCATGCCGCGTCGATCTGACGGCGGCCTGATCCTCAACGTCGACGCCGAGTGGCTGGCAGGGCGGCTGTCCGGCAGCACCGCCAACGCCCTCGGCGCCGGCCTGACCCAGCTGATCGACGCCGGTGACCTGGCGCCGGGTGCGCACCTGCCGACCATCCGCGAGTTCGCGCGCGCCGCCGGGGTGAGTCCCGGCACGGTGATGTCGGCCTGGAGCAGGGTCCGTGACACCGGCCGGCTCCAGACCCGGCGGCGCGGCGGTACCGTCGTCGCCGACCTGCGACCAGAACGGGAACTCGACTGGACACAGATCGAGATGTCGACGGTGACCCCCGATCACCTCCTGCAACCCGATCTCGCCGCAGCACTGGCGCAAGCACTGGGCTCCCCAGACCTGCACGCCCCGGCCCGCGCCTACATCACCCCGCAGCTGCTGGGCAGTGTCGAGGGCAGTTGGCCGTTCCCGGCGCAGGCGTGGAACTGTGCCGGCGGCGGCACCGAGGCCGTGGTGTTGGCGACCGCGGCCGCGGCGGCCGATGGTGGCCGGATCGCCGTGGAAGAGCCCGTCAGCCCCGGCTATCTCGACATCCTGCGCAACCTCGGCATCGAACCGGTCGGGGTGTGCGCCGATGCCGACGGCCCGACCGTCGCCTCCGTCGCCGCCGCCCTGGAATCCGGCGTCGCGGCGCTGGTGCTGCAGCCCAGCGGCGCCTACGCGTTGCGGGGCGGCCTCAGCGTCCGCCGCGCCGCCGAGCTGGCGTCGCTGATAGCCGAGCTGGCACCGCAAATCTGGATCGTCGAGGACGACAGCGCCGGCCCGCTGATCGAGCACGAGCCGGCGAGCCTGGGAGCCCACCTGCCGGGACGAGTGCTGCGGATACGCAGCTACTGCAAGGCCTTTGGCATCGACCTGCGTACCGCGGTGCTCGGCGGGTGTGCCGAACTCATCGAACGGACGATCCGGCTGCGCAGCTTCGGCATGGCCTCCAACAGCCGGATCCTGCAGAACACGTTGGCGGTGCTGGTCGGCGACGAGCTGACCGCGGAAACGATGCGCCGTGCCAGACGGGTGTATCGCGGCCGCCGAAACGCGGCGCTGGAGGCCTTCGCCCGCGCCGGGCTGAGCGCCACCGCCAGCAACGACGGATTTGTGGTGTGGATCGAGGTGCCCGATGAGACCGCGGCGCTGGTGAACCTGGCGAGGCGGGGGTGGGTGGTGGCGGCCGGATCGTCGTCGTTCGTGACTGCGCCCACCGGTTTGCTGCGGGTGTCGCTGCTGCAGTTACCCGATGAGGCCGAGCAGGTCGACCGGCTGGCTGTGGCGGTGCGTGATGCGGTGCACTCCGCCGAACGTGAATACTTCGACTGATCGGGGCCGCGGGGCCGCGGGGCCTCGGGGCGTCGCCGAGACCGACGAATTGGCGCGACTTACTCGGTTTTCGGCGCCCGTTTGTGAGTTTCGGCGTTGTTGTTTCCGCCGGGGTTGCGCCAGCTGCGGTAGCCGCGGTGGGCGGCGAACGCGCCGACGACGGCCGTCACGCACCACACCCCGATGGCCGTGACGGCCAAGGGGCCGGATAGATCGCCGATCGAGGCGCCGAGCGCGGTGTAGACGAAGGCGCGTGGGGCCGAACCGATGAACGCGCCGATGGCCATCTGCCACAACGGAACTCCGAATGCGCCGAACAAGTAGGAGGCAAAGGCGTCGGAGATGCCGGGCACAAACCGCTGACCTACCACCGCCCACAGTCCGTGGCGAGCGATCCGGGCGTCCATCCGGTCGGCCCGCTCGACGCCGAGCAGTCGGCGGGCACTGTCCCGGCCGGCACGTCGCCCGAGAACGCTGGCGATCATCGCGGTCCCAACGGTGGCACCCAAGGTGACAAAGGTTCCGACCAGGGGACCGAACAGCAGCCCACTGGTCGCGGCCAACAGCGGACCGGGAACAAAAATGGCACCCAGGGCCGCCGACACCACCACGTAAGCAAACGGGGCGGCCGGGCCGGCTGATTCGATCAGCGCGCGCAGGGCGCTGACGTCGATCACCCGGGCCACACCGACGAGGTAGAACAGCCCCAGCAGAAACGCGACGAACAGGGCCAACTTCAGGAGGTCGCGGCGCCGCGAGGACAGAAACGGTTCATCGGTGTCGGTCATACTGACCGCAATCCTGCCGCACCCGCGGCAGGACAGTCGACTTGTACCGACCGAGCGGCCGCCGATCCGCCACGAGCCACGCAGCGGCCGACCTCACTGATGAGGTGAGGCCGGACCGCCGAAGACCGCTGTCAGATCGCCAGCAGGCGGTCGAAGAAATCGCGGTACTGTTTGAGCGCGACGCGCAGGTCTTCGGTGGAGGCCTCCTCGCCACGCTGCCACTGCTCTTCCAGCCGGGACCGGGTCTGCGCGAAGCTGGCCGTCAACTGCTCCACGGCAGAGGACACCAGCCCGTCGGCCTGTTGCACGCAGGCACGCGGGTCGTCCACAAAAGCGGCCTGCACGTCATTCCACCGGGCCCGCAGCTCGGTGAGGTCGCGATTGGCAAACAGTGCGTCGCCGCGGCTCTCCCCGGGTGAGACCTGTTGATGCTCAAGAGAAACCGTTGGGGGCGGTGTCTCGGCGAAGTCCGGGTCGTTGGTGATGGGGCGACTCGGGGGTTGCTCCATCGCCGGATCCTGCTGCCGCGCCGGATCCTGCTGCCGCGTCGGGTCGGGTTGCCGCGCCGGATCCGGCTGCCGCGCCGGGTCGGGGGGAAGGAAATTCGGATCTGTCGCAGCGGCGTTCTGATGCGGTGCGCTCATGCTGATGCCTCCTTGGTGGTGTTCTGAGTGGTTCCCAAAAGCTTTTCGAACAGACGGCGATAGTGGACAAAAGCCTCGCGCTGGGATTCGGTGACGGTGGGTCCGCTCTGCTGTTCGAGGTAAATGCCATGCGCGGCACGGTAATTCTCGACAACATCGGGATGCGCAACGGAGATGTCGGCGGCGCGTTGCTCGAAATCGTCGACCGGATAGCCGCGTTCCCGCATGACCTGATTGACCAGTAGATCGGCATCCTTGACCGCGGAGGTGGGGTTGTCGACAAAGCCGGCCTGAACCTGTCGCCACTGGGCCGAATACATTTCCTGCGCCTTCGGCGACAGCGGCACGATATCGAGCTTGCTGAGTTTGCGCTCCCGCGCGGTCAATTCGGCTTCAGCCGCCTGCTGACCACCGGTTTCGGCGACCAGCCTGTCGTATTCCGGGCCGTAGTGTTGTTTGAGTCGCTCACTGTGTTTGCTGCTGCGGGTGCGCATCGCGATGAATACGATTCCCGCGAAGGCAACCACCACCAGTGCAATGACAATCCATCCCCAAGTCGGCATCGTCGGACCTCCTGTCTCGGTAATGGGCATACCCGGCCAGGATCGTCGAAAACGTCAATAGTGGATCGATTGCCGGACCCCTCGGCCCGCCGAATTCCAGGCAGCCGGACTCGTCGAGGTTCTGGCTACCCCACGCCGATGGCGGGGGATAACCCTAGGTCAACAGTGGGGCAAGCACCGCAGAATTCGGGACCTGATCGCAGCAGTATTGGCAGTGCCGGAAACCGAGACTCGAACAGGAGCCATCATGGCACAGCTACTCGATGCAGTGACCTTGACATGCGACACCGACGCCGAGCTGGCCGCCCGGTTCGAACGGGACGTGATTCCCTTGCTGGATCAACTATTTGGCGGCGCGATGCGACTGACGCGGCACCGGGCCGATGCCGAGGACGTGGTACAGGAAACGATGGTGAAAGCCTACAAAGGCTTCGGCTCGTTCACCGAAGGCACCAACCTGCGAGCGTGGTTGTTCCGGATCCTCACCAACACCTACATCAGCGGCTACCGCAAGCGGCTGCGCAGGCCGGCCGAGCTGGTGACCGACGAGATCGGGGACTGGCAACTGGCGGCCGAGGCGGAACACTGCTCGACCGGGCTGCGGTCGGCGGAGATGGAGGCGCTGGAGTCGATCCCGGACCACAACATCACCGCGGCGTTGGAAGCGCTCCCGGAGGAGTTCCGGATGGCGGTGTACTACGCCGATGTCGAAGGACTCCCGTACAAAGAGATCGCAGGCATCATGGACACGCCACTGGGGACGGTGATGTCCCGGCTGCACCGGGGCCGAAACCAACTGCGGCACCTGCTCGCCGACGTCGCCGCCGACCGCGGATACCTCCGCGGCCGGCAGCTCTGCGTCGCGTGACCGAAAAGCCGGGTGGCTAGACGTCGACGGACATCGGACCGACGTTCCAGATGTCGTCGCAGTACTCGGCAATGGCCCGGTCGGAGGAGAACTTGCCGCTGCGCGCCGAGTTCAGGATCGACATCCGCGACCAGGTGTCACGATCGAGCCAGGCAGCGCTGACGCGGTCCTGGCAGTCGATGTAGGAGCGGTAATCGGCCAGCACCAGGAACGGATCGTCGTGGATCAGGTTGTCCAGCACCGGCCGCAACACCTCGGAATCGCCGTGCGTGAAAGCGCCCTCGCGGATCAGTTCCAGCACCGTAGCCAACTCCGGGTCCCGGTCCACGTGATCCAGCGGCCGGTAACCGTTGCTCTTGACGTTCTGCACCTCGTCCTCGGTGAGACCGAACAGGAAGAAGTTCTCGGCGCCGGCCTCCTCGCGGATCTCGACGTTGGCGCCGTCGAGGGTTCCGATGGTCAGGGCGCCGTTGATCATGAACTTCATGTTGCCGGTGCCCGAGGCTTCCTTGCCGGCCGTGGAGATCTGCTCGCTCAAGTTGGCCGCGGGATAGATCAGGTGTGCGTTCTGCACGTTGAAGTTCGGCAGGAACACCACCTTCATGAACCGGTTGACGTCGGGGTCGTTGTTGACCACGTCACCGATCGCGGTGATCAGCTTGATGATCCGCTTGGCCAGGAAGTATCCCGGAGCCGCCTTGCCGCCGAAGACGAACGCGCGCGGCGGCATCGTGTAACCGGGGATGGTCTTGAGGCGGTGATACTGCGTGATGATGTGCAACGCGTTGAGATGCTGACGTTTGTACTCGTGAATCCGCTTGACCTGGACGTCGAACATCCACGTCGGATCCAGCTCGATACCCGTCGCCGAGTGCACATATTCGGCCAGGCGTGACTTGTTGGCACGCTTGACTTCCCGCCACCGCTCCCGGAATGCGGGATCATCGACAAACTCTTCCAGGCCCCGCAGCTTGTACAGATCGGTCAGCCAGCCGTCGCCGATCTTCTCGTCGAGCAGCGCCCGCAGCCCCGGGTTGGACAGCGCCAGGAACCGGCGTGGCGTCACCCCGTTGGTGACATTGCCGAAGCGTTCCGGCCACATTTCGTAGAAGTCTTTGAGCACACTGTCTTTCAGCAGCTCCGAGTGCAGTGCAGCCACCCCGTTGACGTAGTGGCTGCCCACGGTGGCCAGATGCGCCATCCGCACGGTCTTGCCGCCCTCTTCGCCGATCAGCGACATCCGGCTCAGCCGGTCGTCATCGCCGGGGAACTTGGCGCGCACCTCGTCGAGGAACCGCTCGTTGATCTCGTAGATGAGCTCGAGATGCCGGGGGAGACAGTCGCCGAACAACCCGAGCGACCACTTCTCCAGCGCCTCGGGCAGCAACGTGTGGTTGGTGTAACCGAACGTCGCGACGGTGATCCGCCACGCCTCATCCCAATCCAGGTGATGCTCGTCGATCAGCAGGCGCATCAACTCGGCGACGGCGATCGACGGGTGCGTGTCGTTGAGCTGGATGGCCCACTTGTTCGGTAGCTCGCTCAGCGGCAACCCGACCCGCTCGGTGTGGATGCGGATGATGTCCTGCAGTGAGCACGTCACGAAGAAGTACTGCTGCTGCAGTCGCAGCCGCTTGCCCGCCTCGGGCTCGTCATTCGGGTACAGCACCTTCGAGACCTTCTCGGAGAGCACCTCGTCCTCGACGGCCTTGTAGAAATCGCCGGTGTTGAACGCTTCCAGGGCAAACTGCGTCACCGAACGCGCGCTCCACAACGTCAGCGTGTTGCAGGTGTTGACGCCGTAACCCTGGATCGGGGTGTCATAGGACACACCCTGCAGGACCCGCCGCGGGATCCAGCGCACCCGCAGATTGTCGGCGACATCGGTGTACTGCTCGGTGTGCCCGCCCCAGCAGACAAAATAGCTGGCGTCCGGTTTGCCGATCTCCCACGGGTTTCCGCTGACCAGCCAGTTGTCGGTCTTCTCGGCCTGCCAGCCGTCGTGGATCTCCTGGTCGAAGATGCCGAACTCATACCGGATGCCATAACCGATCGACGGCCGCTCCAGCGTCGCCATCGAATCCAGGTAGCAGGCGGCCAGCCGGCCCAGGCCACCGTTGCCCAGGCCCGGCTCTTCCTCGCAGTCGATGACCTCGTCGAGATCCTGGCCGAGATCGGCCAGCGCCGCTCGGGCCTCGGCCTCGAGGCCGAGGCTGAGCAGGTTGTTGCCCAGCTGAGGTCCCATCAGGAACTCCGCCGACAGGTAGCAGGTCACCTTGTTGGACAGATCCAGCCAGTCCTGGGTGGTGGCCATCCAGCGCTGCTGCATCCGGTCACGTACCGCCAGCGACAGCGCCTTGTAGTAGTGCTCGGTGGTGACCACTGCGGGCGGCCGCCCGATCGAATACGTCAGGTGGTCGGAGATGGCCCGGCGCAGCGCATCAGCCGACATTCCGGTGCGGGAATGCTCGTGCGGGACAGCCGGGGGAAAGCCGGCACTGATAGCGGCGCCATCAAGCGCCTCTGGGGACGGTGTGTGCGCGGTGTCTGTCACTACCTGCTCCTGTTACCTGGATGAGGACGGGTCAGTTTGACACCTCCGTGTTACAACTCGTGCACGGCTGGCGTCGCAGAAGTGAACAACGCGCCGATGGCACCATTGTGCCTGTGATCGAGCTGCCCGCAGCGGTGCGTGCCATGGCCGTCCGCGGACCACAGTGGCAGACGTGGATCGATGAGTTGCCCGCAGCGGTGCGCCGCCAGCTCGCCGACTGGGAGCTGCGGGCCGACGGCGACGTGATGAGTGGTCATGCCTCCGTGGTGGTGCCGGTGCGTGCCGCCGACGGGCTATCGGCAGTGCTCAAGATCGCTTTTCCCGACGACGAGTCCGTTCACGAGCATCTGGCGCTGCGTCGGTGGGGCGGTGACGGCGCCGTCCGGCTACTGCGCGCCGACCCACATCGTCGGGTGCTGCTGCTGGAACGGCTGCACCCCCGCGACCTCAATGAACTCTGGGACATCGAGGCCTGCGAGATCGTGGCCGGGCTGTACCGCCGAATTCACGTACCGGCGCTTCCGCAACTGCGCACCCTCGCCGATGTCGCCGAGCAGGAAACGGCGGCGCTCGAGCAACTTCCGCGAAGCGCTCCGATCCCGCGGCGACTCGTCGAGCAGGCAGTCTCCTGGGGCCGGGAACTCAGCGCGGATCCGGGCGGCACCGGCACGCTGGTGCACACTGACCTG
Source organism: Mycobacterium sp. (assembly GCF_049647605.1). Taxonomy (GTDB): domain Bacteria; phylum Actinomycetota; class Actinomycetes; order Mycobacteriales; family Mycobacteriaceae; genus Mycobacterium. Next base: position 3,709 of record NZ_JBARXZ010000165.1, on the reverse strand, counting down.
CACTACGACAACGTGCTCGCCGCCGACCGGGAGCCCTGGCTGGTGATCGACCCCAAACCGCTCAACGGCGACCCGCACTACGAAGTGGCGCCGCTGCTGTGGAACCGGTGGGATGAGCTGGCCGGTGACATCCGCGGCGGCGTGCGGCGCCGGTTCGCCGCGGTGGTCGACGCCGCGGGATTCGCTGAGGACCGGGCGCGCGCCTGGGTGGTGGTGCGGATGATGCACAACGCGATGTGGGAGCTTGCCGGTCCGGGGCCCGTCGACAACAACTGGCTCACCACGTGCATCGCGGTGGCCAAGGCGGTCCAAGACTGACTCCGGTGCCTGACGTCTCACGATCACCGGATGTGGACGGTCGCCTCCGGAAAGCGCGGACACCAGGCGTCGGGCACCTTATATTTCGTCTGTGCCTGACATGGATCGTCGCAGCGTGTTGATGTTGACGGGACTCGGTTTGCTGGCCGGTGCCGCACCGATGCCACGTGCCGGTGCCGAGCCGCCGCTACCAGGGGCCGAACTGCTGGGTGCGCCGGTGTTCGCCGACGAGTTCGACGGGCCACCCGGGGCCCCACCCGACTACGCCAAGTGGATCGTGGTGCCCGCCCGTGAGACCATCCGCAACCCCGCGATCTGGGACCGACCGGAGAACATGGGGCAATACCGTGACGATCGGCAGAACCTGTTCCTCGACGGGCAGGGCAACCTGGTCATCCGGGCCACCCGGGAAGGTGACAGGTACTTCGGCGCAAAGATCCAGGGCAGGGAATGGATCGGCATCGGGCACACCTGGGAAGCACGCATCAAACTCGAATGCCTCACCCCGGGCTGCTGGCCGGCCTGGTGGATGCTCAACGACGTGGCCGGCCAAGGCGGCGAGATCGACGTGATGGAGTGGTTCGGCAACGGCGGCTGGGGCCCGGGCTCCACGGTGCACACCAGGCTGGACGGCACCACCGCAGCCAATCGAGCCATCGAGATCGATCCCGAATGGCATGTCTGGCGTTGCCAGTGGGACGTCGCGGGAATCCGGTTCTGGAAGGACCCGGTGCCCGGCGCGCAGCCGTACTTCGACGTCCCGGCCGGCTCACTGGACAACTGGCGGTTCAACGACCCCGGGTTCCAGATGTTCCCGGTGCTCAACCTCGCTGTCAGTGGTTCGGGCGGCGGCGACCCCAGCACCGGGATCTACCCGGCACAGATGCTCGTCGATTACATCAGAGTGTGGTGAGCCGGGTTCCCCTGCGAAGCGACGAGGACGGGCCGGGCCGATATGGCGGCCCTAGATCCCCACGAAGGTGTCGACCCACCCGCGGGCGAAGTACAGCAGGAAACCGGCTGCCACGATCCACAGCAGTGGGCTGATCTCGCGGGCCTTGCCCGAAGCGCTGCGCAGCACCACCCACGAGATGAAGCCGACGCCGATACCGTTGGCGATCGAATAGCTCAGCGGCATCACGGTGACCGTGAGCACCACCGGCAGCGCCACCGAGAAATCGGTGTAGTCGATCTCGCGCAGATTCGATGCCATCATGGCGCCCACAATCACCAACGCGGCCGCAGCGACCTCGGTCGGCACGATCGCCGCCAGCGGCGTCAAAAACATTGCGGCCAAGAACAACGCACCCGTCACCAGGCTGGCCAGACCGGTTCGCGCACCCTCGCCGATGCCGGCACCGGACTCGATGAACACCGTGTTCGACGAGGCCGAGGCCGCACCGCCGACCACCGCGCCGGCACCTTCGACCACCAGCGCCGACTGCAGCCGCGGGAAGTTGCCGTTTTGATCGGCCAACCCGGCTTGTTTGGACAGCCCGGTGAAAGTGCCCATGGCGTCGAAGAAGTTGGTGAACACCAAGGTGAACACCAGCATGACGGCAGCCAGGATGCCGATGCGGCCGAAGCTGTCGAAGCTGAATTCGCCGACAAGTGACAAGTCGGGTATCGCGAAGGGGGAGCCGGTCAACGTCGGCACCGACAGGCCCCAGCCACCCGGGTTCTCGGTGCCGGGGCCGAGATGCCAGACCGCCTCCACGATCACCGCGACCACGGTGCCGGTGATCAGCCCGACCAGGATGCCGCCGCGGACCTTGCGCGCTACCAGGATTCCAGTCAGCAGCAACGTGAACACGAAGATCAGCGTCGGGACGGTGGTGATGGAACCGCCCCCGTCGCCGCCCAATCCCAGCGGCGGGGACGCGAATCCCGTTGCGCCGACGAAGCCGGCGTCGACCAGGCCGATGAACAGGATGAACAGACCGATACCGGCGGTGATCGCCAGTTTCAGCGGCATGGGCACTGCATCGAAGATCAATCGCCGCAGACCGGTCACCGCCAGCAGGACGATGATCAACCCGTTGATCACCACCAGACCCATGGCCTCGGGCCAGGTCAGGTCACCGACGACCGAGCTGGCCAGAAACGAGTTGATCCCCAGCCCGGCGGCGAACGCGAAGGGCAGCCGCGCGACCACGCCGAACAAGATGGTCATCACACCCGCGGCCAGCGACGTCACCGCCGACACCTGGGTGAAGCCCAGCGAGTTGCCGTCGACATCGGGGGAGCCGGACAAAATGATCGGATTCAGCACCACGATGTAGGCCATCGCGATGAACGTCACGACGCCGCCCCGCAATTCGGTGGCGATGGTCGAGCCGCGCGCTGAGATCTCGAAGAACCGGTCGAGGCGAGTCACCGTTGAACCATAAAGTGTCAGGCAGCTTCACGCGTGACGGACATGCGTGTCGCCCCGGCCGCGGGGCGCGAGCGGGCCGGCTACCCGCGCTCCCTCACGTCGACTGGCGGCGCTTCTTCTCCGCTGCGGCGAGGTTCTCCACCTTGTCGGCCTGTGCTCGCAGCTGCTCTGCGGCCGCGGCCTGATCCTCGGCCTTCCGACGTTTGGCGTCCGCTGCGGCGGTGGCGTTGCGTTCGGCCTCGGTGATGGCATCCTGCTCCGCCTGTTTGGCGGCCTCAGCGGTTTCGACCCGCCGCTCGGCCAGCTCGTCGGCCTGCTTCCCGGTCGCCGCGGTGGTTGCGGCGGCCCGCTTCGCGGCCTTGCGTTTACGTTCGGCGGCATCGGATTTCGCTTCGGCGACCTCGGTCTTGCGGGTGCGGCGGGCCTGCTCCTGCGCGCGCGCAGCGCTGTTGTAGTCGGCTTTCAGGGTATTGTCGGCCGCTCGCTCTTTGGCCTCCGCGGCGGCTTCCAGATCGACGGCCTGGCCCAGCTTTTCGCTGCGTTGCCACACAGCCGTGCCGCGGCGGGCCAATTCGTCATCGCCCAGCAACCGGCCGGCGGTGGCGTCCAGCATGCCCAGCGATCGTTCATAGAACAGCCGACCGGGTGCGTCGGGGGTCAGCCGATCGGACAACTGGTGTTCGATCATGCCCAACGGGAATCGGGCGATCCGATACTGCAGGCGCAGCACCGCGAACGGAACGTCGGTCAATTTCATCGGATCTCCTCTTCGGCTCGGGCGGCCTGCTGCCGCAAACTCTTGGCGGCGGCACGGTCGGATTCGGCGTCCAGCAGCCGATCGTCGTGATCCGCGATGGCGTCGATCACTTTCTCCGCGGCCGCGCCCAGTTCGACCCGTTCGTCGGCGTGGGCCTGGTGGACCTCCTGACGGGCGCGCGCTTGCGCCTGCGCCTCGGCGGAGGTGACCTCCCGGGCGGCGGCGCGGTCGGCGGCCTCTTTCACGACCCGCTGCTG
>NZ_JBARXZ010000164.1:0-59966 GCF_049647605.1 Mycobacterium sp. | reverse complement strand
GGGTGGCGGGCGGCGGCCGCCGACCCGCAGGTCCGGGTGATCGTGCTCGGCCACACCGGCGGCACCTTCTGTGCGGGCGCGGATCTGAGCGAAGGGTCCGGCGGCAGCAGCCAGGAAGACGCCCGGGCTCAGGCCGTCGCCCGAGGGCATCAGATGACCACCCTGTTGCGTGCCGTGATCGAGCATCCGCTGCCGGTGCTGGGCGCCGTGGACGGTCATGCACGTGCCGGCGGCCTCGGTTTGATCGGCGCGTGCGACATCGTGGTCGCCGGGCCACGGAGCACGTTTGCGCTCACCGAGGCGCGGATCGGGGTGGCACCGGCAATCATCTCTATGACGCTGCTCCCGAAGCTGGCGCCGCGCGCCGCAGGTCGCTACTACCTCACCGGTGAGACGTTCACCGCAGCGCAGGCCGCGGAGATCGGGCTGATCACCACGGCCGCCGACGAAGTGGCCCCGGTGATCGCGTCCCTGGTCCGCGACATGGCCAAGGCCTCTCCACAGGGACTGGCCGCATCGAAAGCCCTGACCACCGCATCGATCCTGGCCGGTTTCGACGCTGATGCCGAACGCCTGACCCACGAATCGGCGGCCCTGTTCGTCTCCGAGGAGGCCCGCGAAGGAATGCTGTCGTTCCTCGAGAAGCGGGCGCCGAGTTGGGCCGACCGGGGCTGAGCGACACCAGATCACTCCACCACCCTTTGCGGTTGACAACGATCGTCGTAGGCTCAAGCTCGATGAGCAATTCAGCCTCGCGGGACTCATCGCTGTGTGCCGCCGACAATGATCCGATCCTGGATCCGATCCAGGGTGACCGGATCCAGGTTGCCCAGCTGCTCACCGACGCCGCGGCGCAGGGCAGCCTTGATCTTCGTGAGTACGAGGATCGGCTGGCCAGGGCGTACGCGGCCAAGACCTACGACGAGCTCGGTGTGCTCTCGGCGGATCTTCCCGGTATCGCCAACACCCGGCGTGGCGCGTGCAAGCCGGCGCCGTCGACTGTTCTGCTGGCCATCATGAGTGGGTTCGAACGACGAGGCCGCTGGAACGTCCCGAAGAAACTCACCACCGTCACGCTGTTGGGCGGTGGTGTTCTCGATCTGCGGTATGCCGATTTCACCTCCGCCGAGGTCGATATCCACGCCTACTCGATCATGGGCGGACAGACCATTCTGCTGCCGCCCGAAGTGAATGTGACGGTCCGGGGAACCGGTGTGATGGGCGCGTTCGACCACAGCATCAGCGACGCCGGCTCCCCCGGAGCGCCGCAGATCACCATCACCGGATTCTCCCTGTGGGGCAGCGTGGGGATCAAGCGTAAGAAGCGCCGCGCTCAGAACGCCGAGCCACGCAGCTGAGGGCCCTGAGTCCGCAAGTCGCTCGGCTGAACACGGAAGTGCCGCAACACCATCGACACCGGGCCGACCACTAGGCGCAGTCGGCGCAGGTCATGGTCTGTGCGACGGCGAGCCGGCTGCGGTGATGCACCAGGAAGCAGCTGGTGCAGGTGAATTCGTCGGCCTGTTTCGGGACGACCTTGACCACCAGCTCTTCGCCCGACAGATCCGCACCGGGCAGCTCGAACAGTTCACCGAATTCGCTGACGTCGTCCTCGGCGGCATCGCGGCCCGTTCCCTGCCCCAGACCTGAAGCGACCTCGCGCAACGGGTCCGGCGGTGTGTCTTCGACGTCGCGCCGCCGCGGTGCGTCGTAGTCGGTAACGGTCGCCATGATCTACTCCCTCGTCTCGGCCGGCGTGCTGACGCGCTGAATGGTCAGCGTGGATCGGTAGGTACCCATCCCTGCTGGAATTCACACCGCAGCGCCCGAGAAGGCGAGAAGATCAGTCGAGCAGTGAGCCGAACTCGGTCTGCTCGCGATAGAAGTCGATCCACCCGGCGACCTTGTCGACCTGTGCGGCCGCCAGTGGCACTCCAGCGCGCCGAACAGCAGTCAACACATTCCGGATCACCACGGTGTACTCGGCCGCCCCGAGATTGACAAACGCCATCTCCCGTTCGGCCTCGGTGAGCTGGGCTCGATGGTCGTCGACCAGGTCCCACGCCAAATCGACCTCATTTGGTCGCTTCATCAGACCTTCCTTGCCAACCGAGGGTGTCTCCACCCACCAAAAGCCATCGGTACCTCACCGAAAGCAATCGGTGTCTGTCGACGCAATCGGTGCCTACCGAGCGCCGCCTTCGTCGTCGAGCTTGACGAAAGCTTCCTCGAGCGTAGAGCACAGGTTGATCATGTCGTCCAACCCGATCAACCGTAGCGGTCGGCTGGTCGCCGGACCGTCGGCCACCACCGCGAACCCAGCGGTGCCCGCGAGCTGGCGGCGGACCATCACCAACACGTTCATGCCGTGCGAGGCCAGGAATTCGATACCGGAGAGGTCCACGACAAGCGCGGATGGCTGCTTGTCCAGGACCTCGAAAAGCCGCTGTTCGAGTTGGGGGGCGGTGATCATGTCGATCACGCCGGCGCAGCTCACCACCACGGTCGATGCATCCCAGTGCTCTGTGACCAGACAGCTGGGGACGTCGTTGTAGGGGGCTGCGGTGTACGGGGTTGCTGTGTCATCGGGACTGTTCACGAAATACCTCGCGGTCCGTACTAGGTGGTCAGCGCATCGACTGGCAGGCGGGGGCTGAGCCAAGCAAGCGATCACGCAAACGACAACATCAGCCTAGCCCCCGGTCGTGTGTCTTGGTAGCCAACCGCAGTCCTTGCAGCTCACCGACGCTTGCGGGCCTTGAGGTAGTCGCCCACCACCGCGGCGCCCAGACCGTCGAGGTCCGGCACCACCACTCGGCCCTGCACCCGGCGGGCCACCTGGTCGATGAATCGTGCCAGCCCGGGATCGCTGCCGAGCCGGAAGATCGTCACCTGCGCATCCAGGCGGGCGATCTCGTCGAGGCCCTTCACCGTGTGCGCGATGGTGCGCGGATGCGGCGGGTAATCGAAGAAGACCTCGACATCGCCTCCGTCCCCCCACTTCTCCAGGTGCGCCGTCGGCTCCCCGTCGGTGACCACCAACACCACCGGCTGGGCGTTGGGGTGCCGGCGCAGGTGCCGCGCGGCCAGCGCCAACGCATGGTGCAGGTTGGTGCCCTGCTCGTAGACGCCGTCGAGGCCGGTCAACTCGGCGGCGGTGACGGTACGCGCGTAGCGGCCGAACGCGATGATCTGCAGCGCATCGGAGCGAAACCGGGTGCTCACCAAATGGTTCAGCGCCAAGGCCGTGCGCTTCATCGGCAGCCACCGGTTCTCCATCACCATCGAGAACGAGGTGTCCACCAGCAGCGCCACCGCAGCCTGGGTGCGGGTCTCGGTTTCGGAGATCTCGACGTCATCGACGCTGATCCGCAGCGGCCCCTCGTCCCGCTCGGCGACCGGAGTTCCAGCGCGTCGCAGCACCGAATTCGTGAGTGTCCGGGTGACGTTCCACGGCTCGGTGTCCCCGAACTCCCACGGCCGGGTCGCACCGGTGAGCTCCCCGGCGGCCCCGGCGCGACGCGTCTCCCGCTCCCCGTTCCGGGACGAGAGCTGTTGGGAGACATCACGTAATGCCGCCTGCCCGAGTTGCCGCATCGCTTTCGGCGACAGCCGCCAGCTGCCGTCGGAACTGCGGTCGAGGAAGCCCTGATTCATCATGGCTTTCTCCAGCTCTGACAGGGTGCGTGCATCTACGGCCGCATCCTCACCGAGCTGGCGGGCCAGCATCTCGAGGTCGACATCCTCCATGGAGGCACCCGCGTACCCCTGCGACAACTGCTCGGCGAGCTGTTCGAGCTCCCCGATGTCGGCAAGCGCCTGCGTGGCCTCCCCCATTCCCATCGGCTGGTCGCCGGAGAACTTCTCCGAGCCGTTCCAGTCTTCCCCGGGTCTTGCGCTCTGCAGGTGAGCGTCGAGCCGGTTCAGAGCATTCATCAGCGACGGCGACCCGAAGGCCTGCTGTGCCAGGGTATCCAGTTCGGCCCGCTGATCGGCGCTGAGACTGTTGCGGAACCGTTGCGCGGCCGCGGACCGCTTGGCCAGGGAGTCCAGCAATTCGTCGATGTTGCGCGGGTTCTCCGGGAAGAACTCCCCGTGGGCCTTCATGAAGTCCTGGAAGTCCTGCGGCGTGTCCTGGCCCTGAGCGTGCTTGTCCAGCAGGTTGTTCAAGTCGTCGAGCATGTCGTTGACCCGCTGGCGGTCCTCGTCGCCGGCGTTCTGCAGCGCCTGTTTCATTCCGGCGAAGCGTTGGTCGAGCATCTCGCGGCCCAACAGGTCGCGGATCTGGTCGTACTTCTGGCGGGCCTCCGGCGAGCGCCACCCGTAGTCGGCGAGCTCCTCGACGGCCTTGGCCGGCGACGGAGACAGCGCATCGAGTTGCAGTTCACCGAATCGGGCGTCATCGTCGAGAGCCCGCGCCAGCTCCTTGCGCTCTGCCAGCACCGCTTCGTCGAGCAGCTTCTTGACCTCCTGCAGGGTTCCGTCAAGGTTGTTGCGGCTCAATAGTTGTCGGCGACGACGGTTGGCCTCGGCGGCCAGTTTGTCGGCACCACGCATCCCCGGGGTACCACGACGGAGCAGCTCGGACAGCGCCCGCCGCGGCGAGGTGCCCTCCATGACGTCCTGGCCGATCTGTTCGAGGGCTTCTCGCAGATCAACCGGAGGCGCCAGCGGATCCGGTCCGCCGGAGTAGCGCAAATACCTCGAGGTGCGTTTAGCCATAGACGGTTTCGCCTTCTCCGGACACCTTGTCGATCCGCTTGGCCAGATACAGCGCCTCCAGCGCAAGTTCGACGGCGGCGGCACGCTGCCCATCGGACTCGGCACCGAGGCGCTCCGAGATGTCTTCGATCACCGGAAGATCCGGCAGCGCGGCCAGCACGTCCTTGGCCGACACCCGTTCCCCGGTGGTCACCGGGGAACCGGATTCGACGGCGGCGACCAGTGCCCCGACATCCAGCCCACCGAGGAGCCGCTGTGCGGTGTCGGCGGTGGCTCGGCGCAGCAGGTGTTCGAGAACCGCCTGCTCACGACCTTCCTCACCGGATTCGAACTCCAGCTTGCCGCGCAGCACGTCGACGATGGTGGCCAGGTCGACCACCCGCGCCACGGGATCCTGTTCGCCCAGGATCGCCGACCGGTGCCGGGCCGAGGCGGCAACCGTCTCCGCGGCCGCGATCGCAAATCGGGCCGACACCCCGGAACGCTGATCCACCGACGTGGATTCGCGTAGGTGCCGGGCGAACCGGGCGATGATCTGCAGCAGGTGATCCGGCACCTCCGCCGACAGGTGCGCCTCCTGTGCGATCACACCGACCTCGGCATCGAGTTCCAGTGGGTAGTGGGTGCGGATCTCGGCGCCGAAGCGGTCCTTGAGCGGGGTGATGATGCGGCCGCGGTTGGTGTAGTCCTCCGGGTTGGCGCTGGCCACCACCACCACATCCAGTGGTAGCCGCAGGGTGTACCCGCGGACCTGGATATCGCGCTCCTCCATCACGTTGAGCATCGCCACCTGGATACGTTCGGCGAGGTCGGGCAGTTCGTTGATCGCCACGACACCGCGGTGCGCACGCGGTACCAGTCCGTAGGCAATGGTCTCCGGGTCCCCCAGGCTGCGGCCCTCGGCCACCTTGACCGGGTCGATGTCACCCACCAGGTCGGCGACGCTGGTGTCCGGGGTGGCGAGCTTCTCGGTGTAGCGCTCGTCGCGGTGCCGCCAGCTGATCGGCAGGTCGTCACCGGATTCGGCGGCCCGCCGGATCGACTCCGGGGTGATGGGCGAATACGGGTGCTCACCGAGCTCCGAACCGGCGATCACCGGGGTCCATTCGTCGAGCAGGCCCGTCAACGACCGCAGCAGCCGCGTCTTGCCCTGGCCGCGCTCACCCAACAACACAAAATCGTGTCCGGCGATCAGTGCCCGCTCGACCTGCGGTAACACCGTGTCGTCGAACCCGACGATGCCCGGCCACACCGTCTCGGCGGTGTCACCGGCGGCCAGGCGCGCCAGCAGGTTCTCGCGGATCTCCTGTTTGACACCGCGTTCCTGATGACCGGAAGCGCGTAGCTCGCCGAGGGTGCGGGGCAGATCGTTGGGTGATGTCACAGCCTCCACGCTACGACTGCGGTGTCGAACCGGCAGGGCTCCCTGCAACAAATCGGCACCGATACGCGTCGGGCTGAACCGGGAATGCGGGGTCGGGGCTGCATTAGAATCCCGGCAAGGGTTTGCTGGAGGGGGGACGCCGTGCCGAAGAACCTGCGGGTGGACATTCCGGGGCTGCACCCGGCCAGTGCTGGTGTCAGCGACGAGCAGTCGACGTTGACGGCACAGCACGGCAGGGTCGTCAGTGCGCTCCAGTGCGCCCACTCCGGTTGGATCGGCTCGTCGGCGGCCGCGTTGACGGAGCTGACCAGCAGTTGGGAGCGCGCCTCTTCCCGGCAGGGCACCCGGATCCGACGGCATGCCGGCGATATCGGGGTCGCAGCGCAGCTGTTCAGCTACCTGGAGCAGCGGCACGCGGCGAGGTTACGTGCGGTATACGAACAGGCCCAGCAGCACAGCCGGTGAGTCGTCTCAGCCTGGATGACATCGATCGCTGGGACCCCGGCGCCATCGATCAGGTCTTCGGCGAGGCGATGCGGCGCGCCACCGAAACCCGGCGCTCCGGTGCCCAGATCGGCCGGCTGACCACATTCGCCGACTGGGACGGTGATGCCGCCGATGCCGCCAGGGACTCTGCACACCGGATCGTGCTGGACCTGTCCGCACACGCCGATGCTTGCGAAGCCGTTGCCGCCGCGGCAGAGTCGGCGGTCGGCAAAGTGCAGACGGTCAAGTCTCGCCTGGCGCAGATCCGTTCCGAGCTGCAGTTCGGCATCACCATCGACAACACCACCAATGCCGTTGCGCCGCCCCCCGATGTGGCGTCGCGACCGAACGCCCGAGTCATCCAGCTGCTGGTCGACGATCTGCAGCGGATGGTGGATCAGCTGATCGACGACGCCGAGCTGGCCGATGACGACCTGGCCGCCGCCATCCGCGCCGCCACCGGCACCGTGTCCCCCGAGCAGGTCACCGACCAGCTCGACGGGGGCCCGGTTTCGGTGCCGTTTCCGCCTGCTTCCGGCGACCCGACAGTGGTGAACCAGTGGTGGGATTCGATGAGTCCGCAGCAGCAGGCCACCGCGGTGGACAAGTTCGGTTCGCTGCTGGGCAATGTCGACGGGATCCCCGCCGCGGTGCGCTCCGACATCAACATCGGCCGGCTCGAGAGTGAGATCGCCAAGCAAGAAGCCCTGGCGGCGGCGCGAAAGTTCGCGCCCAGCGGCCTTCCCGACGCGCAGACCGCCCTGCAGGTGCAACGGGCACGCGGGCGGCTCGAGGATCTGCGGGCTGTCCAGGCGGCGCTGAGCACCAGCCCGGATACCGGTCTGTTGCTGCTGGATCTCACCTCCAACGACAAACGGGTGCTGGCGGCGACGTATGTGGGCGATGTGGACAACGCCGAGCACGTCAGCGTCACCGCACCGGGGATGAACTCGACGGTGCGGGGATCCATCGTGGGGATGACCGAGGAGGCGGCCGCGTTACGCGGACAGGCCATGGACCTCAACGGCGGGCAGGAGGTCGCCAGCATTGCCTGGATCGGTTATGAGACTCCGGGATTGAATCTCGACGTCGCCGATGACGACCTCGCCACGGCGGGTGCACTGGATCTCAACCAGCTCTATCGTGGCTTGAACGCCACCACCAATGTCGGCGATCAGCACCTGACGGCCCTCGGCCATTCCTATGGTTCGCTGACCACCAGCCTGGCTCTGCAGCACGGCCAGGCGGGTGTCGACGACGTGGTGTTGTACGGCTCCCCGGGCGGTTTCCTGGACAACGCCGCCGAATTGGGGGTGGCACCGGGACACGGGTACTTCATGGTCGCCGAAGACGACGTGGTTGCCATCGAGATCGCCGCCCTGGGTCGGTTCGGTGGTCAACTGCAGGACGTGCCGGGGCTGGTACCGCTGTCCACCGAGGGCGCTTTCGAAGTGGCTGTCGACCCGGAAACCGGTGTGTCCCGCCAGATCTGGCACGAAGGTGCCACCGGCCATTCCGAGTACCCGCGGTTCGGCAGCAACGGCGAATTACGCACCCCGGGGCACAACATGGCCGCCGTGGTGGGCGGTGTGCCCGCAGCGGTCATCGGCGGTCCGCCCGAGCCGCAGACCATCGACGGGCCGTACGGGCCCATCCGCAATCCGAACTACCACTCATGAGAGGACTTGCTGCCATGCTGCAACGGACCGTGACCCTGGCTGTTGTTCTCGGGGTCACACTCGGCGCTGCCGGTTGTCTCGACGCCCGCGATGTCGACCCTGCCGCCCGGCCGGACGAGTCCGAGCTCAACCGGCTGCAGGAGATCGTCAACGCCCGCCCCGACATGGAGACGGTGCAGGCGCACCTGCGGGACATCCAGGCCCGGGTGCAACAGGCGATCACCCGCGTCGCTCCGGCGGTGATGCTGCCCGCGACACCGCGTGACGATCCGGCACAGCCACCGCCGGGTCGGCTGGAGAAATGTGTCGATCCGTTCACCCACAGCATCGGCCGTCGCTACCGCTCCGGCGAATTCGTCAGTATCGGAGGCGGTTTCACCGATGCACAGTGGCAACAGCTGGTGGCCGAACTGACAGTGACATTCGAAGCCGCCGGCTTCATCTACGACTCGGCGAGGTATGCGCCTCCCGCACCCGATCATCGCAACGCTTCACAATTCCGCGAGGACGGTGTCCGGATCGAATTGCTCGGGTCACTGCGCCCCGACGGGCCTGTTGTGTTCGGCTACGAGATCGAATGCAATCTTCCTGGCGCGTGGCGCACCAGCACTCCGCCGGAAGAGCTCCGGCTGAATCTGGGCCCCGGTTCGCACTACCCGTATCTCTATGGCGACGGCCGCACCGACGCGTGACCGGTCCCCCTGAGTTGTCCCGGACTGTCAGCCCCCGGCGGGGGCCAGCATCTGGAATCCACCGAGGATCTGCTCGGTGTCACTTTGATACTGGGCGTCGAGAGGATCATCGGTCTGGCTGGTGACCGTCACGGCGTAGGTGCGACCCGAGGCGTGCATGACCGCGATCAGAACCTGCGCCGGCAACGGGCCCAGGTTGCCCATCTGCGGAGTGGTGTACCGGATCAACTCGGCCGGCAGCCCGCACTGCAATTGCTGGGTGACGGTCAGATCGGTGGCGCCGAAGCCCATCTCGAGCGACTCTCGCTGCGCCTCGAAGACCACTGTCGGGTCCTCCATCCCGGCCTTGCTCTCCAGGGTGACCACCACGGTGGGGGCAAATTCTTCGCTGGCCAGGTCGATGTTTGTCATCGTGAAGCGAAACAGGTCGCTGTCCATCTCGGTGAACCGATCCCACCCGTCGGGCTGCGGGATCCGAAGCACCGGCTCGTCGTCGTCGACGGGTTCGATCTCGACCAGTGGTGCACCCACCGGCGTGCAGTTGGAGGCGTCGGCGCCGGCGGCCACGTCGGACTGCCCGGCGATCAACTCGGCGGAGGCCACCGGCTCCGCCTCGACGTACCGGGTGCACGACACGGTGAGTGCGCACGCTGTCAGCAGGAGTGCCACGCGGGCCGCGATCAACACGACTCAACCTTAGCGGTCCAGTGCTGCGTCACGGACGGTCACTCCGCGTCGGCCCCGGTTTTCTCCGATGTTCGGATGTCGTCGACGACGGCGTGTCGCCATGATCCGGGCACATGGGCGTCGTTGCACCCGGGCGCCACACGAGCCGAACCGAAGTCCGCTACGCGGGCACGGCCGCAAGACGGCCGCAAGTCGGTTGGCGGCTGCAGCGCTGCCGGTCCGTCATTGCAGGCAGACTCACGGCCGGACCGCCAGTGCCTCGATCTCCACCAGCGCCTCTTCCTCCACCAGACCGCCGATGATCAGCAGGGTGTTCGGTGGGTACACACCGGACGGGTAGATTTCGGCGAACTTGTCGATACGCCCCTTCATGAACTCCGGGATCATCTCACGGCCAACAACATACGTCCGGAATCCGATGACATGCTCGAAGCCCAGACCGGCGGCGGCCAGCGCCACACCCAGATTGTCGAACGCGATCTCGACCTGCTCGGCACCGTCGGAGGTGGTGAAGGCGCCGGCGCTGTCGGCACCCATCTGTCCGGCGACCACCACGATTTCACCGGGCGTCCCGATTCCCAGGGTGGAGTAGTTCCCGAACTTGGGCAGCGGGGCATCCTGGTAGCTGATCACAATGACTTCCTCTACTTGCTGGTGGTTTTCGAAGTTCAGACGGCGTAGCGGACAGCGCCGGTGCCGCAGATCCGCGTGTGCGATACCGAAAGTTCATCCACCACAGTCAGTTTCATACTTCTGTCTTGATCGTGTTGGACAGTAGCCCCACGCCGGCGATCTCGACCTCGACGACGTCGCCGTCGGTCAGGAACTGCGGCGGTGTCCGTTTGAAACCGACACCCGCGGGCGTGCCGCTGACAATGATGTCGCCCGGCAGCAGCGGGGTGACCGCCGAGATCTCCTCGATCAACTGCGGGATGTCGAAGATCAGATCGCGCGTGAACGCGTGCTGCTTCACCACACCGTTGACCCGGCAGGTGAGCTCGATATCGGGGTCGACGCCGATGGTGTCGCGATCGACGATGCCGGGTCCGATGGGAGTCGAGGCCGGTGCATTCTTACCGAGAGTCCACTGGACGTGCCGCACCTGGCGGTCACGTACCGAGATGTCGTTGACGACGGTGTAGCCGGCCACCACGTCCCAGGCCTCCTTCCGGGAGATTGTTCGAGCCGGCGCGCCGATCACGACGCCGAGCTCTGCTTCCCAGTCGAACTCCGTCGACAGCGACTGCGGCAGCAGCAGAACGTCATTCGGGCCGGTGATGGTGCTCAGATCCTTGAGGAACACCACGGGCGCCTCCGGCACATCGGCCAGGAAGACGTCCTTGGATTCCTGCTGATGATCGAGGTAGTTGATGCCGATGCAGAAGATCCGGCTCGACGGCAGCACCGGCGGCAGCAGAGTGATCTCACTGCTGGACAGCCTGCCGACATGGGCATCGGTGATGCGCTCGGCCAGGCCGGCCGCCAGCAGGACGAGGGCGTCGCGCAGCGACCAGTCCAGCCCGACGATCTCCTCATCATCCAGATAGCCGCACCTCGTCGTGCCTTGATGGACGTACTGGACCAACTGCACCGACCCCTCCTTCACGCTTGTCTACTGGTCGAAAAACTTCTCCTCGCCGACCACCTGCACAGGGCCAACCAATCTGCAACCAATCCCGGCCAATCGGGCTGGAAGGGTTCAGTCTCGCCCGGAAGCCAATCACGCATGTTCGCGTGGGACCATCGATCGCTGCTGTTGACTTAGTTACCCAGTTACATGGGACAGCCGGACACGGCGCGACGCCGCTTCCTGGGCCGCCAGCACGCACGCCCGAGCCATGATCTCCTGCTTTGCCGCGGCCGCCGAGCGCCCCCGCAGCGGCGCCGAGTCCACAGCGTGCCGCACCGGCATCGCCCCGACCGCCACCGTCACTGTCGCGGCCAGCCGTTGCCGCAACTCCTCACTGGACCCGTCGTGCGGAGGGCACAACACCACAGCCGTGGCACCCACCGACTCGACGAGTTCGGGTGCGGCGCCCGGATCGAGTTCACAGCCAAGCAGCGCGCCGGTGCCCGCGTCCCGGACCAGCCACCCAAAAGCCGTTCCATAGTGGAGTTTCTGCAGGTAGACGCGAGAGGTATTGCGCTCGCCGCGAGCCGCGCGGAGCAGCTCACCGAGCAGCACTTCGAAGGGCTCAACGCCGAGGCGGGCCCGCGCGCGAGTGACCGCACCCCGGGACGGCAGCTGACGAGCCAGGCCCCGCCCGGTAGCCGCTGGCAGCGTCGCCCACAACAATGCCGTCACCTCGTCATAACCTGCCGAGGGATCCATCGCGGCGGCCAGAACGTGGTAGCAGGTGACCCACGGGGGCAGGCTGCGGACCCGCTGCCCGGTTCGCTCGCAGCGGTGCAACACATCTTCGACCATTGACACCGGCACAACGTCCACCAGCGCCGCCATGGCCAGCCGCTGGACCAGGGTTGCACCCACGGACTGCTCCTTAAGTCACCAGAGAGACTGCGCTGTCAGAGCAGATTTTACGCACGCGTTACCGGGTCCACATTGGTTGCGATTGGTTGCTCACGGTCCACACTTCGGTCACTACGCCCGATGGGTCGCGATTGGTTACATTGAGGCGCGAACAGATCGATCTTGTTCTCCAGGGGGGCCTCCGTTGCACGAAGGATCCGCGCAACCCGTCGGCGACCGGGATCTGCGACGTCTCATCGATGAGTACGTCCTGGTGGCTGCATCTCAGGACGGCGGACGCGTTCCCGCTGAGCGGCACATCGCCGAGCAACTCGGACGTTCACGTACCCAGGTGCGTCGCATCATGGCGCAGCTCGAGACTGAAGGCCGCGTCACCAGGGAAGTCGGCCGCGGGACGTTCGTGACATCGGCCAGCACCTCGGCCGACCGTTTCGGCGCCTCGTTCACCCCGGCGGCGATCATGACCGCATCCATGGTGTTCGAACCCGAAGTCGTCTCGCTGGCGGCGCTGGCGGCCACCGAAGAGGATTTTGCCGAGCTGCACCGTTGCCTCGAACGCGGCGAGACTGCTTCCGATTACGAATCCTTCGAGCAGTGGGACATCTCGCTGCATCGTGCTTTCGCCAGGGCCACTCACAACAGTCAGATCCTGGCGATGGTCGACGTACTGAACTCCACCCGCAACAACCCGGTGTGGGGCCGGCTCAAGAAAGACGGGTTCACACCGGAGAACCGAGAGATCATCCAGCGTGAGCACCACGAGATCGTCGCCGCGCTCGTCGACCGCGACCGGCGCCGGGCGGCCACCGCGATGACCGAGCACTTACGTTTTGTCCGCACGGTGGTGACGGGGCAATGACGACCGCAGTCGAAAGGTACCTCCAGGAGCAGATCTCCTCGGGCGAGCTGGCACCGGGCAGCCAGGTGCCGACCGAACGCGCGCTGGCCACCCTGTTGGGGCGCAGCCGCTACGACGTGCGTAGGCAGCTCGGCGCCCTGGAAAGCCAGGGCCGGGTCACCAGAGAGGTGGGCCGCGGCACGTTCCTCACCGGATCCTCCGCTGCACCGCCAGGTGGAGCCATCCGTGGCCCGGCCAACCTGAGCCCGCTGGACCTCATCGCCGCCAGGGCCGCCTGGGAGCCGAACCTGATGACATTGGTGGCCGTGGCGGCCACCACCGACGATTTCACCGAGATCCGCCGCTGTCTGCAAGCCGGTGAGGCCGCCCACACTCCCGAGGAGTTCCAGCTCTGGGACATGGCATTTCACCGCGCGCTGGCATTGGCCGCGCACAATGCCGTGGTCGCGGCGCTCAACGACATGGTGGAGAGCGGCCGACGCCAACTCGCGGGCAGCGGCCTCGACAAGCGCCACCACACCATCGAGAATCGCGCCACCTGCCAGGTTGAGCACCGCGAGATCGCCGACGCCATCTTCGACCGCGATCCCGTGCGTAGCCAGGCCGCCATGCGCACTCATCTCCAGACGGTGCGCAGGCAGCTGCTACCCGAAGTGTCCTAGTGGGCGAAATGCCTTGCGCCGGTGAGGTACAGCGTGATGCCGGCCTTCGCCGCCGCCTCGGTCACGAGGTCGTCTCGCATCGAACCGCCCGGGTGCACGATCGCCCGCACCCCGGCGGCCGTCAGCGTCTCCAGTCCGTCCGGGAAGGGGAAGAACGCGTCGGAGGCGGCCACCGCTCCCTGAACCTTCTCACCGCCGCGTTCGACGGCCAGCCGGGCGGCATCCACGCGATTCACCTGGCCCATACCAACTCCCACGGTGGCGCCGTCTTTGGCGACCACGATGGCATTGGACTTGACGGCCCGGCAGGCCCGCCACGCGAACGCCAGATCGGCCAGGGTGGCAGCATCGGCGGCGTCGCCGGTGGCCAGCGTCCAGTTGGCCGGATTGTCCCCTTCGGCGTTCAGCGCGTCCCGCTGCTGCACCAACAGGCCACCACTGATCTGCCGGAACTCGGTACCACCGGCCCCCGGTTCGGAAGCCACCAGCACCCGGATGTTCTTCTTACGCGAAAGCACCTCCACCGCACCTTCTTCGAAGGCCGGGGCGATGATGACCTCGGTGAAGATGTCGGCCACGGTCTCTGCCATCTCCACGCTGACCGTGGTGTTGGTCGCGATCACCCCGCCGAAAGCGCTGAGCGGGTCACATTCGTGGGCCTTGCGGTGCGCGTCGGCCACCGACACTGCGGAGATGGCGATACCGCACGGGTTGGCATGTTTGATGATCGCCACACAGATCTCGTCGTGGTCGAAGGCCGCCCGCCACGCCGCATCGGCATCGGTGAAGTTGTTGTAGGACATCTCTTTACCGTGCAACTGGTCGGCCTGCGCCAGACCGGGCCAACCGCCGTCGTCCAGGTACAGCGCCGCCTGCTGGTGCGGGTTCTCCCCGTAGCGCAGCACTGACTTACGCCGCCAGGTGCCGCCGTACCACTGCGGTAGCGCGGCCTGCTCGGCATCGCTTTCGGGCGCCAGCACATCGCCCATCCAGGTGGCCACCGCGACGTCGTACTCAGCGGTGTGCCGGAAAGCCAACGACGCCAGCGTTTTCCGCTCAGCCAAGGTAAAGCCGCCGGATCGCACCGCTGCCAGCACTCCGTCATATCCCAGCGGGTTGACCACCACTGCGACGCTGGGATGGTTCTTGGCTGCGGCGCGCACCATCGACGGTCCGCCGATGTCGATCTGCTCGACACATTCGTCCTCGCTCGCGCCGGAGGAGACCGTCTCACTGAACGGGTAGAGGTTGACCACCACCAGCTCGAACGCCTCGACGCCGAGTTCCTGCAGTGCCGCAACGTGTTCGGGTTTGCGCAGGTCGGCGAGCAAGCCGGCATGCACCCGCGGGTGCAGTGTCTTGACGCGGCCGTCGAGCACCTCCGGGAAGCCGGTGACTTCCTCCACAGGGGTGACGGGGATACCGGCAGCCGCAATGGTCTTTGCTGTGGAGCCGGTGGAGACGATGGCGACGCCCGCCTCGTGTAGCCCACGAGCCAGGTCAGCCAGTCCGGTCTTGTCGTACACACTGATCAACGCCCGCCGGATCGGCTTACGCTCGCTCATGGGTGGTTCATCTCCTTCATCCGAAGGTGGCCGTGCGGCCACTCCAGGTCATACCGCGGGTAGCTGCCGCGGCCAGCACATCGACGAGCAAGCGTCGTTCGACGACCTTGATTCGTTCGTGCAGGGTCTGTTCGGTGTCATCGTCGGTGACGGTGACGGCCTCCTGGGCCAGGATCGGGCCGGTATCCATGCCCGCGTCGACAACGTGCACCGTGCACCCGGTCACGCGCACCCCGTACTCGAGGGCGTCGGGCACGGCGTGTGCGCCGGGGAACGACGGCAGCAGCGCCGGGTGGGTGTTGACCACCCGCCCCGGGAAACGGGCCAGGAACCGGGGTCCCAGGATCTTCATGAATCCGGCCGACACCACCAGGTCAGGCGAGTGGGCCGTGGTGGCAGCGGTGATCGCCGCATCCCAGGCGGCCCGATCCGGATGGTCTCGCAATGGCACCAGGTAGGCGGGGATCCCGGCAGCTGCGGCGATCTCGGCGGCGCGACAGTCACGGTCCACTCCGACGGCCACGACCCTTGCCGGATAGTCGCCGACGGCTGCGTCGAGCAACGATGCCAGCAGCGACCCGGTTCCAGAAGCCAGCACGACCAGTCGGGCCGGTGCGCTGGGTGGCACGTGAAGGGGTTGCTGCACGCGACGAGCTTAGTCGGTCTCAGTCGGTCGGTTTGCGCTGCGCGTCCCCACCGTAGACATCGTTGTCGGCGTCCAGGAGATCCTCGGCATCTGGAAGCTCCGCCAGTGCTTCGTAGTCCACCTCGATGGGTTCGTAAGCGGGTTCGGGTTCGTAAGCGGGTTCGGGCTCGGGTTGCCGGGGCTCACCGAGTCCAGGTTCGGCGGTCACCTTGGTTTCGGGCACCGAACCGGGTTCGGGTTCGGGCAGGATCAGCGGAGCTGTCGGCGACTCCGCGATCTCGTCGCTGGGTTCGGCCAGGGTGCCCCCCTCCGGCACGACATCTCCTACCGGCTCGGGATCGTCCACCGGTGTGGCAACAGCCTTGACCGGTTTGGGCGGTCGCAGCACGCCGCCGGTCATCACCACCGTCACCCCGCCGACAGTCACGAACCACAGGAAAACCGCAGGCCCGAACGTCGTCTGATCCACACCGACGGCGCCGAAGTTGCCCAGCCGTCCGCCGCCGGCTTCCCCCAGCAGCGCCATGACTGCGGCCGCCAGCAAGGAGGCCGCCACCAGTCGCGTCATTGCGGGCCGTAACGGCAGTGGCATGCGCGCGCACTGCTGACCGACCACCACCGCCGCGGTGGCGCCGATGATCAGCAGCGCCACCCACACCGGCCCCAGTGGGGGTGTCGGCGCCGCGGCCAGGATGGGCACGGCCGGGATGTCCCCGCCGAACACGGTGAACGAGCTGAAGGTGGCGAATCCGACATGTGCACTGGAGCCCACCGCCATGGCGCAGGCCCCGACAATCACGTTCGGCACGTACAGGATCGACAGCACCGCCAAGCTCAGCTGCCCGAACATCGAATCGGTGATGCCGAACAGCTCGTGCATGGTGCCCCAGTTGACCACCAGCGCCACGGCGGTCGCTGCAGCCGACAGCCCGAACAGGGTCAGTATGCCCGCAGCCGCGGCACGTACCGATCCGGCCAACCAGTCCGGTAGCGGTGACCGCGCCAGTACCCGGCGACCGGCCTTGGAGCCGACGCCCACGACGGCGCCGACGGCATGCACCACCAGCACATTCAGGAAGGCATGGCCCGCGCTCGGGGTCTGCAGCTGGGTCAGCACCGAGGCGGCGTCGTGCACCACCGCCAGCGCCAGCGCGGCGATCAGCAGCGGACCGCCGATCGCCGACGCAATCACCCAGCGGATGACAAAAAACGAGGCGCGTGGCGAGGTGGCCCGCGCCGTGGTGCGTGCGGTCCCCCAGACCATCAGGAGTGCGGGCAGCAACGGCAGGACGCCGAGTTCTCGTCCGCCGATGAGAATCGGCACCTGGTGTACACCCAGCCAGATACTGGCGATGGCGCCGAAGGCGCCGGTCATATCGCTGTTGGCGATCAGGAGCTGGACGAGCACCACCGCCGCGATGATGACCAGTGCGACCAGCGCCGGACCGAATGCGACCCTGATCAGGTCACGTGCTTGGCGTGCTCCCGCCGTGCGGTTGTCCTGCATTCACGTCAGCCCACCGCAGCGTTGTATCCCGGCTGCGGCGGTACCGGACTCAGGACTGAGTCGAACCGGACGAGGGATCCGACTGCTGGGTCTGCGGCTGCTGACCCGGCGTCGGCGCGGAGTGTTGTCCCGATGATCCGACCGCGGGAGGCGGACTGAAGCTCGGGAACCCGGTCGGGGGCGTCGGCGGGCCGCTCTCCTGGCCGAAGCCACCCACGGGTCCGGTCGGGTAGGACCCGTACTGCGAGGGGTAGCCGGGGCGGGGTCCCAGCGGGCCTTGGCTGCCTTGCGGGCCGACCGGCTGCTGCGGAGCCTGCTGGTAGTAGCCCCCGGGAGGGCCGTACTGACCGAACTGCGGCTGGTCGTACTTGGGCCGCGGAGCGGGTGCGCTGAGCACGCCGGACTCCAGCAGTAGTGCACCGATGGCGACAATGGCCTGCAGCACGGCGAAGGCCAGCACCAACCAGGCGGCCCAGCCGGTGGTCACGTAATTGGACGTGTTGAACAGCTGGCTCACGACCACCAGCACACCCAACACCGAGAGGATCGCCACGACGGCGAGGTACCCCTTGGCTTTGGGCAGCAGGCCGACAGCCGCCAGCAGCGCCGCCAACAGTGTGGCCAGGGTGAGGAACACCCCGCCGCCGCTGGTGGCTTCGATACTGATCGGGCCCAGCTCGGCGCTGGAGGTGAAGACCGGTCCGAAACTCGACAGGTAGGCAAGCAGCCCCAGCACCACCACCGCGGCCGACAGATACTGCGGCAGCCTGCTCGGTCCCGGGTCGGACACCTGAGCGAACGACTGGGTGGGAGATCCGTAGGAACCGGGCGGCGGCGCGGACGGGAAACCGCCGGCGCCGGGTGCATTACCGGGTGGGTTGCCTGGGGGGTAGGTCATGACCTCTCCTGTGTCGTTGGGCGCCACAGCGGTGGCGCTTACGTCGGACCCCCTGTGGGTCCCCGCTTCATGGACTAGGCCGACGAACACCTGCCTCGGATTCCGAGACGCGGATTCGTGTCATCCACGCTAGCGCACCCAGCTGCGCACTCGCGTCAGGCGCCGACGGACACGAGGGCCGGCGGTCCGCTCACCTCGCTGTCTGCGGCTTCGATCTCCCGAACCAGCGGCAGTACCCGCGCCCCGAAGTACTCGATCTCCTCCTGGAAGTGCAGGAACCCACCGAGGATGAGGTCGACGCCACGCTTGCGATAGGCGGCGATCCGCTCGGCGATCTGCTCCGGTGTGCCGATCAGTTGGGTGCGGAAACCGTCGTTGTACTGGACCAGATCCTCGAATGTGGAATCGGCCCACATTCCCACCTTGTCTCCGGTGGATGCCCCGGCCTGCCGCACGGCGCCGGCGAAGCCCTCCACTGCCGGCCGGTTTGCCTTTTCGATGATCTCGCGGAGAACGTCCTTCGCCTCTTTTTCGGTGTCGCGGGCAATGATGAATCCATTGAGGCCGATCTTGACCTCGCGGCCCACCGTCCGGGCGTGGTCGCGGACATCGGTGATCTGCTCGGTGATGCCGTCGAAGTCCTTGCCGTTGGAGAAGTACCAGTCCGAGTACAGGCCACCGTTGCGGCGGGCCGCCGTGGAATTGCCGCCCTGGAAGATCTCCGGGTTGGGCCGCGCCGCGGTGTTCACCGGCTTCGGTTTGAGGGTGAAGTCGTGGATCCGGTAGAAGTCGCCCCGGAAGTCGACGTCGTCCTCGGTCCAGATCTTGCGCAGCACCTGGAGGAACTCGGCGCTGCGGCGGTACCTCTCATCGTGTTCGAGCCAAGGCTCGCCGAGGTGGGTGAACTCGTCTTTGAACCAGCCTGAGACCACATTGACGGCAAACCTGCCGTTACTGAGCTGGTCGGCCGTCGCGCCGAGTTTGGCCAGGACCGCCGGCTGCCACAGCCCCGGGTGCACTGCGGCGATGACCTTGAGTTTCTCGGTGGCCAACAGCAGCGCCAGGGAGAAACTGGTGGACTCGTGCTGGTATTCGGCGCCGTAGCTGGCCTCGTAGCGGACCTGACTGAGGGCGTATTCAAAGCCGTTGTTCTCCGCGGTCTGCGCCAGTTTCTTGTTGTACTCGTAGTTCCAGTCGGTGCGCTGGTCGATATCGCTGGTCACCAGGCCGCCGCTGACATTGGGCACCCAGTAGGCGAACGACACGTTCCGGGCGATGTGTTCAGTCGTCATGGGCCGATCACACCGCCGACGGCCGTGCTGGTCACTGGTTTAACTCGCGATGCTTTCTTTGTCGGGCCGCCGGTTCGACCGGCACCTCGGATCGGGTGCCTCCCTTGCCCTCGCGACTAGAACACGTTCTAATTCCATGTATGGACTTCGGGCTAGTACTTTTCACCAGCGATCGTGGCATCTCCCCCGCGGCGGCAGCCAAGCTCGCCGATGACCACGGCTTCACCACCTTCTACGTACCCGAACACACCCACATCCCCATCAAGAGGCAAGCCGCCCACCCCACCACCGGCGACGAGTCGCTGCCTGATGACCGCTATATGCGCACCCTGGATCCGTGGGTGTCGCTGGGCGCCGCCAGCGCCGTTACCAGTCGGGTGCGGTTGTCGACGGCGGTGGCGCTGCCGGTCGAGCACGACCCGATCACCCTGGCCAAGTCGATCGCCACCCTCGATCACCTGTCCGGTGGGCGTGTCAGCCTGGGCGTCGGATTCGGTTGGAACACCGACGAACTCGCCGACCACAACGTACCGCCGGGCCGGCGACGGACCATGTTGCGCGAGTACCTCGAAGCGATGCGGGCGTTGTGGACGCAGGAGGAAGCCGAATTCGACGGCGAGTTCGTGAAGTTCGGGCCCAGCTGGGCCTGGCCCAAGCCGGTGCAGTCACACATCCCGGTGCTCGTCGGCGCGGCGGGCACCGAGAAGAACTTCAAGTGGATCGCCCGCAGCGCGGACGGCTGGATCACCACGCCCCGCGACTTCGACATCGACGAGCCCGTCAAGCTGCTGCAGGACACCTGGGCGGCAGCCGATCGCGACGGGGCCCCGCAGATCGTGGCGCTGGACTTCAAACCGGTACCCGAGAAGCTGGCGCACTGGCGCGAGCTCGGCGTCACCGAGGTGCTGTTCGGCCTGCCCGACAAGCCCGAAGCCGAAGTCGGCGCCTACGTGGAGCGCCTGGCCGGAAAGCTCAGCACTCTGGTCTAGATACCTTCGCCGAGCGAGCGCGTCTGTACGCCGCCACGCCGGGTTGTGCGTACAGATCTGTGCGCTCGCCGGGTTTGCGAATGCTCGCCCGTCGCCGAATGCAACAATCCGCCACCGCCCTAGGCGGTCGCGGCACTCAACACCGCTCGGTTGCCATTCCCGGTGGACCGCACGGCAATACGCGCACCCAGCGGGTCGCCGTCACTCATCAACGCCACCAACGCCTGATCCTCGGTGGTGGCCATGAACCGCGATCCGTCGGACTCCAACCGGCCGACGATGATCCCGGTCCGCACCGGCCAGTCGTAGCGCACCGAGTAGGTCTCGACGACTCCGAGCCCGTCGACGACCTTGGTCACCGGCACCTCGGGCAATTCGGTGATCTGCGTGTTGAGTTCGTCGCTACGGCTGGTACGCCACTCGACCGGCGAGGTGGAGTAGATGCCCACCGAGTACTTGCTCATGATGCCGCCGTTGGCGCCGATGAACCCGAATTGCCCAGGCTTGTCGCGCATCTCGGCCACCGTTTCCGCAATGCCGTGCAGCGAGTAGCTGTTACCCGGGCCGCCGAAGTAGGGCAGACCGCCGGTGAGCGTCAGTCCACGCGGGTCGTCGCCGGCGATTCCCAGGGCATCGCAGATCACGAACACCGGGAACGGGAAGCAGCTGTACAGGTCGAAGGTGGAGATGTCGTCGACGCCGATACCCGCCACTCGCAGACCCTCCTGCGCCGCGAGTACCGCGGCCGGACTGGCCCCGAGATCGGCCCGCGACAGCAACGCCTGTTCCACCAGGTCGGCGTGCCCGTGCAGGTACACCCACCTCTCCTCGGGCACACCGAGCCTGCGGGCTGCACCCACCGACATCAGTACCGTGGCGGCGCCCTGATTCACGGTGTCCCGGGCAACCAGCAGTCGCGGGTACGGATCGCAGACCATCCGATTCTCGGGCGTCACCGTCTCGATCTCGGCAACAGACCGCTCCACCGGCGATGACGAGAACGGGTTCTTGGCAGCCACTTTCGACATCGGCGCGAACAGCTCGGCCATCTGGTGCCGGTAGTCGGCGACACCGAGGCCCAGCCGCGCGCGGCGGGCGTTGTCCAGCAGTCCGTACTGCACCGACGCCCCGGTCAAGCCGTGCGTCACGGTGTATTCGTCGATATAGCGGTGGATCTGGTGGCCGCGGTCCTCGAGTTGCCCGTCGATGTGCTCGGTGAAGTCCGGTTTGTCGTCGCGCCCGGCGAAATAGCGTGCGGTGGATCCGGGTTCGGAGCCGATCACCATGGCGACGTCGATCTCGCCGGCCGCGATGGCCGAGGCGAACTCGGTGACCACCTTCTGCGATCCATGACCCCCCACGGGCTCGAGGACCACGCGGGCCGGGTCGGCACCCAGGCGGCGCATCACCGAGCGTGGATAGTTGTTGGATTTGCCCAGCACGGCGGGCATGGGCCCGGAGATCTCGAACTGCCGTAACCCCACGACCACGTCCACCGCGCGGGCCACGTCGCTCACCGACGCCCCGGTGTCGGCCAGTGCGGCCCGCGCCGCCTCGGTTGCCAGGTCCACCGCCGACATCCCCCGGTATCCGGGGTCATCGATGCGCTCGGTGAACTGGCCGACGCCAACGATGACGGGGGTGCGCGGGTCGACCGGCATGCATGCCTCCTGAGGTAACTACTTTGAGAGGCTAATAGAACGCGTTCTCGTTTGGCCAACCGAACTGCCAGGCTGACGTACACGGCACATGACGTACATCGATATTGACGTACATCAGATCTGGCGTACGGTTGGGATGTGGCCTGGCCGGTACGTCCCATGTCCCTGGTGGTGGGCGGCATCGTCAAACCCGACGACGTCGTAGGCCGCTACCGCGACGCAGCGGCCGTGCTGGCGGCGCTACCGCACAGCGGCGCCGTCCTGATCGGCGACCGTCGCCACGGCAAGACCTCCCTGGCCCGCATGGTGGCCCACCAGGTGCGCAACACCGGCGCATTGGTGGGTGCGGCCAGTGCGGAACGCGGCACCTATGCCGACTTCGTGTCGGCGCTGGCGGCCGAACTGGCCCGATTCGAACCCAGCTGGAGCCAGGAACTGGCCAAACTCCGCGTCTCGCTCAATGCGGGACCGATGACCATCGAACGGGAAGCCCGCGCCGCCACCGCCTTGGACGAGTTGCTGCGCCAGGCCGTGGACCGCGCAAACGGACGCCAGGTCGTCTTGTTCATCGACGAGGTGACGGTGCTGGCCCGCAGGCTCGAACGGGTGCAGAGCGGAACCGGCGACGACTTCCTGCGCACCCTGCGCCGCTTCCGTCAGGAGTACGGCGGCAGCGTTGCCACGGTGCTCTCCGGATCCATCGGCTTCCATCACGTCTCCGTCGACGCGCCCAGCACCGTCAATGACATCCGGAAGATCACCGTGGGCCCCATCCGAGCGGATCACGCCGCCTTCCTGGCCGAATGCCTGCTGCTGGGAATCGGCGTCTACCCACCGGAGGCCCACCGGGTGGCACCGGCAGTCGCCGAATCCGCCGAAGGCGTTCCCTACTACATCCAGCATCTGGTGCTTGCCCTACAGGACCACTACCTGCGCGACGGCCGCCTGCCACCGGCCGACCAGATCCCCGACCTGGTGACCGCCGCCGTCGAGGACCTCAACGACCCCTGGGACCTCCGGCATTACCGGGACCGGCTGCACAACTACTACGGGCCGGACGCCGACGCCATCGCAGGCGTGCTCGACATCTATGCCCACGCCGTTGCGCCGCTGACCGTCGACAACACCTTGATGCTGCTGAGCAACGAAGGCAGCCCCATCCGCGATCGTCATCAGTTGGTCTATCTGATCGAACGCCTGGAACTCGACCACTATCTGGTGCGCGACGGCCTGCCGAACGGGGGAGCCGATCACTTTGCCTCCCCGCTGATCCAACGCGCCTGGCGAGCGATGCGGCGATGACAACGCCGGTGTTCACACCCGCGGCGCTGACCCCTGCGGAACTCGACGCCCTCACGGTCGGACGCGAGGCGCTGTTCACGAAGTTGGTGCGCCGGATCGTCGGCGCCGCCCGGGACGGCTCCCGACCGCACACCCTGCTCGTTGCACCCAGAGGTGGCGGCAAGACCCACACGCTGCACGTCGCGGTGAACCGCGCACTCGCCGATCCCGAAACCGCCAAAAATGTTCTGCCGGTGTTCATTCCCGAAGATGCTCTGGCAATCGGCTCTTACCTGGACATGCTGGTCGAGATCGCCAGGGTGATCGGCATCGCGCAGCCCGCCCAGGCGATGCGCCGCGACAAGGACGCCATCGGCATCGAGCAAGCCATCCTGGCCGTTGCCGCAGATCGCATGGTGCTGCTGGCGATCGAGAACCTGGACCGGGTGTTCGACAGCTTGGGCTCCGACGGTCAGGGCAATCTGCGAGCCTGGGTCGAAACATCAACGTCGGTGACACTTTTGGCCAGCAGCCCGGCTCTGTTCCCGGGAGTGTCATCGCGGTCGTTCCCGTGGTACGGGTCATTCATGGTGGAGACGCTGCCCGACCTCGAACTGCCCGACGCCGTGGCCATTGTCGCGGCCGCTGCCCGCAGGCGTGGCGCCAACGATCTCGCGGCATATATCGAATCACCCACCGGCGCACGCTCTCTGGATGCCATCCGGAGAATCGTTGGCGGCGTACCACGCCAATGGCACCAGCTGGCGCAGTTCGCCGACGTCGCCACACTCGAGGCGGTCACGCCCGCCGTCGACGCACTACTGGACAGCCTGGTCCCGAACTACCAGCGTCAACTGGGAGAGCTGTCGCCCGGCGAGCAGCGCCTGGTCGTGGAGCTCTCCCGCACGGATCGGCCCCGCACCGTCAGCGATCTGGCGGCCGCCGTCGGGGTCTCGAATCAGTCGGCGGCAACAGCGCTGGGCAGGCTCTCCGCATCGCGATGGGTGACGTCGGCGAAGAACGCCAACGACCGCCGCTCCACCTGGTATGACCTCACCGATCCGCTCCTGCGGCAGGTGTTGAAGCACCGCGACCGCTGAGTCGGCGCCCACCGCCGCTTGACGCATTTGTCACTCAGTGACACAGTGGAATTGTCACTGAGTGACACCAGACAACGCGCAACCGCCCACCCGGCCCCCGATGCCGAAAGGCCCCTGTGTCCACCACCACCAACAGCGCCATCACTGCACCCCAACGTATTTCTGTCGAAGAGTTCTTCAATCCGCCCGAGCGGGCGGGCGCCACCATCTCCGCGGACGGCACCCGGATCGCGTACCTGGCCCCGTGGCGCAACCGCCTCAACATCTGGGTTCAAGATGTAGACGGAAAGACCGAACCGCACTGTGTCACCGCCGACGAGACCCGCAGCGTGTACATCTACAGCTGGACCCACGACTCACGCCACCTGCTCTACATGCAGGACAGTGGCGGCGACGAGCACTATCACGTCTACCGCGTCGACCTCGACGACCCGGATGCCACCGCCGTCGACCTCACGCCGTTCCCCAACACCCGCGCATCCTATGAACTACTCACTGCGCGCCCCGGCAAGGCCGTCGTGCAGCACAACGCCCGCAACGAAGAACTGTTCGACGCATTCGAACTCGACATCGCCTCGGGCGAACTGACGTTGCTTGCCGAGAACCCGGGCAACGTCCTCAATTGGATCGCCGGTCCGGGTGGCCACTTGTTCACCAATACGCTGACGGCCGCCGGGGATGTCGAGATCTCCCAATGGGATCCGGCCACCAAGTCGACACGCCCCATCAAGGCGTACGACGGGCGCGACTACCCACTGGGCATCCATCCGGTCGTCCCCACCCCCGACGGCACCGGAATCTGGCTGGGCTCCTACGACGGCAGCGACCGCCTCCGGCTGGTACGCCTAGATGTGGCGACCGGCACCGAGACCGAGGTGGACAGCCATCCCACCTTCGACCTGGCCGCGCAGATCATGCTGCCGTCTCCGTTCATCGTCAGCGAGCAGACCGGCGAACTGATCGGCGCCCGCTATTACGGTGAGCGACAGGTGATTCACCCACTGGCCCCCGATTTCGCGGCCGTGCTGGCCGCACTGACCAACCTGTCCGATGGTGACCTGTCCACGATCTCCACCGATGAGAGCGGACAGCGCTGGGTCGTCAGCTTCAACCACGACCGCGAACCCGGCGTCACGTACTTCTACGACCACGCGACGGGTACCAGCAGGCTACTGTTCCGGCCGTACCCGAATCTGGATCCGGCGACGCTGGCCTCGATGACCCCGGTGACCTTCGAGTCACGCGACGGCCTGGACCTGCACGGCTATCTGACACTGCCGATCGGACAGGAGCCGGCCGGCCTGCCGCTGGTGCTCCTGGTCCACGGTGGGCCGTGGGCTCGCGATTGCTGGGGCTACCAGCCCGAGGTTCAGTTGCTGGCCAACCGCGGATATGCGGTGCTACAGGTCAACTTTCGCGGGTCCACCGGCTACGGCAAGGCCTTCACGAAGGCGGCGATCGGTGAGTTCGCCGGCAAGATGCATGACGACCTGATCGACGCGACAGACTGGGCCGTCGAGCAGGGGTACGCCGACCGCGGCCGGGTGGCCATTTTCGGCGGCTCCTACGGTGGTTACGCCGCACTCGTCGGCGTCACGTTCACCCCGGACGTCTTCGCCGCCGCCATCGACTACGTCGGGGTCTCCAGCCTGCCCAACTTCATGCGCACGCTGCCGAATGTGGGCCGCCGATTCCTGGCCACCAACTGGCATCTCTACGTCGGCGACCCGGAAGATCCGGCACAGGAAGCCGACATGCTGGCCCGCTCCCCCATCACGAAGGTCGACCAGATCCGCACGCCGCTGTTGGTTGTCCAGGGCGCCAACGACTCTCGGGTGGTACAGGCCGAATCCGACAACATGGTCGCGGCGCTGCGCGCCCGCGGCGTCGAGGTCGAGTACCTGGTGAAAGAAGACGAGGGCCACGGATTCGTCAACCCGGACAACAGCATCGACATGTACCACACTGTCGAACGCTTCCTGGCCCAGCACCTCTGATCCCCAAACGCGAAAAGCCCCTGGAATCGCAGTGATCCCAGGGGGCTTTCGTGCGCTTGGAGTTACAAGCCCGCGAGCAGCTCGCGCGCCTTGGCAGCGGTCTCGGAAGGCGTCTTACCGACGGCCACCCCGGCCGCTTCGAGGGCCTCCTGCTTGCCCGCGGCGGTGCCCGCACCGTCGGAGACGATGGCGCCGGCGTGGCCCATGGTCTTGCCTTCGGGAGCGGTGAAGCCCGCGACGTAGCCGACGACCGGCTTGGTGACGTTGGCCTTGATGTAGGCCGCGGCCTTCTCCTCGGCGTCGCCACCGATCTCACCGATCATCACGATCAGCTTGGTCTCGGGATCCTTCTCGAACGCCTCGATGGCGTCGATGTGGGTGGTGCCGATGACCGGGTCGCCGCCGATGCCGATGGCGGTGGAGAAGCCGAGATCGCGCAGCTCGTACATCATCTGGTAGGTCAGGGTGCCGGACTTGGAGACCAGACCGATCGGGCCCTTGCCGGTGATGTTGTTCGGCGTGATGCCGACCAGTGATTCACCGGGGGTGATGATGCCGGGGCAGTTCGGGCCGATGATGCGGGTCTTCTCGCCCTTTTCGACGTTGTAGGCCCACGCAAACGCGCTGTCCTGCACCGGGATTCCCTCGGTGATGACTACCAGCAGCGGGATTTCGGCGTCGATGGCCTCGATGATGGCGTCCTTGGAGAACGCCGGCGGCACGAAGGCGATCGACACGTCGGCGCCGGTTTCCTTCATGGCCTCGGCCACGCTGGCGAACACCGGCAGTTCGACGTCGTTGCCGTCCTTGTCTTTGTGCGAGACGGTGGTGCCGGCCTTGCGGGCGTTCACGCCGCCGACGACCTGGGTGCCGGCCTTGAGCATCAGCGCGGTGTGCTTGGTGCCTTCACCGCCGGTGATGCCCTGGACGATGACCTTGCTGTCCTTGTTCAGGAAGATAGACATTTGTGTTGGCTCCCTTACTTGTTGGCCAGCTCGGCGGCCTTGTCGGCCCCGGAGTCCATGGTTTCGGCCTGTACGACCAGTGGATGGTTGGCCTCGGCCAGGATGCGACGGCCTTCTTCGACGTTGTTGCCGTCGAGTCGCACCACCAGCGGCTTGTTGGCCTCGTCGCCGAGGATCTGCAGCGCCTTGACGATGCCGTTGGCCACTGCGTCGCAGGAGGTGATGCCGCCGAAGACGTTGACGAACACGCTCTTGACCTGGCTGTCGTTCAGGATCACGTCCAGCCCGTTGGCCATCACCTCGGCCGATGCGCCGCCGCCGATGTCCAGGAAGTTGGCGGGCTTGACGCCGCCGTGCTTCTCACCGGCGTAGGCTACGACGTCCAGCGTGGACATGACCAGACCGGCGCCGTTACCGATGATGCCGACCTCGCCGTCGAGCTTGACGTAGTTGAGGTCGTTCTCCTTGGCTTTGAGCTCCAGAGGATCGGTGGCGTCCTTGTCCTCGAACTCCTCGTGGCCCGGCTGACGGAAGTCGGCGTTGGCATCGAGGGTGACCTTGCCGTCGAGAGCCAAGATCTGGTCATCGGGCGTACGGACCAGCGGGTTGACCTCCACCAGGGTGGCGTCCTCGCCGATGAACACCTCCCACAGCTTCTGGATGGTGACCGCGGCGGCGTCGAGCACCTCGGCGGGCAGATGGCCCTGCTCGGCGATCTCACGGGCGAAGGCCAGGTCGACACCCTTGACGGCGTCGACGGGGACCTTGGCGAGACGCTCGGGCTTGGTGGCGGCCACTTCTTCGATCTCCATGCCGCCCTCGACCGAGCACATCGCCAGGTAGGTGCGGTTGGAGCGGTCGAGCAGGAAGGAGATGTAGTACTCCTCGGCGATGTCGCTGGCTTCAGCGACGAGAAGCTTCTTGACGACGTGGCCCTTGATGTCGAGGCCCAGGATGTTCTGCGCGTGGGTGAACGCGTCTTCGGGGGTGGCCGCGTATTTCACGCCGCCGGCCTTACCGCGCCCGCCGACCTTCACCTGCGCCTTGACCATCACAGGTTTGCCGATTTCCTCGGCGATGGCCTTGGCATCCTCGGCGGAGTCGGTCACCCGTCCGGGGGTGGTCGGCACGTTGTGCTTGGCGAACAGCTCTTTCGCTTGATACTCGAAAAGATCCATGTGGCTCACTGTCTATCTGCCGGAAGTGGCGGCGTCGTATTTTCACAACACTGGTCGGTTTCTCAGGTCACGCCCGGGGGCGACTTTATCCACCCGAATGGCCCGTGTTACCACCGCATGCCGATCATGTGGCAGATGTCACCGATGGGCTCCGGGTGATACAACTCACAATCTGAGATGGATTCCGCGGTTGGGTTGCCACTTGTATTGGAATTTGGTTAACGTCTCCTGGTCCAGGTAACGCTTTGGTCACGACTAGAGGGACGTTTCAGGTTGGCGCGACACCGCTCGGCAGCATCTCCCATCAGCGGAGAGCCGACAAGCGACCGCGAGTTCTCTCGTTTCTCACGCCGTTCCGGTGATGAGTTCGGGAACGCCAACGAGGTCACCGATATCGTTCCCTTCAATGAATTCGGTAGCCTCGACGCCTTGGACTTCAAGAGCAGTGCGTTCGACGATCCGTTCAGTGCCGAGGCCGATGTGCTGTACGCACCCGAACTCGACGATCTGCACGACATCGACGACATCACGCCGGTCCGGCTGGCACGGCGCACCGACCTCGACGACGTAGAGCTGGCACAGCTCGCGCACCAGGTCGATTCGGTGTACGACCCCGACATCACCGAGGTCATCCCGCGCGCCGGTCAGCACCGCAAGCCGGCGGCCAGCGCACTCAAGGGCCGGGTGATGATCGCCGCGATGGCCGCAGGCGCCGCCGCGGCCGCCGCACACTCGGCGGTGAACCCGTCGGAAACCAGTTCCACCGAAGCAGTGCTGGCCGCAGACCAATCTGCGCTCAACGGCGGCCTGAACAATGCGCCGCAGGGCATGCAGGTGGTCAGCGTCAATCCGCTCGCCCGCACGTCGGCACACTCCGAGGAACTCGCCAAGGGTGCCGCCTTCGCCCAGGAGCGCGCCGAGCGTGAAGCTCGCCTGCAGCGCCCACTGTTCGTCAAACCCACTCAGGGCATTTTCACCTCCGGTTACGGCTACCGCTGGGGCGCGCTGCACGGTGGTGTCGACATCGCCAACGCCATCGGCACTCCGATCTATGCCGTCTCCGACGGTGTGGTGGTCGAGGTCGGCCCCACCGCGGGTTACGGCGCGCTGGTCAAGCTGCGGCACTTCGACGGCACCGTCACCCTGTACGGCCACATCAACAGCTGGAATGTCAGCGTCGGTCAGCGGGTGTTCGCCGGGGACCAGATCGCCACCATCGGCAACCGCGGCAACTCGACCGGCCCGCACCTGCATCTCGAGGTTCTGCTCAACGGCACCGACCGGATCGATCCGGTGCCGTGGCTGGCCACCCGCGGTATCAGCGTCGGCGCCTACTCCGGCTGACCTGGTGTCAGGTCAGGACCCCTCGCAAGACTCATCCGAGCACACCCGGATCATCCGGCGCGCACCTGCAACACCCTCTCGGCCGACGGCTCCGCCCGCCGAGGACACCCGCACCGGCATCATCAGGCGCACTCCCACGGGGTCGATCCCCATCCAGCACGATCCCCGCACCACCCATATCCCGACTCCGGCGGAGGCGCCGACGGGTTTCATCCCGGCACCTGCCGCACCACCTCCGCCTCCGACTAGCCCACGGCCCGCGGCGCCTGCGACTCCCCCCGAAGCACCACCCGCCGAGGCCCCCACCGGGCTCATAGCGGCGGCACCGGCCGCTGCGGCGGGCTCCTCGGCGCACAGTGCCATCGCGGCCTGTGTGGTCGCCATCCTCAGCGGGTGGGCCGTGTCGGTGGTGGCCACCAACCTGATCACCGGGTGGTGGCAGACGGACCGGTTGTTCTGCCTCGGCGTCGGCTTCCTGACGTTTGTGTTCGCCGCCTCGACCGTCGCCGGGGTGATCACCATGCTGCTGCGCCGCGCCGTCGGCCGCTATCTGATCGCCACCGGCGCCGTGGTGGCCCTGCTGACGTTCGGGGCGGTGTTCATCGCCGGCGCGAAGATCCCGTGGCCGGTGTATCTGATCCCGGCGCTGCCGGTGGCCAGTGTCTTGTTAGCATTCCTGCCGGCCACGCGGCGCTGGACCCGCCTGCCCTGAGGCACCGACGCGTGCCTCGTCGCGGATATCTGCACTCGCGGAGAAATCTCCGCCCGGACGGCGAGGTGGCAGTGTGCTCACAGCGTTGTTCGGCAGGACGTCCAGCATTTTGGACCGGGAAGCCCTGCTGGAGCTGCTGCTCCCCTGCCTCGGCTTCGGTCTCGCCGCCGGCGCCCTGCTGGTCTCGTCGCACGGATGGGCGCAAACGCGTGACTCGCGGCGTCCCTACCCTCGTCCGACTGGGGGCTGGCAGCCGCCGCCTACATCCTTTTTGTCGTCGTCTTCGGCACGCAGGTCAGCAATCTCGTCAAGCTCTGGGAAGGCTACTGGTGGCCGCGGCGTCTGCGTGATCGCGGCGTCCGGCGTGAACTGCGGCGCCGCGCATCGATCCTGGCGAATCCCGCGGACGGCCCCACCCGCGCGGCGCACGAATTCCCCACTCGCGACGCCGATTTCCTCTCGACCCGATTCGGCAACGCCCTGCGGCAGCCGCCACCTACGGCCGCGAGCAGTACAGGTTCCAGAACACCGTGTTCTGGGTGCGGCTCTACCTGACGTTGCCCGAGGCCACCCGCGCCATCATCGACGGAGCCCGTCGTACCATCGACCATTTTGTCGTCATCGCCACGCTGTCGACGTTGACGTCGGTGTTTGCGGTGGCACTGGCGATATTCGGCTCCCTCGGCCCGGCCGTGTGGATTCCGACGGCGTGCGGGTTCGCACTGTTGGCGTTCATCACCTACCGCTCCGGTGTGTCCGCCGCGCTCACCGTCGGCGACCTGGTTCGCTCGGCGATCGACCTGCACCGGCGCAAACTGCTGACCGAGTTGCATCTGGTGTTGCCTCCGAGCACCGCCGACGAGAAGGAGGTCTGGGACCTGCTCGCCAAGCATCAGCTCGGGCATTCGCCGTCCGCCGCGGAGTACGTAGTGCTCCGCTTTGACAGTGATCCCGGCGCGAGCTGACGAACAGCACGGCAGCAGCGCGACCGGGACTCGACCCGGCGCTGCGGCCCAGGCGTCGCAGCCCACCGGTGACTTTAGGCACCGGAGAAACCAACTTAGGCCCCTTGCGTCTGAGGACGGCGTAATCCCTCCGACCCTCGCGAGGAAACAGAACGAAACACGTGCCTGGTTTTATCGTTCTTCTTCGGTTGGACAATCATCAGAGCGAGGTCGAACGATTTCCGTACCAGCACCACCCCCAGGGATCCGTCCTGAGACGCTTTTCCAGCGTCGCCGGCAAACTCCGACGCGGGCCAACAATTCGCTGCGCCGGACCTATGACCTGCTCCGCTCCTCGTTGCAGTCCAGCAACGGCAGCGTCGCTTTGGTCGAGGGTGAACTCACTGACGCTTTGTCGGCGAGCCGCAACACCGTGCGAGCAGCCCTGCAGCAACTGGCCAGGGACGGGCTGGTGACCCGCAGCCCGAAACGCGGGACCTATTCCGCGGAGCAGATGGTGATCGCGGTCAACGAGCTGCTACCGGTCAGCGAGTTCAGTTCTGATACCAGCATCCCCACCGAACTGCGGATGCTGGAGCAGCAGATCATCACCTGCCCCCCGATGGTAGGACGGCGGTTGAGCCTGCTCGCCGACGAATGGGTGCTGATGATCGAGGCACTGGTGTTGCAGGCAGACGTACCGCTGGGGCTGATGGTGACCTACATTCCGGTCGGCCCGGACCGGCCCGACGAGATCGTGGTCGACGAGGCCGACCCCATCGTGTATCTGGAGAAGCGCCTCGGGGTGCGCATCGCGAGCAGTGACCTGACGATCGGAGCAACGGCCGCCGACAAACAGTCCGCGCAGCTGATCGGGGTCGACCCGGGATCGCCCATGATGTATGTCGAAGAACTTGTCCGAGATGCCCAGGGCAGCGCACTGGCGCTGGACCAGTTCAGGTTTCGCAGCGATCGCGTGGCTTTCCGGGCCGACGCGCAGCGGTCGGCCTGAAATTCACACCGAGACCCGCGGATCGGCGACTGCCTGTACCACATCCACCATCAAGTTGGCCACCACATACATCACCCCGACCACCATCGTCACACCTGCAATGGTGTTGAAATCACCCTTGGTGATGGCCTGGGCAAAGTACGCGCCAATGCCCGGGCGGGCGAAGATCATCTCCACCAGGATGCTGCTACCGACAAGGCCGGCAAGTTGCAGACCCATCAGCGCCAGCACCGGGCTCAACGAGTTGCGCAGGCAGTGCCGGAACAGGATGCTCTTCTCTCCCAGCCCTTTGACCCGTGCAGTTCGGGTGTGGTCAGCGGCCATGGTCGTCTCCAGACTGCTGCGCAACACCCGGCCGATGGCCGCGGCCGGTGCTAACGCCACGCAGAACGCCGGCAGCACCAAATGCCGGAGATCGTCGAAGAAGACGTCCAGACGACCGGCCAGCAGGCTGTCGATCAGCAGAAAGCCGGTGGGACCGGTCGGAGGA
This sequence comes from Mycobacterium sp., assembly GCF_049647605.1. Lineage (GTDB taxonomy): Bacteria > Actinomycetota > Actinomycetes > Mycobacteriales > Mycobacteriaceae > Mycobacterium. The sequence goes on along the minus strand of NZ_JBARXZ010000164.1, from coordinate 26,723 downwards.
TCGTAGAACGCCGTCTGCCCAGCCACCGGGAGCACACCCAACCACCGGTAGAAGACCAACATCGCCAGCAGACACGCCAGGTACACCGGTAGCGACGCGCCGCTCATCATCAGCACCCGCAGCACGCCAGAACCGCGCCAGCGCGCGGCAGTGGCCAGACCCATCAGAAACCCCAGGGCGACCATGATCACCACGGCCACTGCCATCAGTTCCAATGTCACGGGGAGGAATCGGCCGATGTCGGCCGCGACGGGGGTGCGAGTGACTGTGGACTCACCCAGATCGCCGCGCAGAGCCCTACCCAGATAGTCCAGGAACTGGACGGGCAGCGGCTTGTCCAGGCCGAGTTGCTGGCGGGCAGCCTCGTACACTTCCGGAGTTGCCTTGCCGCCCACATATGCAGCCACCGGGTCCACCGGCGACACCTTCTGCAGCACAAAAACCGCAAGAACCAGGGTCAGCAGTACCGGAACAGCGCCGGCGAGGCGACGCCCGAACGTCAAGAACATCTGTCAGTCTCCTCTGCGAATCAACGATCGCGAATCTGGTCCCGCAGCGCGTCCCCGGCGAAATTGCTCACCAGGGCGATGAGCGTGACCGCCAGCGCCGGCAGAATCGAAATCCACCATGCGGAAAAGACATTCGTGAGCCCTTGCGCACTCATGGCACCGAGCTCCGGTGCCGGCTGCGGCGCACCCAACCCCAAAAACGACAGAATCGCCACCATCAGCACCACCGCCGCCACGTCGAGGCTGGCGGCGACGATGGCGACGGGAAACGCGCCGGGGAGCAGGTGCCGGCGCAGCCGCCGGCAGAACCCGACGCCGGCGAGCCTGGCGGCGTCCACGTGCGGCGAGGCCCGCAGCCGCCGGACCTCTGCACGTACGATTCGCGCGTAGAACGGCCACCAGACGATCGCGACCCCGATCAACGTGTGCCCGTAGGACGGGCCGAGGGCGGCCACCACCGCGATCGCGAGGATGGGTCCCGGCAACGCCAGGAACACGTCGGTGATCCGCATCAGAACGCTGTCGACGAACCCACCAACGGCTCCAGCCACCAGCCCCACCAAGCCGCCGATGACGAGTCCCGAGGCCACCACCGCAACCGCACCCCACCACGTCGAGGTCATGCCCACCAGGACGCGACTGAAGACGTCGCGACCCACGGTGTCGGTGCCGAACCAGTTGACGGCGTTCGGCGGGGTCAGCGGGGTGCCCGCCGGAGTCAGTGGATCGAACGGCGCTAGCCAGGGCGCCGCCGACGCAATCACGACCAGCAGGCCCAGCGAGCTGAACGCAATCGCACTCGGCAACGACGCCGAGCGCACGCACACGCCGGGCCGCAGACGCGATCCCGGCAAAGCGGCGGCTCTCAGATACGGTTCGGCGACGGCCATGTCCTAGAACTCGCGCAGGTTGTCACGCAGCGTGGATTGGGTGTATTCGGTGCGAACCAGTCCCCGTCGCTGCAGCTCCGGAACCAGACCATCGGTGATCGAGCTGATGTAGCGCCGGTTGAGATCCCACCCCGATTTCATGATCAGGAAGCCGTCGCCACCGATCTGCTCAGCCGCGACAGCCATCTTCTCCGCGACTTGCTCGGCGGTACCGATGATTTCGATACCCGTTCTGGCGAAGGCCACTGCCAGCTCTCGCAGGGTCTTGCGCCCGGGCGTGCCGTCACCGCGCATGAAGTGTTCGAGGGACCCCCGTTCGCCGTTTGTGGTGAGGTCTTCAGGCAGCGGCTCGTCCCAGTTGAACTGCTTGAAGTCGATTTCGGTGTTGGAGGACATGTTCACCAGTGTCTTTTCGATATAGGCGTCGGTGCTGATCAGCCGATCGAACTCGGCATGCGCCTCGGCCTCGGTGGAACCGATCACCGGGGAGACGCAGAACATCAGTTTGATGTCATCGGGGTTTCGGCCCAGGGCCGCCGCCCGGGCCCGGATATCGTCACGATAGCCCTTCATGCCTTCGACGCCGGTGCCCATCGCCACGATCGCGTCTGCGGCGCCGGCGGCGAACTCCCGGCCGCGGGGTGAGGCCCCGGCCTGCAGGATCGTCGGGCGATGCTGAGGGGACGGAATCGTGTTGAGTGGGCCGCGGGACTTGAAGTACTTGCCCACGAAATCGATGGTGTGCACCTTCTTGTAGTCCACATAGGTGTGCGAGTCACGGTCGAAGACAACGGAATCCGGCTCCCAGGAATCCCAGAGCGAGGTGACGAGGTCGAAGTACTCGTCGGCCCGGTCGTAACGCTCGTCGTGCTCGTGCAGCTTGTCCATGCCGAAGTTCTGCGCCGCGCGGTCCTCTGCGGAGGACACGATGTTCCAGCCGAACCTGCCACCCGACATCGAGTCCACCGTGGAGGCCAGCCGGGCCAGCAGGTATGGCGGGTAAAAGCTGGTCGACATGGTGGCCACCACACCGAGGTTCTTGGTGTGTGATGCGACCTTGATGGCCAACGGCACCGGGTCGTGCTTCGGCGCGAACGCGGAGTTCTTCAGAGACCCTTCCATGGTGCCGCCATAGGCATCGGCCACCATCACAGTGTCCTCAATCATCATGAAGTCGAAGCAGGCCCGCTCCATGCTCTTGGCCATATCCACGTAAAAGTCACCGGTTGCCCAGGTCCGATGATCGGGCGATGTCCATTCCGTATCCCATTCCGGAGGTGTGAAATTCATGAACCAGCCGAGATGAAACTTTTTTGCCATTACTTCTCCACTCCTTTGTCTTTTCCAGAACTCATATCGATCTCGTCCCGCGGAATTGCGGTTCCGGTCGTCCAGAGCGCCAACTCCGGAACCGCCGCCAGCAGCGATCGGGTGTATTCGTGCTGTGGAGCGGTGATAACAGCTTCGGTATCGCCGGATTCGATGATTTGGCCCTGACGCATCACCGCGATCCGATCGGAGAGAAAGCGAGCGGCTGCCAAGTCGTGTGTGACAAACATGATCGCCATGCCGAGGCGCCGGCGCAGGTCCTGCAGCAGGTTGAGGACCGACGCCGCCAAAGGCGCATCGAGGGCCGAGGTGGGCTCGTCACAGAGCAGCAGCTGCGGGGGCACCACGATAGCGCGTGCGATGCCAACCCGCTGCCGCTGCCCACCCGAGAGGACACCGGCCCTGATGTCGGCGACATCAGGTGGCAGACCCACCAGACGTAGTGTCTCGACTACCTTTTCGCGTCGCTCGGACCTCCCCGAGATCCCGGCCAGACGTTCGCCCACCAGTTCTCCGACCGTCAACCAGGGGGTCAGTGACGCACCGGCGTCCTGGAACACCATCTGAGGTCCGGGCCCACGGTCGATGTCACCGTGGTCCGGTGCCATCAGCCCGGCCACCACCCGCAGCAGCGTCGACTTGCCCGAACCCGATTCCCCCACCACAGCCAGTGCGGAACCCTGGGCGATGTCGAGGATGATGTTGTCCAGCGCCCGCAGTGACTGCTTCTTGAACCATCCGGTGGCGAGGGAGAACTCTTTGTCTACGCTGTTCACTCGCAGCGCCGGCCGACTCGGCTTCACATCAAGAAGTGGGGCGAAGCCGCCACCGGGACCGTCGTTGCGCACTTCTGACACCGCATCCGGTATCACGCAGGCGGCCAGCCGGTCCGGTTCACCGGCCGACACCAGTGCCGGCACAGCATGGTCGCAGGCGTCCCCCGCAGCCGTGCACCGCGGCGCGAACGCGCAGCCCGCCGGTTCCGCTCGAGGATCCGGCGGCGAGCCTCGAAGGGTCGGGATACGTTGGCCCCTCGGAAGATCCAGACGCAGCCTGGCGCCGAGTAGGCCGGCTGTGTAGGGATGCGCGGGTGCGCCCACCACCGCAGCGGCAGGACCGATTTCGACCAGCCGTCCGCCGTACATGACCGCCACCCGATCGGCGATCTGGGAGGCCACGCCGATGTCGTGTGTGACCAGGATGAACGACGTCTTCAGTTCGTCGCACAGAGCCCGGATCAGCGCCAGTACCTGCGCCTGCACCGTCACGTCGAGAGCGGTCGTTGGCTCGTCGGCGATCACCAGGTCCGGCGTCCCGGCCACCGCCATCGCGATCATCACCCGCTGGCGCAGACCGCCCGAGAGTTCATGCGGATACGCACCCATCCGGCTGGCCGGGTCCGGCACGCCGGCCAACTCGAGCAGCCGCAGCGCCTGCTCCCTCGAGCCCGCCGCCTCGACCACCTGGCGACCTACCCGCATCGTCGGATTCAGCGAAGTCATCGGATCCTGGAACACCGCTCCCAGGTGAGCCTTCCGGGTGGCACGCCGAACGTGGTCAGGGGCTGACACCATGTCGATGCCGCATACCTCGGCCCGGCCCGTGATCTTGGGCATCGGGTCGCCGGAAAGCAGACCTAACAACGCCATACCGAGAACGCTCTTGCCCGAGCCCGACTCGCCTACCACGGCCAGGATCTCCCCAGTACCCACGTCCAGCGACACTCCCCGCAGCGAGTGCACCGACTGTCCGCCCCGTTCGAAAGTCACTGTCAGACCTTCTATCCGGACACGTGGATGCTCCTCCGGTACCGCCACTGTCGGAGGCGCGCTAGGCGCCGGCAGCATCGGCTGTCGTCAGCTTGCTGGCATCCACGACGATCGGGTAGTACGAGTCCTGCTCGATCCCCGTGATGCTCTTGGCCGCCACGATGGGTGCCGGCGTGGCACACAGCGGAACCCAGATCGCCTCGTCGATGATCCGGCGCGTGATGTCGGCGTACACCGCGTTCATCTCCTCGGGCGTCCGCTGCTGGGTGGCCTTGTCCATCAGCGCATCGATATCGGGGTATGAGTAGCTGAACAGATTCAGCGGCTTGGCGTCGGTGTGCAGGAGGATCCGCAGAAGCGTGTCCAGGTGCAGCGCGTCACCGCCCAGCCAGGCCACCATCATGTCGGGCCTGCTGGCCTGGGGCTGATTCACCAGGTCGAAGACCTGTGCCGTCGGAATCTGTCGCACCGTCGCCTCGAATCCCAATGCTGCCAGCTGAGTCTGGAGCAGTTCAGCCATCTGCATCACCGGCGCGCCACCCTCGGCCACCGCACCGAGGTCGACGTTCTTGTCCGGCAAAGCGGCGACCAGAGCTTTCAGCGGTTCGGTGTCGACGCCGGCGGCCCAGGGGACTTCAACCAGTTCCGGCGGGAACATCTCCTCGTACCACATCGCCTTATACGGCTCCACCAGACCGCCGAAAGCGGTGTCGACGATGGTGGTGCGGTCCACCGCGGACAGGAACGCCTGTCGTAACGCCTTGTCGGCAAAGATCTCTCGGTTCGGGTTGAGCCAGATAGCGTTCCCGCTGCCGCCGACCGTCACGGGCACGTTGAACTGGTCGTTGTCCTGATATGCCAGCACATCCGGAATCAGGAGCCCCTTGGTGACCATCTCGAACGCTCCCTGGTCGAGCTGCAGCTTCTGGCTGGCCACATCGGGGACGATCTGGATCCGGATGGCTTCGAACGTCACCTCTCCGCCCCAGTAGTCGTCGAACCGCTCGAGCAGATAATGGCTGCCCGGCACGAACTCAGAGATCACGTATGGTCCGGTGCCGGCATCGTGGGTCTTGAGCCATTCCTGGGCGAATGGGTCTCCGCCCCCGGCGTTTTCGGTCACAGCCGCCGGGCTGACGGCGAACGGGTGCCACGGACACGCCATGTAGTGCAGGAACGCGTTGTTGGGCGCATCAAGAGTGACAACGAACGTAGTCGGGTCGGGCGCTTCCATATTGACCACGCCGGCCACCATGTAGGCCGGTCCTTCGTTGATCTCCTTGCGACGTTGGAACGACTTCACCCACGCCTCGGCGTCGGCGACGGAGCCGTCATGGAACTTCACGCCCGGCTTGAGCTTGAACGTATAGGTCAGCAAATCCGGCGAGATCTCCCAGGAATCAGCCAGTCTCGGAATGATCTCCGCCGAACCGGGACGGTACTGAGCCAGGCCCTCGTATACCGCATTCATCAGCTGAGCGCCCTCGCCCTCATACATGATGTCGGGATCGGGCACCTGCATATCCGCCAGGAACGGCATCCGCAGTATCAGAGTGTCACCTGAGGCCGACGTGGCGGCATTGCCCCCACAGGCCGCCAGCAGCGAGGTGAGACCGATACCGCCTGCACCCCATGCCGCAGCCTTGAGGAAGGTCCGGCGACTGGCCGTCACCGCTGGAAGAGATGGTGCGGATACTTCATCTGTCACGTCGTGCTCCTGTTGCTCGGCGCCGCGCTGGGGGTAGCTGAGTCACGGCGGCATCGACATGGCTCAAGGAAGTAAATCAGAATGAAAGCAGATTCTCGCGAAACGTGCTGTGCTCGTATCCATCTCGAATGACACCGCGCCGACGCAGCGCAGGCGCCAGTCCGTCGGCGATCTCTGCGATCTTGGTACGGCGAGTCGAGCCGTACACCAGGAACCCATCACCGCCGACCTCCTGCATCAGCTCATCCATCTGCGCTGCGACCGAGTCGCTGGAACCGATCAAGTCATAGCCATACTTGTTGGGGCGAGTCAGCATCTGCCGCAAGGTGATGTCTCCGGCACCTTCGAGCAGAGCCTTCATCGACGTTGTCTCACCGTTGCCGAGGATCTCCGGGATTGGAGCGTCCAGATCATATTTGCCGTAGTCGACCTCTCCTCCACTGACATAACTCATCAACCAGAGTTGACGCACCAGCCCGTCATCGGAGACTCGGACCGCCTCTTCCCTGCGGTGGGTGTCAAAGGCCTGCTCGTCGTCTTCGCCCAGGTACACCTGGCACATGAAGAAGATCTTGAACTTGTCGGGGTCACGCCCGTAGCCGCGCAGCCGCCGGTGCATGTCCTCACGAATTTCTTTCATACCCTCGGGCGTATTCGCCAGGGCCAGCATCATATCGGCGCTTCGAGCTGCCAGGTCCCTACCCGGAACCGAGTTTCCGGCCTGCGCCACCACAGGCCGACGCTGTGGCCCGGGAACCGTGCTCAGCGGCCCCCGTGTCTTGAAGTACTTACCGTCGAAATCGACCGTGTGCACCTTTGTATGGTCGGCGTACATCGGTGTCTGCTCATCGAGGACCAAGGCATCAGGTTCCCAGGACTCCCACAGCGCGCCAACGGCATCGATCCATTCCTCGGCCATCGCGTATCTTTCGGCGTGCGCCATGTGCGCGTCGTAGCCGAAGTTCTGTGCCACCCGATGGCTCACGGACGTCACCATATTGAACCCGAACCGGCCCTCGGTGAGGTGGTCGAGGGTGGCGCCGAGCCGGGCAGCCAGGAAAGGATGGTATTGGATCGTCGAGATGGTCGCGACAACCCCGATGTGCCTGGATTGATGAGTCAACAACGGAACCAATGGCATTGGGTCGTTCTTGGGGGCCATGATGCCGTACTTCAGCGACGCCTCCATGGAGCCGCCCAGGGTGTCCTCGATCATCGCAGTGTCCTCGATGAACAGCGCGTCGAACCCGGCCCGCTCCAGCGACCGCGTCAAGTCGACGTAAAGATCCGGGCGTGCCCACTCCGTCTTGTTGACTCCGGCGTAGTGGCCGTACCAATGCGAGATCGAATAGCCGTTGAGAAACCAAGCTAGGTGGAACATCACACTCCTGAAGACGCCGAGCGACAACGTGCCCGATCCGATGAATGACAATTTCCTGAACACGGTTGCACGAACAGACGGCTGAGACCTCCGTCGCTGGCCAGCCGTCGTGTCCAACGCTTCGGCAGAGCAGATGACGACGTCGACATTCATCGGTCCGCTGAGTTCAATCACCACACTCGTCCGCCTCACGTCCGTCCCCGTGCACCAGTTTTGGTGACGCCTGGCAATGCAAACGCGGAAGTGTTGCGGGCGTGTCTCGTACTCCGCAACACCGCTTTACGCCACGTGCACAATGGAAACCTGCACTTCAGAGGTGGCAGCACAGCCCAGCGCGCCAGCTATGCCGGCTTGCTGGCGGACGGCCGACCTGTCTGCGCCGACGTCAGTGCGCGTTGTTGTCAGCACAACCGGCCCACAAGTCGAAGCAGGCTAGGCAGGGCTCACGGCGATCCATGAAGCGATGAGTGGACGCATAATCTGGACTACTGACCAAATTTGAGCGGAGGGTCAACGGACTCCACCGAGACAGGGGCCGTCTGACAAAGTAACGCGGACCGGCGTTGTCCAATCGGACCAGTCGAAACTCGCTGCTTCAGGTGTCGGAACACACTAGCCGGGCGGCGCAATACGGAGGCCACATCCGGGACAAATTCCAGACATCAATCGGCGCTTGACTTCTCGGTGTTCCATCCACTTTGTGAGAGGAAGGTACTCCGCATGCACGTCATGGTAGTCGCGGGCAATCCCAAGCCGCAGTCACGGACACTGCAGGCGGCCCGGCTCGTTGCCGAGTCGTTGACACCCGAAGCGACGATCACCGAGGTCGATGTGGTGACACTTGGCCCGGGCCTGCTCGGCTGGGGGAATGCCACCGTACGAGCGGCGGTGGACGCAGTATCGGGAACTGACCTGGCGGTCTTTGCCAGTCCAACGTTCAAAGCCACCTACACCGGCATCATGAAACTATTCCTCGACCAGTTTGCAACGGGGGACGGACTGCGTGACGTCGTGGCGGTGCCGCTGATGCTCGGAGCCGGACCTACGCACGCCATGGCGCCCGATCTACTGTTGCGGCCTGTGCTGTCCGAGCTGGGGGCGGTGTGTCCGTCCACCGGACTGTATTTGCAGGAGTCGACATTCACAACCGACGGGAAGATCGGGAAATTCGTCGAACGGTGGGGTGAAGCCCTGCGCCACAACATCCGACGGGTGCGTTCATGACAACACCATCAAGCACAACCATGACCTCTCATGATCTACGAACCGCGTTCGGGCACTTCCCAAGTGGCGTGGTAGCCATCTGCGCAGATGTTGGCGGGTCCCGCACAGGGATGGCTGCGAGTACCTTCATCGCGGTGTCACTGGAACCCGCGCTGGTGGGATTCTGCGTACAGAACACATCGACAACGTGGCCATGCCTGCGGGACGCAAATCGCCTGGGCATCAGCGTCCTCAGCGAACGGCACGACATCGCGGCCCGTACCCTGGCTGCCAAGACAGGTAATCGGTTCGCCGGTATCGAAACGGAGACCACCCTGACCGGTGCGGTGTTCGTGCGCGGCGCGAGTGTCTGGCTGGAAACCTCGATTGCCGACGAGGTGCCCGCCGGCGATCACATGTTCGTCATGATGGCAGTCCACGGCATCACCATTGGCACCGACTGCGAGCCAATTGTGTTTCACCGAAGCTCTTTCCGACGCCTGCTCGCCGAGGGACGGCAATGACGGCCGAGATCGCCCAGGCCTTGACAGCGCTGCGCGAAGGCAGTCCGATTTTGGTCGTCGACGACGCCGACCGCGAGAACGAGGGCGATGTGGTGATGGCCGCGGCTACCACCACGCCCGAGTGGGTGGCGTGGACAATCCGTAACTCCTCGGGGCTGCTGTGCGCACCGGTCACCGCCGCACACACCCAGCGCTTCGCCTTGCCCCAGATGGTGGCCGCCAACCAGGATAGCCGCCGAACGGCCTACACAGTCAGCGTGGACGCAACAGACGGCGTGACGACGGGGATCAGCGCACGCGACCGGAGCACGACGCTGCGGACACTGGCGGACCCGGGGGCAACCGCACAGGACCTGATCCGGCCCGGCCACGTGTTTCCGCTGCTGGCGCGACCGGGCGGGGTCCTGGAGCGACCCGGCCACACCGAGGCTGCGGTGGACCTGTGCCGGCTGGCCGGCGTCGAACCCGTCGCCGCGATCGCGGAGCTGGTCACCGACTCGGGTTCGATGATGCGGAGCCCGGAGATCGTGACCCTCGGACAACGAATGCAGCTGCCGGTGCTACGGATAGACCACCTAATCGGGTACCGACGCACTCATCCGCACCTTCTGCCCGATACGCCGTCGGCGCGCGTTCGCCGATCCGGTGAGAGCACGATCATCACCGCCGCCGGCTCTTTCCACGTGATCGCCTATCTGGATCTGAACACCGGGGCCGAACACCTCGCACTGGTGCGCAACCCCGGCGGATCGCGCAGCACCGAGTCGCCATTAGTCCGGGTTCACTCGGAATGCCTTACCGGCGAATCCTTTCGGTCGTATCGATGTGAATGCGGACCTCAACTCGACGCCGCACTGGCGAAAGTCGCCGCACATGGCGGCGTGGTGGTGTACTTGCGTGGCCACGAAGGCCGTGGCATCGGGTTGCAGAAGAAGATCGCCGCATACCACCTTCAAGATCGGGGCCTAGACACGGTCGAGGCCAATGTGCGACTAGGCGAACCCGTTGACGCCCGCGAATACGGCGCTGCTGCCGCAATTCTCGTCGACCTGGAAATCGATTCAGTGCAGCTGATGACCAACAACCCGGACAAGGTGGCGGGACTCGAGACCGGCGGCGTAAAGGTTGCGCGCCGGCTCCCACTGGTGGTTGGAGCACGACCGGAGAACCTCGAATACCTCGCAGTAAAGCGTGAACGTCTGGGACACCTGTTGCCACGGTGCAGCATCTCGTGAACAGCACGCCAGCGAGTACACGTCCTGGTGATCCAGCGGCGTGGCGTACGGCGTCTTTCTACCGCTGTGTTCTGAGCATGTTTACAGCTTGCTGATCGGGGCGTGGTTGTGCATCAACTTGACCCGGCCGGAACTGCCGAAGTCGATGAGCGACATCGCGGATTCACCGACACCGTTGACCTCTTCGACCCGCCCCAGTCCGTACTTGTCGTGGGTGACGCGGTCCCCGGGTTCCAGCGTGATCAGTTGACGGTTCCGTGCCGGGGCGCCACGACCGGGTGCCGGGCGCGGTGTCCCGAACCGGCCGGCCCCGCTGACCGGCGCGCTCGGCGCCGACGTCGCCTCCGTCCGTCGCCAGTCGATCAGTTCCTGCGGAATCTCCCGCAGGAAGCGTGATTCCGGGTTGAGCATCGGCTGCCCCCATGAGGAACGCACCTTCGCCCGGCTCAGGTACAGCCGCTGCCGGGCGCGGGTGATTCCCACGTAGGCCAGCCGCCGCTCTTCGGACAGTTCGGTCGGATCCCCGAGCGCCCGCATGTGCGGGAACATGCCGTCCTCCCATCCGGTGACGTACACCACCGGGAACTCCAGGCCTTTGGCGGTGTGCAGCGTCATCATCGTGACCACACCCGCGCCCTCTTCCGGGATCTGATCGCTGTCGGCCACCAGGGACACCCGCTCGAGGAACTCGGCGAGCAGCCCGGTTTCGGGAATGTCTTCATCGATGGGCTCGGCGCTGTCATCGGCGGCGCGCTGGGCCGCAGCGTTGGCCCGGTCGATGCTGAATTCGTGTGCGACGCTGACGAGTTCATTCAGGTTGTCCAGGCGTGCCTGATCCTGGGGATCGCTGGAGGCTTCCAGCTCACTGCGGTATCCGGTGCGGTCGAGCACCTGCTCCACCAGGTCACCGAGCTCGTCGCCCAGCTTGGCCCGCAGCCCGCCGAGCAGCTGGATGAACGACGCGATCGCCTTCTCCGAGCGCGTGTTCAGCATCGGGACCTTGCCTTCGGCGGCGGCTTGCAACGAATCGTTGAAGCCGGTGCCGGTGTTCTCGGCGTAGACGGCGACACAGGCTTCAGCGCGATCGCCGATACCTCGGCGTGGGGTGTTGAGGATGCGCCGCATGCTCACCGTGTCTCCCGGATTGTCGAGCACCCTCAGGTAGGCGACGATGTCCCGGATCTCCTTGCGCTCGTAGAAGCGCACTCCCCCAACCACTTTGTACGGAATACCGGCTCGGATGAACACTTCTTCGAGCGCACGGGAGGAGTTGTTGGTGCGGTAGAACACCGCGACGTCGTTGTACGAGATCTCGCCCCGGTCGGCCAGCGAGTCGATCTCCTGCGCGACGAACCGGGCCTCGTCGTGTTCGTTGTCGGCGACATAGCCGACGATCAACTCGCCTTCACCGGAATCCGTCCACAGCCGCTTCTCGCGACGGCCGGCATTACGCGAGATCACCGAGTTGGCCGCGTTCAGGATGGTCTGGGTGGAGCGGTAATTCTGTTCCAGCAGGATCGTCGTGGCGTTCGGGTAGTCGCGCTCGAAGTCCTCGATATTGCGGATGGTCGCGCCGCGGAACGCATAGATCGACTGGTCGGCGTCACCGACCACACAGAGCTCACCGGGGGTGACCCCGTCGCTCTCGGGCAGGTCGTGGCCGACGAGTTCGCGGACCAGCATGTACTGCGCATGGTTGGTGTCCTGGTACTCGTCGACCAGGATGTGCCGGAATCTGCGCCGGTAGTACTGCGCGATCTGCGGGAACGCCTGCAGTACCGCCACCGTCTCGCCGATCAGGTCGTCGAAGTCCAGCGCGTTGGCCGAGCGCAGCCGCCGCTGGTACTCGCCGTACACCGAGGCGACGGTGCGGGTCATGTCGTCGGCCGACTCGTCGAGGGCGGCAACCGCGCTGTCCGGGTCGATCAGCTCGTTCTTCAGGTTGGAGATCGCGGTGGCCAGCAGCCGCGGGGTGTAGCGCTTGGTGTCCAGGCCCATGTCCTTGCCGATCATCATGAGCAGCCGGCGCGAATCGTCGGCGTCATAGATCGAGAAGTTGGAGTTCAGCCCGGGCAGCAGTGACGCCTGATTGCGCAGGATCCGGACGCAGGTGGAGTGGAACGTCGAAACCCACATCGACTTTGCCCGGGGACCGACGAGGTCGACCACCCGCTCCCGCATCTCGGCGGCCGCCTTGTTGGTGAAGGTGATGGCCAGGATCTGTCCGACCCCGACGTCGCGGGCGGCCAGCAGGTAGGCGATTCGGCGGGTCAGCACTGCCGTCTTGCCGGACCCCGCACCGGCGACGATCAGCAGCGGCGTCCCCTCGTGCAGCACCGCCTGGCGTTGCTGCGGGTTGAGGCCATCGAGGAGCTGATCAGTTTCGGTTAGCGTGCTCATATCGTGATCAAACTTACCGCTGGGCGCAGACACTTTGCGCCCGTGTAGCGGTTAGTGGCACACTCGATCCGTGCTCAATGCGTGGCGTCGATTTTTTTACGGGTACCGGATCACGGTGCCCGGCGCTTAGTCATTCCTGAGCCCCGTGGTCCGAATCCGGATCCGGGGCTCTTTTGTTGCGTGAGGCCCGGGAGCGGATGAGACCAGAACCCACCAGCAGCGAGAATGCGGAGCAAGACATGAGTACCGAAACTCGAGTTCAATCCGAGGCCACCGCCGAGGACATCGACGAGCTGCGCCTCGAGATCGACCGTTTGGACGCCGAGATCCTGGCCGCCATCACCCGTCGCACCGAGGTTTCCAAGATCATCGGCAAAGCGCGGATGGCCTCCGGCGGCACCCGCCTGGTGCACAGCCGTGAGATGAAGGTCATCGAGCGTTTCAGCAGCCTCGGCCCCGAGGGCAAAGACCTGGCCATGCTGCTGCTGCGCATGGGCCGCGGCCGCCTCGGTCACTGAACAGTCTGGTCACCGAGCCGTCTGGTCATCGGGGCCGTCTTCTCAGAAGGTCGAGTGGACGCGCCGTCCCAGCCTCATTTCGAGAGCGCCTCGATCAGCCACGGCGCCAGCCATTCGACCGCCTGCGGGGTGGGATGCACCCCGTCGCTGCGCAGCCGGATTCCGTCGACCCGGTTGGTGTACGCGCCGCCCGGCCCCAGCTTCTTGTTCAGGTCCAGCACCGTGACGTTGGGTCGCTTCTCGGCGACCTCACGCAGCAGCGTGTTCCACTGGTTGGTGCGTGCCGGCCGGTCCTCGGGATACAGGCTGCCGTCGGAGCGTTCGGCGCGCCGACTGTAAGGCGCCGTGGTGACGACGACGTGCGCGCCGGTTGATCCCAGGATGTCCAGCGCACGATTGAGTTCGCCGCGCAGGTAGGTGTCGTAATCGTCGTCGCCGACGTGCGTCCACTCCCCGTCGTGCATGCGGTCGACGGTCTCCCAACGGCCGATCATCAACAGCACCGAGTCGGGACGCGAATGCTGGATGCGTTGGGTCCAGCGGCTCGGCCAGGTGTCGCACTCCGGCTTCTGGTTGAGCTCTTGGCCCGTCGCCCGGTAGGGGCCGCCGCGGGCGATTCCGCAACCGATGGTCGTGTAGTCGGCCATCCGCAGCTCAGGTGTCGGCGGGAAGTAGCGCATCAACGTCCAGGCGACCGAATCCCCGAAGACAGCGGTGCTGGGTGTCCCGGGTTCGGCGGCATCGGGTCCCACCACCACCGGAATCTCGGGCATCACCATCGCCGCCGACGCAATGTCCAGGGGTTCGTCGACCGGCACCGGATCCACCCGGACCACTGTCACCGTCACCACGGCCGCCGTCGCCGCTGTCGCCGCCGCGAAGCGCAACATCGGCACCGCAGCGGGGCGCCACCGCTGGACGGGCTGCTCGATCAGCCACCAGGAGGCCGCCGCCAAGGCCAGGGTGACCACGCACCGCACGGTGAACAGTGACCATCCCGTCCAGCCGGTGCGCTCGCCGTTGAGGATGCCGAACACCGGCCAGTGCCAGAGGTACACGCCGTAGGAGATGGTCCCCAACCACACCAGTGGGGGCAATGCCAGCACCCGCGCCACCGGTCCGGCTTGATCGAGTGCCACCGGCACCACCACCAGGATCGCCCCGACCGCCACGATGACCAGCAGCCCGGAGCGGAAGTCGTCGACGCTCCCGCTGGCCCGATGCGCCGCGAAGGCCAGCACCGCGACCCCGGCCAACGACACCCCGCGAGCTGCCCACCGGATCCAACGTGACCGGATCACGTTGCCTCCGGCGGTCACCGACGACCAGTCGCGCACCAGCAGCGCGGCCGCCGCCGCACCGAGCAGCAGGGCCTGCACCCGGGTGTCGGTGCCAAAATAGACGCGGTTCAGAGTTTGTTCGGAGACCAGCAGCACCGCCGCGGTCGCCGAGGCTGCGGCGCCGGTGATCGCGAGCACAAACACCGACAGGCGCACCGCCCGCAGGCTCGGCGCTCCACGGCGGAGCGCCAGCACCGTCAGCGGCACCGCGACGATCAGCAGCGGCCAGACGAGGTAGAACTGTTCCTCCACCCCCAGCGACCACATGTGCTGCAGGGGCGACGCCGGACTGCCCTGCGAGAAGTAGTCGGTGCCCTGGGCGACAAACGCCCAGTTGGCCATCCACAGGAAAGCGGCGACGGCCTCCTCGCGCAGCCCGGTGATTGCGCCGGCCGGGAACAACTGCCGGAAGACCAGTACCGCCGACACCACCACCAGCAGGGCCGGTAACAACCGGCGGAAGCGACGAATCCAGAAGTCACGCAAGCTGATGCGCCCGGTACGTCCAAGTTCGTCGAGCAGCAGCGAGGTGATCAGGAAACCGCTGAGCACAAAGAACATGTCGACGCCGAGGAATCCGCCGGGCACGCCGGGGACGCCGCCGTGTTCGGCGAGCACCAGAACCACCGCGATGGCCCGGATGCCGTCGAGCGCAGGGATGGATCGGCGGCCCGGCATCCGGCGGGACATCCCGGTGGCGACCCATCGGCGAGGCCCACCGACGCGAACAGGCGCCGCAGTCACCTCATGACCTCCCATGTCGATCCGCGCGGGAGTCTATGAGCTCTGCGGCGTCCGATCCGTGAGGCGCGCGGCAGTTCCCCCCGTGCGGGCCGCGGCGAGCGGACACAGTGCGGGCTACCGGCGCGGGCATGGAGGCTAGAGCAGAGCTTCGGCGAGGGCCTGCCAGTGCGGCGCAGCGGAACCCCCAGCGGGAGTCCCTATCACCTGGATTGCTACGTGGTCCGCACCCGCGTCGACGTGGTGACGCAGTTTCTCCACGATGGTGTCCACGTCCCCCCAGAACACGAGGTCGTCGACGAGCCGATCGCTGCCGCCGTGACCGATCTCGTCGTCCGAGTAGCCCAGCCGCCGGAACTTCGCGACGTTGAACGGCTGGTTGAGGTACGGCTGCAGATGTTCCCGCGCGAGCGCGCGGGCTGCATCGGCGTCGGTTTCGAACAGCACGGCGTGCTCCACGCCCAGGAAGCGATCTGGACCGAGAATGTCGCGCGCTTGCGCGGTGTGCGCGGTGTTGACGTGATAGGTGTGCGCGCCCTGTGAGCGTTGCCGTGCCAGGCGCAGCATCTCGGGTCCGTAGGCGGCCAGGATCCGGCGTACCGGAGAGCGGGGGCTCGGGTTCGGGGTGCTCAGGCCGTCGAGCTCGTCGAGGTATTCCCCCATCGCCGCGAGCGGTTTGACCTCGCCGCGCCGGCCACCGCCGTAACCGAGCCCCACCACATGACGGCCGGGGTAGGCGTCGGCCAGAAGCACCGACGCCCCGTGGGTCCACAGAGCGTCGCGGGACCAGATCTGGGCTATCCCATTGACGACGTTGAGACGCCGGGTGGTTGCCAGCAGGAAACCGGCGTGGGTGAAGGCGTCGCGGCCGAGCAGTTCCGGAATCCAGACCGTCTTCCACCCCTGGGCCTCGATCGCTTGAACACTGTCCCGGATAGCGCTGGCCGGCTGAGATTCGAAGTCGAAGGTCCACACCCCGAAGGTCCCGAGATCACGTTCATCGATAACGCCCATGTGTGTTGTCCTTCCTTGCCTCCGGCTGTCAAATCTAAGTATCGCGATTTGTCGATATGTGTCAATCCGGGCGATCGGCGAACTCGGCGTACACGTAGGCGTTGCGCGGCTGCGCGACAAACGGGGATGAAGCCAGCGTCTGCAGAAACGCCTGCCCGAGCGGCGGCCATTCGCTGCGCGTGTAGACCGAGAGTTCGCGCGCCAGAGGCCGTTTGAGCTGACGCACCAGATGTCCGAGATCGCCGGGCACGACGTTGCTGGGCAGGATCGTCGGCCCCAGCCCACACGCGGCGAGGCGGGCCAACGCCTCGATCTGAGAGGTGTGCACTGCCGGCAACGGTGCAAACCCAGCGTCCCGGCAAACACCGTCGACGAGAGGGGCCATGCCCGCGGTGGCGTCGGGCAGCACCCAGCGACGATCTTCCAGAGTTGCCAGATCGACCCGCCCCTCCTGCGCCAGAACCGGGTCATCCTCGGGGAACAGCACGACAAACTCCTCCCATCCCAGCGTCACGATCGGGCCGTCCCACCGGTGGGGCGTCGGCCCGATGGCGAGGTCGGCAACGCCGGCGCGGACCGCATCCTCCATCACCCGACGGTGGCGATACTCGTGCAGGTCGACCAACACGTGCGGGTGTTGCTGGCGCAATGCGCGGATACATCGCGGCAGGAGCCCGATCGCAATGGACAGCAGGGCTGCGATCTCCAACCGCCCGGCCTCGACGTCGTTCGCCATGAGGGCCGCCCGCCGGGCCCGCTCGGCGTTGAGTGTCGTGGCCCTGGCCCCCGGCAGAAACGCCCGGCCCGCGGGCGTCAGACGGACGCCCCGGGGCAATCGTTCGATGAGCGCGCCGCCCAGTTCGGATTCCAGAGCGGCCACCTGCTTGGACAAGCTCGGTTGCGCCACAAACAGACGCTGCGCGGCGCGGGTGAAGCTGCCCTCCTCGACCACGGCAACGAAGTACTGCAATTGGCGAAGGTTCACGACACTCCCATAGATAGCGGCTATGACAAACATGAAAAACAGGTATTGGACAGAATGCCACCTCCGCGGCCAGAGTGATGCACATCTCACAACCGCTAGCCCAGGAGAAGTCCGTGCCCTACATCAATCACGTGGCTCTGCCCGTCGATGACGTCGAGAAAAGCAGTGCGTTCTACGTGGACTGGTTCGATGCGCGGATCATCCCGTCGCCGAAATTCCCGGTTCCCGTCGCCTGGTTACTGGTGGGAAAAATCCAGATACACCTCGTACAGCACGCTTCCACCGCGTCAACGGCATATCACTTCGCGATCACTGTCGACGATCGAGACGCCTTCGAGCGGCTGTACTGGCGAGCAGAACGTGAAGGCCTCATCGACACCGACACGTTCCCGCACCACATCTTCGTGCTGCCTGGTGGCGAAGTGCAGATGTGGATCCGCGATGTGGCCGGCAACGTCATCGAGGTGGACTACCCGCACATCGCCGATCTGGATCCACGGATCGCCGGCACGACACGGCGCTGGGCCCAAGACTGCGAGCTCACCGAGTGGAACCGGCAGGCGTCGCTGTTTCGCCCAGAGCAGGCGGGCATTGCTCTCACCGGCGCGCTCGCGTCGCATTCCGTCGCCGACCACAACGCCGCGCCGGAGAGCTCCACGAGCGCGACGGTGGGGTCGTGATCGCCGGAGGACGCCGCCGGCTGCTGGCGGGCGCGGCGACCGCGGTCCTCACCATCACCGCCACGGCGTGCAGCGGCAGTGATCAGTCAGCCACCGAGACCGGTGACGGCGGCTCCACGAGCGCGGAATATCTGGCGCTGGCCGAACGCATCACGCAGGACGCCACCGCCGGCGTCGTGTACGCGCCGGGAAACGGGTTCACCCCAGGCAGCGAGCTCACCCCGATGCAAACCTGGATGGGGCCGACCGAGACTCCCCCGCTGCCGGCGTCGGCCCACATCGCCTTCGTCTCGTGCGGCGCGACCGTGTGCAACGAGACAGCTCAGGCTGGCGCCAGCCTCGCCGAACATGCCGGATTCGACGCCACCCTGGTCAACATCAACGGGTCGGCGGACATCGCGAACATCAATCAGGCGATGGCGAGCGCGATCGCGCTACGGCCGGACGCCATCATCGCTGTCTGCGTCACCGCGACCCAGGTGTCCGACAAGCTCGAAGCGGCCCGCGCGTCGGGAATCGTGACCGTCTCCACCTGTGATCCCACACCAACCGGCGGTCACGGGCAGTTCGATGCGGCCGCCGACTATGCGAACGGTCTTTCCGCCGAGCTGCTCGGCTGGGGCATTGTCGCCGACACCGAGGGGAAAGCCGACGTCGTTGCGATACGCGACGAGGCGTTTCCCGCGGTTGTGCGCAAGATCGACAACCTCACCCGGGTGATCGAAGACTGCGCCGGTTGCAAGGTCAGCACCGCAACATGGCAGATCACCGACGCGAACAACTCCGCAACTGCCGCAAACATCTTGGGCAGCATCATCAACGCGAACCCGACGATGAACACCTTGGTGCTGCCCTACTCGGTGGGCGCCTTCTCCGCTGTCCAAGCCGTCGCGAGTTCGGGTCGCGACATCAAGATCTATGCCGACGACCTGGATGCCGTGAATCAGCAATTGCTCGCCGATGGCTCACTGACGATGGTGAGCTCGGTCGACCCGAAACTGGCGATGTACCAGAGCGTTGATCAGGTGATTCGGGGATTGGCCGGGACCCCGTATGTCGAACCCGCCGATCTTCCCTACCTGGCCCACCTCTACTCCTCGGAGGATCCACCGACGACGGGCGTGGGCGCATTTCAGAGCTTCTTCGACTACGAATCCGTCTACGCCGACCTGTGGGGCACCCAGTGACCACGGGTCGGTCACCCCTGTCGCTGCCGAGTGCCGTGTCTCCGACCGAGGTTCACCCGGTACTCGAGGTACGAGACCTGCAAAAGGTCTATGGCGGCACCGCCGCGCTCTCGGGTGTGAACCTTCGAATCGCTCCGGGGGAAGTCCACGCTCTACTCGGCGAGAACGGAGCAGGCAAGTCGACCCTGGTGAAGATCCTGGCCGCGGTAGAACACGAGGATGGCGGTGAAATCCTGCTGGGTGGAGCTCACGCCCCCGGCCGCCGCACACCACGGTTCATGACCGATCAGGGCGTAGTGTTCATCCACCAGGATCTGGGGCTCGTGGAAACGATGTCGATCGCGGAGAATATCGCTGCATATGCAGGATATCCGTTGGGCCGCACCGGTATCCGGTGGACCCGGACTCGCGATTTGGCGCGCACCGCGCTGGCTAAACTCGACGTGGACCTCAACCCGGACACTCCGGTCGCAGAGTTGTCGATCGCCGAACAGGCAACCGTCGCCATCGCCCGCGCGCTCGTCCTGGACGCGCGACTCATCGTGTTGGACGAGCCGACCGCCAGCCTTGCCGCCGGGGAAGCCAGCCGGCTGCTGGAGATTCTCCGGACGCTGCGAAACACCGGGCTTTCCTGCCTGCTTGTCACCCATCGCCTAGATGAGGTCCTCTCGCACTGCGACCAGGTCACCGTCCTACGCAACGGAACGTTGGCATGTTCACGCCCGGTCGCCGGACTGACCCAGGCCGCACTCATCGAGATGATCGTCGGCCACGTCCCCGAGATGCCGGCCCGCGCTTCCGGCAAGACCAGTGAGGCCGCCCGTCTGTCGATCGCGAATCTCAGCGGTCCGGGTTTCAACGACGTCACTTTTGATGTCTCTCATGGGGAGATCGTCGCCGTCACCGGCTTCGCCGACGGTGGCCACCTGGCGGTTCTCGCCAGTCTCTACGGCGCCCAGCACCACAACAGCGGTCGGATTTCACTCGACAACCGTGACTACACGCCAGTGAGCCCAACATCGGCACTGGAGCGCGGAATTCACTACGTCCCGCCCGACCGAAACAGGGAAGGCCTCGCCGGGAGCCTGACCATCCGAGAGAACATGTTCCCGAACCCGCCTGCTCGATTCCGGCCGATGGACCGCCGAGGAGAACGGGACCTCACCGCAAAGTCGATGAGCGCGTTCGACGTTCGGCCCCGGGACTGTGAGGCAGCCGTGGCGGTACTCAGCGGCGGTAACGCGCAGAAGATCCTCATCGCCCGGGCGTTGGCACAGCAGCCGCGGTTGCTACTGCTGTGCGAGCCGACGTCGGGGGTTGACATCGGAGCCCGCACCACGATCTACCAAAAACTCCGCGAGGCGTCCGCCGCAGGGATGCCCATCGTGGTCGCCAGTTCAGATTTTCAGGAGGTCGCCGACCTGGCCGACCGCGCCGTTGTGCTGTGCCGCGGCGCCATCACAAGGGTATTGGCCGGCGCCGACCTGACCGTCGCCTCACTCACAGGAGCTTCCTATGGAACGTGACTCCACCTCGACCCTTCCGGGCCGGGACGGAACCAGCTGGGTCGCACGCAGTGGCCTCGGGGCCATTCTGTTGGTCTTGATCGTCGGCTTTTCGGTGGCTATGCCTTCGAGCTTCGCCACCGTCGACAATTACCGCGCCATTCTGAACAACCAAGCTGTCATCGTGCTCCTGGCGTTGGCTGCGATGATGCCACTCATCGTCGGCGAATTCGATCTCTCCGTCGCGGGCACTCTGGGCGCTGCGCAGGCTCTTGTCACCGGACTCTGTGTCCTGCAAGGACTTCCACCCGCAGTAGCAGTGGTGCTGTCGATCATCGCCGGGGCACTCATCGGGCTCGTCAACGGCTTGGTCATCGTCAAATTCAGGATCAACGCGTTCGTCACCACCCTGGCGAACAGCACAGTGATAGGAGGTTTGGTCGTCTGGTACACCGGCGGTGCCCCCATCTATGCCGGTGTGCCGCAGTCGTTGACCAGGTTGGCGCGAGGGGACCTATTCGGGATTCCGCTTCCGGTCCTGTACGTCGCCATCGTCACCGCAGCACTGTGGTTCGTATTGGCGCGCCTTCCCATCGGCCGCCGACTGTATGCCGTCGGCGGCAACCGCCGCGCTGCCGAACTCACCGGAATCAGAGCCGACCGAATCGTGATCGGCAGCTTCATCGCCTCGGGTGTTCTGGCCGCAACTGCCGGCTGCATCCTCGGCAGCCAGCTCGGATCCGCGGTCCCGGGCGGCGAGGCAACCTATCTGCTACCCGCATTCGCCGGTGCATTCTTGGGCGCTACGGCCATTACGCCCGGGCGGTTCAATCCCATCGGCACGGTGCTGGCCGCCTACACCCTGTCGGTCGCCGTCGCGGGGCTTCAGCAACTGGGAGCGCCGTTCTGGGTACAGCCGGTATTCAACGGCATGGTGTTGATTGTCGCGGTCGGATTGTCGGGATACGCCGCCCGAGCCAAGGCTGCCCGAGCCAAGACCCGACAACTGGCCCGCATCCAACACGAGGCAATCGCTACGCCGCCCAACGCGGCCGACACTGCACGCCAACGGATTTAGAACATCGAGGAAGGAAGTACACCATGTCCGAGATCATCGTGGTCGCATCATTCATCGCGAAGCCTGGTAAGGAACGTGAAGCCGAAGAGTTCCTGGCAGACCTCCTGGATGAAACACACAACGAGGACGGATGCCTGCTGTATGCCCTCAATCGGGGCCTCGAGGATCCCCGTCGCCTCGTCTACGTCGAGCGGTGGGAAAACCGCCCGCTACTCGACAAGCACCTCAACAGCGCGCACATCCAGACTGCCTTGTCGCGCGTCGGCGAGTTCTTCTCCGCAACACCTGACATCGTCTATTACGAAGAGCGACCCGGCGGCCACCCTGACAAGGGGTCGATCTCCGGTCACGCCGTCGGCGTGTGAACCGATGAGGCCGTCAGCGTGTCGCCCAAGAGCCGGATGAACGCGCTGACGGCCTCATCGTCGCGGCGGTAATGCGTCCATTTACCCACCCGCGTCGAGGTGACCAATCCGGCTCGCTGCATGTCGGTCATGTAGGCCGACACCGTCGACTGGGCCAGTTGCGTCTTGGCCTGGATATGGCTGACGCACACCCCGGCCTCAGCTCGGGCGGCAATGGGCTCCCATTCACTGAAATGCGTGTCCGGATCACCCAACCACTCGAGAATCCTCAACCGAACCGGGTTCGCCAACACTCGGAGCACCTCGGTCATCGCGTCGAGGTCCTTGATCGCGATCGCGGGACTCGCCATGGCGTCAGTCTAGATCGACTCGTTGGGCACCGCCGCCCCGCGCGATCGGATACCCGAGTCGGCGAGGCGCGCGGCACAACCCCGCGAGAGACTCAGGGGGTCAAGGCGATGTACTTCGTGTCGAGGTACTCCTCGATGCCCTCGGAGCCGCCTTCCCGACCGAAACCGGATTCCTTGACCCCACCGAACGGTGCGGCCGCATCGGAGATCACGCCGCGGTTCACGCCGACCATGCCGGATTCGAGAGCCTCGGCCACCCGCAGCGCACGGTCGAGGGATTGGGTGTAGACGTAGGCCGCCAACCCGTACTCGGTGTCATTGGCGGCCTTGATGCCGTCCTCTTCGGAGTCGAAGCCGGTGATCGGGGCCACCGGTCCGAACACTTCCTCCTTGAGGATGCGGGCATCGGAGGGAACATCGGTCAGCACCGTGGCCGGGTAGAAGTTGCCCGGGCCGGCGGGGGCTTCGCCACCGACCGCCACCGTGGCGCCGCGCTCGACCGCGTCGGAGACCAATTCCTGAACGGTGGCCACCTGTTTCGGGTTGATCAGCGGACCCAGTTTCGACGACTCGTCGAGGCCATTGCCCAGGGTGAACTCGCCCATCCGCTTCACCAGCTTCTCGGTGAATTCCTCGCGGACCGAGTTGGCGACGTGGAAGCGGTTGGCCGCGGTGCAGGCCTCACCGCCGTTGCGCATCTTGGCGAGGATGGCGCCGTCGACTGCGGCGTCGACGTCGGCATCGTCGAAAACGATGAAGGGGGCGTTGCCGCCGAGCTCCATCGATGTCCGCAGCAACTTGTCCGACGACTGCTTCACCAGGGCCTTGCCCACCCCGGTGGAACCGGTGAAGGTGAGCTTGCGCAGCCGGCCGTCGTCGATGAGTGCGGTGGTGACCTCACGCGGCTGGGTGGTCGGCAGCACCGACAGCACCCCTTTGGGCAGCCCGGCTTCGCCGATGAGCTTGGCCAGCAGCAGCATTGTCAGTGGGGTTTCCTGCGCGGGCTTGACCAGCATCGTGCAGCCGGCCGCCAGCGCCGGGCCGATCTTGCGGGTGCCCATGGCCAGCGGGAAGTTCCATGGCGTGATCGCGTAACACGGGCCGACGGGCGCCTTTGTCACGATGATGCGGCCGGTGCCGGCCGGGCTCGGGGTGTAACGGCCGCCGATACGGACGGCTTCCTCGGCGAACCAGCGGAAGAACTCCGCACCGTAGGTGACTTCGCCTTTGCTCTCGGCGTACACCTTGCCCATTTCGAGGGTCATCAGGGCGGCGATGTCGTCGGCACGCGCGGTGATGGTCTCGAACACCGAACGCAGGATCTCACCGCGCTGGCGCGCCGGTGTTGCGGCCCAGTCGGCCTGCACCGCCGCAGCGGCATCCAGCGCCGCCAGCGCGTCGGCAGCGGTTGCATCGGCGACCTTGATCAAAACCTCGTCGGTAGCGGGGTTCAGGACGTCGAAAGTGGACGTCCCCTGACGTTCCTCACCCCCGATCCACAGTCCGGTTGGAACGGATGACAGCAGCTTGGCGGTGTCCATACATCAATCATCTACCCCCGCGTCGCATCCTCAGCATTAGGGTTTGGGAATGACCGAAATCGCGGATATCTCCCAGACGTCAGCTTGGATCGCTCTGCAACGGCACCATGATGAGATCGGCAAGAAGCATCTCCGTGAGTTCTTTGCCGAAGACCCCGACCGGGGCCGCGAGCTGACGTTGACCGTCGGTGATCTCTACATCGATTACAGCAAGCACCGGGTCACCCGCGAGACCCTGGATCTGCTGATCGAGCTGGCCAAAACCGCCGGCCTGGAGGCCCACCGCGCCGCGATGTTTGCCGGCGAACACATCAACACCTCTGAGGACCGGGCCGTTCTGCACACCGCGCTGCGCTTGCCGCGCGACGCGTCCCTGACGGTCGACGGCCAGGACGTGGTGGCCGACGTGCATGCCGTGCTGGATTCGATGGGTGAGTTCACCGACCGGCTGCGCAGCGGCGAGTGGACCGGCGCCACCGGTGAACGCATCAAGACGGTCGTCAACATCGGTATCGGCGGCTCCGACCTGGGGCCGGTGATGGTGTATCAAGCACTGCGCCACTACGCCGACGCGGGCATCTCCGCCCGGTTCGTGTCCAATGTGGATCCCGCGGACCTGGTAGCCACCCTCGCCGACCTCGATCCGGCGACAACGCTGTTCATCGTCGCGTCCAAGACCTTCTCGACGCTGGAGACACTGACCAATGCCACCGCGGCTCGGCGGTGGCTCACCGACGCCTTGGGCGATGCGGCGGTCAGCAAGCACTTCGTGGCGGTGTCGACCAACAAACGGCTGGTCGACGAGTTCGGGATCAACACCGACAACATGTTCGGCTTCTGGGATTGGGTGGGCGGCCGCTACTCGGTGGACTCGGCGATCGGGTTGTCGGTGATGGCCGTGATCGGCAAGGAGGCGTTTGCCGACTTCCTGGCCGGTTTCCACCTCGTCGACGAGCATTTCCGCACTGCGCCACTGGAATCCAATGCGCCGGCACTGCTGGGCTTGATCGGACTGTGGTATTCGGATTTCTTCGGCGCGCAATCACGGGCGGTCTTGCCTTACTCCAACGATCTGGCCCGGTTTGCGGCCTACCTGCAGCAGCTCACCATGGAGTCCAACGGTAAGTCGGTGCGCGCCAACGGAACCCCGGCTACCACGGACACCGGAGAAATCTTCTGGGGCGAGCCGGGCACCAACGGCCAGCATGCGTTCTATCAGCTGTTGCACCAGGGGACTCGCCTCGTCCCTGCAGATTTCCTCGGATTCTCGCAGCCGACGGATGACCTGCCCACCGCCGACGGTACCGGCAGCATGCACGACTTGCTGATGAGCAACTTCTTCGCCCAGACCCAGGTGCTGGCCTTCGGCAAGACTGCCGAGGAGATCGCTGCCGAGGGAACTCCCGCAGAGGTGGTGCCACACAAGGTGATGCCGGGCAACCGGCCGTCCACCTCGATCCTGGCCACCAAGCTCACCCCGTCGGTGGTGGGGCAGCTGATCGCGCTCTACGAGCACCAGGTCTTCACCGAAGGAGTCGTGTGGGGTATCGACTCCTTCGATCAGTGGGGCGTGGAGCTGGGCAAGACGCAGGCGAAAGCCTTGCTGCCCATCATCATCGGCGACGACTCTCCCGCACCCCAGTCGGACAGCTCCACCGATGCGCTGGTGCGTCACTACCGTGAGGGGCGCGGCCGGGCGGTCTGAGCCGCCAGGCGAAGACCGTTCCCGACCCACCAACACCGCCGGGCGGTCTGAGCCGAGTCGTTGATTAGTTGGCAGTAGTTCCCGATGCCAGCGAGGATTTGGGCCGCGGGCGTGATCCGTAGGTAGGGGCACGGGTTGGTGTTCCAAGCGTCGATCCAGCTGCGGCCGTTGTTGTCGAGTTGGTGCACCGAGGTTTGGCTGCCGCGGCGCAGTTTCCTTGGTGGCCAGCTCGGCGAACCAACGCTCGACGAGAGTGAGCCAGGATCAGCTAGCTAGCTGGTGGTGGTTGTGGTTGGAATGGTTGGTACCACCACCAGTTGGCGTGTTCGCCGGTGGGTCCGGGGCAGGGTGGGACATCGGGTGGGGGTGTGGTCGGGGGTCGGGCCAAGGAACCGGATTCAAGCTTTCGGCCCGACGCGTCGGTGACCACCAGGTGTTCGGCGGGTCCGGTCAGACTGATGCCGCCGCGGTGATGCAGCCGGTGGTGGAACGGACACACCAGCACCAGATTCGACAGGTCGGTGGGGCCGCCGTCCTCCCAATGCTGCAGGTGATGAGCATGCAACCCGCGGGTAGCCCCACAGCCGGGAACCACACAGCAGCGATCCCGATATTCCAGGGCGCGGCGGAGTCGACGGCTGATGGTGCGGGTTTCCCGCCCGGCCCCGATGGGTTGGCCGGCCCGTTCGAACCACACCTCGCAGGTGGCATCACAGGTCAAATACTGCCGGTCCTCGTCGGTGAGCACGGGACCCAGATGCAGGGC
>NZ_JBARXZ010000163.1:0-29756 GCF_049647605.1 Mycobacterium sp. | reverse complement strand
GGGCACCGGTCGACCGAGCCGGCGCACTCGTTGGCGTTGGCGCAGCTGGAACTCGAACCGATCCTCGATCTGAAGATGCGCCTCGGTGAGGGGACTGGCGCGGTTGTGGCGCTGCCGGTGCTGCGCGCCGCGGTCGCCACGTTGGCCGAGATGGCGACGTTCGATTCGGCGCAGGTGGCCGGCCGCTCGGATTCCGACCCGACGTGATCCGCTCGCTGGCCGGTGCGTTCGCGTTTGCAACGGTGGTGCCGATCCGGACCCGGACACCGGTGGAACGGGGTGCGCTGACTGCGTTACCGGTGGTGGGTGTCGCGCTGGGCGCTCTCGCAGCCGGGGTCAGCATCGGCGCATCGGCCGTGTTCTCGCCGGGGCTGCTGCCGGGGTTGTTCGCGGTTGCCGCGCTGTTGTTGGTGACCCGCGGCCTGCACATCGACGGCTTGTCGGACACGGTCGACGGCCTGGGTTGTTACGGCCCGCCGGAACGCGCCCTGGCCGTGATGCGTGGCGGTACCGCGGGCCCGTTCGGGGTGGCCGCGGTGGTGGTGACGGTGGTGGCGCAGGCGGCGGCGTTTTCGGCGCTGAACGCGGTTGCCATCGTGGTCGCGGTGGCCGCGGGACGTGTTGCGGTGGTGTTGGTGTGTCGACGGTCGGTGCCGGCCGCGGCGGGCAGTTCGCTCGGCGGTGCCGTTGCCGCCACCCAGCCCGCCTGGGTGGTGGCGGTCTGGGTGGCGACGCTGGCGGTGGCCGCCGGGTTCGCCACGCCACGTCTGTGGCAGGGCCCGGTGGTGGTGCTGGTGACGATGGCGCTGATCGCCGCCCTGGTGGCGCATTGTGTGCGCCGCTTCGGTGGGATCACCGGTGACGTGTTGGGCGCCGCGGTCGAGGTGACGACGACGGTGACAGCGCTGGGCCTGCTGGCCGGAACCGGTTAGCCGAGCCGGGTCATCCAGTTGTGGGTGTCGGCGAAGGTGCCCCGCTGGATTCCGGTCAGGGTGTCGCGCAGCGCCATGGTGACCTCACCGGGCTCGCCGTCGGCGATGGTGAATTCACCGTCCCCGTACTTGACCTGTGAGACCGGCGTGATCACTGCGGCGGTTCCGCAGGCGAAGACCTCGGTGATCTCGCCGGCGGCCACTCCCTTGCGCCATTCCTCGACGTCGAGTTTGCGTTCCTCGACGGCGAAGCCGGCATCGGTTGCCAACTGCAGCAACGAATTGCGGGTGATGCCCGGGAGCAGCGAACCGGACAGCTCCGGGGTGACCAGGCGGGCCGACCCGCCGCTACCGAAGACGAAGAACAGGTTCATCCCGCCCATCTCTTCGACATAGCGGCGCTCCACCGCGTCGAGCCACACCACCTGGTCGCAGCCGTGTTCGGCGGCCTCGGCCTGCGCCAACAGCGACGCGGCATAGTTGCCGCCGAATTTGGCCGCGCCGGTGCCGCCGGGGCTGGCCCGGACGTACTCGGTGGACAGCCAGACGCTGACCGGCTTGATCCCGCCCTTGAAGTAGGCGCCGGCCGGTCCCCCGATCACCAGGTAGCGGTACTCGTTGGCCGGGCGCACCCCCAGGCCGGGTTCGGTGGCGAAGATGAACGGCCTGATGTACAGGGACTCTTCACCGCCGGCCGGCGGCACCCAGGCTTCGTCGACGGCGATCAGCTGGCGCAGCGATTCGAGGAACACCTCTTCGGGCAGTTCGGGAATCGCGATCCGGCGGGCCGAGGAGCGTAACCGGACGGCGTTGGCATCCGGCCGGAAGGACACGATGGAGCCGTCGTTCCAGCGGTAGGCCTTCAGGCCTTCGAACACTTCCTGCGCGTAATGCAGCACCACAGCCGAGGGGTCGAGTTCGATCGGCCCGTAGGGCAACACCTGCGCGTCATGCCAGCCGCGGCCTGCGGTGTAGCTGATGGACACCATGTGGTCGGTGTGATAGCGCCCGAAGCCGGGTTCGGCCAGAATTGCGGCCCTTACCTCATCGCTTGCCGGTGCGGGGTTGCGGGCAAGGGTGAAATCGAGGTGGCCGTTGGTCATGGAAGCGATTGTATAACCGCGCGCTAGCGGGTTTTCACCGTCACGAACGGTGGTTTGACCACTTCACATTCGATGGCTCGACCGCGCACGTCGACGGTGACGTGATCGCCGTCGGCGATGTGGGCGCCGGTATCGAGCAGCGCCAATGCGATCCCGACTTTCAGTGTCGGAGAGAAGGTTCCCGAGGTGGTGACACCGACGGCGGTTTCCCCGTCGAGCACTTTCAACTCGGGCCGCAGCACACCCCGGCCCAGCGCCTTCAGCCCGCGCAGCGTCCGTGCAGGTCCGGCCTGTTTTTCGGCCAGCAGCGCGGCGCGCCCCCAGAACGTGTCCTTGTTCCAGCCGATCGCCCAACCGGTGCGGGCCTGCAGCGGCGAGATGTCCAGCGACAGTTCGTGGCCGTGCAGCGGGTAGCCCATCTCGGTGCGCAGGGTGTCGCGGGCGCCGAGGCCGGCGAGTTCGCCACCGGCGGCGCGCACCGCCTCGACCAGGGCGTCGAACACCACGCCGGCGCGATCCCACGGCGGCAGCAGCTCGAAGCCGTGCTCGCCGGTGTAGCCGGTGCGGCACACCCGGACCGGGACGCCCTGGTATTCGGCGTCGGCGTATCCCATGTAGTCCATGTCGGTGGGCAGGCCGAGGGCGGTCAGCACTTCACCGGCCTTGGGCCCTTGCACGGCGAGCACCGCATAGGAGCGGTGTTCGTCGGTGATCGTAAGACCTTGGGGGGCCGCTTCTTTGAGTGCGGCAACCACGGCCGCGGTGTTGGCAGCGTTGGGTACCAGGAAGATCTCGTCGTCGCTGACGTAGTAGGCGATCAGGTCGTCGATGACGCCGCCCGACTCGGTGCAGCACAGCGTGTACTGCGCCTTCCCGGGGCCGATGCGCTGCAGATCGTTGGTCAAGCAGCTGTTGACGAACTCTGCGGCGCCGGGCCCGGTGACCAGCGCTTTGCCCAGGTGGCTGACGTCGAACAGGCCGACGGTCTCACGGGTGGCGTTGTGTTCGGTGACGGTGCCGGCATAGGCGACCGGCATCAACCAGCCACCGAACTCGGCGAAACTGGCGCCGAGTTCGCGGTGGCGGTCTTCGAGGGGCGCATGCAGCAGGTCGCTGGGACTGTCGGAGCTCACGCCCAACCACCCTAGTGGCTGGTGGTTAGGGTGAACCCCGTGAGCACCCATACCGGTTACCAGTCCCCTACCGTCGCCGTCGCCACGTCGCTCCCGAAACGGGGCGTCGGCTCGGCCGTACTGATCGTCGGAGTGGTCGACGACGGTGGACCGAAGGTGGTGTCCAACCCGTTCCTGGACGCCGAAGCCGTGGGAGAGATCGAGGTGGCGCTGGCGGCGCTGGGCGCCAAGAGCGGCACCGAACAGCTCACCCGGCTGGTGGTGCCGTCGCTGCCGGTCGCCAGTGTGCTGGCCGTCGGTCTGGGTAAGCCTCAGGACGAGTGGCCCTCCGATGTCATCCGCAAGGTTTCCGGCGTGGCGGCGCGTTCCCTCAACGGCACCGAGACGGTGATCACCACCCTGTCCGATCTGGACCTCGAGAGCGCCGTCGAGGGCTTGATCCTCGGCGCGTACCGGTTCAACGATTTCCGCAGCAGCAAGACCGCCCCCAAAGACGGCGGGCTGCAGAAGATCACCGCGCTGACCTCCAGTGCGTCCAAGGCGGTCAAGGCGTCCGCGGCCCGGGCAGCTGCGGTGGCCACCGCGGTGGCGACGGCCCGTGATTTTGTGAACATTCCGCCGAGCCATCTGTACCCGGCCGAATTCGCGGCTCAGGCAAAGGCTTTCGGCGAAGCAGCGGGCCTGACGGTGCAGGTGCTCGACGAGAAGGCGCTGGAGAAGGGCGGTTACGGCGGCATCGTCGGCGTCGGCCAGGGCTCGTCACGGCCGCCGCGGCTGGTGCGCTTGACCTACAAGTGCGGCAAGAAGAAGGCCAAGTTGGTGGCGCTCATCGGCAAGGGAATCACCTTCGACACCGGTGGCATCTCGATCAAGCCGGCTGCCTCGATGCACCACATGTCCTCCGATATGGGCGGGGCGGCCGCCGTCATCGCCACCGTGGTGCTGGCCGCACAGCTGGAGCTGCCGGTCGACGTGATCGCCACCGTGCCGATGGCCGAGAACATGCCGTCGGCTACCGCGCAGCGTCCGGGCGATGTGCTCACCCAGTACGGCGGCACCACCGTCGAGGTGCTCAACACCGATGCCGAGGGCCGGCTGATCCTGGCCGACGCGATCGTGCGGGCATGTGAGGACAAGCCGGATTATCTGATCGAGACGTCGACGTTGACCGGCGCTCAGACCGTCGCGCTCGGTGCCCGCTACCCGGGTGTGATGGGCAGCGACGAGTTCCGCGACCGGGTGGCGGCGATCTCGCAGGAGGTCGGCGAGAACGGCTGGGCGATGCCGCTGCCCGACGAGCTCAAGGATGACCTCAAGTCCACTGTCGCCGATCTGGCCAACATCAGCGGGCAGCGGTTCGCCGGCATGCTGGTGGCCGGGGTGTTCTTGCGGGAGTTCGTGGCCGAGGGTGTGGAGTGGGTGCACATCGATGTGGCGGGTCCGGCGTACAACACCGGTAGCCCGTGGGGTTACACCGGCAAGGGCGGCACCGGGGTGCCGGCACGGACCATGTTCGCGGTCTTGGAAGACATCGCGGCACAGGGCTGAGCCTCTCTCTTGCGCCCAAACTCACGTTTGGGCGCAAGAGGTCGAGTGGAATGCGCCAAAACGTCGACCTCGGCACTCCAGCAGCTAGACAACTGAGCTGCGGGCGGCACTGCGCAACGCCTGCGGCGCCAGCCGGGACAACCCGTAGAGCAGGTGCGCCTCGGGGGTGACCGGCCGGATCGCGGTGTCGCGTGCCACTGAGGCCAGGATCGCCGCGGCCACCTTCTCTGGGCCGTATCGCCGTGCGGTGAACAGCTTTTCGGCCCGCTTGCGTGCCGCCTCGGCCTTGTCGGCCGGGATGTCGAACCGGGTGGTGTGCACGATGTTGGTGTCGACGACGCCGGGGCAGATCGTCGTCAACCCGACGCCGGCGGCGCTCAGTTCGGCACGCAGGCAGTCGGAGAACATGTACACCGCGGCCTTGGACGTGCAGTAGGCGTTCATGCTCTGCAGTGGCGCGTACGCGGCCATGGAGGCGACGTTGACGATGTGGCCACCGGTGCCACGTTCGACAAGTCGACGGGCGAAGGCCCGACAACCGTTGACGACGCCGCCGAGGTTGACCTCGAGTACCCGGTCCCACTGCTGGGTCGGGGTGTCGAGGAAGCTGCCGGCCTGACCGACCCCGGCGTTGTTGACGACGACGTCGGGGATGCCGTGGGTGGCGCAGACGTCGGCGGCGAATCGTTCGACGGCCTCGGCGTCGGAGACGTCGACGACGTAGGGGTGCGCCGGTGCACCGACCGCGGAGATGGCGGCCACCGTGTCGTCGAGGCCGGCTTTGTCGATGTCGCTGACGATCAGTTCCGCACCTTGGGCGGCAAATGCCAGCGCGGTCGCCCGGCCGATACCGCTGGCCGCCCCGGTGACCGTGACCAGGGTGTCGTCGAACGGGGCGCGCGTCCGCCCGACCTGCGCCCGGAGCAGCCCGCGAGCGGCGGGCCGGCCGTCGAGATGGTCGACGAGCTCGGTCACGGCGGCGGCCAATACCTGCGGATGTGACATCGGCGCCCAATGCCCGGCCTCGATGTCGCGGCGCCACAGCTGTGGCACCCAGCGGGATATGCCGTCGAGACCGTGCGGGCGGACCACCGGGTCTTTGGTGTTGACGATCAGCTGCACCGGCACGCTGACGTGGTGGTCACGGCGGTAGTCGCGTGGCGAGCGCCGCAGGATCGCCCGGTAGATCTTCAGGGAGTTCACCAGATCCGTTGCCGCCGAGTCGCTGCGGAAGCGCTGCGACCGCGGCACCCCGTCGGTGAGCAGCACCGCGGCCCGTCCCCCGCCGAACCT
Source organism: Mycobacterium sp. (assembly GCF_049647605.1). GTDB lineage: Bacteria > Actinomycetota > Actinomycetes > Mycobacteriales > Mycobacteriaceae > Mycobacterium. The sequence continues at coordinate 23,747 of NZ_JBARXZ010000163.1, read as the reverse complement.
GGCCCGCAGGATCGCCGGGGTCAGCACCGGAACCGACAGCGGGATCATGTAGGTCAGGCGCAGCAGCCGTTCGACGGCTCGCAGGAAGCGTCTCGGTTGGTATGGCCGTGCCAGGGCACTGAAGATCGCGGCTTTGTAGTGGTCGGCGCTGGGACCGGACACCGAGGTGAACGACGCCACCTTGGCCGCGGAGCCGGGCCGGCTCAGGTACTCCCAGGTGGCCACCGACCCCCAGTCGTGACCGAGCACGTGCACCGGCCGCCCCGGGCTGCACGTCGTGATCACGGCTTCGAGGTCGTCGGCGAACCGTTCCATCGTGTACAAGCTGACCGGCACGGGCGCCGAGGATGCCCCGACACCACGGTTGTCGTAGCGGATGATCCGGAAGCGATCGGCCAGCTTCGGCACCACCCCGTCCCAGAGCACGTGTGAATCGGGCCAGCCATGGGCCAGCACCACCGTCGGCCCGTCCGGATTGCCCTCTTCGTAGGTGGCGATGCGCACGCCGTCGGCACTGTCGACGAATGTCGGAGCAGTTGTCATGCGAGCAAGTACCTCATACCGCCGGTACCGGAATCAAGGCTTTGCTTGTGCTGCCACCCGTCGGGGTGTGCGCTATCCGGTTCCCCGCCCCTCGTCGGCCGGCCGTTCGAGCTCGTCGCGCAGTGCGCGCCGGCGTTCGATCCGGCGTCGCGCGTCGTAATCCCGCATTCGTTGGGGGTAGCCCACTTTTTGCACGTCGTAGACCGGGATTTGGAGTTGGCTGGACAGCCGCCGGGCCCCGGCCTCACCGCCGACGCGTCTGCGGGTCCATTCGCCGTCGTGCGCCACCAGCACCACGGTCAGCTCGGTGACGGTGGTCTTCGGTTCGACAAACGCCTCGACTCCGGTGTGCGCGGTTGTCCATTCATGCAGGTATCGCAGGTCAGCTGCAGGGTCGCCGCCACGTGCGGCACGTCCTCGACGGAACCTGTCGAACAATCCCACCCGGGTTAGCTCCTCGTTTCTACTGTCACCGGCGATACCCCTTCGATAGTGCCAGAGCGGGAGGCCAACCCTGAGTGTGTGACCGTCCACCGGGAGTGAAAGGATGGGAATCCGCAGAATGCACCTGGGTTTCTGAACCGGTACACGACGGTGTGGTAAGCCGGAACTCGACCCGTGACGACTGACCTTCGAGGAGTCCACAGCATGGCCGTCTCCGTACAGATGCCCGCACTCGGTGAGAGCGTCACCGAGGGGACTGTCACCCGCTGGTTGAAACAAGAAGGTGACACCGTCGAAGTCGACGAGCCGCTGCTCGAGGTGTCCACCGACAAGGTGGACACCGAGATCCCGTCGCCCGCCGCCGGCGTGCTGACCAAGATCGTCGCCCAGGAGGACGACACGGTCGAAATCGGCGGTGAGCTGGCGGTCATCGGCGACGCATCCGAGGGCGGCAGCGCCGGTGCCGCCGAGGAGACACCCGCCCAAGAAGCCGAAGAGGCCGAAGAGCCGGAACCTCAGGCCGAACCGGAACCCGAACCGGAGCCCGAACCGGAGCCCGACAAGTCCTCGGGCGGCGGCGAGTCCACCTCGGTGGTCATGCCCGAGCTGGGCGAATCGGTCACCGAGGGCACCGTGACCCGCTGGCTCAAGAGCGTCGGCGATGAAGTTGCGGTGGACGAGGCACTGGTCGAGGTCTCGACCGACAAGGTCGACACCGAGATTCCGTCGCCGGTCGCGGGCACGCTGCTGAGCATCACCGCCGAAGAGGACGACACGGTGGCCGTGGGTGGCGAGCTGGCCAAGATCGGCGCCAAGGGCGCCGCTCCTGCTCCCAAGCAGGAAGCCAAGCCGGAACCCAAGCCGGAACCCAAGCCCGAGCCCAAGCCGGAACCGAAACCGGAACCCAAGCAGGAAGCCAAACCGGAACCCAAGCCCGAGCCCAAGCCCGAGCCGAAACCGGAACCCAAGCAAGAGACCAAGCCCGAGCCCAAGGCAGAGCCGAGCGGTGACGGCAGCCCGTACGTCACGCCGCTGGTACGCAAGCTGGCCGTCGAAAACAACGTCGACCTGGCTGCGGTGAAGGGCACCGGTGTCGGTGGCCGCATCCGCAAGCAGGATGTTCTCGCCGCGGCACAGGACAAGAAGGCAGCCCCGGCCCCGGCCGAGAAGCCCGCCGCCGCACCGGCAGCCGCCGCTCCCGCCGCCGACAGCCCGCTTGCCCACCTGCGCGGTACCAAGCAGAAGGCCAATCGGATCCGGCAGATCACCGCCAAGAAGACCCGCGAATCGCTGCAGACCACTGCGCAGCTGACGCAGGTCCACGAGGTCGACATGACCAAGATCGTGGCGCTGCGGGCCAAGGCGAAGAAGAGCTTCGCCGAGCGCGAGGGTGTCAACCTGACGTACCTGCCGTTCATCGCGCGTGCGGTGATCGATGCGCTGAAGGCACATCCGAACATCAACGCCAGCTACAACGAGGACGCCAAGGAGATCACCTACTACGACGCCGAGCATCTCGGCTTCGCGGTGGACACCGATCAGGGCCTGCTCTCGCCGGTGGTCCACAACGCCGGCGATCTGTCGCTGGGCGGGTTGGCACGCGCCATCAGCGACATCGCCGGCCGGGCCCGGTCGGGGAACCTGAAGCCGGATGAGCTCTCCGGCGGCACGTTCACGATCACCAACATCGGCAGCCAGGGCGCGTTGTTCGACACCCCGATCCTGGTGCCGCCGCAGGCGGCGATGCTGGGTACCGGTGCCATCGTGAAGCGGCCGCGGGTGATCGTCGACGAGTTCGGCAACGAGTCGATCGGTATCCGCTCGGTGTCTTACCTGCCGTTGACCTACGATCACCGGCTCATCGACGGTGCCGACGCGGGCCGCTTCCTGACCACGGTCAAACGCCGTCTCGAAGAGGGCGCGTTCGAGGCCGACCTGGGCCTGTAAGGCACCTGTGCGCGTGCCACCCGCCGCGATCGCGATCGCGGGCTCGTCTGGATTGATCGGTTCGGCGTTGGTGGCGGCGTTGCGCGCCGACGGCCATCGGGTGGTGCGCATCGTGCGCCGGGCACCGTCGAATGCCGATGAGCTGCACTGGAACCCGGATTCCGGCGAGTTCGATCCCGACGGCCTTCTCGGGGTCGACGCGGTGGTCAACCTGTGTGGCGTCAACGTCGGCGGTGCCCGCTGGTCGGGGGCGTTCAAGCAGAGTCTGCGGGACAGCCGCATCGCCCCCACCGAGGTGTTGGCCGCCGCGGTGGCCGAGGTAGGGGTGCCGACGCTGATCAATGCCAGCGCCGTCGGTTACTACGGCGACACCCGGGGCCGGATCGTGGATGAAGGCAGCCCGCCGGGTGCCGGATTCCTGGCCCGGCTGTGTGTGGATTGGGAGGCCGCGACGGCGACCGCGCTGGACGCCCGGGTGGTGCTGGTCCGGACGGGGCTGGTGCTGTCGCGCTCTGGCGGCATGCTGGGCCGACTCAAACCGTTGTTCAGGTTCGGGCTGGGCGCCCGGCTGGGTAGCGGCAGGCAGTACCTGCCGTGGATCAGTCTCGAGGACGAGGTGCGGGCGCTGTTGTTCGCGATCTTCCACGAGGAGCTCGTCGGGCCGGTGAACCTGACCGGACCGGCTCCGATCACCAATGCGGAGTTCACCGCTGCGCTGGGGCGGGCGCTGAACCGGCCCACGCCGGCGATGGTTCCCGGGTTCGCGATCCGCGCCGTGCTGGGTGAGTTCGCCGAGGAGGGTGTGTTGACCGGGCAGCGTGCGATCCCGGCAGCGCTCGAGCGCGCCGGCTTCGAGTTCCATCATCAGACCATCGGTGAGGCGTTGACCTACGCCGTCGGCCGTGACGACCGGGCGTAGTTTGACTGTCATGAGTTCCATCAGATCCAGCAACGATCCGGTCGACGTCCGACAGCTCGACACCGTCGACTACCTCAGCGCCTGGGAGCTGCAGCGGGAACTCGCCGACGCCCGGGTGGCCGGTGGGCCGGACACCTTGTTGCTGCTCGAGCACCCCTCGGTGTACACCGCGGGCCGGCGCACCGAGGACGGTGAGCGGCCGCAGGACGGCACTCCGGTGGTCGACACCGATCGCGGCGGCAAGATCACCTGGCACGGTCCGGGCCAATTGGTCGGCTACCCGATCGTCGGTTTGGTGGAGCCGTTGGATGTGGTGAATTTTGTTCGGCGTCTTGAGGAATCGCTCATCACGGTGTGTGCGGAGCTGGGTCTGGACGCGGGCCGGGTCGACGGCCGTTCCGGGGTCTGGTTGCCGGCGGACGGTCTGCGTCCGGAACGCAAGATCGGCGCCATCGGGATCCGGGTGTCCCGGTCGGTGACCCTGCACGGCTTCGCGCTGAACTGCGACTGCGACCTCGGATCGTTCGCCAGCATTGTGCCGTGCGGCATTTCGGATGCCGGCGTGACGTCGCTGTCGGCGGAGTTGGGCCGGCCGGTCCCGGTGGCCGACGTCCGCGCCCGGGTGGCTACGGCGGTGTGTGATGCGCTCGACGGCGCCCTGCCGGTCCGGTGGGGGTCGGAGGCGGCTGTGACCAGCGTAGGATCGTCGAAGTGAGTGTCGTTCCAGAAGGTCGGAAGTTACTGCGCCTCGAAGTGCGCAACGCCCAGACCCCGATCGAACGCAAGCCCCCGTGGATCAAGACCCGGGCCAAGATGGGTCCCGAGTACACCGAGCTGAAGGCTCTGGTGAAGCGCGAGGGCCTGAACACGGTGTGCGAAGAGGCCGGCTGTCCCAACATCTACGAATGCTGGGAAGACCGCGAGGCGACGTTCCTCATCGGTGGCGAGCAATGCACGCGCCGCTGTGATTTCTGCCAGATCGATACCGGCAAGCCCACCGATCTGGATCGTGACGAGCCCCGCCGGGTCGCCGAGAGCGTGCAGGCGATGGGGCTGCGCTATTCGACGGTCACCGGGGTGGCCCGCGACGATCTGCCCGACGGCGGCGCCTGGCTGTACGCCGAGACGGTGCGTTACATCAAGAAGCTCAACCCGGGCACCGGGGTGGAGTTGCTGATCCCCGATTTCAACGGCATCCCCGAGCAGCTGCTGGAAGTTTTCGAGTCGCGCCCGGAGGTGTTGGCGCACAACGTCGAAACGGTGCCACGCATTTTCAAGCGGATCCGCCCGGCGTTCCGGTACCAGCGCAGCCTCGACGTCATCACGGCGGCGCGCGAGTTCGGGTTGGTCACCAAGTCGAACCTGATCCTCGGGATGGGCGAGACTCCCGAGGAGGTCCGGGTGGCACTCGACGATCTGCTCGGTGCCGGCTGCGACCTGGTGACGATCACCCAGTACCTGCGGCCGTCCGCGCGCCACCATCCGGTGGAGCGGTGGGTCAAGCCCGAGGAGTTCGTCGAGCATGCCGCCTACGCCGAGGGCATCGGGTTCCCCGGTGTGCTGGCCGGGCCGCTGGTGCGGTCGTCGTACCGGGCCGGCCGGCTCTACGCGCAGGCCGTCGAGAAGCGCCGGGCCGGTGCTGATGTGCCCGGCTTCGCTGTGCCCTGACTCAGCCGTATCCTGACACTTATGGTGAAATCCCGTTCTAAGGCTTCGTCTGGGGCGAAGAACAAAGAAGCCAAGGCCCAGGCGAAGGCCGCCCGCAAGGCTGCGTCCAAGCAGCGCCGCAGTCAGCTGTGGCAGGCGTTCCAGATGCAGCGCAAGGAAGACAAGCGGCTGCTGCCCTACATGATCGGGGCGTTTGTCCTGATCGTGGCGGCGTCGGTGGGCGTGGGTGTGGCCGCCGGCGGGTTCACCATGTACATGCTGATTCCGCTCGGCGTGGTGTTGGGTGCGCTGGTCGCGTTCATCATCTTCGGCCGGCGCGCGCAGAAGTCGGTGTATCGCAAGGCCGAGGGGCAGACCGGTGCCGCGGCGTGGGCGCTGGACAACCTGCGTGGCCGGTGGCGGGTGACCCCCGGAGTCGCGGCGACGGGGCATTTCGACGCCGTGCACCGGGTGATCGGCCGACCGGGCGTGATCTTTGTCGGTGAGGGCAATGCCTCTCGGGTGAAGCCACTGCTGGCGCAGGAGAAGAAGCGCACCGCCCGCCTCGTGGGTGAAGTGCCCATTTACGACGTCATCGTCGGCAACGGCGAAGACGAGGTGCCGCTGGCAAAGTTGGAGCGCTACCTCAACAAGTTGCCGGCCAACATCAGCGTCAAGCAGATGGACTCGCTGGAGTCCCGTCTGGTCGCTCTGGGCAGCAAGGTCGGTCCCGCGGCCATGCCGAAGGGCCCGATGCCGAACGCCGCGAAGCTGCGTGGCGTGCAGCGCAAAGTGCAGCGCCGCTAGCATTTCCGTCCTCGCCGGGGGTTGCGTTCCGTCCAGGTGCCGCGACATACTTCGCGCGCTGCCGACGTCGGTTCGGCCGGGACCAGGGGGCGGCCACGATGTGCACCGCGTGTGAGTGGGCTCCGCACTTTGCTGCGTACGGTCGCGCTGTCGACCGCCCGTTGAGCCGTCGGCATGCGTTGCGAGCTGCCGCCGTCGCGATGACGGCCACCGCGGTGGGTGCCACCGTCGCGACGCACCGTGCACCGACCGCGTCCGCCCTACCGCCGGCCGCCGGCCCTGCGGATTTTGTGTTCCACAACGGCCCCGTCTACACCGTGGCGGGCCCGGCGCCGTGGGCGCGGGCCGTGGCCGTCACCGGCAACACCATCACCTACGTCGGTGACGACGCGGGCGCCTTGGCACTTTCCGGTCCTACCACCCAGGTGATCGATCTGGGCGGGCGGCTGTTGATGCCGGGCTTCGTCGAGGGCCACATCCACCCGTTCCTGGGCGCCTTCCTGTCCACCGGCGTCGATCTGCAGGTGCCCACCAAAGAGGATGCGCTCAACGCCATCTCGCAGTACGCGCAGGCCCATCCGGACGGCCCGGTGCGGGGGTTCGGTTGGCGGGTCGACATGTTCGGCCCCGAGGGTCCCACCCGCGCGGATCTGGACAGTGTGCTCCCGGATCGTCCCGGCTTCTTCTTCGCCATCGACGGGCACAGCATGTGGGCCAACAGCAAGGCCCTCGAGATCGCCGGTGTCAGCCGTGACACCCCGGATCCCATCCCGGGTTTCAGCTACTACGTGCGGGACGTCGACGGCCATCCGACCGGGTATGTGCTCGAAGTGGATGCGGTCCTCAGCCTGGTCAATGCCATCGAGCCCATCTCCGCGGACACCATGGCGCGGCTGCTCGAGGAGTGGCTCCCGAAGGCGTCGGCGGCGGGTATCACGTCGCTGTTCGATGCCGGGGTGCCGCCCGTCGGCGGTGACCAGGGCACGCTCATCGCGCTGTACACCGATGTCGAGGACCGCGGGGCGCTGCCGTTTCGGGTGGTGGCCTCCTACAGTGTCAAGTCGCCGCCGTTCGACGATGCGGTGGCGAACTTGCGGGATATCCGTAGCCGGGTGTCGACGGAGCTGGTGTCCGTCGATGTCGTGAAGATCATCGGCGACGGCACCCAGGAGGGCTACACCGCGTGGCTGCTCGAGCCGTACGCCGACAAGCCGGACGCGATCGGTGGTTCGCCGTTCACGCCGCAACAGTGGAATCAGCTGGTTCGTGACGTCGATGCGGCCGGTTTTGATGTGCACATCCACGCTTGCGGTGAGCGCACGGTCCGCACCGGTCTGGACGCCATCGAGGCTGCGATCGCCGCGAATCCGCCGCGGGATCGCCGGCACACCGTGGCGCATCTGGTGTATGTCGAGGATCCTGACAGCGCGCGGTTCGGCGAGCTCGGTGTCGTCGCTGAGTTTTCGGCGAACTGGTTTTCCGCCGATCCCGATACCGTGACCAATCTGGCGAGCCGCTACGGGTCGCCGCGCAAGGACTTGTTCTATCGCGCCCGGGATGTGCTGGAGTCCGGGGGCCGGATCTCGTTGGGGACCGACTGGCCGGCGGCCGGCTACTTCTCCACCTACCGGCCGTTGGACTCCATCCAGATCGGCGCCACCCGGCAGCTCATCGGCGATCCGGGGGCCGCGGTGCTGGCGCCTGCCGATCAGGTGCTGACGGTCGCCGAGGCGGTCCATGCGAACACCCTCGGCGCCGCCTATCAGATCCGGCTGGATGACCGGGTGGGCTCATTGGAGGTCGGCAAGCTGGCCGACATGATCGTGCTGGACAGGAACATTCTCGAGATCGACCCGCATGAGATCCATGCCGCGAACGTCGATTTGACGATGATGAACGGTGAGATCCGCCACCAGGTGTGACGGTCCCCTATCGCCGGACCACGGCGGTGTAGGTGAACTTGTCCTGGAGGCCGCGGCCGTCGCTGTCCATGTAGAGAGCCGGGATCACCAATGTCACGAGCAATCCTCGCGACAGTGCCCGGCCGAGGCCGACGTGCATCCGGTTGTCGATGGACACCACCATCAGGCCGCACATGTATTGACCCGGGGTGAACTGGAACAGCCGCACCGATATCGCCCCCACCAGCAGCCAGATGACCAGCACGGCGGTGGACAGCATGGCCAGTGGCACTATGCCGAGGCCGGCCAACAGACCGGCGAGGCCGTAGGCCATCAGCCAGTCGGCCAGTAAGGCGCCGAACCGCCGGCCGGATCGCGCGGCCGATCCGGGCCCGGACTCTGGGAATCCGAATACTTCGCCGGGGTAGGCAGACAGTCCGGAATCCGCAGGTTCGGGACCGGACAGCCAGGACGATAGCGCTCGAGCCATGAACCCAGCATAGGGTGATATTGATTGCGTAACTTCCACGCAACATGTGCTTGACGGGCGTGCAACATGCGATCCATACCGTCAGGCCGGGTTGCACGCACAATCAGACAAGCCCTATGACGAGCCATGCGCAGTACGTCTGCACAGAAGGAGTAGCTAAGTGGCAGAAACGACCTCTGACGACATCTTCAAGCTGATCAAGGACGAGAAGGTCGAGTACGTCGACATCCGTTTCTGCGATCTGCCTGGTGTCGTGCAGCATTTCTCCATCCCGGCCGCCGCCTTCGACGAGAGCGTCTTCGAGGACGGATTGGCATTCGACGGTTCGTCGGTGCGCGGATTCCAGTCGATCCACGAATCCGACATGATGCTGCTGCCGGATCCCTCGACCGCCCGCATTGATCCGTTCCGTGCCGCCAAGACGCTGAACTTGAGCTTCTTCGTGCATGACCCGTTCACTCGTGAGGCCTATTCGCGGGATCCGCGCAACGTGGCCCGCAAGGCGGAGAACTACCTGACCAGCACCGGTATTGCCGATACCTGTTACTTCGGCGCCGAGGCCGAGTTCTACATCTTCGACTCGGTGGCTTTCGACTCGAAGATGAACGGCACCTTCTACGAGGTGGATTCCGAGTCGGGCTGGTGGAATTCCGGTGAGCCCTTCGAGGCCGACGGCTCCCCCAACCGCGGTTACAAGGTTCGCCCCAAGGGCGGTTACTTCCCGGTGGCCCCGTATGACCACTACGTCGACCTGCGCGACGAGATGGCCACCAACCTGACCAACGCCGGTTTCATCCTGGAGCGCGGCCACCACGAGGTGGGCACCGCCGGCCAGGCCGAGATCAACTACAAGTTCGACACGCTGCTGGCCGCGGCCGACGATGTACAGCTGTTCAAGTACATCATCAAGAACACCGCGTGGCAGAACGGCAAGACCGTCACCTTCATGCCGAAGCCGCTGTTCGGCGACAACGGCTCCGGCATGCACGCCCACCAGTCGCTGTGGAAGGACGGCAAGCCGCTGTTCCACGACGAGGCCGGGTATGCGGGTCTGTCGGATATCGCGCGTCACTACATCGGCGGCATCCTGCACCACGCGCCGTCGCTGCTGGCGTTCACCAACCCGACGGTGAACTCCTACAAGCGTTTGGTGCCCGGTTACGAGGCCCCGATCAACCTGGTCTACAGCCAGCGCAACCGGTCGGCCTGTGTGCGTATCCCGATCACCGGTAACAACCCGAAGGCCAAGCGCCTCGAGTTCCGTTGCCCGGACAGCTCGGGCAACCCGTACCTGGCGTTCGCGGCCATGTTGATGGCCGGTATCGACGGCATCAAGAAGAAGATCGAGCCGTTGACCCCGGTCGACAAGGACCTCTACGAGCTGCCGCCGGACGAGGCCGCCGCGATCCCGCAGGCGCCCACCTCGCTGGCCGCGGTCATCGACAGGCTCGAAGAGGATCACGAGTACCTCACCGAGGGTGGCGTGTTCACCGAGGATCTGATCGAGACCTGGATCTCCTACAAGCGGGAGAACGAGATCTTGCCGATCCAGATCCGTCCTCACCCGTACGAGTTCAGCCTGTACTACGACGTTTAAGTACGACGTGTAAGTACGACGTGTAGGTACGACGTGTAGGTACGACGTGTAAGTACACAGCGTGACAGTGCCCCGCCGCATCGCGGCGGGGCACTGTTGTTTCTGCGCCACTGCTGTTTCCCACCGGCAGCATTCGAGCGCCGCGGCAAATACTTCGGGCACCCCTGGGCAATCGGCGTCGACGACGAACCGGCTTGCGAACATCGCGCCCGCGCCGGTCAGCAACCGCACTGGCAGCCACCCGGTGATTCCGTCGTCAACGACACCTCGGTTGCCGTGTTCAAAGCCGCGAACCCGGCGCCCGCCGGGAGCACACTGACTCGCGTGTGCCACCGGATCACTCCGGTTCCACATCGCCACCACATCCACACAGGCGCTAGGAGGAACCATGAAATACGTGATGTCGTGGGTCAGTCGGCTCAACGGGTCCGAGCGGGAGAACGAGGAAGCCGTTCGGCGCGGCGCGGAACTGTTCTCGAAGTGGCAGCCTCCGCAGGGAACCACATTTCACCAGTTCGTCGGGCGGGTTGATGGCACGGGCGGGTACGCCGTCATCGAGACCGACGATCTTGCCGGGATTCTCGAGGGGGTGTCGCAGTTCAACCCGTTGAATGTGTTCGACGTTCATCCCGTCGTCGATATGGCTGACTGGATGGCAGCGACACAGAAGGGGGTGGCGTTCCGGGAGTCCATCGCCTGAACACCGGCGCCGCCGGGCCGGTGTGCTGTAGTTGCTACCCATGCGGGTTCTTGTGCAACGTGTGACATCGGCGAGCGTGAGCGTCGACGGCGAGGTTGTCGGCGCCATCGAACCGGCCCCGCAGGGGCTGGTGGCGCTGGTCGGCGTCACTCACGACGACGACGCGGACATCGCTTCGCGAATGGCCGAAAAGCTTTGGCAGTTACGCATTCTCGATGATGAACGCAGCGCCGCCGATGCCGGCGCTCCCATCCTGGTCATCAGCCAGTTCACCTTGTATGCCAATACCGTCAAAGGGCGTCGCCCGTCGTGGAATGCGGCGGCGCCCGCGGCGGCGGCTGAGCCGGTGGTCACCGCATTCGCCGCGCAGTTGCGCCGGCTGGGAGCGACCGTGGCGACCGGGGTGTTCGGTGCCGATATGTCGGTGTCGCTGGTCAATGACGGCCCGGTGACCGTGCTTCTCGAATTGGATTGAGCCGGTGAGCCGGATCGCCGTACCGGGGTCATCGTGATGCAGGACAAGTAACCGCCAGTTCACTATCCGGACTATGGTCCGGATAGTAGGGTGGGCCCATGACGACGCAACTCGATGCACAGCTCAACGCCCGAACCCCACTTGCCCTCGGCGTGTTCCGGATCGTCGTAGGCCTGCTGTTCCTGCTGCACGGCACTTCGAAACTGCTCGGCTGGCCCGGCGGGCCGCAAGTGCCCTTCGGTACCTGGCCGTACTGGTACGCCGGTGTCATCGAGGTTGTGGTCGGCCTCTTGGTGGCGATCGGCCTGTTCACCCGGCTCGCCGCCCTGGTCGGTGCCGGACAGATGGCCGTCGCCTACTTCTGGCAGCACATCCCGACCGACTTCTGGCCCATCAACAACCAAGGCGAGCCGGCGGTGCTGTTCTGCTTTGCGCTGCTGCTGTTGGCCTTCGCCGGTCCGGGCGCACTGGCGGTCTCGCGCCGCTAGCCGCGCCCACAAGATCCGGGGCCGACGGGCGACTGGGTTACAGACCCAAATCCTTTCGGAATCGGGTCATCCCGTCGATCTTCTCGGCGAGAGTGGCGTCCGGGCCGCTGTAGAACATCCACGGCATGGTCAGGATGTGGGTGATCCCACCGGCTTCGGCGCGCTCGTAGTGCTCCGGGGTGAACGCGTCCGTCAGCGGTGTCAGCACGGTGAAACCGTCCATGGACAGCCCGTTTTCGGCGCGGATCCGGCGGATCCGGTCGACACCGTCGAGTGCGCGGTCTGTACTGATGAGGTCCCCGATCCAGCCGTCGTGGCGGGCCGCCCGCCGCAGCGCGATGTCGGAGAGTCCGCCGACGAGGACCGGGATCGGTGGCGGGCTCGGTTCCATCTCCAGGCGCGGGGTCTGATAGAACTCGCCGTCGAACTCCGTCCACCCCGGCTCCCACAGCCGCTTCATCAACTCCAGCATCTCGTCGGTGCGGCGGCCGCGCCGGTCGAATTGCTGGTCCAGCAAGCTGAATTCGTCGCGGCACCAGCCGACGCCGATACCGAGATCCAAGCGCCCCTGCGCAAGATAGGCCGCGGTGCCGATCGCCTTGGCCGAGGAATACACCTCACGCATGGCGGGGATGTAGACGGTGGTGACAAATCGCAGGCGGGTGGTCACCGCGGCCAGGGCGCCGATCAGGACCCAGGGGTCGGGCCAGTGGGTGAACGGTTGCCAGCGCCGTTGGCCGTCCTTGGTGTAGGGATACGGCGTCTGCAGTGTCTCGAGGTTGACGACATGATCGGGCACCCCGAGCCCGTCGTAGCCGAGATCGTCGGCGGCCTTGGCGATTTCGACGGCTTCACGGGTATCGAGGAAGCCCGTGCTGACGTAGAAGCCCAGGCGCATCTAGCCGGTGTCCCGCGCCCAGGAAGGCAGGATGAACACGCCCTCGGCCTCCACGGTGGGACCCTCCTCGTCGGCGATGAATCCGCGGGCAAATGTCTTGACGCCGTCGACGCGCTCGATGTAGGCCTCGGCGCGCAACGCCCCCAGCGGGGTCCCCCGCAGGTACTTGCACGAGATGGTGCCGGTGAAGGCGGGTTTGTGGCCGTCACTGGCCGCTTCGCCCAGGATGTGGTCGAGCATCAGCGCACAGACCCCGCCGTGCACATGCCCGGGCGGCCCCTCGTACGGCGCGCCCAGGTCGAACTCGGTGACACACCGGCCGTCGGCGCGCCGTTCGATCTTCAGCGGCGGGGCAAATGCGTTCCGCAGCCCGATCGCCGGATTACCCCACGCCTGCCCGCGCCCGTCGACGCTGTACCTCACGCCGAACGGCCCTTCGAGCTGCTGGGCGCGAAGGCTGGCGGTCACCGCCTCGATGGAGGCCTGCGCCGCCCGGACGGTGTCCTCGTCGACGGTGGTGCGGATGGTCGCGTCCAGCAGCTCGCGCACGGACTGCGCAAACGGCCCGTACAAGGCCTGCTGCCGGTCGTACTCCTCGTTGCTGATCGGCACATACGTGAACTTCTCGCGCACCGCATCCTCCTGCCCGCGTGCTGCACCAGCCCGCACAACCTTGATATCACCAAGGGTTCTATGAAAAGCAGGGGGGTCGCCTCACGGCGGAAACCGGCTACCCGAAAACTCTGCGCACAACGGCCTTTGCCCGTCGCGTCACCCGCAGGTAGTTGTCCAGGAACTCGCCGCCGTCGTCGGTGGGCCAACCGGCGGCCACCGCCACCGCATTGAGCTGGCGTCCCGGACCGGGCAGCTGGTCGGTGGGTTTTCCGCGCACCAGCACCAGCGCATTCCGGGCCCGGGTGGCCGTCAACCAGGCTTGCCTCAGCAGGTCGACGTCACCTTCGGCGATCAGTTCGGCCGCGCCGATCGCGTCCAGCGAGTCCAGCGTGGAGGTGTTGTGCAGGGCCGGGATCTTGTGGGCGAACCGCAGCGCCAGCAGCTGCACCGTCCACTCGACATCGGCCAGACCACCCCGCCCGAGCTTGGTGTGGGTGTTGGGGTCGGCGCCACGCGGCAGCCGTTCGGCATCGACACGTGCCTTGATCCGCCGGATCTCCTGCACCGCCTCGTCGGACACCCCGCCTTCGGGATATCGCGTGGCGTCGGCCATCAGCAGGAACTGTTCGCCGAGTTCGAGGTCACCGGCGACGCGGTGCGCCCTCAGCAGGGCCTGGATCTCCCACGGCTGTGCCCACTGCCGGTAGTAGGCGGAGTACGACGCCAAGGTGCGGACCAGCGGCCCGTTGCGGCCTTCGGGCCGCAGGTTGGTGTCGACCTCCAGTGGCGGGTCGGAGCTCGGGGTGCCCAGCAGGGCCCGCACCTGTTCGGCGATCGTCACCGACCATTTGACGGCCTTGGTCTCCTCCACCCCGTCGGTCGGCTCGCACACGAACATGACGTCGGCATCGGAGCCGTAGCCGAGTTCGCCACCACCCAGGCGGCCCATCCCGATCACCGCGATCCGGGCCGGAATCTCGCCGCTCTCAGGGGTATTGGCGCGGATGACCGCATCCAGCGCGGCCTGTAGCACCGCCACCCACACCGAGGTCAGCGCCTTGCACACGCCGCGGACATCGAGCATCCCGAGCAGGTCGGCCGACGCGATGCGAGCCAGCTCGCGCCGGCGCAGGGTGCGCGCGGCGGCGATCGCCTTGACCGGGTCGGTATGGCGCCCCATCGCCGCGATGAGTGCGCGGGCCACCCCGTCCGGTTCGACGTCGAGCAGTTTGGGTCCGGTGGGCCCGTCGGCGTACTGCTGGATGACCTCGGGGGCGCGCATCAACAGGTCGGGTACAAACGCCGAGGTGCCGAGCACGTGCATCAACCGTTTGGCCACCGCGCTCTCGTCTCGCAGGCTGGCCAGATACCACCGGGCGTCGGCGAGTGACTCGCTGATACGCCGATACGCCAGCAGCCCGGCATCGGGGTCCGGGGTGTCGGAGAGCCAGTCCAGCAACGTCGGCAGCAGCACCGCCTGCACACGCGCCCGACGGCCGCCCTGGCTGGTCAGGGCCGCCAGGTGCGTCAGTGCGCTGCGGGGCGCCTGGTAGCCGAGCGCAGCCAGCTGTCGCTCGGCCGCCTCGTTGGTCATTCCGTCCTTGTTCGGACCCGGCGCGAAATCGACTGCACCCTCGATGGATTCGAGTAGCGGCTGGTAGAACAACTTGGCGTGCAGCCGCGATACCCGCAGGCTTTGCCGTTTGAGCTCCTCACGCAGCACCCCGAGTGCGTCGTGCTGGCCGTCGGGCCGGATGTGTGCGGCACGGGCCAGCCAGCGCAGCGCCTCTTCGTCATCGGGGGCGGGCAGCATGTGGGTGCGTTTGAGTCGCTGTAGCTGCAGCCGGTGCTCGAGCAGCCGCAGGAACTCATACGACGCCGTCATGTTGGCGGCGTCGTCGCGGCCGATGTAACCGCCGGAGCCCAGCGCGGCCAATGCCTCCACCGTCGAGGTGACGTGGAGAGAACCGTCGTTGCGGCCGTGGACCAGCTGCAGCAGCTGCACCGCGAACTCCACATCGCGCAGTCCCCCGGTGCCGAGTTTGATCTCCCGGGCCCGCACATCGGCGGGTACCAGTTCGACAACCCGGCGCCGCATCGCCTGCACGTCGACGACGAAGTCCTCGCGTTCGCAGGCGGTCCACACCATCGGCATCAGCGCCGCCATGTACTGCTGGCCCAACTCGGCATCTCCGACTGCCGGGCGAGCCTTCAACAGCGCCTGGAACTCCCAGGTCTTGGCCCACCGCTCGTAGTAGGCGATGTGAGATTCGAGGGTGCGCACCAACTGGCCGCGTTTACCCTCGGGGCGCAGCGCGGCGTCGACCTCGAAGAAGGTTTCCGAGGCCAGCCGCATCATCTCGCCGGCCACCCGGGTTTCGGTGGCGTCCGCGGTGGCCCCGACAAAGATGACGTCGACGTCGCTGACGTAATTGAGTTCGCGCGCACCGCATTTGCCCATCGCGATCACCGAGAGCCGCGGCGGGGTGCCCCCCTTGCAGACGACGGTGGTCGCCACGTGCAACGCGGCGCACAGAGCAGCGTCGGCCATGTCTGCCAGATGCGCGCCAACCGTCGGGAACTGCAGTACGGGTTCGTTTTCCACTGTCGGGGCGACATCGAGTGCCGCCAACACCAGCAGCCGGTCCCGATACAGCTTGCGCAGGGCGGGAGCCACTGTCGCAGGCGGTGTTTCGGGCGTGACGTCGGCGACCGCGGCCAGGAACATCCGCTGCAATTCCCCCGCCGACGGCAGGGTGGCGGGGGGTGTCGTCTGGGAGTTCGACTTCCCGCCGTCATCACCGGAAAGGAGATGCCACGAGCTGGGATGCGCCACCAGGTGATCGCCGAGCGCCAGCGACGAGCCGAGCACCGCCAGCAACCGGCCGCGCAGCACTTTGTCGTTGAGCAGGGCTTGGTTGAGTTCGTCCCAGTCCGGGCCGAGCGCATCGGCCACCCGCACCATCGCGTGCAGGGCGGCGTCCGCATCAGCTGCCCGCGACAGCGACCACAGCAGTTCGATGTGGGCGTCGGTGTCCCACCCGAGCCGGGTGAGGTGGGCCTGCGCAGTCCGGTCGACCAGACCGAGCCGGCCGACGCCGGGCAGCTTGGGGCGCCGCGTGGCGGGTTTGGGGGTGGACACGACAGCACGGTAACGCACCGGACCGGGTGCCCGGCAATCCCTGCGGACCTGATTAGAGCGACAGGTAGGTCTTGAGCTCGTAGGGCGTCACGGTGCTGCGGTAGGTCTCCCATTCGGTGCGCTTGTTACGCAGGAAGAAATCGAAGACATGTTCGCCGAGCGCCTCGGCGACCAGCTCCGAGCCCTCCATCGCTTCCAATGCGTTGCCGAGGCTGTTGGGCAGCTCGCGGTAGCCCATGGCCCGGCGCTCTTCCGGGGTCAGGCTCCACACGTTGTCCTCGGCCTGCGGCCCGAGCACGTAGCCCTTTTCGACGCCGCGCAGACCGGCGGCCAGCAGCACCGCAAACGCCAGGTACGGGTTGCATGCCGAATCGGGGCTGCGCACCTCGACGCGCCGCGACGACGACTTGTTCGGGGTGTACATCGGCACCCGCACCAGGGCCGAGCGATTGGCCGCTCCCCACGACGCCGCCGTGGGGGCTTCGCCGCCGTGGACCAGCCGTTTGTAGGAGTTCACCCACTGGTTGGTGACGGCGCTGATCTCGCTGGCGTGTTCGAGGATGCCCGCGATGAAGCTCTTGCCGACCTCGGAGAGCTGCAGCGGGTCGTCGGGGCTGTGGAAGGCGTTGCTCTCCCCCTCGAACAGGCTCATGTGGGTGTGCATCGCCGAGCCGGGGTACTCGGCGAACGGCTTGGGCATGAACGAGGCCCGCACCCCCTCGCCGAGCGCAACCTCTTTGACGACGTACCGGAAGGTCATCACGTTGTCGGCCATCGACAGTGCGTCGGCGTAGCGCAGGTCGATCTCCTGCTGGCCGGGCGCGCCTTCGTGGTGGCTGAACTCCACCGAGATCCCCATCGATTCGAGCGCGTCGATGGCGTGGCGGCGGAAGTTGGGGGCCGAATCGTGGACGGCCTGGTCGAAATAGCCGCCGTTGTCGGCGGGCACCGGCACGCTGCCGTCGTAGGGGCCCGGCTGCAGCAGGAAGAACTCGATCTCGGGATGCACGTAGCAGGAGAAGCCCAGATCACTGGCCTTCGCCAGCTGCCGGCGCAGCACGTGCCGGGAGTCCGCCCAGGACGGGGACCCGTCGGGCATGGTGATGTCGCAGAACATCCGCGCCGAGTGGTGGTCGCCGCCGCTGGTGGTCCACGGCAGGATCTGGAAGGTCGACGGGTCCGGGCGGGCCACGGTGTCCGATTCCGATACCCGCGCGAAGCCTTCGATGGAGGAGCCGTCGAAGCCGATCCCCTCTTCGAATGCGCCCTCGAGTTCGGCGGGCGCGATCGCCACCGATTTCAGGAATCCCAGGACGTCGGTGAACCACAACCGAACGAAGCGGATATCCCGTTCCTCCAGCGTACGCAGCACAAATTCCTTCTGGCGATCCATGACCGCGAGCGTATGCATAGCCTGTTAACTCCGTGTTACAACGGTGAGTCGGCTGGCCTCAGCAGTAGAGATTCGGCGGTGGAACGACCCCGTCCACGAGGTAGTTCACCGTCGCGGTGTCCACACACTGCAGCCCGTTGAACACCACGGTGTGCTGGGACCCCTCGAACGTGATCAACGGCGCGTGCAGTTGACGAGCCAGGTCGACACCGGCCTGGTACGGGGTGGCGGGGTCGCCGGTGGTCGATACCACCACGACCTTTCCCGGCGCTGCCGGAGCGGCCGGACCCGGCGCCGAGGTGGCGGGCACCGGCCAGAACGCACAGATACCGCGCGGGGCGAACCCGGTGTACTCGCCGTAGGACAGCAACGGCGCGACCTGACGCATCCGGAGGTCGAATTCGGCCCACGCGGCAGGATCGGTCGATTCCGGCGAGTCGGCGCAGCGCACCGCGTTGAACGCGTCCTGCTGATTGCTGTAGTGCCCTTGCGGGTCCCGCTTCTGATACGCATCCGCCAGCGCCAGCAGGTCGTCGGCATCGGAGCCGCGCTCCAAGCCGAGCAGGCCGCTGGTGAGGTAATCCCAGTAGCGCGGGGTGTACAGCGCGTTCCCGGTGCCGATGATCGCATCGGAGTAGCTCAGCCCGCGCGGGTCGACGGTCTTTCCGGGCTGCTGCACCAACGGATCCACCAGGGCGTGGTACCGGTTGACCCACTGCGCGGGGTCTTGGCCGATCGGGCAGGCGGCCGAACGTGCACAATCCGCGGCGTAGGTGTTGAAGGCCGCCTGGAATCCGGCGTTCTGTCGGATCGTCTCTTCCATCGGCGGCACCGCCGGGTCGATGGCTCCGTCGAGCACCATGGCACGCACCCGGTCACCGAACTGCTCGAGGTACGCGGTTCCGATCTGCGTGCCGTAGCTGTAGCCCAGATAGTTGAGCTGCTCGTCGCCGAGAATCTGGCGCACTCGGTCGAGGTCCCGGGCCACGTCGGCGGCACCGAGACTGGCGAGGAATTCGGTGCCCATTCGCGCCGCGCACTGGTCGGCGAATTGTTGGTAGCGGGCTTCGATGGCGGCGACGCCGGCGGGACTGTAGTCGACCATCGGCTCGTGGCGCCAGGCATCGAACTCGGCGTCGGTGCGGCACCGCAGTTCGGGGGTGGAGTGGCCGACACCGCGCGGGTCGACCCCGATCAGGTCGAAGCTCTCGGCTATCGGGCTGCCGACCAGGGCGGCTCCCATCCCGGCCACGGTGTCCACCGCCGACGCACCCGGTCCGCCCGGGTTGACGAACAGCGGACCGATACGCGCACCGGTCGCCGGGATGCGGATGACGGCCAGCTCCGCCTGCGGTCCGGCGGGATCGGCGTCGCTGAAGGGCACCGAGACCGTTGTGCACTGCGCGGTGGGCAACACCTCGGGTCCATAGCCGAACTGTGAGCAGTCGCCCCAAACCTGTTGCGAAACAACAGGTTCAAGACTGGGACTGGGTTCGGCCTGTGCGCTGGGCGCCACCAGGCCTGCCATCGACGCCGACAAGGCTGCTGCGAGCAGCATCGAGCCCGAGACCTTGGTACGACGCATGCACACATCGTCGCACGCCCATCGCGGACCGGCGTACCCCAGCCGGTCACGCTCAGGTCTCTTTTACCGAGGCGCGCCGATCAACATTTGGCCTCCGGAGGCGGCATCGCGCCATCGATCAGGTACTTGGTGGCGAAGTCATCGACGCAGGTGTTGCCCTGGAACGCCACCGTGTGCTGCGTGCCGTTGAACGTGACCAGACCGCCACCGAGTTGGTCGGCCAGCTTCACCCCGGCCTCATACGGGGTGGCCGGGTCCCCAGTGATCGAAATCACCAGCGTCGCAGGCAGGTCCGGCACCGAAAGCTCGTGCGGCTCGGACGTCGGCGGCACCGGCCACATGTTGCAGGTCTGCTCGGGCACCAGTCCGGTGAAGTCACCGAAGGCCAGGAACGGCGCCACCTCGCGCAGCCTGCGATCCTCGTCGACCAGTACCGCCTCGTCGGTGATCCGCGGTTTGTCCATGCAGTTGACGGCGATCCGAACGTCGGTGGCATTGGTGTAGTGACCGCTGCCGTCACGGCGCATGTACATGTCGGCCAACACCAGCAGGGTGTCGCCGTGGCCGTCCTTGAGCTCCGAGAGGCCCTGGGAAAGGTGGCGCCACAGCATCGGCGAATACAACGCCATGATGGTCGCCGTCGTCGCATCAAAATGTGACAGGCCCCGCGGATCCTGGGTGGGAGCCGGCTTTTGCTGGTACGGCGCCAACAGATCCTTGTACACCGCAACGGCTTTCGCGGGGTCGGTACCCAGCGGGCAGTCCGCGCGCTTGGCACAGTCGGCAGCGAAGTCGTCGAAGGCGGACTGGAAAGCCGCCGCCTGGGCGATATCGGCTTCCACCGGGTCGGCATTCGGGTCGATCGCGCCGTCGAGGATCATCGCGCGGACGTTCTGCGGGAACTGTTCGGCATAGGTGGAGCCGATCCGGGTCCCGTAGGAGTAGCCGAGGAAGGTCAGCTTCTCGTCACCGACGGCCTCCCGGATCCGGTCGAGATCCCGGGCCACGTTGTCGGTGCCCATATTGGCCAGGAAGTCCTCGCCCATCTTGTCGACGCAGCGCTGGACGAACTCCTCGGTCTGCTTGTTGAGGTATTCGACCCCTTCGGGCGTGTAATCGATCAGCGGTTCGGCACGCTGCCGATCGTTGTCGGCATCGGAGTTGCACCACAGCGCCGGACTCGAGGAGGACACTCCGCGCGGGTCGAACCCGACGAAGTCGAAGCGCTCCCGGATCTCGGGCGGCAGAGTGGGGATCAGACCGAATGCGGCCTCGATCCCGGACTCCCCCGGGCCGCCGGGGTTGAACACCAGCGAGCCGATCTTGTCCCCGGTCGCCGGGAACCGGATCAGCGCCAGGTCCACGGCGTCACCGTCGGGTTCGTCGTAATCGACGGGCACCGCCAGGAAACCGCACTGGGTGCCTTCGGGTAGATCCGGCTCCTTGGTGCCGCCGGTGAACTTGCACGGCTCCCAGGTGACGTTGGTGCCCGGTCCGGCACCGGCGGCGACCGGGTCCCCGTCGACCTGCCGGGTGCAGCCGGCCACTCCCAGCACCAGTCCTGCCGTCGTGAGCCCGATCAGGGCGGCGCGAAAGGAACGGTTGCGTCGACGCGAACTCATGGGCAACATGCTGCCATGCGGGTCCCGGGAAACCCCTAAGCCCAGCTAGGCGCGCCTCCTGACGCCACGATGTCAGCTGTTGGCCGCGACGAGCAACTCCTCCATGCCGGTGTGGAAGTCATCGGCCATCGACCACAGATCGGGCAGCAACTCCGGGCACGACACCAGGCCGATATCGAGCTTGCCGCTCAATGACATCACGGTGATGTTCAGACCGGAGCCGTGGAAGATGGGCCCCAGCGGGTACATCGCCCTGACCTCGGAGCCCAGGAAGTACAGCGGCACCTGCGGGCCGGGCACGTTGGAGCACACCAGGTTGTGCACGGGCCGAGCCTCGGTGAGCCGGGACCGTGCGTAGACGCGCATCGCCGCGCCGAACACCGCGGGGGCGGCGAACTGCGACCAGTCCTGGAGCAGGTTCGCCGAGATCGCCGAACTGTGTTCCTTGGCAACGGAGCTGCCCTGTGCGATCGCCGCGAGACGTTCCCCGGGATCGGCGATGTTGGTCTCCAGGCTCGAGAACATGCCGGACACCTTGTTACGCCCGGGCCGGTCCGATCTGTCGTGCACCGACACCGGAACCATCGCCACCAGGGAGGCGTCGGGCAATTCGTCCCGCTCCAGCAGGTAGTGGCGCAGCGCTCCGGAGACCAGGGCCAACACCACGTCGTTGACCTTGACCCCGTAGTGGTTCTTGACCTTCTTGACGTCCTCGAGGTCGAGTTGAGCGAAGGCGATGTTGCGGTGTGAGGTCACATTGGCGTTGAACGCCGTCTGCGGGGCGTTGAACGGGCTGGCCATCGCCTCGCCCGCCACCGCGCGGCGGACCGTATCGACGACTGTGGTGACCGTCGACGGCAGTACCTTGGTGGCCAGGTGGACGGGCCGATTCGCAAAACGAACCAGGCCCCGGGCCGCGATCTCGAACTGACTGGCGTCACCGGAGCCGGGCACCAGCGCAGGCGGCTCGGCCACGGGTTCGGTGGAGCACAGCTGCGACAACAGGTTGGCGCCGGTGACACCGTCGACGGCGGCGTGATGGACTTTTGTCATCACCGCCAGCCGGCCACCGGCCTCGGCGTCGGTGCCCGCAACGTTCTCGATGATCCACATTTCCCACAACGGTCTGGTGCGATCCAGCGGCAGCGACGCGATGTGTCCGCAGATCTCGGCCAGCTCGGCGCGGCCGCCCGACCCCGGCAACCCGATCCGGTGCAGATGTCGGTCGACGTCAAAATCCCTGTCCTCCACCCACACTGGATGATCCAGGTTGAATGGGCTGTCGGCGAGCTTGTCGCGGAACTCCGGCATCGCCGCGACCCGGATGGCAAGTTCGTCCCGGAGGCGCTCGAAGGTGTATCCGCCCGGCATCGTCGAGGTGTCGACGTCGAGAATCGAGCACACGTGCAAAGGCTGTGATGGCGTTTCGAGATACAGGAAGCTGGCGTCGAGGCCGCTGAGCCGTTGCATGCGGCGATCGTATGTCCCCACACCGGATGCTGTGAGGAACTCCACTCAACTCGGTGTTCACCTGAGCATGACGGCCTGGCAGACTTGAGCCCGTCAGCCGACCCGGGGACCCGTCATGCGGGCCTCGAGGAGCGAACCGACCAGCACAGAGGACATCGATGTCTGAGCAAACTGTCTACGGCGCTGCCGTGAAGACCGATGAAGATCAGCCCGCGAAGCGGTTCAAAGTTCGCACCCATCACCTCCAGCAGTGGAAGAGCGAGGGCCACAAGTGGTCCATGCTCACCGCCTACGACTATTCGACGGCACGAGTATTCGATGAAGCCGGCATTCCGGTACTACTGGTGGGCGATTCCGCAGCCAATGTGGTCTACGGGTATGACACCACCGTCCCCATCACCATCGACGAACTGATCCCGCTGGTGCGCGGTGTCGTCAAGGGCGCTCCACATGCACTGGTGGTCGCCGACCTGCCGTTCGGCAGCTACGAAGGCGGCCCCGCCCAGGCCCTGGCGACCGCCACCCGCTTCATGAAAGAGACCGGCGCCCACGCGGTCAAGCTGGAGGGCGGTGAACGCGCCGCCGAGCAGATCTCCGCGCTGACGCTGGCCGGCATCCCGGTGATCGCACACATCGGCTTCACCCCACAAAGCGTCAACGGCCTCGGCGGATTCAAGGTGCAGGGCCGCGGTGACGCCGCCGAGCAGACCATCGCCGACGCGATCGCCGTCGCCGAGGCCGGTGCCGTCGCCGTGGTGCTGGAGATGGTGCCGGCCGAGTTGGCCACCCAGATCACCGGCAAGCTCACCATCCCCACCGTGGGTATCGGCGCCGGACCGAACTGTGACGCCCAGGTGCTGGTGTGGCAGGACATGGCCGGTATGACGTCGGGCCGAACGGCGAAGTTCGTCAAACGGTTCGCCGATGTCGGCGGGGAGCTGCGCCGGGCGGCAACGCAGTACGCCAGCGAGGTCTCCAGTGGGACCTTCCCCGCCGAAGAGCACTCCTTCTAACTACCCCCCGGTTACGCCCAAACTCACGTTCGGGTGCAAAAACCCCTGGTT